>RDXX01000041.1 GCA_004292955.1 Oscillatoriales cyanobacterium | reverse complement strand
CAGAAAGTCACAGAAAATATGCACGCCATAGCACTTTTTATATTGGACTTTGGGGTGAATCATGGGTCGATTCGATGTTTAGTGATTGGCTGGTTGTTGTTGAATTAATGTCTTTATCTCCACATAAACTGCCTAATTATCAACAAGGCATAAGAGCTATGAGCCTTATTCTATCAGCGTTATAGGCGACTTGTCACCCCGACAGCGGATTGAGAAAGACTTTGCCTCGTCCAGAATCGTATTTTACTTCTGGCACATAGTTTTGAATAGCACCGCCTCCTACGGGTGTAATAGAGAAAGCTTCGCATTTTTGACTTGTTAGTGTCACAAGCAAAGGTGTTACAAATAAAAACAGGGAATATCTGGGTAATGACATTTTTTTATCCTCTATAAAGTAGATATCTAACATTTATCAACCTTTGTTGGAAGTATCTTATAATGGCAATCTTGCAGCAATTTATGTTCAAAGGTGGACTAAGCTGATATTCTTTGAGGGAGTAGTTCCCCGACCTACCCAGATTTTTTCTTCTGTCCTTGGTACTTGCGTTATTAGTTCGCAGAGTCGTACTATTGTGCTGCGGACATCATACTCTAAAGCAATCGAGTACACGCCAGGACTGAGAGGCTCATAAATCCAAGGGGCACCTTGAGCATTAGTACCTTCAAGCTGAAGCTGATTATTCTGCCACTGAAGTATCCAGTTCCAAACGAAAGTTTCACTTTTTCCAGGTTTGATTGACGGACAAAGGGGTTTGTTTAAGGTCGGTGGATCAGATGAAATTACCTTGTTGGCTATTTTTAATTCTTGACCATCCATTTTTATAATCTTTGGACCAAAGCTAAGCGCCAAGGGGACGCGAATAGACTCTGATGTTTTGTTGGTAATGCGGACACCAAATTGCACAGGGGTATTTGCACCGTGCAGATTGGCTGGAATTGGCCATATCGGGTTAAACACCACAGTTTCTAAATGGATACCATCTACTTCAACTACATTGCTATGTGTTGATTCAAAGGATGTCAATTCAGTTGCCCTCCCCAGTTGGGCATCAACACCCCCAGCTAACAATCTGGGTACATGGCCGAGCGCGATTACACCAGAAGTGTCAGGTTGTTTTTTGGGGAGGGTCAATACAGGCTCTGGCATTATGCTTTCAAAGCGGATGCCATCAATTTCAGCGGATTTCAACTCAGCCACCCTGGTTATTCCTATATCAGAGGGCGTTGTCCCTCCTGCGGACTTATGGCTCAGTTCGATTACACCCGAAAGGATTAAAGCCAATAAAAACAAGGCAAAATGCTTAATCACATGAATTAGCTCTGCTTTTTTAAAAGTGACTCATTACTATTTGACGATATATATTAGGACAAATCTATTAATCTTTTAAGCGTAAAAATACTGAACTTTTTTAGACCAATTTTCCCTACTACCAGCAGTAGAACGGCTCTCTCGAATGCTTAGTCCAAAAATTAGCGATCGATACAATTCACCGCAGTTTTTTACCATATTTCCCTAGAATCTGTAACGTTTTATTTAACTATTGGAAGCGCAACGAGGCTGCCGTTTTATTCGTAATCTGAAGAGCGAGTTTTACAAGAGTTGTAGCATAGGGCTTATTTGAGGGGATTGTCAAGACACGATCTGGCATGAAAATTTGAAAGTGAATGCCATCTACTTCAACTGTATTGCTGTTAATAGATACAGGTGTATAAATTTCCACGATCGACCAAATTGATTATTTAGGAGATACAGCAAACCATCTGTTTCTCTCTTCCTCCTCGTTTGACTCACTTTAAGGCGGAATCAGCCTAAACTCCACAAAAGGTGTATTCACCATTCCCATCCAGAGGTCTTCACATAAAAACTCTAATTTTTCTGTGAGGGATCTGTATGTTAAGTGAATCTGGTATGTACCGAAGGCGAGATCGTTAAACCTCGAACAGGATCTACCTCCACCTGAAACTATCAGGCTTAACAGATTATTTGCTTGCCTTGTAAGGCTAGCTTTGAGAAATAAAGTAATGCTTTCTCCTGGTTTCACAAGTTGTAAGTCGGATTCTTGAGGAATAACCCATCCCAGACTACCGCCACAGTCTAGGCGAGGTATCATACCATTTTATCCTATTAGTTGGGGAATCAATGTATCAAATAAGATAAAGCGAAAAGGAGTTGAGGTATTGTTGGTAATTTTCATCCCAATCTGTACGGGAATTTTCGCAGATGATGCGGTTAGTGGAACTCTTAAGCTTGGCTCAGGAACTAGCGTTTCAAAGCACATACTATCGACTTCTACTCGATTGTTGTGATGCGGCACAGGTTCAATAAATCGTAAATTAATCGCAGGACTTGCAAACAAACTTCTCTCACTTTCTTCTACTCTAATTATTTCCCCTGGTGAATTTTCTAATAAGAAATTATCGCCCGGAGTTAAGTAGATGAATCGAAGCTGGTAAGTTCCTAGTCGTAAAGGTTGAAACAAATAAATTTTCTCAGGCCCAATAATGGTTGTGGTAGTAGAAAAAAGACTCGTTTGGAGTTGCAGGCAGTTATTTTGCCAAAACAGCTTTGCCATAAAAGACCGCACTATAGCTCTATTTTGGGGAATTGCTATACCCTTGTAATAGTTAGTTGCTATTGGTCTATCGCTCGTTTTTTGAGGGCGTATTTCTTTACGGTCAACAGTAAAAAGTTCGGGCGTTAAAAATTTATCTATGAAAGGAAACAATCTTGGTATATTATTAGTAATTTCTATATGAATCTGTACAAATGTAGTTGCATTCGTACTGTTCTTCGGTACTGGCACGACTATAAATTCGGGTTCCCAGATTTCTATATCAATACCCTTTTGTTCCACTGTATTGTTGTCACTTCAATTAAAATCTGTCATATTTATTACCCTTTATATGCCCCAAGTTTTCATTAACAGTAACTATTTTCTGTACTTTATTTAATGCCAGGACTCTAAAAATGATGAAATTCAATATAAACTAGAAAAAATGCTTGCTCACATCAATTAGCATTGCTTGTTGAAAGTCACTTCTCAGCTATTTGAATATGTATTAGGAGGAATGCCTTCATATTGGAACCGTAAAAATACGGAATTTTTTCAACCAATTTTCTTTCCGAAGAGCAGTAAAAACACTAAATTGCACTCTCATGTTAATTTAACAACCGCAGATATATTGATAATGCGTTATGATTGATTAATTTAATAAATAGCACTTATTAAACTTGTTTATGCTTCCACCAAATATGTCGCATCATACCCAACTGCTGCAACATTACTTGTGTCCGCAGCAAAAAAAGATGGATAAACAGGCAATAAAAATATAGAGGTGCGATCGCCCGCGCCTCTATATTTTACTAAAAGTTAAAATTCCATACCAAAGTTTTGTCAAAACTTTGTCTACATTCGGAACTGTTCTACTTCAGGCGTATAGCCGATCGGCAAAATGTAATCGAGATTCTCGTGGGGACGAGCAATTATGTGATACGATAGCAACTTTCCGCCATCGACCTTTTTAACTGATTCAATTCCAGCAGCAACGGCTGCTTGCACTTCAGAGATATCTCCTCGAACTATAATTGTCCAGTAAGCACGGGTTATTTTTTCATAGCGAACTAAAGTAACTCGGGCTGCTTTCACCATTGAGTCTGCAACTTCTACGGCAGCGGGAAATCCTAAGACTTCAACCATTCCAACTGCAACACCCATTACAACATTCTCCTAAGTTTCACAAGATATCTGAGACTCATTGTATGTGAAAGTGTTGACAGAAATTGGTTCCGATGATTTTGGTCAGCTAGAAGCCCGATCGCCCAAAATTAAAAAAACTCCAGAAGCTGTTGCGACATTTAAATCCCACAGCAGTCTTCGCGCCGGAAAGCCCGCCACATCAGAGTTTGAATAAAATAAACTGCAAAAATTAGCTGCGCGACAGCTTAGTTTCTCACCGCCAGCAAGTTGGCTGACAAATTTGCCTGACGATTTTTGGGACTTTCAACTTAAAAAATCCAGCCCCGCCCAGACACAAAACTTTACAAGCTGCGAAGGGGCGATCGACCGTTGTGGTTTCCCTTGCAGCGAGCAGAACGCTCGCACTCCGGTATCATTCGGATATGACTGATGACTGATGACTGATGACTATTGACTGATGACTAATGACTCAAAACTCGTCAAGCAACCACTCCGAGGCTCTTTCGCCCAAATCCAGGGGAACGCTGACAGCTTTGCCCAAGCGCGGACGATCGCGAGTAGTGACAATATATTCTCTCACCTGTTCGGTGCTGCCCCAGCCGTTGAGGTAATTCGCCACCGCGTCCAAATGCTCGAAATAATCAGCCTCCGTCATCGGAAAAGACACCTGTTCCAAATATTTCCACATCACCTGCACAAAAATCTTGCCCCGCGTCCGCCGCAATCTGATATCGTAAGACTTTCCCCATTTTTCTAGGAGTAGCTGGTGTAAATCCTTGCCCGTCATGGTTGCTCCTGAGTGAATCTGTTAAACATTAAAAGACAAAGTTCAAAAAATGTAATAATACTCTAATAAAGGCTGGAAGGCGCATTCTTAAAAGGAATTTTCGCTGCCTCAAATTTGTGCGAGCAGATTAGCACCGATAGTCCGAGTTGTCTGCACGTACAAGTTGGCTCACAAACAAACGTAACTTAAAACCGTAAAGGCAGGTCATGGCTCAAACTTCTGCTGGAAATCCCGATGTTCCCGATATGGGGCGTCGCCAATTTATGAATTTGCTGACGTTCGGTACAGTCACAGGTGTGGCACTGGGCGCACTTTATCCCGTTGTCCAATATTTTGTTCCTCCGTCGAGTGGGGCTGTTGGCGGTGGCGTGACAGCTAAAGATGCCTTGGGTAACGACATCATCGTTAGCGAATATTTGACTTCGCACCCTGCGGGCGATCGCAGTTTGGCCCAAGGCCTCAAAGGCGACCCCACCTATCTCGTGGTGCAAAAAGACTTAACTCTCGCCGAATACGGCATCAACGCAGTCTGCACTCACTTAGGTTGCGTCGTGCCTTGGAATGCTAGCGAAAACAAGTTTATGTGTCCTTGTCATGGTTCTCAGTACAACAGTGAGGGCAAAGTGGTACGCGGCCCCGCACCTTTATCTCTCGCCTTGGCCCACGCCACTGTCGCAGATGACAAGGTGGCCTTTACCCCTTGGAAAGAAACAGATTTCCGCACCGGCGAAGCACCTACCTGGTCATAGTTATTAGTCATTAGTTAGCAGTTAGTAGTTAGTAGTTAGTCATTAGTCGTTAGTGGTTAGCAGTTAGTTTCAATAACCAATAACCAATAACCAATAACCAATAACCAATAACTAATAACTAATGACCAATGACCAATGACCAATGACTAATGACCAATGACTAATCACTAAATTGTCTGAACCTTTGAGATTGAATACTCTGATGCCACAAACTAACTTATCTGCGATATTTCGCCGCAGTGCCAGGACGATCGCCAAAACTGCCTTAATTGCGATCGCCGCCGCCGGATTTTTTCTTAGTAGCGACATCGCACTTCCCCAAGCAGCATTCGCTTACCCTTTCTGGGCCCAGCAAACAGCACCCGCTACTCCCCGCGAAGCAACTGGCAAAATTGTTTGCGCCAACTGTCACCTCGGTGCCAAACCGACTGAAGTAGAAGTCCCCCAATCTGTTTTACCTGACACAGTTTTTGAAGCAATTGTCAAAGTTCCCTACGATCAAAGCGTGCAGCAAGTTACCGGCGACGGTACTAAAGGCGGCTTGAACGTAGGCGCAGTTGTGATGTTACCCGAAGGTTTCAAGATTGCTCCCGCTGACAGAATTCCCGAAGAAATGAAGGAAAAAGTCGGCGATCTTTACTTCCAACCTTACAGCGAAACCCAAGAAAATATTGTGTTAGTGGGCCCGCTGCCTGGTGAACAATACAAAGAATTGGTATTCCCAGTTTTGTCGCCAAATCCCGCAACTGACAAGTCAGTTCACTACGGCAAATATCTAATTTATGTCGGCGGAAACCGCGGTCGCGGTCAGGTTTATCCTACTGGCGCCAAGAGCAACAATACTGTTTATAATGCCTCAGTAGCTGGCACTATTTCTAAAATTGCTCAACCCGAAGATGGTGGCTATGAAGTGACAATTCAACCAGCAGAAGGTGCAGCGGTTGTTGATACAATTCCCGCAGGCCCAGAACTGATTGTTACTGAAGGACAAACAGTTGCAGCCGCCGAACTTTTGACGAACAATCCTAATGTGGGTGGTTTCGGTCAAAAAGATGTAGAAATTGTGCTACAAAGTGCCAATCGAGTTACAGGATTGATGGCTTTCGTAGCTTTGACTATGTTGGCTCAAATTATGCTGGTTCTCAAGAAGAAACAGGTGGAAAAAGTTCAAGCTGCTGAAATGAATTTCTAAGCTGGACTTTCATGAGTTGGGTAAGGCGCTCAGTTATCATTGTCAACAAATACGTCTTGTGTAGTGCCAGACTGCTGCCTTACTATTAAGCCTAGATCCCCCCTAACCCCCCTTAAGAAGGGGGGAACAAGAGTATTCTTAAAGTCCCCCTTTTTAAGGGGGATTTAGGGGGATCGAGACTTAGATAGAAACCTGAGATACAAAAGGTTTTAGGCAATTGTTGAGACTAATGGTGCTTTGTGCGTACCCAACTATTAAGTAAGTAAGGCGGGGAATACCCGCCTTATTCTTTGATAAATAACAAGTAAAATAATGCCAATTGATGAGAAAACAATTCAAGTAGGGTCACTGGAATGGTTTTATCGGGAAGCAAATCCGGTAAACGAAAGTGATAAATCACCAGTGTTGCTGCTGCACGGTATACCGTCCCAAAGCTTTACCTGGACTGCGATTATGCCAGATTTGGCGACGAGTGGATTTCGATCGATCGCGCCGGATTGGGTGGGCTACGGGCGATCGACAAAACCAGACAAACGCGACTTTGCTTATACTCCCGATGCCTTTGTAGACGCCCTCACAGGCTTTATTCAAACCCTAGAAGTAGACCGAGTTTCCCTAGTCGTCCAAGGATTTTTAGCATCTGCCGGCATTCAATACGCTTTACGAAACCCCGATAAGATCGATCGTTTAGTCATTATAAATACACCAATTTCAGCAGATATCAAATTGCCTTGGAAAATGCAGCAGTTGGGGCTGCCTTTTATTGGCGATATGCTGACGCAAGACCCACTTTTGGTGGACAGAACCCTCGAAGGCGGAAGTCGCATCAGGGTATTAGACAAGGATTTAGATGTTTACCGACGCCCGTTTTTGAAGAGCTCGGATGCAGGGCGATCGCTAATGAACACCATCCGCAACATTCAACTGCCAAAGTCAATGGCAGAAATTGAATCCGGCTTACAAGGATGGACAAGCCCAACCTTATTTGTGTGGGGTTTAACCGACCCTTGGCTGAGTGTTGAACCAGCTAAAAAATTAGTCAATTCCATGAAAAATGCCGAGTTAGTCACCCTAGAAGAAGTCTCCCATTATCCTCAAGAACATTGGTCAGAAAAAGTTGGCGGTGCTCTGATAACTTTTCTGCGCCAAAAGGAGGTAAAATAATATTTTGTACCTAACTCTCGGTGCAAAGTAGGGGCGGTGTCCCGGTGCCGGCCCGCAACGAGAAATCTAAAATCTAAAGTCTAAAATCGCTATGACTCGTCCCCGTTCCTTTTTTGCCTTGATGATGGCATTTTTGATGGCATTTCTGGTTAGTTGCAGCAGTGTCGAAGCAAAAGTTCCCACGACTTACACAGCAGCCCAGATCCAACAGATTCAGCGCTATGTTCCTACTCTGACAGAGTTCCGATCGCGCATGAACAACCTAGGAACCCTAATTCAGAAAAAAAATTGGATTGATGCCAAAACTTACATTCACGGGCCTCTCGGCGAATTGCGCGGCACCATGAAAACCGTGTCGGGCAGTTTGTTGCCGAAATCTCAACAGCAAGCTATGGATTTGACCAAGAGTTTGTTTGCTGATTTGGTAGAGATTGATAACGCTGCTAAAATGGCTGACAATGCCAAAATCACCGCTAGTTATAGCAAAGCTGTGAAGGATTTCGATACTTTCTTGCAGCTACTTCCTAAAGCCTAATCGCTTTAGTTTGTCGCGCAGATCGGACGTATGGTTGAAACCTGGTTTACACACACGAACACGGCGGTTGAAACCTGGTTTACACACACACACGGCGGTTGAAACCGCGTCTACACACACGAAGTCCACCTCCGTGGACTGAAGAAAATAACGTAAAACGTAATTTTTACTGCCACGGCGGTTGAAACCGCGTCTACACACACGAAGTCCACCTCCGTGGACTGAAGAAAATAACGCAAAACGTAATTTTTACTGCCCGTTCTTCAACCCCTCTGAGCTCGGGTTTCGTTTATGTAGCCGCGGTTTCTAACCGCCCGGTATTCTTCTGTACAATCTAAAATCTAAAATCTAAAATCTAAAATTCAATGGTTCGCGTTGCAATTATTGGTTGCGGTATTGTCGGGGCTTCGATCGCCTTTGAACTAAGTAAATTTCCCGAATTAAAAGTCACTGTATTCGACAAACAGCCCCCAGTACAAGGTTCTACAGGTGCAGCCCTCGGCGTTTTGATGGGAGTTATCAGCCACAAAACTAAGGGCAGAAATTGGCATTTAAGGGAAACCAGCCTTCAGCGCTACGAAACTTTGATTCCTGAATTGGAAGCAGCTACGGGGCGGAAAATTCCATTTAACAAACAGGGAATTTTGCTGCTGTGTTCGGAAGGAGAAGATTTAAGTAAGTGGGAAAAGCTAGCAGCAACTCGCAAGTCTCAAGGTTGGAAATTAGAACTTTGGGAGGTGGAACAAGTGCGCGAGTTTTGCCCTCATCTTGATTTAAATCATAACATAATTGCTGGGATTTATTCGCCTCAAGACCGGCAAGTCGATCCAACTACTTTAACTTTAGCTTTGGTTGATGCTGCTAAGCTCAATGGAGTTAATTTTCAGTTTGGGGTAGAAGTTCAAGGCATCAAGAGCGGGCAAGATGCCTGTTCCACAACAAACTCCCTATCTTGTGGAACAGGCATCTTGCCTGTTACTGAAAATAGTACCAACCCCACAATAAACTTAATATCTTGTGGAACAGGCATCTTGCCTGTTACTGAAAAATTCGATCGACTAATTGTATCTGCTGGCTTAGGTACTGCTGCTGTCACTGCATCCTTAAATCAATTGGTGGACATTCGCCCGGTGTTGGGACAGGCGCTGCATTTGCGGTTGAAAAATCCCTTGGGAAACCCAGATTTTGCGCCAGTAATTACCTGCGATGACATTCACATTGTACCTTTGGCAAATCAAGAATGTTGGGTGGGGGCGACGGTAGAGTTTCCCGAAAACGGCGGGGAAGTGCAGGCGAATGCTGAGATGTTGGAGGAAGTGATGGCAAGGGCGATCGCACTTTGTCCAGCCTTAGCCGAAGCTGAAATCATCCGAAAATGGTCGGGATTGCGCCCGCGCCCCGAAGGACGCCCAGCCCCAATTATCGAAGCGCTTCCCAGTAACAGCAAGGTTTTCATCGCTAGCGGCCACTACCGCAATGGTGTTCTGCTGGCCCCTGCTACCGCGCGATCGATCCGAGAAGCAATTTTGCAATAATTAACAAATGTTAATATAATCAATAAAGCCATTCATATCTTACATCTAAAAATGTCCGAAAAACCCTTAGGAAAGCCACGCATTTTGTGGCGAGTAATCTTGCTATCTGGAGTCAGCTTGCTGCTATATTACGGCTGGTACAAATGGATTATTCAAGAAGAATTGCGGAGTTATAACGGCAAGGGTTGGTCGGGGACACTTTGCTTATTGCCCTTTGTTTTAGGAGTAGCCATCCCCCAAGCTTTGCGGATATTCGACCCCGACGTTCCCGGATGGTTTGGTTGGTTTTCCTTCGTAGGAATTGCTTGGATTTACATCGTGCAGTTCAAACTTTATAACACAGTTAACGAACTTTATCGCCAAGAAGGAATTAAAGAACCGCTAACAGTTTGGTGGATGTTTGTACCAGGTTTAAATTTAATTGTTGGCTTGCGGCAAATTCATTTCTTAAGCCAGTTTTGGGCAAGAAAACAGGGCATTGAAGTCAAGGATAACTTAGCCGAAAGCCTTCCTTTTCTGTCAGCTAACGCTTGAGGTAAAACTTTTCACACCGATATCATAGGTTTGTAGTGAGGACTTCAGTCCTTTCCATTTACACCGGAATATTGATTTTCCGACTGTAGTGCGATAGACAAATTAGGTACGTAGTTGCGATGAAAGCGCTCTTTATAAGATTAGGAAAGAGCGCTGAAGCGCAACTACGTACCTTGGCCCAAATGCGAGCCGACCTTTCTCTATGTTTGAGTTAGTTAATTAGGACTAAAGTCCTCACTACGAACCTTTTAATCAGCAAAACCGATTCGGTAAATTAGCAAGAATAAGTTTAAGTTCCGGTTCATTAACCCGCTTAATTGCTTTCGGAATAGTTACCCACTGTCGCTTTCTACAGCTAGCTTCCGGCCATTTTTCCAGAACAGTTTGTACTTGCAGTAAAAATACTTCTACCTGACAAATATAGCCAGACTTTTGGTACTCATAAGTTCCCAGCAAATCAGGGAACACCTTACCCAACAAACCTGCTTCTTCCCAAGCTTCCTTAGCAGCAGAATCTTGAGGAGTCATGTCAGGTTCAATTAACCCTTTAGGAATCACCCAACGCTTACCCGTTGAAGAAGTAATCACCATTACTTCAATTTGTCCGTTTTGAATGCGGTAGGGAATGACAGCCGATTGTTCTACCAATACAATAGTTCTTGTACTCATGATTTATGCAATCTTTAGGGTGCAAAGGCTGCTTCAACTTGATTGACAGTTGAAGATTCAAAACAAAAAAGTTGATACACCCCGATTATCTATTAGAACTTACCCACCGATACAGCAAAATCAGTTCCTTTTATGAAAAATAATTGCTGAAAGCTATTTTTTCATAAAAAAAGCCCGGTTTATTTATTGAGTGGGATTGCTTAAGTTCTATTTGCGCTCTCAGTCGAGACAATAACTAAGTCAGAAATAGAAATATGTAGGATTTTACCTGTGCTTAAAATACCAAACTTCAAGGCAATACAGCTAAAAAATAAGATTATTTTAATAACAGGGCGATCGCCAATCGCAAACTGCACCCAACACAACTAACGGCGTTTCGAGACTTTTGGCAAATTCATCCACAAAATAGATGGCTGCTGTTGAGCTGGTAAAATGTCTTCCAGGATACCTAATGCTAGAATTATTGTAACTGTTAGCTGGTAGGGTGCGTCGCCCGAACAGAAAGAATTGGTTGAAAGCCCCAAGTCTTTGAGGGAGAAATTAAAATCAGACTATTCATTACTCCAATCCTCTTCCTTCTAGGTAGAGGTCGCTCTCAAACTGTCAACTGTCAAGCGGTCAACTGTCAACTGTTGAACTAATCTTTCTTCGCCTTAGCCTCCAGATTTTCCATCCGACTCTTCAAATCTTGATTGTCCTTTTTAACCTGATCTAACTCCTCGCGCAACTGCTTCACCGCTGCATCAGAACCAGCATTTTTCTGCACTCTTTGCACAGCTTCATCAGCCATCATGCGGACGCGGCCGTCTGGAGTTTGGTCAGCTAAAGAACGTAAAATTCTGATAGCTTTGCGAGTTTCCATCTGTCCTAAACCGACAACAACAGATACTTGAGTCAAGAAAAAAGTCTCTTTAGAAAGTTCTGCCAATCGATGCAAAATCCGTTCCAAATTGAGCTTAGTTTGACCTGTCGAAATTGTCCCCAAAGAGCGAATTGCAGCCAAGCGCAAAGCTTGCGGAGTACCGACGGCTGTGTATTTCAAAATCAGGTTGAGCGCATCTTCCGAAGTTTTCATTTGCGCCAAACCGGAAATAGCACCCGATCGCACAACCTCATTCCAGCCCTCGCGCTCTTTCAAAACCAATTTTAACTCTTTGAGTACCTGTTCGTCCGTGGGTTTTTCGTCGGGATTCGCGCCTGCGATCGAACCCATAGCACTCGCTGCGGCCGCTTCTACATAATAGCTGTCATCGCCTTTTTCAACGATCGACCTCAGCGCCTTATAAGTCTCGTGAGTCTTGATTTTACCCAGCGCATTCACCACCGCACGGCGCACCCGAGCATCTTTATCCTTCAAACCAGTTACTAAACCATCAAAAGCTTGGTCGAGTTTAATATCAACCAACTGACCGGCTACTTCCGCCCGCACAGCCCAAAACGGCTCTTTTTTGAGAACTTCTGACAGCGCTTTCACAGCTTCCAAGCCTCCCTTTTTCGCCAAAGCGTGGGCGGCGTAAATCCTAGAAACCGGGTCTGGATCGAACTGTAACTGAGCTTTAAGTTCGGCAACTCCATACTCTAGAGCAACTGTTTTTAGGTATTTATTGCCGACATCAAAACTGATATATGCGGGCTTATCTTCTAGGGGAAAATAGAAACTTTGCTCGCGTTCGTGAACTCGAACCGTGAAAGTTTTTATATTAGCAGCATTTCGCTCATCTGCATCTTTTTCTGGTTTGTAACCGAAGCCGAGCGGAATTTTTAGGTCAAAGACATCTTTGCTGTTCCCGTTACCATTTTTGTTGTCTTTTACCTGAGTTTGGGTAATAGTAACCTTGGCTAATTTGCTGTCGCCGTCCCAGGAATAAGCAACTTTGTAATCTGGATGACCGCCACGATAAACGTACTGGTCAAACAAAAATGTCAGATTGCGACCGGTAGCTTTTTCGATCGCCCTTAGCAAATCGATCGTTTCCACAGTTTGGTGAGCGTTATCGCGCACAAAAGTGTGAATTGCTTTGTAAAATAGTTCGTCGCCCAACTCGGCGCGGATCATGTGATACACGCAAGCGCCTTTTTCGTACAAATGGCGATCGTACAATTCAATCGCTTCGCGGTAAACGTGAGTCACCATCGGGCGGCGGTAGCGAGAACTGTCTTCAGCTAAATAATTGCGGGCTTCACCTAACATATAATAAGCCGCATCTTCTTTGCCGTATTCTTGGTCAGTCCACAACACCTCACAATAGGAAGCCATGCCTTCTTTGATCCAAGCATGAGACCAATGTTTAATTACGACTAAATCGCCGAACCATTGGTGAGCTAATTCGTGGGCGACCAAGCTTTCTGTACCGCGATTGTCCAGGCTGGCGCGTTCATCTAACAAGCACCTATCTGTTAGCAAAGTTGTCGAAGTATTTTCCATGCCGCCGAAGATGAAATCATCGACGCAGACTTGAGCGTATTTAGGAAAAGGGTAAGGATAGCCAAATGCTTTAGAGAAAAATTCAATCATTTTCGGCGTTTTGCCCATGCTGCGCTTACCGTCAGCTTCGCGGCCTTTTTCCACGTAATAATTAACTGGTTTGCCGTTCCATTCATCTTTGATTTCAGCAAAATCTCCGACTGCTAAGGTCATTAAATATGTCGGGTGGATTTGGGTTTGCGACCAGTGATAAATCTTGTCGTCGCCATCGTTTTTTGTGCTAACTAATTCGCCGTTGGATATTGCAAAAAGTTGTCTGGGAACTTGCACGCGAATTTCGGAAGTTGCCAACTGTCCGGGATAGTCGAAACAGGGAAACCAGAAGCGAGAATCTTCGTCTTCGCCTTGAGTCCAAACTTGTGTTGGTTTGTCGGGATAGTGTTTGTCTGGCCCGACAAAATAGAGGCCGCGCTGGGGTTTTTCGACCGAGTATGCGATCGCAATTGTAATCGGTTCGTAAGCTGTTGTTGGTTCGTGCAGTTGAATTTGCAGCACTTCGCCGTCGCTGTCAAAATTCTGCTCGGTTTCCCCGACTTTGACAGATTTAATGTTCAGGTTGACAGCATCTAAGGTTAATTTGTCAATACCGCTGCGGACTGGATTTATGCGGATGCTGCAAGTGCCGCGAAAACTTTGTTTGGGAATATCGAGGACTAAATCGAGGAAAATATGCTCTACTTGTCCGGGGCGATCTGGGTTGTAGTGGGGCCTAGCACCGGGCATCTCGAAGGATTTGTGGCTGTTTTCAGAATCAAAGTAAGTGTGTGACATTGTGATGGAGGAGTTGTGAGTCGATCGGCGATCGCAGGCAGCAGCTATCGGGCGGAACTGCCAGCTTAATTACAGAGTAGCGCGTCCTAGTTGCTGTTGTCGCTAATGTTGTTAAAAATTCAGGCGATCGTTGCCAGGATGGAAAAAAAGATTTTTCAGTTACAATATCAGTAAGGCTAATGTCTGCAATCATCAGCCTGCCATTGAAATTGAGAGGGTAAATCTGCATGACAGCTACACTATCAGTTCCCAGTGCGATCGAATCTTGGCTAGGCGACGAAGCCGAAGACTTGCTCACCCATCAAGCAAAAATTTCTAAAGATTTGTTGCACCTGCCGGGCCCGGATTGGGTCGATCGCATTTTCGCTCAAACCGATCGCTCTCCTCAAGTTTTGCGATCGCTCCAGCAACTATATTCTAGCGGACGCTTGGCAAATACCGGCTATTTATCAATCCTGCCAGTAGACCAAGGAATCGAACACTCAGCGGCCGCTTCTTTTGCACCAAATCCCATCTATTTTGACAGCGAAAACATCATCAGACTAGCAATCTCCGCAGGATGCAATGCTGTCGCGACAACTCTTGGAGTATTAGGAAGCGTATCTCGCAAATACGCGCACAAAATCCCTTTCATTCTCAAACTCAATCACAACGAACTGCTAACTTATCCCAATCAATCCGACCAAATAATGTTTGCTTCCGTCGAACAAGCTTGGAATTTGGGAGCCGTTGCAGTCGGAGCCACAATTTATTTTGGTTCCCCGGAATCGACCAGGCAAATCCAAGAAGTGAGTCAAGCTTTTGCCCACGCTCACGAGTACGGAATGGCAACAATTCTGTGGTGCTACCTCCGCAATGATATCTTCAAACAAGACAAAGATTATCACACAGCCGCTGATTTGACCGGGCAAGCAAATCACTTGGGAGTGACAATTCAAGCTGACATTATCAAGCAAAAATTGCCGGAGTGCAACAACGGTTACGAAGCTGTTGCTAAAGCTAGCGGTCACAGTTACGGCAAAACCGACAAGCGGGTTTATACTGATTTGACGACGGATCACCCGATCGATCTAACCCGCTATCAAGTCCTCAACTGTTATGCAGGAAGGATGGGTTTAATCAACTCCGGCGGTGCTTCGGGAAAAACCGATTTTGCTGAAGCAATTCGCACGGCGGTAATCAACAAACGCGCAGGCGGCTGCGGCTTAATTTCCGGCCGCAAAACTTTTCAGCGTCCGTTTGAAGAAGGCGTAAAATTGTTTAACGCCATTCAAGACGTTTATTTGTCGCCCGAAATCACGATCGCCTAAAACTTCACAGCACACTAAAATTAGGGTGCGTGCCGCGCACCCAATGCTATAAGGTTCGTAGTGCGGACTTGAGTCAGTAGAATAAAAGCAAGGTTTCTCAATGCAAGCGAATATATCCGTAGGGGCGAAGCATGACCGCAGTCAATATGAGATGATAACTAATAACTTATATGCGGTCATGCTTCGCCCTCTTCAAAAACCAGATGCACCCAGTCCGCAGAATAAGAGCGGACTCGCATTCCGCACTACGAACCGTTTTTGTTATGCTAATCTACCGGACATGATATCAGTTCTAATCTCAAGCAAAAAAGTTGAGGAAACGGTCTGATTTCCATACTGTGCAACTATCAACTGTCAACTATCAACTGTGCAACTGTCAACTGTCAACTATCAACTATCAACTGTCAACTATCAACTGTCAACTGTCAACTGTCAACTGTCAACTATCAACTATCAATGAGCGGTATAACCCCCATCAATTACCAATTCAGAACCAGTAACAAACTTCGATTCATCCGATGCCAGATAAAGAATACCGTAAGCAACATCATCAGGTTCACCCATGTGTCCCACCGGATGTAAGCTATCAAGAATTTTCCGTCCTTCAGTCACATCACCTTGTTCGGCCAACAACTTCTCTACCAGCGGTGTCCAGATAAATGCCGGATGAACTGAATTAACCCGAATCTTATTTTTGGCATACAATAGCGCATCTGTTTTGCTCATCAACCGCACTGCTCCCTTTGAGGCATGATAAGGAGGCATATCCGGGCCGCCAACCAATCCGTAAACAGAAGACAAATTAATAATGCTGCCACCTCCCGTTTCTAGCATCGAAATCAAAACGTGTTTAGTACAGAGAAAAACACCATTTACATTTATTGCCATCAACGAATTCCATTCATGTTCGGCGATTTCGTGGGTGGGTTTATTGATACCAACAATCCCTGCATTGTTCACTAAAATGTCAATTTTTCCCCACTTTTCTCGAACTTCAGACACCACCTGTTTAACGCTCGCTTCTTGTGTAACATTTAGATGCCAGTATTCTGCTTTTCCGCCTTTTTCGGTAATCTCTTCTACCAAACCTCTGCCTTCCTTCTCAGCTATATCCGTTACCGCTACACAGGCTCCTTCTTTCGCCAGCAACAGACAAGTCGCCCTACCAATTCCCGAAGCGCCACCTGTGACAACCGCAACTTTCCCTTCTACTCTATTCATAAAAACCTCTTCAAGAAATGAGTTAAAACTGTGACATCGGATACACCAACTTGGCTACAAGTATGATGTAGCGAAACTAACCAATTTGCCGATCCATCCCGACACCAACCAGGCTACAGGTATCATGTGGGGATTCTGGCGAATATGCTACGCAAATAGTATAGTGTATCAGGAACCTGCTTGTACGATGTGTGGGTTGAACCAAGCCACAATTACTTGTTGTAACTCAATCAATTTTTGTCGAAGTATGGCATTCGCGCGATCGTCCACGATCGGAAGCGAGAACCAGCGAAACAGCAGAAAACAGTGATTTAACTTTCAGATTTTTATTTTAATTAAGGCTCGCGAATTAAATAACTTACAATTTTAATTGTGATGTGGGATGGGCCAGAAGAACCCGTCCAAAAAGGGCGGACTCGACATCCTACAAAATTGTGAAAGTTATTTAATTATCATTCCTAAGAGGCTGATGGACGCATTTTTGAAGGCTGGTAAACCGCAGATGTCCGGCAGGGCGGCGTAGATATTTTTTGGTGAATCTGGGTTTTGAAGAGGGCGAAGCATGACCGCATATAAATTATTAGTTATAATCTCATATTTACTGCGGTCATGCTTCGCCCCTACACATATATTTGCCTGTCTAAAAAATACACCCATAACGTTAAAAATTGTCCGGAAATTAATGTAAGTAAATTGTCAGACAAATAACTTTTAAAAGCTTTGGTTGGAATCAAAATTTCCCAATTAATGAGAATTCAATCGACCCGCAATACACAGCCTAGAAACTACCGGAGCATGACTCCACAAGTGATAACTGCGGTTGCGAGCATCAATCCACCAGCTAGACCATAAGTTGTACCTAAACCCGCCCATTGACTCAAAGGTTGACTGACAAATGGTGAAATAAATTGACCTAGGAAAAAGCTGGTGGTAAGTCCGCCCAAAATTAGCCCTCGCAGAGATGCGGGAGTTGATGAGGTCAAACATACGTTCATACATTAACTGCTGGAGATAAAACGGAATTTGCACCGGAATCATGTAAAACACGATTTGAGTAAGCAGTGCAATACCGTAGGTTGTCAGTAGCAGCGTCCGCGGGACTGGCTCAGAGGCGATCGCACCCGTTTGTTGAACAGCATCTTGATGGCGATCGGGTTCGGGAAGTACCAGCAAAATTAATGGCAGAATCAACCACGCCATCAGGTAAATTAGAAACGGTTGCCGCCAATTGCGATCGGCCAAATAGCCGCCGAGGGTGAGAAAAATCATGCCGCCGAACCCCATGAAAGCTGCTTGCAATCCCAGGAATTGCGATCGAGCCGCACCGATGTAATAATCAGCAATCAGCGTGGTTGCAGTCGTCATAATACCTGCCACGCTGAAGCCCAGGAGCATCCGTCCCAGCAAAATTAGTCCAATTTGATCCAACAGGAAGCCAGAGCTGCCTGCGAAGCCATAGAGAAACACAGATAAACCCAGCAAGCCTTTGCGCCCAAAGCGATCGATCGCAATTCCGGCAATCGGCGCACCGATCGCGATAAACAAAGCTGGGGCTGTCAACACCAATCTCACCCAATAATCGGCATTAGGAACAGCCGAAAAGTGCTGCCGCATTGCTGGGAGGGAAGGGGCGATCGTGGCTCCTGCCATCACGGTTAGGGTGCTGACTAGCAGCAGGGTTGCTTTAACGAGAAAAGTGTCAGAGCTGCGTGGTTTCATAGACTATGAGAGGAAATTATCTGCCTTCATCTGTGTGGATCTGCTTGTCATTTGCGATCGACCTATCAAATTGTTACATACCAAGATTTTTTTTCACCCATCTGCTTAGATCGATCCCAAATATCAGGCAGGTAAACACAGATGAGCGCAGATAATTTCAGGGTATTTTGGAGATAATGCAATTTCTGTCTATTCAAAATGGTTGACTAGGGTTTGAAGTCGATTATAATCTCACATCTTGTACCATTCTGAATAACAGACAAGATGCCTGTTCCACAAAGAATGGATTTCTTGTGGAATGGGCTTCTAGCCCGTTCCTAAAAAGCTAATTGGGAATGGTGCAAGACCTCAGTTATAATCCTACTTGACCAATGTATTCTGCTACAGAAGTTACTGCGAGCGGCGGATATTGAATCTTCGCAATATTTTCTAGCTTGCCCTTACCATAAACCATCGTGAATAGATACAAATCTTAAATTTAAAATCTAAAATCCTAACTTATTTTTTTGAAAAAAGCTATATAATTAAAAGATGCCTCACAGCCTGATTTTAAACCTACTGCCAGTTGCACCAATCCCATCCCAATTTTTAACGGGACGGCATCTCCACGCCTTATTTCTCAACCTTGTGAGTGCTGTAGACAGCGATTTGAGCGCGTACCTGCACGACCAATCAAACGAAAAAGCTTTCACATTAAGCCCTTTCCAAGTAAGCAGAAAAGAAACTTACAAAACTAGCAACCCACAGCCACAAAAGAGAGTTTTGCCTCCGGCTGCGCGCACTATTTTGCAGGCCCTACAGTGGGAACACAAGCAAGCAATTGGGGAAAATACAGCGATTTGGTGGCGCATTTCTCTGCTGGATGACGGTTTGTTCGATCGCCTAACTCAACTGTGGCAGCAACTCAACTTCGAGCGCCCGTGGCATCTGGGCCCGACAGATTTGTACGTGACTAACATTGTCAGCCAACCCACTGCAAACCAGCCGTGGGTAAACTTTTCCAGTTACGCCGAATTGTTTGACAAAGCTTCGGAAACTGAGCGCCAAATTGCGTTTACCTTCTGCACTCCTACTAATTTTCGGCAAGGCGTGTACGATAGTGCGATGCCAAGTAGAGAAAGTGTGTTTGGCAGTTTGGCAAATCGTTGGAACAAGTATAGCGAAATTGCGATCGAATCTACTTTCACAGAAGCTATTTTTCCCAGTTTCTTCGATATCCGCACCGAAGTTTGTACGGATTCTCGCAGTAAATTTATTGGTTGCGTCGGCGAGGTTAGTTACCGAATTATGGGAGATGTCAATCCGCTTGCTGTCAAGCAAATTAACGCTTTAGCAGATTTTGCACTTTACAGCGGAGTCGGGCGCAAGACGCCGATGGGAATGGGAATGACGCGCCGATTGCCAAATTTTTAATTATTCACTTTTCTGCTTAATTTCACTGACAATTTCATAAACATCAGTGTCGGGAATTTTTGCAAACAAAGGCGTCATCTGCTTCAATATTTGCTGATAAGATTCGCTTTGATTGGCAGCCATCTCTTCTACGCTTTCCCAAAAAATGATGGCAATACCTTTGTCTGTATTGGGCAATTGCAGTAGGTATGCTCCCTTAAATCCTGTGGCATAAGTCGCAACCGCTTTGCCAAAAAGTTCTTCGGCTTCTTTGAATTTTCCTGGTTTAAATTCGCCAATGGCAACGTAGGCAAACTGATGTCTGAGAAAGTCTAAAAATTCTGACATATCCTTATTCCTCAAAAAATCGTGATATACCAAGTTATATTTTAGGCGATCGCCAGAAAATTGTAAAATTCGCCCCTTTAGTAGCTTCGCGCTCAGCACAGCCACGGATTTATGAGATATTGCAGCTAGCTGCGATCGCACTTTACCCGTAAAAACACGTAAAAAACGGTTTTTTGCAATAACCCTATTGAAATTTGTAGAACTTATCTGCAAAAATTCTAACAGAAAAATATCAATAAAGTAAATAATCGCTACAAAAAATGCCAAAAATATTAGTAATTGAAGACAATAACTTAATCCGAGAAACCGTTTTAGAAATTCTGAACTTGGGCGATTTTGAAGCTGTCGGCGCCGAAAACGGAAAACTTGGTGTCGAGTTAGCGATCGCCCAAATTCCCGATCTAATCTTGTCTGATGTCATGATGCCGGAATTCAACGGCTTTGAAGTTTTCGCGATTTTGCGATCGCACCCTGCCACCGCCAGCATTCCGTTTATTTTTCTGACAGCCTCCGAAATGGAAAAAGCCCTCGAACTCAAAGCAGACGGCTATCTCAAGAAACCTTGCAGCATGACAGAAATCCTCGGGGCGATCGCAACTCAACTAGAAAAACCGACTGTTACCAACCCAAAATATCAAAAAATACAAGACAATTCCGCCCGCTCAAATCTCAGCTCGCGCGCCAGGAATCAAAAATCTCGCTTTGAGATTGCATCGCTTTGCTCCCAATGACGCCCGCAGTAACATTACTGATACATAAATTCAGGGAATATCAAATTGGTTCCAGCCGGAGGTGACTTAGACTGGGTATGTTGATTTGGTAAAAAAGTCATGAAGGCACAACCCAAAGGCCGCCTAGTTTGGAATCACTCTACCCACCTTCCCGGTTTGATACCAATTTTAGAGCGCCTCACTCTCATAATGGGCATTCAAACCGTTACCCCAGGCGTCATTAACAAAGTTAAAGGACACATCCCCCACATGACATTAAGAGTGTCAGTACCCATTCGCGGGGGATTTAAAATCATTGCCAGACAAGGCAAAACCGTACAAGAAGTCTTTATATTAACCACTCTCACACAAAGGGACTTGGAAGAGACGATCGCCCAAACCCTAGCCAAATGACAATTTTTCCTTAGCAAGCAAAGCCCGGGCTCTAACTGCCAAAGTTTCATCGCTTTGGGCTATTTCCTCAAGTTTTGCCGAAACTTCCGCTAACCAATCCGGTTTAACAGTCGCAGCACCAGCCAAAGCTTGCAAACCTCCCGCCGCTGCGTAGCGAACCACCCATTCCGGATCTCGGGACGCTTGCAGCAGCGTTTTCACAGTGCGAAGTTGAGCGTCTAAAGCTTGTTCTGCGGGCATCAGTTCCCAGCAAATCGTTCCCAAACCCCTAGCCGCCGCCCGCCGCACGCTCAAAGCAAAGTCATTCGCCGCCGCATCCAGCAAAATCTCTAAACCCCTAGGATCGCCAATTCCCGCCAAAGCCCGAACAGCCCAAGCTCTCGCTCCGTAATTGTAGCCGTCAAGCTGTTCTAGAAGTGGCTGTACCGCAGGTTCTCCGATTTGAATCAGCCCGTCAACGGCGGCAACGGCAGCTCCTGGGTTGTTGTAACCGAGGACTGTAATTAATGTGGGAATTGCTTCTTGTGAAGAAGCGGCCGCCAGTGCTTTTACTGCGTTTAACAAGCCCTCGGAAGAATCTGCTTGTTCTACAGATTGAATTAGTTCTAATGCCATTTACTTATCAAATGTATCGTGACCATTGTAATTGTAGGTTGGCTCGATCGCGCGATCGAACTTTTTGTTGCGTGGGTAAGGAGCGGTGATTAACTTGAAAAGCTTCCCCAGCTCGAAATAGGACAATCTTGGTTAAAGAGTCGAATTCGCCAAAAACTCGACTCCATACCTGCGCTAGGAATTCTTGCGCTGTGCATCCTCACCCTCTTGACGCTTCCTATAAGCCTTAGCCCAAGCATAGCGCTGCGGATCTTTTTTAAGCAGATATTCCACAACTTGCCGACGCTTATTCTCATCCTTAGTATTTTTGACAACCTGCTTGAGTTCGGAATCTATATCTTCTGATTCAGCACCGCGTTTAATTGCCTCCTTAAACCAACGCTCACCCTCTGAAAATTGACTCCGCTCAAAACAAATAGCTCCCATCAAAGTGTAAGGATGATGACTCTGAGGCTGATACTCAATAGCTTTGAGCGCGCACTTTTCAGCATCACCTAGTTTATGAATATCTCGGAAAGCACCGCCCCTCGTTGTTAGCAAAGCTGACTTGAGCTTATTTTCTTTGATTTGGTCGAAGTCCAGATTTTCTGTCACCTTCAATGCACTGTTTGGTTCATCTGCCTTGCGCCAATGACTGCTGGCGTTGGGCAAGTTCCATTTGTTTCCAGTGCGCTCATATTCCTGCTCATAGAAACACGCTTCAAGCCTGTGGTACGCTATAGCAATCCTTCCATGACTAGCTAAAAGTTTTTGTTGTATTAACTGAACAACTAACACAGGATCTAGACGCTCTTCTTTCTCCAATTTTACCATAATTGCGTAAAACGGATCGAAGGGGAAATCACGATCTATAATCCGATACTTGACCTTGAGAGCAGCAAATTTCTTTTCTTGTGCAAAAGTAATTATATCCTCACGTCCATTCTTTTGTGACCAATCAATATCAGCCTCACTTAACTGCTCTCCCGATTTGATCTTAGACTTGAGACTAGCCGCATATTTGTCAATAGCAAAAGTAATTACATCCTCACGTCCATTCTTTTGCAACCAATCAATATCAGCCTCACTTAACTGCTCTCCCGATTTGATCTTAGACTTGAGAATAGCCGCATATTTGTCAAGCGCAAGAGTAATTGTCTCAGTCAGTTTACGCTTTTTAAGAAAGTTAATATCCTGCTCACCTAGCTGATTGTCTAAATCAATTTTTTTAAGAACTTTATACAGATGGCTAGAGAGGGATGAATCCTCAGATTCATTAGCTTTATACTTAACTTTCAGTTCAGCAAAGTGTCGTGTCTGTTCTATCTCCAAAACAAGATTAAGCGTTTCGCTAAGTTGATGCTCTTCCAGCCAGTTAAGTTCTGACTCGCTCAACTGCTGATCTACCTCAAGATTTTTCAGGACTTGATAGAGCGGACTTGATGCAGATGTTTCTGGGTATTCACTAGCTTTGTACTTATCCTTGAGTTGGGCAAATTCAGCTTCCCATACAGCTTTTTGTTGCCCAAAAATTTCGAGAGTATCCACCAGTTTGTTATTGACAAGCCAGTTAGCCTCTACATCACTTAATATTTCTCCTGCATCCAGTTGCTTGAGGATTTGATACAAGGGGCTATCCAGTGAACAATCTGGATATTGAGTTGCTCGGTACTTAGCCTTTAGTGCAGCAAATCGCGCCATCTCTTCAACAATAGCAACTATTTCAGTAAGCCCCTGTTCTTGCAGGTATTTAACTTCTAAGTCAGTTAGCTTATTTTCTGAGTCAAGTTTCCAAAGGATAGGATACAAAGGACTGGATAGCCGTAAATCGCGATGTCTGGTTACTTTGAACTTAGACTTGAGTTGAGAAAATTTAGCATCTAGTTTTCTTGGTTCTTCAGCCTTACGTAGTGGCTCTTGCTCGATAGCTTCTATTGTTTCCAAAAGCTCATGCTCTAATAACCAATTCCACTCGAAGTCGGTAATTTCAAATTCTAAATCAGCTTTTCGCAGAATGAGATAGAGAAGACTAGAGGGAGATGAATCTTCATATTTTGTGGCTTGATACTTAGACTTCAGCGCTGCAAAATGTTGCACCTGGACTTCAAAAGGATCGTTGCTCATGGTGAATCACCCGATTTATACTTCTAGCTGCTACACAACCATCTCGCAGCATTCCGCGATCGCCCGGAGTCAAAACCAAAACTTTTTTAACTGAAGACTTATGCAGATGGTAATATTATTTTAACACGAGCTATTTCACCAACTACAGCTATAAACCTCAGTATTTTTACTGAAATTTATAAAAATTCGTACCTAAAGCCTCGTTTTTAATTCCATCAAATCATCAGCCATCGGTTCACCCGAATAAAAGGGAGAAAATAGTAGTTCTCAACTGCCTGAAATACAGATAGGGGGTAGGGAAAGAGCACGGCGCTGTGTCCTGAAATCTGCTATGTCCTAAATATACGCCAGACAATTAAGAATCGCTAAAGCAATTCTATTGCAGTTATGAACGAATTTTTTTCAAAGTAAACTATCCATTAAGTTCATAACTTGGATAGCTTCATCTGACAAAGATAGTAATACTTGTTGATTGAGGTGATGCTCCAAAACTCCTTTTAGCGCAATCAATTTCATGCTATTTTCAGCTAAAGTTTCAGCAATAGCTGGCGCTGCGGGTAAATAGCCGATCGCCCCCAAGTCCATCAAAGCCGATCGCCTCAACTGCAAATTATCCCCATTCAAAGCAGTTACCAACCGATCTCCGTAAATGCGATCGCCAGTCAACTGATACATCGCTCGCGCCGAAGCGTACTGCACCCGCTCCACAGAATGCTCTAAAAAAGGTGAAATTAGCGGTATTGCCTCTGTCGCTTCCAGCGTACCCAAAGCTTCAATTACCGAGTCGTAAGGCTGCACGAGGTGCGATTTTCCAGGCACTCGCAGGGCTACAGCTACGCCCCCATCTAAGAGTTTCATCAGCGGTGGAATGGAATCGCGATCGCCCAGCATTTCTAGAGCTTGAGCCGCCGCTTCCCGCACGTAATAATCCGCGCATTCCAAACAGCGAGTTAGCGCCGGCAAGGCTTGTTTATCGCCCAATTTTCCTAGAGCTCGTGCCGCATTTCGCAGTAGGGAATAGTCGCCAATTTTTGTTTGTTCTGATTCTTCTTGCAAGGCGGCAATCAAAGCTGCAATTGCTGCGGGTTCCTTGACTCGAAATCTGCCTACCCACCAAGCAGCATAATAGCGGAGACTGTAGTCTTGGGAATGCAAATTTGCGATCGCCTGTTCTATTGTTAAAGACTCGCCCTCAGCTACACCCGCTGGTGGTGAGTCGGATTCATCATAATTCATAGTCATAATTCATAGTGATTAGGGAAATCGGCGATTGAAATCGCTGCTAGACAAACAAAACCCGCCTGCGCGGGTTGGGGAAACTCGGCGATTGAAATCGCGTCTAGACAAACGAAACCCGCCTGCGCGGGTTGGGGAAACTCGGCGATTAAAATCGCCCGTTCTAGCGGACTTTGCTATTAATTATGATCCGACGATGATGCAGGCAATGATTCTGCGATCGCACAGAACCGGACAATCATAAAAAATTGATTTCTGCATCTAGTCGGATTACACTAGCTATTAGACCTTAGCCAATGGCCATTAATCTCTAGTAAATTTACTAATGACTAACGACCGATGACTACTGTTCGCGAGCGGGGACAGCACTAATAACTGATGACTAACGACTAAATTGGAGTAATGCTGGCGATTTTCCCGCCCAAGCGTTGAAATTTCTGCATTTGCGAGGACAAATCCTCACCAGGTACGATAAACGCCTTGCTGCTGTGGCGCACCCTGGGATAGCCACCCGTCCGAATGCCCGACACTTCAACGCGGAAAAGCCGCCCTTCTTTACCGTAAGCTGCCGCACCACCAAAACCGCTGCTGGGAGTTACGTTTTGTGTCGAAGACCGGTATGCCCAACCTTCGTTGCCACCAGAAGGCCCAACTACAGCAGTAGCGCTGTTAGTGCCTAATTCGACAGCTAAGCGGGAGTTATTTCCTTCGAGTTGAGATGTATCGCTGTTGGCATAGCCGCGATATAGCCGGAACATCCGGGTAAAACCAACGGTTTTTTGACCTGTCTGAGTGTTAAAGCCCCGGTAGTAAGGGACGATATTATCACCGAAACTTTCTTGATACTCTACTGAATCGATGTAAGAATCAATATCAGCATCGTAGCCTTCTGTTTGGTACAAATCTAAGTGATAAATTACTTCAGATTCGTCGTAGGGAGCGCGACCGAGCAAGTGTTTGTAGTTTAGTTCGATCGTCCGAGTTTGGAAGCTGCTGTACAAAAACTTGGTTTTGTACAGTTCCGATTTTGCCACTGCCCGCACAAATTCTCGCACCGTTAAACTGCCGTCTCGCAGGAGAGATTCAGCACTTGTCAGGCGCTCGGATTTCATCAAATAGTCGTTGCCCAGCACCTGACGGTAAACTGCACGAATCACAGTTTCAATGTCGTCTTTGGTGTAGTTCGGGCGCAATTCTACCTTAGGTGCATCGCTCAATGCGGATGTTCCCAGTCTGGACGCTGCTGTGGAAATAGCCACCAGATTTTCTCCTAAATTAATAACAAAAATTTAAAGCTTGGTTGAACTTGAGATTTTTAGGACTAAGGCCAAGATGTGTCAAATTTGGGTGCACTCCCGGCGCAGCTTGTATGTACACATCAATTAATCCTAATTTGCTAAAGACGTTTCAAAAAACATCTTTACATACAAACTTTAAGCTGTGGTAATACTTACCACTTTGCCACCACGTTTGTTGATTTGCTGCAAGCGGGTCGAAAGTCGATCGTAAGACACGAGATATTCGGTAGTTCTACACCGCACTTGGGGTGAAAACTTAGCCGCCGAACCTTCGATTCAAAAAACTTTTTCCGTTGACACTCTCAGCGCTCTTCGCGACTGAGATTCTTAAGAAATTTCGTTCTTAATATCCCTATTGCTAGGGTTCCTGGGCGCAATCCTCTTACCAAAAAATGGTGGGCTGCTATCCTTGCCTTTGGGCAAGCTCCTCAAGCGTTTAAGGGGCTAAGCCCTTGGTAACGCGAGAGTCCCCGCGTACCTTTAATATATGGTAGGAATTTGCTTCTCAGGTTTGCACCTGTGTATCCATCCCAACAATAGAGTGTA
This sequence comes from Oscillatoriales cyanobacterium, assembly GCA_004292955.1. Lineage (GTDB taxonomy): Bacteria > Cyanobacteriota > Cyanobacteriia > Cyanobacteriales > Microcoleaceae > Microcoleus. Next base: position 56,468 of record RDXX01000041.1, on the reverse strand, counting down.
ACGGCAAAAGCCCTTTTTACACTGCTAAAAATGTGAAAAATCAAGAAAGATTCACGGCGGTTAAAACCGCCCGTGCCGCTTTCATGGAAGGTCTAAAGACTCGCTCGTTTTCCGCTTGCCGAACTTTTTTTATAAGTTTCGGACTCAGGAACTCCCGCACAAAATCTTTAACTGAAATCTGCCCTTCCAGCAGGAAAGATTTGGCACTGGTAACTCGTTCGCTCGACATTAAATACTCGTTACCGAAAACTTGGCTGTAAGCGACACAAATTACTGCTTTCGCATCGTCTTGCGTCCACCGAGGGCGCAGTTCTACTCGTCTCGCTTTTTCAAATGCTTTTATTCCTAACTTTTCTGCTTTTCATGCTTGAAAAACTAAAAAGTTCTGAAAAAAGTATTTGGAAGACTCCGCTAAGATCGCAGATGCCCGGAATCGTAAACAACAGTTAACACTCAAGCTAACAGCAGCTTACATTTCCGGGCATCACGCAAATCTAGCTTAGAGCGTTGACTGCGTAGTCGAGGTAGGAATTGGCTTCAGTTGCAGCATCGCCACTCAAACCGTGGTTGGCTTTGATGTACTTGAGAGCTTCAACATACCAGCTAGGAGACAATTCAAATGTCCGGTTGATTTCGTCAATACCTGCAATCAGGTACTCATCCATTGGACCTGTGCCGCCTGCAACTAAGCAGTAGGTTACCATCCGCAGGTAGTAGCCGATGTCGCGGGAGCACTTAGCTTTACCGGTTGAGGTAGAAGCGTAGTTTGGCCCTTGCATTTGTTGAGTGTACGGGAACTTGTTGTACACAGCTTGAGCTGCACCGTCGATCAAGCGCGCAGAGTTGGCGCTCAAAGACTTGGCTGCTTCCAAACCTGCTGCTGCTTGGCGGAAACGACCGAAGGCTACTTGCAATTCGGTGCTGCTCAGGAAGCGGCCTTGAGAATCGGCGGCGGTTACTGCTTCAGTCAAAGGGGTTTTCATTGTTCTGCTGTCTCCCTAATGTTGTTTTGTTTGTACCAAAATGATTGCTTGCAAATAATGCGATCGCTCGCTTCTTTACAGGAAGAAATGTTCGGGCTCGCTATTTTTAGCCGACTGCATTAGCTGCGCGGTCGAAGTAGCTGCCGATTTCGGACATCAGCGAGCTGCAATCACCACGGGTAATGCCGTTGGGGTCGTTAGCAAGCGCGATCGCTGCTTCTTTCATTTTTTGTACGCCGGTTGCAACGGATGCACCTGGAGTTCCCAGAGCTTGGTATGTTTCGCGCAGACCGTTCAAGCAACGATCGTCCAAAACGCTGGCGTCGCCTGCAAATGTGGCGTAGGTTACGTAGCGCAAGATGATTTCCATGTCGCGCAAGCAAGCTGCCATGCGGCGGCTGGTGTATGCGTTGCCACCGGGGGCGATCAACTGAGGCTGTTCAGCAAACAAAGAGCGAGCTGCATTAGCGACGATTGTGGATGCGTTACCGGTGATGCGGTTTACTGCGTCAATCCGCTTGTTGGCGTCAGAAACCATGCTGCTGAGAGCATCTAGTTGGCCAGCAGCCAAAAATTCGCCGCGAGCGTCTGCTTGGGAAACCACTTTTGTAAATGCGTCAAACATGAACGAACTCTCCTACTTTGAGTTAATTGAGTTTGGTTGCGGTATAAAACCGTTAAGTTAAATTTGTTCAGGCTGTTGGGCCTGCAAGGGTTGAAGGTTGACGCCAGCTACTGCGCTGGCCGGCTCGATCTCTCCCTTTCCGCTACCTTCACTATTGTGACATTGCAACGGACATTTAAGAAACCTTAGAAAATTTTACATCTTTTATGAGATGCGACAAACCTTGTCAATCAGTGTTTTTGTTAACTTTCGCCTGTCGTTTCAACCCTCTGATAACCTTTATACAATGCTGGTTCCTCTTTGTTTATTACAAATTATTACGAAAACTTATTTCTGTGAGAAGGTAAATCGATGTGGGGCAAGTGGTGGCAAATCTAATCCCTGGGATAGATGCCAGATTGCAGCGGTAAACTGCCGATCGAGAGATTGTCTGTGATATTCGAGGGTTCGATGGGGAGAAAATCCGATGGGATTCGGGGATTAGGGCAGACAGGGAAAGGATTTGACGAGTTTCGATCCCTTGAAATATAGAATTCAAATGCAGCACAACATAAGTCTAGAGTTGGCTTCGATCGCCCTTTTTGTCACTCTGCCATCGCCCTGAATTGTCCCGTGGGCCGATCGCCTCTGTTGGCTTTCCCAGGGCAAAGCCGAATAGTGAAGAAAAGTTAACAAAATTTAAGTTTTGCTAAAACAAGCCCGGGGGAATAGGGAAAAAAGCAAAAATTATGTCCGATGCAGGATGTCGGCAGAATGTGGTGTTGGTAAAATCCAACAGATTGGCAGGGCGATCGGCACAACCTCAGCTTTTGAACGAAATATCACCATTTAAAGACAAAACTCAGCCGCTGGGTCTTGGGTAAAAGCCGGAGAAATTGCTAATTTTTAGTTGTAAGGTGGATAAGTGCTATCAGCGGTAGGTCTACAAACGGTGCGAGAGAGCCGCCAGACGCAGTGAAGTTGACAGCTTCCTGCTCTCTCGGCATCGAACCGGGGCCCAATACGAGTCTCAAGTTCAGCAGTTTTTGATTCAGAACTCAAAACTAAAAACTCTTTTACTGCCATCAGCCACATTCATCGGCTGTAACTTGTTCGGCCGCAGTCCCCTAATTGCCCCATGCTCGATCGTAATTTATGTCTTCAAATTCTCCATCTTCTTGGCACACCGTACCAATTGATAAAACCCTCCAGCAGCTAAGCAGTAACAAAGACGGGGGCTTGAGCAGCCAACAGGTGTCCGAACGCTTGCAGCAATACGGCCCCAATGAACTCGAAGAAACAGGAGGCCGCAGTGCTTGGTCGATTTTTGTCGATCAGTTCACCAACATCATGTTGTTGATGCTGATAGGTGTGGCGGTGGTTTCTGCATTCTTAGATATCAGGTCAAATACTTTTCCGAAAGATGCGATCGCCATTTTTGCGATCGTCATACTCAACGGCATTCTCGGCTATTTCCAAGAGCAAAGTGCCGAAAAAGCCCTCGCAGCCCTCAAAAACCTCTCTTCCCCCCTAGTCCGAGTCCTGCGGGACGGCAAAACTTCGGAAATCGCAGCCAAGGAACTCGTACCCGGAGACGTGATGCTGTTGGAGGCTGGGGTAAAAATAGCAGCAGACGGGCGCTTGATCGAAGCTTCCAACCTGCAAGTCAGAGAATCTGCTTTGACGGGAGAAGCGATCGCAGCTACCAAACAAGCCGATCTCGAACTTCCCGAAGATGCTTCGTTGGGCGATCGACTCAACCTGATTTTTCAGGGGACAGAAGTTGTTCAGGGACGGGCCAAGGCGATCGTCACCAACACCGGAATGCAAACGGAATTGGGCAAAATTGCCGCCATGCTTCAGTCAGTAGAAACCGAACCAACTCCCCTACAACAGCGGATGGGACAGTTGGGAAATGTTCTAGTCTCCGGCGCCCTAGGCTTAGTGGCAATTGTCGTCATCGGTGGGATGATTACCTTCAACAACGGCAGCATTGGGTTCGATACCAGCAGATTTGAAGAATTGTTAGAAGTTTCTCTCAGCATGGCTGTGGCTGTCGTTCCCGAAGGACTTGCGGCCGTCGTCACAGTTACTTTGGCGCTGGGAACTAGGCGGATGGTGAAGCGAAACGCTCTAATTCGCAAACTGCCGGCTGTAGAAACTTTGGGTTCGGTAACAACCATTTGTTCCGACAAAACAGGTACTCTGACTCAAAATAAAATGGTAGTGCAGCTACTATCTACAGGCGACTGCACTATCAGTGTTGCAGGCGACGGCTATGCCCCGATCGGAGATTTTACCGATCGGCATACCTCGACCCAAATTAATAATTTAGAAGAATATCCAGAACTCGAATCTTTATTAATTGCTTGTGCAGTTTGCAACGACGCAGTATTGCAGCACGAACAGCAAGAATGGAAGATTTTGGGCGATCCTACGGAAGGAGCTCTGCTATCTTTAGCGGGAAAAGCAGGCATTTATAGGGAAAAACAGTCTCAATTGCTGCCGCGCACGGCGGAGTTTCCTTTTTCTTCCGAACGCAAGCGGATGAGCGTAATTTGCGAAGTACCCGGACATTCGGGACATTCGGGCTTTCCCGCACCAAACGGACAGCAGCAGAATTATTTGATGCTGACGAAAGGTTCTCCCGAGTTGACTTTGGAGCGCTGTCAAGGAATTATAGTCGGCGATCGAGTACAACCTTTAAACCAGGAAATGCGCGATCGCATCCTCGCCGAAAACAATAACATGGCAAGCGGGGGTTTGCGAGTCCTCGGGTTTGCATACAAAATCTGGGAAAACGTGCCGCCCGAAGGTTCCGAGGAAATCAGCGAACAAGAGATGATTTGGCTGGGACTCGTCAGTATGCTTGACGCGCCGCGCCCGGAAGTACGGGAAGCCGTGGTGAAGTGCCGCGATGCAGGGATTCGGGTGGTGATGATTACAGGAGATCACCAGTTGACGGCACAGGCGATCGCCTACGATTTAGGTATTGCGACAGAGGGCGATCGAGTTCTCACCGGTCAAGAATTAGAAAAGCTCAGTCAAGAACAACTAAAACAACAAGTCGAACACGTCAGCGTTTACGCCCGCGTCTCCCCCGAACACAAATTGCGGATTGTCCAAGCTTTGCAAAGTTTAGGCAAATTTGTCGCCATGACAGGCGACGGAGTTAACGACGCGCCCGCCTTGAAACAAGCCGATATCGGCATTGCAATGGGGATTACCGGCACCGATGTCAGTAAAGAAGCTAGCGATATGGTACTCCTCGACGACAACTTCGCAACTATTGTCGCCGCCGCCGAAGAAGGGCGAGTCGTTTATACCAACATTCGCCGCTTTATTAAGTACATTTTGGGCAGCAACATCGGCGAAGTTTTGACAATTGCCGCTGCACCTTTATTGGGTTTGGGAGGAGTACCGCTGACGCCCCTCCAAATTTTGTGGATGAACTTAGTAACAGATGGCGTTCCGGCTTTGGCCTTAGCCGTGGAACCAGCCGAACCAAACGTGATGAGAAAACCTCCTTTCAGTCCGCGCGAAAGTATTTTTGCCCGGGGTTTGGGTTCTTACATGATTCGGATCGGGATTATCTTTGCAATTTTGACGATCGCGATGATGTCCTGGGCTTACGGATATACTCACACTCCCGGACACGGCGATCCAGATGCTTGGAAAACCATGGTATTTACTACTCTGTGTTTAGCGCAAATGGGTCATGCGATCGCAATTCGATCTAACACTCAGCTAACGATCGAGTTAAATCCCTTCACTAATGTTTTTGTGTGGGGAGCTGTGATTGTGACTACTGCTTTGCAATTAATGTTGATTTACGTTCCACCGCTGAGAGCATTTTTCGGAACTCACTATTTAACGCCTTTTGAATTGATGATTTGCTTCGGATTCAGCGCCCTAATGTTTGTCTGGATTGAAATGGAAAAACTGTTCGTGCGCTTATACAAAGCTCGCAAATAGTGTTAACGGCTGACGGATAATGAGCGCTGTTTCATTATTCGTTAGGTCGCTGACACTTGGCAAGATTTTCAACACCATCAAGTCATAGCAAGCACAACGATCCGCAAAAAATGGAATTCCACCGATTTGCCCTTGAATTAGGTAAGGTACACAATGCACACCCTACGATGACTGTATTACCAATAACTAATAACGAATAACAACTAACCAATAACAATATTATGTATTTGAAAACACTGCACCTACGGCAGTTTCGCAACTACTTCGATCAAAAGGTAGCCTTTGACGCTCCCAAAACCATATTAGTAGGAAATAACGCCCAAGGCAAATCTAACCTGTTAGAAGCGGTAGAGTTGCTTTCGACATTAAAAAGCCACAGAGTATCGCGCGATCGCGACTTAATCCTCGACTCAAAGCCGATCGCCCAAATAGATGCTACACTCGAACGTCAAACCGGAGCGATCGACTTATCTTTAACACTGCGCTCCGGGGCGCGCCGCAGCCTGAAGCTCAACGGCGAACCGCTGCGCCGCCATTTAGACTTCTTGAGCGTCATCAATGTAGTACAATTTTCCTGTTTGGATTTAGACTTAGTACGCGGCGGGCCCGAAGGAAGGCGCAACTGGATCGATCGGCTAGTCATCCAACTAGAGCCGATTTACGCTCACATTTTGCACCAGTACAACCAAATTTTGCGCCAGCGAAACGCTCTGTTAAAACGTTCTAGAGAAACCAGAAAAACAGAATTTTCCCAAAGTTTGGACAAAATGCGATTTATCGGATCTGAAACTCCCGAAGACCAAAATATCGCAGAATCCCCAATGCCCAATGCCCCATTCCCAATGCCCAATGCCCAATCCCCCATTCCCAGTTCAGAATTAGCCTTGTGGGACGCACAGTTGGCGACAGCCGGGGCTCGGGTAATCCGCAGGCGCGATCGTATTTTGGAACGTTTGATGCCTTTAGCGCGCAATTGGCACGGTTCAATTAGCGGTTCCACAGAAGTTTTAGATGTCAAATACGATGCTAATATTGAAGTCAGCTCGGAATTAATCGGTAAAGACAATCTCGAAGGAGTGCGGCAAGCATTTTTAGAGAAAATTCAAAAAAGGGCGATCGCAGAACAATTTCAAGGAACCACCTTAGTCGGCCCGCACCGCGACGACATTACATTTACAATTAACAATACTCCAGCGCGCCAGTACGCATCCCAAGGTCAGCAGCGAACTCTCGTACTAGCATTAAAATTAGCCGAATTGCAGCTTATTGAAGAAGTCGTGGGCGAAGCACCTTTACTATTGCTCGACGACGTACTTGCAGAACTCGATCTGAGCCGCCAAAATCAACTTTTAGAAACAATTCAAGAACGATTTCAAACTCTGATTACTACCACTCACCTAGGCGCTTTTGACAGTCAGTGGCTGCGCCAGACTCAAATTCTATCCGTCGTTTCCGGACAAATCAATCAATTTTAGATTTGAGAGTTGAGATTGATAAATCATATTATGTCTGCTCACTTATCCCTAATAAAAATAGTTTGTAGTGAGGACTTTAGTCCTAGTAGTGGATGCGGACTAAAGCCCGAACGATCAAACCAATTTGATTGTGGTCGTTCGAGCGGATATGATATCAATCTATGTGAGATTGACAAATTTTACTTTTCATGGTATCCATGCAAAAATCTTGAAAAGTTGACATAATTAGGTCAATTCGAGATAGGATAAAGGTTAATTTTGATTGCCGCTTTCGCCTCCATTTTTCTAAGCCTTATGAAGCATTACATTTCCCGTCTGTTAGCTCTGGTATTAGTTGTTGTCATCGGCGTAGCAGGCTGTACCAATGTTCCTGCCACTCTGAGCGGAGACTACAGCAAAGATACATTAGCATTAGTCACCAGCTTGAGAACAGCGCTTACTTTGCCAGAAGGCACGCCGGAAAAAGCAGCCGCTCAAGCCACTGCTCGCACAAGTATCAATGATTTTTTCGCAGCATACCGCCGCGATCCCGCTCTTACAAAGCTGGCATCTTTCACCACAATGCGGACGGCATTAAACTCTTTGGCTGGACATTACAGTTCCTATCCAAACCGTCCCGTTCCTGAAAAGTTGAAAAAACGTCTTGAGTCGGAATTTCAGCAAGTAGAATCTGCTCTCAATAGAGGAGCTTAATCTCAAACATTAGGGATAAAAGATAATTTGAATAATTCATCTTTTATCCTTAATATTTGATAATCAACAATTTTTAGTAGAAATATCAACTGCTTTTAGCGCCGGCTGTACCCAGGCGCTTTTTTTGCAGGATTTTGCTGTAGGGTTAGCCGCCATTGACATTTGCATTGTGCGATCGACTTGTGCCATAACTAGGTCAGTCCATTTTAGATTTGAGATTGACTGACTCCACAGATTAGTCTGGGAAATTTAACTTTGATCTAAGATTAGGGTTCTCCACAACTCGATTGGGGGGCTTGCACCTGTTGTTGGACGGGGTAAACCTAAAAAAAAGTAGAAAATTTGTAGCTGTGCGTCTGCGCGATCGCCAAAAATGCGATCGCCACCCAATTTCAACTAAAAAACCAGATTCAATTATCCCATGAAAATTGCACCAACTCGCATCGCCAACTTTCAATCCCAGCGACGCTGTTTAAGTGCGGTAACTGCTGTTTTAACCAGTAGCTTCATCAGCCAGCTTGTTTTGCCATTTATCGAAAATCAACCAGCTTTTGCCGAAACATCAGCCTATTGTCAATTATCCAAAGAGCAAGTCAATCAAAAAGAAGACTTGCGCCGCGCCGCCCTGTCAGGAAAACCGGAATCCCAGCAAGCATATTTTGCCGTCTTGAGCAAACACGCACGGGAAATCGCAGAATGCCGCCAAAAAACTTGGCCCGAAACCCAAGCAGTTTGGTTGCGTTTATATCCCTGCGATGTCAGGCCCGGAGAGATCGATCGCGTATTAGACAAAGTTGTCAACAAAGGCTACAATCAAGTCTACGTCGAAGTGTTTTACGACGGTCAAGTGCTCCTCCCAGCCGCAGATAATCCAACTGCTTGGCCTTCGGTTTTGCGAAATCGCGGCTACGAAAAGTATGATTTGTTGGAAAAGGCGATCGCCAAAGGCAAACAGCGAGGATTAAAAGTATACGCCTGGTTATTTACCATGAACTTTGGCTATACCTATGCTCAGCGTTCCGACAGACAGCAAACCCTCGCCCTCAACGGCAAAAATCAGACAAGTTTAACAGTAATTCAAGACGCAGGTTTAGACGACCAAACCGGAGAAAGTCATGCCACCCACGCCTTTGTCGATCCCTACAATCCGCAAGCAAAGCAAGACTATAGTTTGTTAGTAAATCAAATAGTCAAGCGCAGGCCACAAGGAATGTTATTCGACTACATTCGTTATGTGCGGGGCGTCGGGCCTGCCTCAGTTGCTACCAAAGTTCAAGACTTGTGGATTTACGGTTCAGCATCGCAGCAAATGCTTTTGCAGCGGGCTAACAATCAGCAAGGACGAGACTTAATTCAGCGATATTTGACTAAAGGATTTATCAATACTAATGACGTTCAAGCCGTAGTCAAACAGTATCCAACCGAGCAAGAACCTCTTTGGCAGGGGCGAATTCCGCGAGCCATTCCAGTAGCAACTCCAGCTTCTAGAAGGGGAAATGCCACATCAAAAGCAGCTTCAATAACTCCCGCTACCAAATCGCCAAACCCTGCAACTCCCACACCAAAACCGACACCAACACGGCCGCTTCCCGATACCGGCATTCTGCAAAAAGACCTCTGGCAACTAAGCGTTGCTCACGCAGTTCAAGGAATTTTAGATTTTTTTGGGATGGCGACTCAACCAGCTCAAAGAATGGGGATTCCTGTAGGAGCGGTGTTTTTTCCTAATGGAAATGAAAAGATAAATCAAGGGGGATTTGATTCGAGATTGCAGCCTTGGGACAGGTTTCCGGCTGGGGTGGAATTCCACGCGATGTCTTACGGCAATTGTGGGAATGTAAGCTGCATTGTGCCGCAGGTGCAGCGGACGTTGAGTTTAGCGCCTCCGGGAGCAAAAATCATTCCTGCTATTGCCGGAGATTGGGGAAAATCTCTGAAAAATCGTCCGTCTTTGGAGATTCAAATGCGGGCAATTCGTGCTGCAACGCCGCAAATTAATGCGGTGAGCCATTTTTCTTTTGGGTGGCAAGAACCGGAGGATGAAAGGGCGCGGCAAACTTGCCGGTTGTAGTCTAATTATTTGTAGAGACGCAATTCGTAGCGTCTCTATAAGCGGCAATTTGTGCGATAATTTTTGGAAATGTTCCTTCCTGTTAGGAGCGCAGCGTCATCCAAGTTTTATTAGGACAATACGGAATTATAATAAAAGTTAACACAAAGGAGTATTTCCTATGGTAGGTCAGCCAGAACTAGAACAGCAAGTATCCAACCAAGATTCAATGATTAATGACTTAAATTTGAGTCAAGAAGAAGATAACGGTGATGAACTTTATGAAACCGACAAATTGATATACGATCCTGATGAAATTAATATTTTCACCAGAGAACCAACCATCGAGCAACTCCTAAGAAGAATCAATGAGGAAGCTCTTGACTTAGCACCCGACTTTCAGCGTCATGCAAACATCTGGAAAGATGACGCAAAAAGCAGACTGATTGAATCTATCCTGATTCGGATTCCATTACCAGCTTTTTATATAGATGCAACTGATGAAGATAAATGGTTAGTTGTGGATGGATTGCAGCGGCTATCTGCTCTGAAGCAATTTATGAGCGATAAAACACTCAAGTTATGCGGACTAGAATACCTGCTCAATTTAGAGGACAAAACTTACGATGAAATAGAACGCAGATACCAGCGAAGAATTGAAGAGACTCAGGTGACAGTTTATTTGATTGAAAAAGGTACTCCTCCTGAAGTTAAATATAATATTTTCAAACGAATTAATACAGGTGGATTGCCCATGTCTCCTCAAGAACTGCGCCATGCTCTCAACCCCGGTAAGGCAACAAAATTCTTAGCTAAACTTGCTATATCTACTGAATTCCAGCAAGTTACTAAGCTGAGTAAGTTGCGTAAAATGCGAATGGACGATCGCGAATTCATACTAGGTTTTTTAGCGTTTACGCTTACATCTTATAAAGATTATCAATCTGAAAAGAGAAATTTGTTTTTAAGTAAAGCATTATCTAAAATTAACAATATGTCGGAACCCGAATTAAAAGTAATTGAAAATAATTTCATAAAAGCTATGGTAGCAGCCTGGAAAATCTTTGGGAAAAATGCGTTTCGTAAAATCTCCCAACACCAAACAAAAATGTTTCCGATTAATAAAGCATTGTTTGAAGTTTGGTCTGTTAATCTCAGTTTGCTTAGCGACGAACAACTTGATATATTGAAGCAGCAAAAGGAGCAGTTGATTGAAAAATTTAGAAACTATGTAGATAGCGATCGAGATTTTCTGACTTCTATTTCTCAAGCAGCGGAAAAAATCGAGTACAGATTTATGATAATTGAACAAATAATTCAGGAGGTGTTGACATGATTACTTCGCTCCACTTGCTCAACTTTAAACCTTTTGCGAATCAGTTATTGCAATTCAAAAAATTAACGTTATTTTCCGGTTTGAACAGCACGGGTAAATCTTCTGTTATGCAATCGCTCCTACTGCTAAGACAATCTTACCAACAGGGTTTACTGCCAGAAAAAGGGTTGGCACTTAATGGCTATTTTGTGAATATCGGTACTGCTAGAGACGCACTTTTTGAGGGAGCAAAAGAAGACTTCATTGGTTTTGGCATTGTTTGGGAAAATAATAACAAAGCGACATGGCGTTTCAAATATGACAGAGAAGTAGATGTGTTAAACATTGACTCGGAACCAGTTAGCTCTGAAGTCTATAAATCGAATCTTTTTGGCAATGATTTTCACTATCTTCAGGCAGAAAGGCTTGGGCCGCGCCCATTTAATGAAATGTCTGATTACCAAGTACGACAGCTCGGTCAACTGGGAATTAAAGGCGAATATGCTGCACATTTTCTTGCTATTAATGCGCGTGCGACTATCCCTAATAGTAATCTCAGCCATCCCGATGTAAAGTTGAAAAGGCAAAATTTGGCACAGAATGCGAATAAATCAATGGATTTAATCGACCAAGTTGAGGCGTGGATGGGAGAAATTAGTCCAGGGACGCGCCTTAAAATTGATGCCAAATCGGATGTCGATTTGATGAGTTTTCAATATTCCTATGGAGATAGCAATCCTTACCGTGCAACTAATGTGGGATTTGGAATTAGCTACACTTTACCGATTATTGTAGCGGCACTTGCATCAACACCGGGTACAATACTTTTAATTGAAAATCCTGAAGCACATCTTCATCCCAAAGGACAAGTTAAAATGGGTGAATTGTTAGCTTTGGCAGCTAGCGGTGGCGTTCAAGTGGTGATAGAAACTCACAGCGATCATGTTTTAAATGGGATTCGCCTAGCGGTTCACGGGGGGAAACTTGATCCGAAAGATGTTCAGTTGCATTACTTCCAGCGTCAAAATCAAGAACAACAAGCTATGACTGAAGTAATATCTCCAAAGATCGATCGCAACGGACGAATCGATCGCTGGCCCGATGGTTTTTTTGATGAGTGGGACAATAGCTTGGAGATTTTGTTGGAACCTGCGGTGCAAGGAGAGTAAGTAATGGATTTGGAGATGGTGTTTAATGAACTGTCCGCGCGAAATCTTGCTCCTGATATTTCTATAGCACGACAATGGATGTCGGAATTGATTAGTACGATGCTTGAAGCTAAACGCTGTGGGCTGAAGGCAATTCGCATTCCAGCAGATTTTCATGCTATGGTTCTCGCAGAAAACTATCCTCTTGCTAGTTGGCGTAACGATAATCAAGTTAATCGAGATGAGCGGACTTTTCTGAGAACTCTGGCAACTAAGACTCCTTTATCCGTTGATATTTCCGATCTAAAGATTAAAATAAAAGTTGAAGATCCAAATTGTGAGTTAAGTTTACAGGGTAGCCAAGCCGAAGGGTTTAAAGTTGCTCACTATCTTGAAACACTGGCAATTAGTCTGAATTCTGAATTGCTGTGGAATAGCAGTCGCATCAAGTTAGAACTAACACAAATTGATGAGAGTGGGGAGCTGATAGAAGAAATTGTAGAGGTTATTCATGCTAGTCAGAAAAACCACGTTATCGAACACGATGATTGGATTCAAAAGCGCCAGCTAACAGGAGTTATTGACGGTTTAGAGCTTTGGAACCGTCGAGCTGAGTTATTCTCCAGCCTGGAATTTTGCGATCGCCTTAGCGAACAGATACAAAGCGTTGTCGATCCAACAATGTTACGACAAATTGTCAGAAAGTTATTTGAGCTTGAGGCATTATCCAAAAATTGGACAGACGGAGCGCTGGATTTAGAGAAGCTTCCTAGCAAGGTATCTCCAGAGAGCGAGTCAAGGCTTAAGCAGTTTAGAGAGCAACTAAATATTAAATGTCTTGACGGAACAAAGCGTATGTTCAGTTTGCACGTCCGCATGACACCGGGAGCTTGGCGACTTCATTTCTGCACAGAATTAGGGCCGGGAAAGATAATCATTGGGTATATTGGCCCCAAAATACAATAATTTTAAGATTCGCCAAACTTTTAGCTGAAGGTTTTGGCGTGGCGTAAATCGCTGTTTTTAAACAAAAATTAATTTAGCCAACTCTCAAGCTGGCAAAGCTGTAAGCGATAATTAGATCGTTAACAGCAAATAGTACAGTGCATGACTCGCAAATTTACTAAAAAATCTGCAATTCAAACCTTTATACTTGTCGTAGCGCTCGCCCTAATTTTGCTATTTCCCGATCGCCTAAAAACTGCGAATTCAAATTCGTTAGCCCAAATCCCCCCTTTTGGCAATCCCCCGCCAAACCTGCTGAAACCACCCAAACCCCAAATACTTCCTTCTCCCGCCGCAACTCCGTCTCCGAAACCTGTCGTAGAACCTTTAGTATTCGCACCACCGGCGCAATTTCGCGGACAAATTGTTTACCAAGCAAGTATCAGCGACTCAAAAGTTATTGCCCTGACTTTTGATGATGGCCCAACTGCGGAAACTTTGAAAATATTAAAAATATTGCAGAAACATAATGCGGTTGCTACATTTTTCTGCTTGGGTGCAAATTTGCGAGAGTATCCCGAAATTGCCAAACAAGTAGTAAAGGCCGGAAATGCGATCGGCAATCATACTTGGCATCACTTTTATCACAATGTCACGGAAAAAATAGCATCGGATGAAATAGATAATACTGGCGTTCATATTTATCGATCGACTGGCGCGAAGAGTTTGTTGTTTCGTCCTCCCGGTGGGCGCTTAAATAACGGTTTTGCGGATTACGCCAAAAAGAAAAATTATGTGGTGGTGATGTGGTCGATCGATCCTAAGGACTTTTCGCAACCTCCGGCGGCTGCTATAGCCCGTACTGTGCTGTCTCAAGCGACATCAGGGGCGATCGTATTGTTGCATGACGGTGGTGGCGATCGCCAGCAAACAGTCGAGGCCGTATCTGCAATTATTCCCAAACTCAAACAGCAGGGATACCGTTTTGTCACCGTACCGCAATTACTGGAAATGCAAGCAGCCCAAAAACAGGAAAAGGGCGATCGCAAATCCCAATAAACACACCTTGTATCTCATCTGCGTACCCTTCGGGAAGGCTTCGCCTACATCCGCGTTAATCTGCCTTTATCTGCGGTTCAAAATCCCGATCGTGCTAAACTTATGAATAACCATAAAAACTTTTATCAATCATCATGCAAAAACTACAAGCAAGAGATATCAACCTCCGCTATTTAATCGACAACTTCGGTTTACAGCGAGTGCGGAATCAAGAGTTTTTCCGAGAATGGCAAGAAAACTTGCCCGAAGTAACAGACTCGGAGAAACAATTGCTCGATCGCGTTCAAGACATATACTTTAACTTAGTAGACACCCCGCCTGTGTTGGAGAATGCAGTCAAGCTAACAATCATCAGCCCGATTTTGTTTATTGCCGGTCTCTTTGAGTCTCCTTTTCAAGTCAAAGCCGAAAAGTCGATCGCCATTCAAGAAGAAGACGAAGGCAGAATCATCGAAGGTAGAATAGATATCTTAATTATGAAAGCAAACCTATGGGTGACAGTAATTGAATCCAAACAACTTGCTTTCTCAACAGACGAAGCACTTTCCCAACTCCTGACATATATGCTGGCAGATCCGAATCCAGAAACTCCTACTTTTGGGATGATTTCCACAGGTGCTAACTTCTCTTTTGTCAAGTTAGTCAGAGGCGAAACTTTGCAGTATGCCCGATCGCCTGAATTTGTTGTTTCCAATCCCGGCAATGAATTGTACCGCGTTTTGCAGATTTTAAAACGCCTGAGTCAATTGCCAGACTAGCGAGAAAAGCCATTTTGAGCTATCTTTCAAAGCAGACAATCATCTAATATCTCAAATTTCAAACTGGTGCGAGCATGGTAAATTACTGGATAGTCGGCGCTGTAGCAATAGCTTCTGTCTTTTGGGCAGAAATCATCCGAGACTTTTATCACGTCGCGTCTCATTATGTGCCGCCACTGCAAAAGCTGCACAATTGGCATCACCGGGTTTTTCGCCCGAATTTGACGCCCGTTAGCGAGACAATTTACAAGCAAGCGCACTGGCGTCACGATGTGCCCGAAGCTGCGGCGATGTTGGTTTTGGGCTTGTTGCTGTGGGTTTTAGCTTATTTTGCGTTGCCGCAATATCACTGGGGCGCAGCAGCGGGTTGTATTTATACTTTAAGCTTTTTGTTGAGTGCGATCGCCCGCGCGATCGGAATCAAAGGCGCAGACGAGTTAACCGACATCACCCACCAACCGGGAAACTTCCAAACTATCCCCGGTAAATGGTTTGTGAATAAACCTTACCACTGGAAGCATCATTTCGACAATCAAAATGCTTACTATTGCGGTACTTTCACCTTAATAGATAAACTTATGGGTACAGCACTTTCTCTCAAAGGCAAAACTGTCGCCGTCACCGGCGCTTCGGGAACTTTAGGGCGTTTGCTTCTGAAACACCTGCACAAAGCTGGTGCAAAAGTTATCGCCCTCTCCTCTGGAAATGAGGAAATTACTGTGAATGTAGACGGCGAGATTTTGCCTGTAAAAACCGTAACTTGGCAGGCTGGCGAAGAGGCTGATTTAGCTAAATTGTTAGAAAAAATTGATATTCTCGTCATCAATCACGGGATTAATTTACAGAAAGAAAGAACCGGAGAGGCGATCGCAAATTCCTACGAAATTAACACTTTTTCGGCATGGCGGCTGATGGAACTGTTTTTCTTAACAGTTCGCACTAATGAAAATATAGCTTGCAAAGAAGTTTGGATCAACACTTCCGAAGCCGAAGTGATTCCCGCTGTCAGTCCCCTGTACGAACTCAGCAAGCGTGCCCTGGGAGATTTAGTCACTCTGCGACGGCTGGATGCGCCCTGTATCGTCCGCAAACTGATTTTAGGGCCGTTCAAAAGCAACTTAAACCCGATCGGCATTATGTCTCCTGACTGGGTAGCGCAGCAAATTGTCAAACAAGCTAAAGCCGATGTCCGTAACATCATCGTGACGATTAATCCTTTGACTTTGATCGTTTTCCCAGTTAAAGAATTCTTTGTTTCTTCGTATTTCCAACTCTTCAGCCGCAAGACAGTTGCAGAGATTAAAGCAGCGGCGACAGCGGAAAAATTCAATGTTGAAGCTAAGATTAATTGACAAAGCATAAACGCAGAAAACCGGGCGGTTGGAAACCGCGGCTACACAGACACTCACGCCCCTCCGCGGGTTGAAGACAGGCCGTTAAATTTACGTTATTATCTTCAGTCCGCGGAGGCGGACATCGTTTGTATAGACGCGGTTTCAACCGCCGAGTTTCAACCGCCGAGTTTCAACCGCCTACTCCGATCTAATTACTAACCTCAGCCATTTCAATCACGCGCCCATCATAATCCTTAACCAAAAAATTAAGCGGCTTTTCCCGGCGAATTTTATAACTAATCCCGCGAGTTTGTACTCTCATTAATAGCTGATCCAAACAATCGCGATCGAAACAAACATGACGTTCGCGATTTTTTTCGCCTGCGCCAGCCCCGCTAATAATGTGCAGTTGCGTATTTTTCATCAACTGATACCACAAACCCTCGGGACTCCCCATCGTTTGAGAGCTCGTTCCCCTCCCGACATTGGGCGACAAATACAGGGGGTCGATACCCGTTGTCCCCAAGGTTTGTTCGTAATTGTAGTAGTAATGCAGCGGCACTTCTGCTACAGGAAGGCTTAGCATACCTTCATAGAACTCCCTCGCCTGTGCGAGATCCGATACCATCACCGTGTGTACCTTGGGAGCACTGGTGAGAAACATCCACATCGCCCCCGCATAGGCGGCCAGCAGCATCACCATGATCCCTTGAGTGGAAAACAAGCCGTCTAGGGGTAAGTCGGGCAAAAAAGAGCTCAGGTACAAGGGCCGAAGTCCAAAAGCAATAAAACTAACTGCTAGAGTCATGAATTATAAGAAAGGGTAAACAACGAAATTTATCAAGATTGCGGTCGCGATCGCCCGCGAGACTTAAACTATTAGCTTAGGCATCTAATATAGCAAAAACTAGCGATTAGGCCCTACCCGATGAAAGTCTTTGTCTACGGCACTCTCAAACCGGGGGAGTGCAACTATCTGCGCTACTGCGAGGGAAAGGTTGTGGATGCTTTGCCCGCGATCGCACGTCAATGCCAACTTTTTGCACTGCCGATCGGCTATCCTGCAATGGTGGTCGGAGAGGGCACTGTCTATGGTTTTCTGCTTTGTTTCGCAAATTCCGCTATTTTGGACGATTTAGACAGACTGGAAGACTATCATCCGCTGCGGGAATCGACGGAAAACGAATATCAGCGGCAGGAAATCGAAATTTGCGATCGACACCTCAAACCCTTAGGCACAGCTTGGACATACTGCATGGTACCCGATCGCGTTCGTACCCTAGGAGGCATCTGGCTGCCCGATGGGACGTGGGAAAATCGGTTTTTGACAAAATAAGATCGGACGGCGGTTTTCTTCAACTTCAACCCGCTTGCAGTGGGTTTTGTTTGTATCGACGCGGTTTCAACCGCCGGGTTTTCTTCAACTTCAACCCGCTTGGAATGGGTTTTGTTTGTATCGACGCGGTTTCAACCGCCCAGTTTTCCGATCGCGAATTGCGATCGAACCTGTAACCATAATCCCGAACACATCGCTCGATCGCTTCTAACGACCAGCTTGAGTGCTATGTTGAGGTAGTACAGGCTGGAAATATTTAACGATCGACAGATAATTGCGGCGCTCAGAATTGTATGTATATAGCCTTTCTCAGAAAGATGAGGTATGCCAAGATATGCTGGAACTCCTACAGTGTAAAGCTTTTCATTTCAAGACACGATCGTCCTTATCAAAACAGTATTGATTTATTGGTCAATACCAATGAGGATTACCAAGCTCGAATGCTGCGCGGGGGTTCGTGGTTTCTCAGTCCGTGGCTCTGCCGCTCTGCTTTTCGCTACTACGATGCGCCGGACATCGACTTTAACGTCCTCGGTTTTCGGGTTGTGTATATAGCTGCGTGGACTTAAATAAAAATGTACCGCTAATTCGTAGTAGGATGTTGATGTAAATCATGGCAAAGAGAGGGCGAGTTTATGAGATTGTTTGTGGGTTTGATGGATGTCTGCGAACCCATCTCTGCAATTTAGTAATTGCGAATTTAATCAAATTTGTACCGACATATATTTATAAGACAATGTTTATTCACAGATACACTAATACGCTTGATTTAAGACTATTTTGGACATAAAAAGCTGTGAAAAATAAATACTGCGACTGCTTCGTCCCTCGGACTAAAAATGTCAACTCAACTGTATCGAGCTAGAATTATTCAAACAATGCTGAAGCAGTCTCCCCATTTGCATTAGCAGTCATGACAAAAAACTTTTTTCATGGTAAATTTAGGACTTAGGAATAGACCAAAGAAACCGCGTTTTTTCCTTAATATGCAGGTTAAAAGGCATCTTTTCGTAAAAAACCCGGTTTGTGGTCACCCGTGCGTACAGTCATGTTAGCGAAGGGTAAATCCCAGCTCGTTCCAGGTAAACGGACTTGTTTCTGCCAATTCTCCTTGCAGTTTTGCTTCCAAGTCAAAGGGCTTCCCACAATCCCAAATTTTGATTTCTAGGCGTTCTGGAAATACTGTTATTTCCAACTCGATTGGAGTTGCTAATGGCAGGTCTTTATGAGCATGGCGAACAGCATTTGTAAATCCTTCGATTGTTGCAAGTTTCCATTGGTGAAAAACTGCTTCTGGAATCTGTAGATGCTCTAATTGATCGACCCAAGATAAAACTTTAGCAACCGCCTTGATATCAGAATTACTTGTAAGGCTGATTTTTTGAAGTGGCTGGTTTGAACTGACCTCGGATTCGGTATCTCGTTGTTTTTGAAACCATTTATTTAAAACATCGATCGGTCGCTTAACACCACTAGCTTGAGTGCTGTCTTGGGGCTGATAATGTTTCATCAGGAACAAACAGTTTCGACTGTCATAAGTACGGGTATAGCTTAGCTGATCGGCTATTTTGCCAAGGACTTTTATGCCTATCCCACCCGACGGAATGTCATCCATGTTATCTCTCATTTGGTTGCTATCCTTTGTCATTATTTAATGGGTAATTTTTTAGTTAAAAAAGGAGTGGCTTTCTTTGACTGGAGTGCGAACATCTCGATCCCTGGAAATATAGAGCCAATTTGGCATATACAGGCTTAGCTGTGGGGGACGATCGCACTCAAGCACAAAAAACGAACGGTTTTTACGAAATAGGGATGCTCCCGTTGTAGTCCTTATCATTGTCTCTTGGTTGCTCGCGTCTTGACAAACTCAGTTGGCGATCGCTAAACCGATCGAAAACTGACATTGACAAATAAATAAGTAAATTATACAGTGACGACCCTCAAAGCCTCGACGACCCTCAAAGCCTCTGAGGAGGGACGAGAAAGGATTAAGCAAGCTAGAAGTGAGAGGGGATGCACTATAGAAGAGCCCTGATGGCTGGTAGAAGCGAGTCAAGAGTTAGAGCGCGATCGCCCTTGGACAGAGGTCGGGCCCTATGCCGATGGCCTCTGGCTCCCTACTTAGGGGCGTTGGCGATCGAGTTTAATTGCGATCGATCGCCCTCCCGTTCACCTTTACACTTGAGACCCAGTAGAAATGATATAATAGCCAAAAGTTTTTATAACAGTTCGCGATCGCATTAAGACCAAAGAAACCGGGTTTTTTACGTAATCTATAGCCTATAAGGCGTCTTTTCGTAAAAAAACCCGGTTTATGGCCACCGGTGCGTCCAGGACTGTAGAACTAAAGATCGTGCACATTAGTCTAAAACCGGATCGTAATCAATTCATTGAAGCGCAAGTCAAAAGCGGTAAATATTCTTCGGTGGATGAGGTAATTGCGGCGGCGCTGGAACTACTGTAGAAGCGAACACCCACAGAGCGATTGTTATCAAGAATGGGTTGAGGAAACTCGTCCAAAAGATAAGACGGCGGTTGAAACCTGTTGACCTCAAATTCGTATGTGGCGAAGCGCCCCTGGAATACGAATTCGAGGTAAAACTACACAAACGAATTCCACGCCAAGCGGAATGAAGAAAAAAACGCGGTTGAAACCGCCGGGTATTCAACCCGCGGAGGCGGGTTTTATTTGTATAGAAGCGGTTTCAACCGCCCGGTCTTCTTAAAAAATATTCCGTTATCGATCAAAACAGAAATTTTACTGCGCCTTGGGCGATGACTTGTGAGGGCTTACTACAGCTTTCGGAATATCCATCACGGGTGCATTCACCCCAAGCATCAAATCGTTGGGATTAACAATCTCTACTACAGGCTCGTTTAAAGCGACAATCAAACCGTCAGATTCAGGAAGAACGGGGGATGTAGCAAACTGGGGAGCAAACAATTGACGAGTGCCAGCGACACCAGCCACTGCTGCAATCAACAAAGCTGCGATCGCACCTCCACCCAAAACCCAAGTCCGTTTCGTCTGGCGTTTCTCGCGCTGCACAATCTTTGCCGCCAAATCCTGTGCAGATTGTTCCGCAGCAGGTACGGGCATTGACCCAAAAGCCTGTTGCATCATCATTAGTCGGGAGTACAAACGCTTCGTCGTGGGGTCGTTTGTCAGCAATTCCTCAACTTCCCGGCGTTCTGCCGCCGTCACTTCGCCATCGATGTAGGCACTCAACAATTCAAAGCGATCCCGCATCATAGTAGTTACATTCCCTTGGGGATAACTGTTGTTACCTTGACTTTGGGCGAGCGAATCCCCAATACCTTGATCATTCTGATTTTTATCCGATTCAAATTTAGAATTCATATTTCACACCACTTGTAAAATTAGCGGAAGCATCTGTTCGCTATTAGAATGATTTACTGCTTATTTATATTGTAAAATAGAAGCTTTGATGTCACAGCAAACTTCACCAAATCTTCTTAACCCGCCTCGGAAATCACCCTTGCTAATGACCGTCGAGATATTTTTGCAATTGTAACTGCAACCTTTGGCGAGCTCTAGCAATTCTTGACTTGACCGTTCCGAGAGAAACTCCGGTCATTTCCGCTATTTCTTCATAGGCTAAACCTTCAATTTCTCTCAACACAATTGTCGTGCGGAATACTTCCGGCAAATCTGCGATCGCCACTCGCAACTGATCGTAAAATTCTCTGGTTGTCAAATCTTCATCCGGCCCCGGACTGTCGGCCGGAAGTTCCCAATCAATCTCCCCATCTTCCAGAGCACGGGGTACGTCTAACGACAGCGGAGTTCGCACCCGCTTGCGCTTACGCAACTCATCGTAAAACAAATTAGTGGCGATGCGACTCAGCCAGCCCCGAAATTTAACTGGCTCTTGCAAGCGGTTAATATTGCGATAAACTCGAATCCAGACTTCCTGAGCCAAGTCTGCTCGGTCTTGCCAGTCAGGGGCTAGGTGATACAGAACCCTGTCTACGTGGGACTGATACCGCTTCAAAAGTTCTGAAAAGGCAGTGCTCTCAGGTCGATTTCCTTCCTGACACCGCAACACTAAGTCATAATTAGAGAGTTTTTCGGATGGCAATTGCACTCTTTCAACGGTCGCCACAACCGCAGACCAGGACACGGAAATAAATTCGCTCATGTGTGGAATTGGCTCATCGAACATTCCACTGTGTTTGACGCTGCCCGATCGCGATTGGTTCCTGGACTCGGAAACTGCGATCGACTTCTGACTAATGACCGGTAACTTCGCACGCTCCAATACTAACCCAACTGCTAGAACCATCGGCCCAATGTTCCTTTTTCCAAATCGGTACATTGTGTTTGAGCGTATCTATGGCGTACTGGCAAGCTGCAAAAGCCTCCCCTCGGTGGGGACAGCCCACAGCCACCAGCACACTGATTTCCCCCACCTGCAAGTGTCCGACGCGGTGGTGAATGACGACCCGATTGACATCGACCCACTGGCGGCGCATTTCAGTAGCGATTTGCTGGAATACTCGCACGGCCATCGGTTCGTAGGCTTGATATTCTAACGAAACTACAGCTTGACCGTCAGTTTGGTTGCGGACTGTACCGCTCATCATTACCACGGCTCCGTTCGCTGGGTCATCTGCCAAAGTGTAGATTTCCTCTACAGACAAAGGAGCTAAGGTAATGGCAAAACTGTCTTTACTATTCCGTTGAGGAATTGTGCCGATCGAAAGTGCAGCGCTATAGTTCATTGCGAAAGAAATGGTGCGGGAGAACTCGATCGATCTTGACACAAATCAAGTCGCGAGCGATCGATCTTGCATCTTTGTCATGGATACATAAAAGTCAATCTTTAGCAAGATGTCTATGGCCCCGAACGGCTGTAACAGTGCGATCGGGTCAATATAACTCGCCCGAACCAAATTCACACGGTGCTGGAATATGAATAGGAGACTTGTGCGATCGAACAGTCGATCGGGCTGTAGCAACTCAATCAGTAACCACACCAAAATAAGCAGTATCATGCCCAACTCGCTGCAAGCCATCTCCAACTCTAAGCGATGACTGCATTCCCTTTTGAATGACACAGTTAAGTTAAATTTAACCCCGATTGCGATCGGCGCAGTCCAAATTTTCAGCAGAAAATGTAAACTTTATTTATTTTTTGCTCCACCAAGCTACTTAAATGACATGATATACCTGTGCAGAGTTGAGCCAAAGCAAGCCTATACTCGGCAAAAGCAAGACGGTAACAACCTCTTGCGCCTGTTTTGACCAAAGAACAAGACGCAAACTCCGGAATACCGACACCGGGAAAATTCCGTTGCGGTTTCAACCGCCTTGAATATTTCTTTACACACTAATCGAAATAGTTGTGTTAAAGTCACCAAAGCAAGTAGGAGAAACCATCTACGTGTTGAAACATCCTAGTACGGAGAAATCCCGGCAACTGACATATCCGACGCCAGAAGATTCGGAATAGTTAAAGGGCAAATAATGGCAGGTTGTAGAGCGTAGTATATCTGTTGGCTAGCGATTGGCTAGCGATGGTCTGAAAGCGTCAAAAAACTATACGCAATGTTTGGAGAAATCTCAACTGAGCGGGTAGGGGCGACTTGATAGCCACGAGTAAAAATCCAGATTCGGATTTGTCAAGAATCCCTTCGCCTTTAGGCATGGGGAGTATAAAATGAGTCTGCACGAAAAAACGTTAATCACAATCACGAGGAAACTATGGAAGCACTAGCATTGAGCCACTCTTTTGTTGCTTATGAATCTCCAGAGTCCGAGCTCCAACTGGAATTGAAAATTCCTAAATCTGCCGTGGTAGGCGTTGCAGGTCTGGCAGTAGCCCTGTCTATTCTGAGTGTGAGTGGCGAAGCACAGGCAGGTTGCCACTACAAGCGCTGCGGCGGCGGTCGCAGCCATCACAGCTACGCCGAAGTTGCCACCAATGGTGGCAGACTGAATATCCGCCACCGGGCCAGTCGCTGTTCTCATGTCATCGGCAAGTTACACAATGGAGACAATGTGAAATTGACCGGTCATTACAAGCACGGCTGGGCTAAACTTGCAGGTGGGGGCTGGGTTTCTACTGCGTGGCTTGACTAATTCTTAACTAGAGTAATTTACATTTCTAGAAAGAGTTTGAATCGTTACCAAGCTGGTTTTGGTAACGATTATTTTTCATGAGGCGCTGGACGGTAACAAATAATCGAAGATCCGAAGTTATAGCCTTTCTCAAAAAGATGAGGTATGACTGACAGCTTATATAAGCCTTAAACGTATAGGGTTCTCTTGGCAACAACGTCCGCGAATCTTTCGCTAGATCCGCTATATATCGTTAACAACTGACAACGTGAACTACCACACACTCACCCTCGATCGGGTAGAGTGTGGGCTTCTCCCTTCAACAACCACAGCCGCCACAGTAGTAGACTTACGCCCATACTGTTTTGGTCTTACATAGCCTTCAGGAGCAATAACGCTGGTTCCCAACGTCAGTACGCGCAAGCCTTCATTTTTGATATTTATCGCCGCGTTGATATCTCTGTCATGTCGCTGTTTACAGTGCGGGCAATCAAATGCACGCACAGACAGATCCATTTTTGGCAATGGCTTCAAGGTATTCGAGCAAAGATGAGTTGAGGCAAAAAATCGACCTATTTCTAGATAAATCTTGCCCACCATTTCGGCTTTGTACTTAAGCATAGTGCAGAACATTCCCCAGCCAGCATCGGATATTGCCTTGGCTAGGCAATGATTTTTTACCATGTTTCTCACTGCCAGATTTTCTACTACTATGACTTGGTTTTCGTCTACTATCCTGCGCGATAGTTTGTGTAGAAAATCCTCGCGGACTCTTTTGATTTTAGAATGAACCTTAGCTACCGCCAGCTTTGCTTTGCGACTTTTGTTAGTCGTCTTATCCTTTTTACGAGCTAGTTTTTTCTGCTTACGAGCTAGGTTCTTTTCATGTTTTTGGGTTGCTTTAGGATGTTGATATTTAGAGCCGTTAGATGTCACCGCAAAATCAGTTAGACCTAGATCTATCCCAATTATATTCCCATCACTACTGGATTCTGGCGATTCAGTCCCATCATCTAATAGCATCGAAGCAAAATATCTGCCGTCAGGATTTTTGGATAAAGTCACAGTTTTAACTTTGCCTTCAATATCCCGATGAACTATGGCTTTAACCACACCCAATTTACCAGGGAACTTAATCTCACGATCGCTCAAGATTTTAACGTTTTGAGGGTATTGAATAGATTGTTTTCCTTGGCGTTTCTTGAATGTTGGGTACAGGGATCGACCATCAAAAAAGTTGCCAAAAGCCACGCCCAGATTCAAAACTGACTGTTGAAGGCATTGTGAGTAACACTCAGACAACCACTCAAATTCAGCTTTCCACACAGGTATGGACTTCTTCATTGTCATAGCTGTAACGCCCTTACCAGTCTCTTGATAGGTCGCTGTCATCGTAGCCAAAGACTGATTCCAGACCCAACGAACACAACCAAAAGCTTGAGCCAGGTGTACTTGCTGGGCAACGGTAGGATAGATTCGGACTTTGACAGCTTTTAACACGAAACTTAGATTACTTCTTTGATTGCTCTAAGAATATTGTAGCTGAAAACATTGGCAAGTGCAAGGGATTTGTTCGCATCATCATACACCCGCGCATCTCCCGCAGGCTACGACAAGAGCGTCTTGTGAGCAGGTGCAATCGTCCGCTTACACAGCTTTCATCCCACGCCAACCCTCGATCGGGTATGGACGCGGGGATTCCCGCCTGTCTAGCTAAACTTTACCGCCACCGATCAAATACAGTAAGGCCATCCGCACCGCTACGCCGCTGGTAACTTGCTGAGAAATCAGGCTAAATTGCGGATCGTCCATCAAATCCGAGCTAATTTCCACGCCGCGGTTGACCGGGCCTGGGTGCAACACCTTCACATCCGGCTTGCAGAGTTTCAGCCGATCGCGCGTAACTCCATACAAAGCATGATACTCTCGTAAACTCGGCAGCAAATGCTGGCTCATCCGTTCCTTTTGCAGCCGCAAAGTCATCACAAAATCAGCATCGACCAAAGCAGGTTCAAGCTGCCAGTGCAAAAATAACTTACCTTCCCTACCATTGCCACACTCAGCAAACAACAGCGGCAACAAAGTCGGCGGCCCGGCTAAATGAACCTCAGCCCCCGAAGCCGTTAAACTCCAAATATTAGACCTCGCTACCCGGGAATGCAAGATATCCCCCACCACAGCAATTTTTTTGCCCGCTAAAAGTTCCAGTCGCGGACGTTCGGCATCTAACAAAGAACAAATAGTAAATAAGTCTAGCAAACCTTGCGACGGGTGTTCGTGCTGGCCGTCTCCAGCATTGAGAACGCTGACTCTCGAACCCAAGCGATCCATTTCTGAAGCAATTGTACTGGGAACTCCAGCCTGTTCGTGCCGGATCACCATCAAATCCGTTCCCATCGCCAGATAAGTCTTAGCCGTATCCAGAATGGTTTCCCCCTTCGTCAGAGAAGAACTTCCCGGTGTAAAATTCAGAGTATCCGCCGACAGCCGCTTCGCCGCCAACTCAAAACTGTTGCGAGTCCGGGTTGAAGGTTCAAAAAACAAATTCGCGACCACTTGACCCTGTAGGGCGGGCACTTTCTTGGTGCGGCGGCCGAGCACTTCCCGAAAACTGGCGGCAGTTTGCAGCACCGTGTCGTATTCGTCGGAGGTAAAATCAGCCAGAGTGAGAATGTGTCGCCTTTTCCAAGTCATACAATTTTAGATTTGAGATTTGAGATTTGAGATTTGAGATTTAGGATGATGGGTTGGGAACTTACCAGAAATCAGACTATTCATTACTCCAATCCTCGGACTTAAGGGTAGAGGTCGCTCTCAAACTGTCAACTGTCAACTGTCAACTGTCAACTGTCAACTGTCAACTGTCAACTGTTGAATTGCACGCCTGTGTCGGGCGGTCTACAATGGTCGATCGACAGTCGCGGGGATGCCGATCAACAGTATCCAACAATTTTTGACCACCTTTGCCGTCAATAGAGTTATAATTAGTAGATGCCGGATCGGACTCCCCTCTCACAGCAAAGCCAGCGTTGAAGCTGAAACAAGTGCGGTGGAGTTTAGTTTACTCGCCCGAAAGCGGAAATTAAGCTGTAGTAGCGCTCAAGCAGTAATTGCAGTTTCTCGGAACCTCAGCCTTGTCAAAAACCAGCCTCAGCAGCCATTGCATCTGCTATTATGTGGAAATAATCAAGGAGGCAGACCTCCTACTGCCGATCGACAGCATATAGCGGGACATCCCAAAGATTATTAATTCTTTGCAGTCGGTCTTGACTCTTCAGTCCTGCTTATAGCCCCTTGTCAAAATGAACTGTGTTAAGATACAAGTTGAATATGTAGCTTCCCGACAAAAATCTACACGTATCTTGGCGAGACTGTTCTTGGCGAAACTGCGGTAAAAAGTGTGCGCTGGGAAGTGTTAATTAAACAAGATTTAAACAATTCAAGAGGTATTATGAGCCAGAAGGTTATACAGCCGATGGTTAAGTTCCAGCGTCAGGTGCATTCTCTTGTCACGTCTGACATTATCAAGCCGACAGACAGCATTTGGAAAATAGCTCTACTTTATGGAGATGAATGGCCTTACTGGAAACAGCAACTCCTAGAGTTTGATTTTTCTATGCAAGACCCCGTGAGCGAGTTGATAGCTGTAGAAGGTTGGGACGAGGAATAACAGAGGAAACCTAGGACTTGGGTGCATATCACTTTTGAGGAGGGCGAAGCATGACCGAATATAAGTTATTAGTTAGAATCTCCTATTTTCTGCGGTCATGCTTCGCCCCTACGTATATATTCGCCAAAATGAGATGCACCCGAAATTAAAAGGCGATCGGCTAAATTTCATCAATAAATTTTCCGTTGCTAACTTCTTCCCTCTGCCTTGTTCCCTCTTCTCTCTTCCTTCTTCCTTCTTCAGAGTGACTTCTGACGAATGACAGCAGACTTTTTCCTTCTCACTAATGAGTGATGACAGTTGACGGTTGACAGTTGACAGTTGACAGTTGACAGTTGACAGTTGACAGCTTGCCCGAAGAGCGCAAAACAAGGGTTGACAGTTGACTGTTTACCAACTAATGACTAATGACTAATGACTAATGACTAATGACTAATGACTAATGATATCAATTCTGGCTGCACCGGAATAATATAGAGTCCAAGGCAGTGCCGTTTCCCTACCCTAATTAATTGTAGGGAAACGGCACTGCCGTCTCCTGATTTCGGTAATATTAATAATTCCGATGCTACTGGATTTGATATGACTAATGACTAATGACTAATGACTAATGACTAATGACTAATGACTGTTCCTTCTATTAAAGACAAGTGGCTAGAGCTCTAGCTAATTGTTGAGCAGTTTGAAAGCGATCCCCAGGTTTAGCTGCTGTGGTTCGTAGAATGACCTCCCGCAACTTCGGGCCGATCGTCGGAATATTATCGAGCTTAAATCCGTAACCTCTAGTAATTTTTCCGTAAAACTTTTGAGGGCTTTGGGCTGTCAGCAAAAAAATCAAAGTCGGCCCAATAGCATATAAATCTGACTGAGGGAGAGGCTGTCCCCGGTCTTGTTCTGGTGCGGTGTAGCCTTCCACGCCGATGCGAGTACCCGGAGGAGTGCCGATTTCTTTAACCGCGCCAAAATCCAGCACTGTAATGCCATTGTCGCGGTGGCGCACTAGCAAATTAGCAGGTTTAATATCCCGGTGGACGATCGGGGGTTTTTGAGAGTGAATGTAGTCCAAAATTTCACAGGTTTGGATCATCCACTCGATCGCCTGTTGGGGAGCAACTGGCCCGCGATTGTAAATGCGTTTTTCTAAATCCTCGCCGTGGAGCATTTCCATCACCAAATATTTTTTGCCACCTTCGACAAAAAAGTCAAAAAACTGAGGAATACCAGGATGGTGCAGCGCTTTGAGAGTTTTAGCTTCACGTTCAAACAGTTCTTGAGCTTTGACTATTTGAGCCATGTCAGCATTCATTTCCTTGAGAACTACCAGAGAAGCTGCGGGAGAACTTCCCGGTTGTTGAGCTTTGGCTTTCTGTCGATCCCAGGCTAAAGTTGTTGTTCCCATACCGCCTTGGCCCAAAGTTCGCAGCACTTGGTAGTGGCGGATTGTGCGATCGACTTTAATCGGTTCCCCACAGTGGATGCAGAATAAATTACCGGGCGGATTTCCCGCGTGGGTACACCGCGGCGTCCCAGGATTGAGAGTAGGGATCGCCTCAATTTTGCCGCCGACTTGAATAGTCAGAACTTGGAAATGCAGAATTGGGCCGTCCCGCGCCAATTGGATCAGGGCACCGTCGGATATCCAACCCTGAGACATGAGAGTACCGTTAACAAAAGTGCCATTTGTCCCGGAATTGACTAAATACCACTGGCGGTTAGCACCGCTTTTAACTCTTTGCAATTCCACGTGATCCCGCGACACCAAAGCATTGGGAATCACAACATGATTTTCAGGCGATCGGCCGATGCGGACAATGGACTCGTTCTCGAAACTCCACTGTTGCAGAGGGGTATTTTTTTCTGGATCTAAAAGAGTCAGCAGCATTTTAGATTGATTTGATTAATCTGCCAGATCAAATTGAGAGAAGGTTGACAATACTGATATGTATGACACATAAGAAACTTATTTCGTGCTGCTTTCTAGGTAGCCGGCTATTTCTAGTCTAAAGGGTCAATTCAGAACAACGCATCTTGACTCGCCGATCGTGGGAATGAGAGATTAAAGAATCGCTGCGTTTAACTCCCGATCGATCGACAGACTGCAACATTAAAAATCAAAAACTGGTTGTTGTAATGACATTACTTGAATATCGCGGCAAGCCGAACAAGTTTTTGATGACGGATGCCAAAGTTAATCTTCCTTTGCCATGCAACAATTGCAGGTTTCAATCTAAGACTGCCCGCCACCGCCTTTAAAAAAGTTGGCAGCACCCAATTCTAAAATCGAAATGGGCCTACCTGCGCCCGAATGATAATTGCCGTGATATTGTCATGACCGTTGCGTGTGTTCCCTAGTTCGATCAAGTCGGCAACTGCCTCGTCGAGATTAGCTTGGGGATTGAACAGAGGTGCGAGAGTTTCACGCCAGTGAGTTTCTAACAAATCATTATCTGTCAAACCGTCGGAAGCCAAAATCAATAAAGTATCTTCGGACAAGTCTAAAAACTGCACGTCTGGCTTGAGAAAATTGCCGTCTCGCGGGCCAATGGCTTGAGTTAGTTGATAGGCGTCGGGACGGGAATAAGCAGTTTCGGCGTCAACCCCGCGCTTAATTTCGCGCTGGCCTACTTCGTGATCTGAGGTGATTTTTTCTAGTGTCTGTCCCTTTCGGAGTCGGTAGAGACGACTGTCGCCGACGTGAGCAACGGCGAATTTGGTGTCTTGAACTAAGACTGCGACTAGGGTTGTACCCATGCGGCCGATGCCAGAGCGACCGTCCTTTTGATTGATTTCAAAGATGGCTTTGTTGGCTAGCAGCACTCCCTGCCGAATGGTATCAGGCTCGGGTAGTTGATTTTCCCAACTGGTTTGGAAGAATTCCCTGAGGGTTTCAGCGGCTAATTGACTGGCTACTTCTCCGCTGTCGTGTCCGCCCATCCCGTCGCAGAGAATGTAAAGCCCTTTGGTTTGAAAGATGCGACCGAAGGAGGTTTCGAGTTTGTTAAGCTGAGTCCAGATGCTGAAGAAGTCTTCGTTGTGCTCGCGGGTGCGGCCGACATCGGTGAGACCTGCGTCTTCTAAACTGTAAATCTGGACGGGCATGGGCTGGGTTAAGACTTCACCAACAACTTCGGGGGGCGAGTTGTCGGGGATGTCTGTTTGGAAACGGGTGGGGGTTAAGGTTGGTGAAGGTGCGGATTGGAGTTCGAGGGGAACGGTTTCCAGGCGCGATCGCAATTCTTCTATTGTGGTAATCTCGCCTCTGTACATTTGTTGCAGCAGTTCGAGCAAGGCGCCAAACTGAGTGCGCTCGGACTGGTTAAATATCGCCTGCCACAATTGCCCCAAATCTACCAGTTGCAGGTTTGAACCGGCGGGTTCGGGATAGAGGTATTGCAACCGCAAAGAGGCAAAGGAAAAGGAAGAGTCGGGATTGACCCGCAAATTTGTTAGTTCCAACAAGCTTTGGCGGCAGCGCCAGGGTTCGAGGGCCGCCCAAAGTTCGGTCATTTCGTGCAGCCAGTACACAATTTGCTGGGTGGAAGTTTCGGGTTGACTCCAGCGTTCTACCAGCAGCGGCCATTGCGAACAGTCTTCTAGCAGCAGCACGGCCTGTTGGTTGTCTGACCAGCTATCGTGAATGACTGGCAGGTTGTGAGAGAAGTGCCACCGCAGTGCCAGATAAGGTTCAGCTATGCCTTGGCAAAGTTCTGCTAAGGCGGAATTGGTCGCATTTTCTCCGGCTTTGATTGCTGCGGTGTAGGGGGATGTGCGTTTGGCGACGCTGGCAGAGTTGGCTGCTAGCATTGCTTTGAGGGGTGACATTTGCAGCGGCTGACAGTCCAATACTGTTGCTGATACT
This sequence comes from Oscillatoriales cyanobacterium, assembly GCA_004292955.1. Classification (GTDB taxonomy): domain Bacteria; phylum Cyanobacteriota; class Cyanobacteriia; order Cyanobacteriales; family Microcoleaceae; genus Microcoleus. The sequence continues at coordinate 25,179 of RDXX01000041.1, read as the reverse complement.
GTGTCTGAGGGTTTTCTTGCTGGCAAGGTTTCTAGGAGTTGGTAGCGCTGTTGGCTGTCTAAATAAGCTCCTATTGGCTGGGAAGGGATTAAATATTCGGAATAGGGGGCGGAGATTTTTGGGGATGGGGGAGATGCGCCCTCGGGGTTCTCTGTTGCTTCCTGGGTTGGTTCTGGCGGTGGTGCGGCCGTGAAAATGTTGTCAGATGGGGTTATTTCGCGCTCTGGTGTTGTAGTAGAGCTTTTTTGTTCTGTTTGAAAGGATTCGGTGGCGATCGCCCCCACGACAATTTCAGCGCCACTAATTTCTGGGCTGCTGGATTCGGCCGCATCAAGTTGTGGAGAATCGGCGGTAATTTCTGTTTTAATGGTGTCTGCGATCGATTGGGGAGAGTTTTGGGCCGATCGGGTTTCTGGAAAATTGTCGGTTTTTTGTGTAAGCTCGGCTGATGGTATAGTTGACTGCTCTAGCTGGACTGCTGGAAGGTTCGATCGACCGCAGATAATCGCCCGCCACACTTGACCTGTTGTGACGCCACAATTCTGACATAATTCGGCGCTAACAGCGACTTGGGTTCCGCATTGGTGGCAAGCTTTGTAAGTTAGGGAATTTCCGCATTGTTGACAAAACTTGTTTAGATTGGGATTTTCAAATTGGCAGCGGGGACAGAGGAGCATAGGGGTTTTATATTGGAGATGTGCGATCGAGTGAAAGCGGTGGGGGAGTTTTGGGTTTGGGGTGGTAAGTTATGGGTTTTGAGTTTTGGACGTGACTCGCAACGGATAACTGCCATTGCCCTATGCCTTATTTTACCGGCATCGATTCAGAACTAAGATATTTCTTAAAACTGAGATGTGGCCTCCACGTCAGGAATCAGCCCTGGGAGGGAGAGGGGGAGAATGGGGAGAATGGGGAGAGGGGGAGAGGGGGAGACGGGGAGAATGGGGAGAGGGGGAGAATGGGAGACGGGGAGAGGGGGAGAATGGGGAGAGGGGGAGAATGGGGAGAATGGGGAGAATGGGAGAGGGGGAGAGGGGGGAGACGATTGAGATATACAATTTAAATTGAGTAAAGCTTGGAAACATTTCCTATCTAAGATTTTGCGTGCTGGCCCCACACTAAAAGTTATCAGGTGAGTGGAACAGGCATCTTGCCTGTTACGGAAAAAAGTGCAAGGTCTCAATTAGAAGAGAGTGTCTGTATAATCTTCTTGGAAAATGGTCTCTCGGGCGATCGACACAATGGTAGAAAGAGGTACTTCACAGAAATATTTTCGCCGGAATTGTTCTTCCCAGACTGCTGCTAGGAATTGCGCTGCATAACGGGCGGCGATGGGGGAATTTGGCACTAAGAATTGAGTTGAGGGGCTAGAGAATAAGGGTTTGGAGGTATGATCTCCGATTTCTCTGGCTTCGGGTTGTCTGGTGATGTGAAAAGCCCGATCGCGATAATTGACTTTGAAACCCAGATGTTTTAACGTTGTGAATCCAAGTTGCAGCGAGGTGTCGCTGATGCCGAGTTTTTGGCTTAGTTGCTGTCTGGTGACGGGTTTGTTGGTGCGGCTGAGGTATTTGGCGATGCCGATTAGCTGTTGGCAGATTTGCTGCGGCGGTAGCAATGGGGGTAAAGTATAGGCGATCGCGAGTTTTTTCTGAGTGTGCTGTGCTTGCCGAAACCAGACGCGCAATTCGTCCCAGCTTGCGGGGCATTCTTTGAGGATAATCGAGTTTTCGCGATCGAGCATTGCTGAATTGTCCGCTAGATTTTCTGGCAGCCTTTCCGATTCCAAGTGTGTGCTAATAACTGCTAGCAACTCTTCATTATTATTATTTATCTTGCGCCAGTCCAATATCCAATCAATTTTAGTCTGCGAACTAACTTGTTTGTCATCCGTGCGTTCCCGCACTGCTATCAACCGCACTTCATAGTTCGACGTATAAGTATTGAAATCGAGTTCGACAGTCGCATCGCACCGCCCTTCGGGAACTTCATCTCGGTAATGTCCCCACCAAATGCCGGGAAATCCTGCATGACTAGATTCATCCCAAATTTCAAAAGAAGTTTTGATATACTTTACTTCTTTTCCCTGTGAATCTTTAATATTTCTATTGTAGATATTCTTAAACCAGCAATTTTCAATCAGCAATTTTGGTGCGGGATTGCCCATGCCGCAGGGTTCAAGCAATTTCAGTTCTTGAAATAACTGTTTGCCTAATTCCGCGACAGTAATTTTTAAGTCCGCTACAACTGGTGCCGATGTCAAACTATCCGTGCTGTATTGCTGTCGCAGTTGCTGATTTATAGCATCCGTAAATAGCGGGATATTTTCAACTGGGAGACTCAAGCCAGCCGCAAAGGGATGACCGCCGAATCTATCCAATAAATGCGCTTGGTCTTTGACTAATTGGTAAAGGTCGATTTGATTGGCGGAACGGGCAGAACCGCGGGCAATTTTAGATTTTGGATTTTGGATTTTAGATTGATAAAGTGTTTCGGAATCCGAGTCAAAAGAATCTATAAATTTAGTTTCTGGAATAGTTTCTTTGATTTCTTCGCTTCCTTCCGTGCAGAATAAAATTACCGGGCGGCCGTATTCTTGGGCGATTTGTCCCGCCACTAATCCTAATACTCCTACGGGCCATTGTGGGTCACTGAGGACGATGACGCTGGTGGTTGACAAGTCTAGTTTGGCTAGTTTTTCGGCGGCATCTTTGGCCACATCTTTTTGCAAAGATTTGCGTCTGGTGTTGGCAATTTCGGTTAGATTTGCTAGTTCTTCGCAGCGTTTTTTGTCCCGGCTGGTGAGGAGTTCTACGCAGAAGCTGGCGGATCCTTGAATGCGACTGACGGCGTTGATTCGGGGGCCGAGGCCGAAGGAAATGTCGGTTGGGCGATCGCCCGCTCGTTTGCACAGTTCGAGCAATTTTGCAACTCCCGGACGGGTGGGATTTGTGATTTGTTTTTGCAGTTGTGCGATGCCGAGTTGTGCTAGGTAGCGACAATCTCCTGTAAGTTGGACTAAATCGGCAATTAAGCCGATCGCCACTAACTCCAATAAATCGGTCAGCGGTCGTTGCGGAATATCCGGCAATGTGTGGTATAGTGCTTCGATTAATTTGTAAGCTACCGCAACGCCGGACAGGTTAAACAGTTGGTGGTTGGGCGAAAAGTACCGGGGATTGATGATTGCCGTCGCTGGAGGGCGATCGTCCGGTAATGTATGGTGATCGGTGATAATTGTATCAATATTTAAGCTGGTAGCATATTCGATTTCCGCGATATTTGTGCTGCCAGTATCGCAGGTAATAATTAAGCTAATTCCAGATTTATGTAAATTGTTTATTCCGGGAATATTAAGACCGTGAGATTCTGTTAATCGGTTGGGAATGTAATAAGTTAGTTGGTCATTTTGAACAAAAAACTCTCCCAATCCGTCCCAAAGTACCGAAGTTGAGGTAATGCCGTCCGCGTCGAAATCTCCCCAAATTGCAACTTTTTCGGCGCTGTTTCTTGCTTTCTGAATTCTTTCTATCGCCCAGTTCATTTCTAGTCCGAATTCAAACGGACTTGCTGGTTGGTAAAGTTTGGGATTCAGGAAACCTGGTATTTCTTCCGGGTTTTGAATTCCTCTATAATAGAGAAGTGCAGCGGCATAGTTTCCGGGTAATTCTGGCGCGTGATTTCTGACAGCTTGAATCAGCCAGTCTGGGGGTTGAGGTAAGGGTTGACTTTGCCATTGTTGAAGTAGTTGTGTCATAGGTTAATTCATTAATTAAAGTAGGGGCGGGTTCACCAAAAATCTTTAATTCAAATCGACAATATCTATAAACCCGCCCCCACCCAGCGATAGTCCAAAGAGTTTGGATAGTCAAAGGTTATATTATATAGATATCTCCTCGATTATAGCAAGATTTGGCAACCAATTTGTGGGAGTTTCTGCTGGAAGATTTGATGAGGAAGCTTTGGAATTTTGGGTGCGGTTGCAGCGAGTGGCGAATTGACAGGAATCGCAAAGATTGGAACTAATTTGTACTTGGGGGAAGAATTCGCCACCTTCGGTATAGCGCTGTCGCCAGTCGGTTAGCTGCTGCAATATTTGGATTAAATCTTGTTTTGTGCGATCGTGTTCTATTTGATTGTAGGAAAATGTGAGTTTTTGCGGCGGTTCTTCTCCTTGCAATTGTACGAACCAGTATGTCATTGAAACTTGTTCCGGGGAATAGTCACTGGTTTCTACTAGAACGTATAAATAGAGTCGGGTTTGCCAACTTTCGGCTATCCATTTTGATTTTTGAGGGCGGGGATAGGTTTTCCAGTCGAGAATTTGGGCAGCGTTTGGTTCGGCTATTAGCAAATCATAGATAACGGTGAATAGGTAGTCTTGAAAAATCAAGATGCGGGGGTGCTCGGCTTGGCGGAAAATTTGGTCGCTATTTTCTGAATTCGCAAAAAGTTCGGGGGCGGCGTTGATAAATGCTGCCACACATCGTCCTAATTCTGGGTCTTGTTGGGTGATGGATTCAATCGACAATCCTAGTTCTCGCTGCTGCATCAAAAGGTGAAAGTGGCTACCCCATGTGAGTTTTTCTTTGTGTTCAGGGGAGGCGGTGCTTGCGAGTAGTTCTAGGTAGCTATGCTGGAATTTGCGGGGGCATTCTTCGAGAATTTTGAGTTGGGTTTGGGAGAGTCGCAGCATTTTTTTATGATTTTATATTTTAGATTGTTTGTGATTGTAAGGGGTATCGATATTTTTTTGACCGCAGATGTCGGCAGATGGACGGAGATAAACGCAGATAAATTAGGGCGATCGCGTTTTTGGAGGAGAGTGCGATGAGTGCGATCGCCCTTTACGAGCGATCCAATGCTAATTAATCTTCCCCTAATTCTGAAAACAATAATTCCAAGTCTCGATCGCCCCGCAGCACGCGAGCAATATTAATCCCGTCCGCTCTGGGGTAGTAAAAAATCAAATAATCCCTAACAATAAATCCGCGCAAGTTGGGGGCTAAACTGTGATAGCGTTTGCCCATATTGGGAAATTCAGCGACAAGTTTACATTTTTGACGAATCACATCAAAAAGCTCGCTGGCTGTCCTAGGATTATTTCGACTAATATAATCGCAAATCTCATTCAAATCTCGGACAGATTCATCGGAAAATGTATAACTGTTCATTAGCTTTCCTTGTGACTAGACAGTTGTTTAACGTCCAAAATCCGTTGAAGTAGGTATTTGTATACTTTGGAATAGACATAACCCCGATAGAGGTTTTTTATCTAGCGACCTCTGTTCAGTTATTAGTATGCGGGAAAGGGAAAGAGAATACAATGGTTTGTAGCGATATCGCTACTACTTATTTTACACAAAGAGCTGAAACAACGAGGTTACGTCGATCGCCCACTTCAGATCGCCCGTACAAATAAAAAACCCCTGATGCAATCTCTGCTTTAGGAGTTTTGTTTTGAGGCATCAATGTTAATACTTCATCAGGTATAGATACCGGACAACTAGCGTCGCATTCAAGGAGTGTCATGACTTAAATAATGCTAGTCAGTTAAGACGATAGCCGATCGGCACAGATTGCTTGATTGCTCTTACAAGCGAGCGTCCCTTTAGGGCAGGGTTACTGACACTCCTGACTGTTGCATTTTATCGATATTTTCTTGAAGTCTGGCAAATACAAGTTCTCCGTCTGTCACTTTTCCCTCAGCAATTTGTGCAGTTCCAACTTCTATTTTCTGGCGCAGCTCTTCGATGCGTTGTTCTCGTTGTTTTAAAAGTAAGATCGCTTCTCCAATTAATTCTTCAACGCTGCCATATTTTCCGGTTTGAATTTGCGATCGAATAAACTCTTCGTATTCCGGCTTTAAGACAATATTCATTGACTTGCTCCTTTAATTAATAGAAAGGTTACTGCACGATCGTGACATATTTTTTAGATTAACTATGTAGGCGCTGTAAAACGCAATTATGTAAACGATTGTCAAGTATCCAAATGCCCTAAGCGTGGCTAAATTAGCCCTGTTTACATATTTTTACATAGCTCTGTTGAATCCCGCCTACTTACTTACCTTAGCACAAATATCAAAATATTCATAAATTGTGCCCGCCCTAAAGTCGAGCTTGAAAAAAGTATGGTGAGCTGCGGGCGATGGCATTTTTCGTCAACCTCTCTACAAATTCCCAATTTGTTGAGCAAACCACATCGCCGCCGTCCCATTTCCTTCAGTCAAAAGCTTTAAAGTCTCCGAAAGCAAAGCAATTGGCAATCCCTCAAGCGCTACCGAAAACTCGCATTCCTGATACTTCCCATTCTCCTGCAAGCGAAATGCTAATACTCTCACGCCATTAATATCTACTACCCAATATTCAGGAATTCCTAAAGCAGCATACAAGCGCTTTTTTTCATCTAAATCGCTCGTCAAAGTAGTATCGGAAATCTCTGCAACTAAATCGGGAACTCGCCATTGATTGAGATTAATGCGTCGAGGTTCCCCTTTTTGCCACTGCGGGAAATCTCCGCCAATGTATAAAACTTTATCTGGCGCACCTGAACCCACTTTAGATTTTTCAATTACACAACCGCTGAGAGAATCAAAAGTTTGTCCTACTTTGGTGGTAAACCACACAAAAAATATGATAGTAAACAGATCGTTAAATCTGGCGTGCTGAGGCCCTTCATTACCCATATTGATCCAAAGATATCCTTCATGAAAAAAAATTTTGGCTTCCGCTAAAGACGGATTTTCGCAAGCCGCAACATAATCTTCCCATGTTGCGGCTTGCCATTGTGGAATTTTGCCCGCTTCAGGAAGGATGAATTTTGCAGTTATGACAGTCATAATTCACCAACAAATTAAGGATAGTTTTATACTAGCTTATGTGATTTTAGCTAAACAATGAAAACCTGTGCAGCCTAGCTTAAAGTTTTTAGTTTAATCTCAAACTCACATAACTTTCCAATTTTAGAGGGCGATCGCGCGAAAAAAGCCCCTATTTTTAGAGGGAGGGCGATCGCGCGATCGCCCCAAATGTTAGTCTGGTTGCAAGTCAAAGACTACCAGCAGCGAAGCTTGAGGCATGAGTTGACGCAGACACAGCAAGTGCCCGTCAGCATCCGATCGCCTGCGAAACCTGCCCACATCAGTCCGCTGCATATTTGGCATGAGTTTGGCGATCGCCCAAGGGTAAAGCCGTTTTTGGTACGCGATCGCACTAGGATTCGCCGATAATCCCTGTTGATAACCGTTTTGTGGCATAATCTTGTTGTATTCGTAAGGAGTACAGAAAGGGCGTTAGTAAGTTTCTTGGCGGGAATGTACTAACGCCTTTCCCATTAAAATTCAAGCAGATATCACAATAATTGTCAATTGTCAATTCTTAACGCTAAGTTTTAACGGTTATCATATCTAAAGCTGCGATCGGCTGTGGATTTGAGGATTTTAGTAAGTGTTGAATTGTTTGCAAAAGTCATACATTTTTGATTTTCAACCGCAGATGAACGCGGATAAACGCGGATGAAAGAAAGATAAATTGAGGAGAATGAGTTAAGGGGATCGCTTATTCTTCACCCCAAGCACTTAAAAACTCAACTTGATTGTACATTTCCTCTGCGGATTTACTAGCTATAATTTTTACCAAGCGACGCAATTGTTCCCCAACTGAATAATTCTGCTGTCCCAAGATTATCCCCATATGTTCTTCCCCTTGGGTGTTCAAATCAGTATGCAATCGATAAAAATCCCTAGTATTAAAGCTATAGGTTACTCGATGATTTTTATTAGCCCAATACAAAATTTCTTCATCCCTGCGAGACAGCATTCCTATTTCTGCAACAGAAATAACATCAACACTCCGCAGGCGTAGAGCATCAAGCAGAGCCGAATTCATAGCATCTTCGTCTAGCAGCAGTAGAATAATGCTCATGGATTTGTCTTCAGGTTTTTGTAGTGTAACTCTGCTAACTGTTCGTAAGCTGCTTGTTCCTCTGCTAAATCTGTATCAATCTCTGCTCGATTAGCATGATAATACGTTAAAGCTGCATAAACTTGTGCGATCGATAAGTGAGTCATCAGCCTAGCAATTTCTTCCGCACTATTACCCTGCTTGTACAAAACGGCGATGCGGCGGACAGAAGTACCAGTTTCAGCAATAATGGGACGGCCGCCTCGAAGGTTGCGATCGCGGATAATTAAAGTCCCGATGTCTACTACAGTTGTTGTTGTCATACATTTTTTCAATTCAATTAACTTGATTATATAGATTTATTCTGAAAATGTCTAAGTGTTCATGCCCCTGACGCTTCTATTCTAGCGAGAATTGCTTAAAAATTTGAGAAGTCTTAAGAGCGATCGAACTCAATCAAACATCACAAAATCACTCTTTTGTCAACACAAAGACACTCCCTTCATTACCGCGCCCGATCCGCAAATCGCTATCCAAATAAGTAACATCTAGCCATCCCTGCTGTTCGCGAGTATCTAACCCAAAATCTACAGCAGCGAATTTTTTTCCCGACTCAATTTCATTGATATATTTAGCAGGAGATTCATAGCCGATTAACCTGCTTAAACCCAAAATCGATCGCTCAAACTTCACCTGCACTCGCCGTTCCGAAGTCGCCTCAAATCTGGCGGCTACGCTGACTATTCCTTCTAAGTAAGGCAAGCCGTAAAGTTCGGCAATGTTGTAAATTTTGGATTCTTTGACGCGGATGGATTGATAAATTTGACCCAATTTCAACAACGGAAAACCGTCAAGATTCAGCAGGGCGCGACTGCTGGTGTACAACAACCGCCAATCGCCATCTAAAAGCTCTGGGGCTTCTACAGGGCGTGGTGTGGGGTTATAATCTTCCAATTGGGCGATCGCACTTAAAATCGCCTGTTTGTCGTTTGGAGTCGCCAGCAAACCGCGATTCTTACCAGCAATTATCTCTAATAGTGCAGATTTTTTAAGCATAAGTTGACAGTTGACAGTTGACAGTTGACAGTTGACAGTTGTCGGTTCGTAGGGGCGGTGGATGGTGCGGGCCCGCCCTCTTAGTTGTCAATAGTGATTAGTGATTAGTTATTAGTTATTAGTATACCAATAACTCATAAAAAACACCCAGCGACTGCATCTGGTTTTGGCAAATAATATATCTGTAGGGGCGAAGCATGACCGCAGTCCATATGGGATGATAACTAATAACTTATATGCGGTCATGCTTCGCCCTCTTCACTAATCAAATGCACCCCAACCAGCAATCAATGCCCGATGCCCCATGCCCGATGCCCTATGCCCAATTCCCAATTCCCAATTCCCAATTACCCATTCCCAATGACTAAAACACCAAATTTCACAAGATAGAGTAGCGTCCGATAGAGGTATGCTGATTCTTGCTCGTTTGTTGCATAACGCCTGAGAACTTCCCCGACGTTGAGAGAACCCTTTTGCTCGATCGCATTCAACATCTCTATCTGAACTTTAACAGAGATTCTCCGGTCTTGACCGAAGCTCGTAAACCAAATTGTGTGCAACTCTCTCAACAGTTCCGGTGTGGCGATCGCACCGAGACTCAAGATCGTATCATCGGTTAAAGTTCTAGTCGCATAATGACCCAACACCCGAAACGGATCGTCCCCCAGCGGATAAGGTGGCTTCCCGGCTTTTGCAGGTGCAGACTCTGGTGCAGAAACCCTAATTTCTGCTAATTCCCGCCACAACTGTTCGTAAGCAGCAATTACTACTTTCCAATCATAAATATCTCTCGCCCTTTGTCTCGCACTTTCACCCATCCGCCTTCTCAATTCCGGGTTTTCAATTAATTTGCACAAAGCGCGGGTGCAGGCGTCAATATCAACTGCTGTGGCTAGGGAAGTGTGACCCATGTAAGTCGGCCAATTCAAACTCCCGTCGAGATAATTTAGGGCTAAATCCAAACAAGCTTCCGGGGGCGGGATGAGTGTGGGAATGCGGAAGCCGTCGATTTCGTGCCGTACTGATTCTTTGTATCCGTTCCAGTCGGAAACAATTGCCGGCAGTCCGTTGGCCATTGCTTCAATGGGTGTTAGTCCGAAGGTTTCTTGAATGTTGTCGGACAGCGAAATAAAAATATCGGAGGCAGACCAAATATTAACTCTAATTTCCGGCTTTCTGCCATCTACAAAAATAGCATTCACCGACGGACAAAAGATTTTCGCGCTATTTTTAAAGTCGGGTTCTTCTCTCGGATCTTCGATCCAACCGGCTTGAATTAAGTGGATTTTCGCCTTTGTTTGTTGGGCGGCGCGCTCCAAGGCGATGTACATTGGTACCGGATGAGCTTTGGCAGAGAAAGTCAATCGCCCGACAAATAGCACGACTATATCGCCCGGAGAAATGCCGAGTTCTTGTCGTTGTCGATCGCCCGCCTGGACTGCTTCCACACCCTGCGGAAACGCGCTGCAATCCACTCCTAGGGGAATAACTGGCAATTTGACCAAAATTTCGGGTTGACCGCCGTTGCGCTGCGCTAAATACTCAGACCACTCCCTCAGAACTCCTTCTACTGTGTTTTTCACGGCGTTAGAGGTGCAGATGAGGGCGTCCCAAGGTTGAACCGGTGCTGTTATCAAATTGCCGATCGACTCCATGACATACTTAGTTGCGATCGTATGGGTAACGCCACAAACGCTGTAAGCCCGCTGATTGACAAATCTGCGCCCCCAAACCATATCGGCAAGGGCGGGATCGGGTCGATAGATTGTACCTGGTTGAGATAGCAAATCTAGTCGATCCGTCGAAATCCAGCGGACTTTCCGAGGTTGTTGCAGCCACGGTTGGATGCGCGAACAAAACTCCTTAAATGTTGCTTCGCTGTCTGTGCAGCAGTAGAGAGAGTCAGCAGTACCGTGTTGGACTAAGCTTTTGAGAAATCCTTCTCCGGCTGAATGACGCCCCAGAAGTCTTTTCCCTCCGGTGTCGTAACCGTCTTTGTGGTATAAAATCGCCGCTGTTATATCCATCCTGAGATTTATTGTTCGAGAATTGGTTGAAGAAGGTAAAAGGCTTTCACCATAAGGCTTTGACGCAAAACCAGGAAACTGTTTTAACCCAACCGCTGGCTGGCCCAGTGTCCCGCGATACTTTCAAAAACGATCGCCTCAGATTACAATACTTATGGCTAAAGAGGGATTGGCAATATCGGATTTTAATGTTATCCTGGCGCCCATGATTGGGGGCGATCGCCCGAACCAGTCAGCCATCCTATCCGATCCGGAACCAAAGAGTGTCTGTGGTATAATGCCTTAGCTCTGCTAAATGCCCGATTTGCAAGTGTTCGATGGAAGGAGCAGTCAGTCGGCACAACATTAGTTCTACTCGATCTCGATCGCGTCTTTGTCTTTAGAAACCGATAATCATGTACAACCCATCTCTGCGTCAAATACCTCGCCACTTACCTGCCGATGTAATTCCATTAAAGCAGCAATCTTCTCTTTTAGACTGGTTGGAATCTAACAATCGCCTCTTAGCAAGGGATGTCCAAGAACCCGACTATCTGCACGAAGAAGAAATTTCCGAGTTGATGGCAGTTGACGACAGCCCTTACGATGATTTAGAAGAAGAAGCAGAAGATGATGCGGGTGTAGGCGACGAATAACTGTAGAATGGTAAGTCGATTTTAGATTTTAGATTTTAGATTCACTTGCAGCTTCGTGAATAACCGGAAGCCGAACTTGAGTCTAAAATTTGGGGAGAATCGATTACTGAAGTTTAGGGCTTGTAACGTTTTTGGCTGGTCAACGAATCAACCAGAAACAGGGAAAAAAAACCAAGAGATTTCCCAATCTCCTGTATCCCACCCTATTCTCGAATTGTCAAATGCTTATTCTCAAATGGTGTGTGTTGAGGAGTGATATGGATAACTTTGTGGATGAGAAAATCCCTTTTACTATGCCTTTCAAACTTACAGGCAGGAATTTATTCCTGCTGCTGGGTTTGGGACTCGGCATTGTAGCGATCGGTTTAGATGTAGCAGCGGGTAGATTTTTGGATGCGCCTGCATCGCTATTTATGCCACTAGCTGTTTGTGCTCTCATTGCATCGGGTTTAGGTTATCTGGTTGTGCCCGTACTCCAGCAACTGAAAGCCGGACAAATAATTCGCGAAGACGGCCCCCAAGCCCACTTAAAAAAAGCGGGAACGCCGACAATGGGAGGCATATTTTTTGTGCCAGCAGGAGTCGTAGTAGCATTACTTTGGTCGAGATTTAACTCAGATGTTGTTGCCGTATCGGCTTTAACTTTAGCTTACGGTTTCATCGGCTGGCTCGACGATTGGCAAATTCTCCGTCGCAAGTCGAATAAAGGTATTTCACCTCGGATGAAATTGGCTTTGCAAGTAGGTTTTGCAGCTCTTTTTTGTCTGTGGTTGATGTTCCACAATCCAACTATTTCTACGAACATTGCTTTGCCTTTCGGTTGGGTATTGCCTTTAGGTTTCTTGTTTTGGCCGCTAGCTGGTTTTGTGTTAGTTGCCGAAAGCAATGCTACTAATCTTACCGACGGCGTTGATGGTTTGATGGGAGGTTTAGGTGCGATCGCACTTTTGGGATTAGGTGCATCTGTAGCATCAACTTCGCCAGAATTAATGATATTTTGTGTCTGCATTAGCGGTAGTTGTTTCGGTTTCTTAGCTCACAACCGCAATCCAGCCCGAGTATTTATGGGGGATACAGGTGCATTGGCTTTGGGCGGTGCTTTGGGTGCGGTAGCTTTATTAACAAATAGCCTTTGGATATTATTAATAATCAGCGGGATTTTCTTGATTGAAACAGTGTCAGTAATTGCTCAAGTGGCTTATTATAAAGCTACAAAAGGCCCTGATGGCATTGGCAAGCGTCTTTTAAGAATGGCTCCCCTGCACCACCATCTAGAACTCTGCGGCTGGTTGGAAACTCAGGTGGTTGGTATCTTTTATTTAACTAACGGGGTGTTAGTGTTAATGATTTTGATGTTGGCTGGCAACAGTTAACAGCGGATTAGTAACAGACTTTACAGCATATGTAGCTGATATTTACAGCCATGTTGAAAAACAAATAAGATGCCCGTTACACAAGAACTTCATGCAGTTGTGGAACGGGCATCTTGCCCGTTTTAGATAGAATAAAAAAACAGGTAAGATGCCTGTGCTACTAATATTAAATCTAGCTAAATCACAGGCTTTCCGGCCTGTGCCACTAATATTAAATCTGTTGTGGAACAGGCATCTTGCCTGTTCCAAGCTCATAAGCTAAAATGATGATATAGCCTTTATCAGAAAGATGAGGTATGACTATAAATGGAGTTTTTGATGCGACCTCGCTTACTATATAATAAATATAAGAGGGCTCCCATCCCAACAACGTACCTCACTTTTTTGAGAACCGCTATAATAGCCCCAGTTAATGCAATGGAACTTAAAAAAAGACAGGGCAATATTTGGATAATTGCTTCATCTGCCAGCATTCTATTGCTAACTGTGAGTTCCTTTTTTTACTGGAAACTTGTTAGACTGGGTTATGCTGTTCCCATTCCCTACATTTTAGATGTTTTTTGCTTAAGTAATTGTCCGGCTGATGAGTTAAATGTTTTACATACCCAATTACCACCAGATAATTTATTCAACTACGGCAAACCCCTATCACAAATTTTAGGCGAACCGGATAAGTTAGATAAAAATAGAATTTCCATCCTGGTGGAAAAATCAAAATACAGATTGACTGTATATGAAAATAAAAAGCCGGTCAAATCTTATCCTGTTGTATTTGGCAGCAATCCCGCAGGCGATAAACTAAAAGAAGGCGATTCGCGGACGCCGGAAGGAATTTTTAGCATAAAAGATTTTTATCCTCACGCAGCTTGGTCGAAATTTATCTGGCTGGATTATCCCAGCAAACAATCTTGGCGAAAACATATCAAAGCCAAGCAAGCAGGTACAATCAAATGGTACGATAGTATTGGCAGCGAGGTTGGGATTCACGGCGTGCCTGCTAATTCAGAGAAAATTATCAAAGAGCGATCGAATTGGACTTTGGGTTGCGTTTCTCTGGAAAATAAGGATGTTGACGAGTTGTATCAGTTTGTACAAAAAGGTACAGAAGTAGAAATTATTAGATAACTGGTTCGTAGTAAGGACTTTAGTCCTGATTGACTCAACAAGCAGCAGAGAGGACTGAAGTCCTCATTACAAACTGGCAAGAGAGGACTGAAGTCCTCACTACAAACTGGTTCGTAGTAAGGAATGCAAGTCCTGATTGACTCAACAACCAGCAGAGAGGATTAATGAACAGTGAGCAGTTTTTACCGATTGTTTCGGTTGTGGTACCTGTTTATAACGGGGAGACGGATTTGCCGGATTTAATTGAGTGTCTGCGATCGCAAACTTATCCAACAAACAGAGTAGAATATCTCTTAGTAGACAACAAAAGTCGCGATTACACTTCAACTATCCTTCAAGCAGCAGCCAAATCCCCCAAGCAAGAGGGATTCAATCAAATCACCATTCGCAATCTCACCGAAAATACGATTCAAAGTTCCTACGCAGCCAGAAACAAAGGAATGCGCGCCTCAACAGGCGAAATCATCGCCTTTACCGACGCAGACTGTCGCCCCGAACCTCAATGGTTGCAAAATTTAGTCGAACCATTCGCTAACTTAGAAATAGGAATTACCTGCGGTGAAATCCTCGCCCTTCCCGGTAACACTCTCTTAGAAAAACACGCCGCCCGCGAAAATACTTTATCTCAAAAACATACTCTCGCTCACCCTTTTTGTCCCTACGGTCAAACGGCTAACTTAGCTGTGCGCCGAGAAATTCTAGCACAAGTCGGTTTGTTTCGCCCCTACCTTACGAGCGGTGGCGATGCGGATTTGTGCTGGCGGATTTTGCGGGAAACATCCTATAAAATGTATTTTGCCGAAAATGCGATCGCCCGACACCGCCACCGCAATACAATAAAACAGTTACAAAGTCAATGGTATCGTTACGGCGAGTCGAATAAATATTTGCACGAACTCCACGGTGTCGATTTGATGCGAGAATTCACCACAGGGGAATATTTGTATCGGCTGGCTAGATGGCTGTTAAAGGAATTGCCGGTTGCTACTGCTAAATGTGCGTTAGCGAAGCCCTCGAAGAGGATCGCCCGTGCCGATCTGGTAGATTTGTTAAATACGCCGATCGGTCTCTTGAATGTGAGAGCAAGGGCGATCGGACAGCGACAAGCCAAACTCCCAGAACTAGCTCGGGAAATTGAGCGACTTTAATCCTTAGAAGAAGACTGGGCGGTTGAAACCGCGTCTATACAGGCAAAACCCGCCGGACGCCGGTTGAAGACCTATCCTATGTTATTCTCTCTTGAGTCGGCGTCCGGCGGACATCGTTTGTGTAGGCGCGGTTTCAACCGCCGTCTGATCTTTACATCCGATAAGCACAGTTTATCTGTATATAAGTATGCTGAATTAGGAAATATGAAAATTTCAGGCAATCCTTAATATAAAATTAATAAGTCTATTTTGAAGCGCGCAGTTTCAGAACGACGAGAAACTCGCATTTACCCCCAAAATTTCTTTACTTCTGGCGAATGGCCTCAGCCTTCTGGCGTCGAGATTATTCTCAGATTTTTCAAGTTTTGTAACAATTACAGGTAGTGCCAATGGCTCAAATCCTACTCCAGACCGTTTGGTTTATACCTTGCTATCCACTCATCGGCGCATTTCTGTCGATATTGTGGTTTCCAGCAGTAACTCGCCGCACGGGGCCTAGACCCTCCGGTTACGTAAACGCCATCTTAACTTTCTTCGCTTTCCTTCACGGCGTCATCGCCCTGACAGCTATCTGGAACCAACCGGCACAACACCAGTTCATTCCCTGGCTGAATGTGGCAGGTTTAGACTTAACCATTCCCGTAGACATTTCTGCTGTCACCGTCGGGGCGACAGTTTTGATTACGGGACTGAATTTTCTGGCGCAGATTTATGCAGTCGGCTACATGGAAATGGACTGGGGCTGGGCTAGGTTCTTTTCCCTGATGGGGCTGTTTGAAGCGGGGATGTGCGGCTTGGTTTTGTCCAACTCCCTGTTTTTCAGCTACATGATTCTGGAAGTCCTGACTCTGGGAACTTACCTGCTAATCGGGCTGTGGTTCAATCAGTCTTTGGTGGTGACGGGCGCCCGCGATGCTTTCTTGACTAAGCGGGTAGGAGACTTATTCCTGTTGATGGGAGTAGTTGCAATTCTGCCGCTGGCTGGAACTTGGAATTTTGACGAATTGGCAGTTTGGGCTAAGACTGCAAACATTGACCCCACAGTGGCGACGCTGTTGAGTTTAACTTTGATTGCCGGCCCGATGGGCAAATGCGCTCAGTTTCCCCTGCACCTGTGGCTGGATGAGGCGATGGAAGGCCCTTTGCCGGCAACGATTTTGCGGAACACAGTGGTTGTGGAAACCGGTGCTTGGATTTTGATTAAATTGCAGCCCGTGATTGCATTGTCGCCCGTGGGGCTGAAGACAACTATTATTGTGGGTGCTGCAACGGCGGTGGGTGCGTCTTTAATTGCGATCGCCCAAATCGACATCAAGCGCACGCTTTCCTATATAGTTAGCTCTTACATGGGCTTGGTATTTATCGCCGTCGGCACCGGACAAACCCACACAGCTTTGACATTAATCTTTGCCTACACCTTAGCAATGGGTTTGTTGGTGATGAGCATCGGTTCAGTAGTTTGGAACAGCATCACTCAGGATGTCCGATATCTCGGCGGTTTGTGGGCGAAGCGGCCGATATCGGGAATATCGTTTCTTGTTGGCGCCGCTGGAGTGATGGGACTGCCACCCTTCGGCTGCTTCTGGGCTTTATCAGAATTAGCAGGCGGGCTTGCTAAAACTCATCCTTCACTGTTAGTAGTAGTGCTGTTTGTGAACGGCGTGACTGCTTTTGGCTTAGTGCGCGTTTTCGGTTTAGTTTTCGGTGGCAAACCGAAGCAAATGACTGAACGTTCGCCCGAAGTTGCCTGGCCTTTTGTCTTGCCGATGACAGTGTTAATGGGATTTACCTTGCACGTCCCACACTTGCTCGCCGCCTGGGAATTACTGCCTTTGGCAACTTTGAATTATACTGCGGCCGGACTGTTAGCTTTGTCAAGTGCGATCGGCATTGGTGCCGGAGCATTTATTTACCTGAACGAAAAGTGGGAAAAACCAGTGCGAATTGGTTCTCAAGCCGTGCAAGACTTCTTTGCCTACGACTTTTACACCGCCCAACTTTACCGCGTGACCATCATCTTTGCCGTCGGTCTGGTTTCCCAAATCATATCCTGGTTCGATCGCAATATTGTTGACGGATTCGTTAACTTAATCGGTTTTGCCACAGTTTTCGGCGGGCAAAGCCTCAAATACAACGTTACGGGTCAAACTCAGTTTTATGCCCTGACAATTCTCTTCGGAGTGGCACTTTTAGGATTGCTCGTAAGCTGGCCTCTGTTGGCTCGCCTCTCGCTGATTGTGGGCGGGTAAAGAGATATAAAGTTGAAGATTTTAGGTGACACTTTTAACCTAAAATCTTAAATAAATGAAGTCTTGAATAAAGATTTCAAACTCAATCCAACAAGGCAGAATACATGAAAGACGATCGCAGACAAGTAAATCTTTCCCGGCGCAACTCCCTCAAATTTGTCGCAGGAGCAATAGGTACAGGAATACTCGCAGCACGAGTAGGTGCTGATGTGGCTTCACCCGAACCAGCAATTGCTCAAAATGACTTCACTCCCGATGTCGCTTTGGCAAAATTGATGGAGGGGAACAAGCGATTTGTTGACAGAAAACGCCAAAGTCCCAACCAAGACTTACCCCGCCTCGTTGAAGTTGCCAAAGCTCAAAAACCATTTGCTGCTATTCTCGGCTGTGCAGATTCCCGCTTTCCTTCTGAGATTATTTTCGATCAGGGATTGGGAGATTTATTTGTATGTCGCGTAGCCGGAAATGTGGCTACTCCAGAAGAAATTGGCAGCCTGGAATTTGGCACACTGGTGTTGGGAGCAAAAGTGCTGGTAGTAATCGGTCACAAACGTTGCGGTGCAGTAGATGCAACCATCAAAGGCGCTCAAGTTCCCGGTCAAATTGGCAGTTTGCTCGACGCAATTAGGCCTGCTGTAGAAAGCTCGAAAGGCGAAGCAGGCGATCGTTTAGAAAATGCCTGCAAAGCCAATGTGGTGCTGCAAGCTAAAAGGCTGAAAGCATCTCCAGTTATCTCAAAGTTAATTCAAGAGAATAAGCTGAAGGTGGTTGGTGGATATTACGATTTAGACACGGGTGCAGTCAATATTCTGATTGAGTCGTAAACAGTTGAGAGTTGATAGTTGATAGTTGTCAATTGTTAAATACCAACTGTTGAAAAACCTCTTGGGAAAGCAGTAAAATTTAAACTGTCTAAAAACTTAGATATTAACTATCAACTGTCAACTATCAACTATCAACTGTCAACTGTCAACTGTCAACTATCAACTGTCAACTGTCAACTGTCAACTGTCAACTGTCAACTGTCAACTGTCAACTGTCAACTGTCAACTGAATCTTCACTCTTCACACATTATGCTTAGTGCATTGCTCTGGTTGCCCGCGTTGGGCGCTGCGGTAGTCGGGTTCTTGCCCGGAAAAATGAATGCGATGCGGGTGCGCTCCGTCGCTTCCGTCTTCGCTGCTGCCGTTTTCCTGTTGAATCTCTGGCTGCTAACTCAATTTGACACGACAAATGCGGGACTGCAATTTCAAGAATATTTGCCTTGGATTCCGCAATTGGGTTTGAGCTACAACTTGGGAATTGATGGCTTATCTTTGCCACTGTTAGTTTTAACCGGATTGCTGACGCTATTAGTGATTTACGGTACTGGTGAAGGTATGGCTCGCCCCCAGCTTTACTACGCTTTGATTTTGCTGATCAATGCGGGGGTGGCGGGAGCTTTGATGTCTCAAAATTTGCTGCTGTTCGTCCTATTTTACGAGCTAGAATTAATTCCTTTTTACCTGTTGATTGCGATTTGGGGCGGCAAACAGCGCGAATACGCTGCGATGAAGTTTCTGATTTACACGGCAGTTTCGGGACTTTTAGTTTTAGGCGGATTTTTGGGCGTAGCTTGGCTGAGCGGCTCTTTAAACTTCGATTACAGTGCAATTACTACTCAAGATTTGCCCTTAAACACGCAATTAATCTTGCTAACAATTGTCTTGTTTGGGTTGGCAATTAAAATTCCTTTAGTGCCCCTCCACACTTGGCTGCCGGATGCCTACGTGGAAGCTTCGCCAGCAACAGCAATTCTGTTGGGAGGTGTTTTGGCGAAGTTGGGAACTTACGGCTTAGTGCGGTTTGGTTTGCAGATGTTTCCCGAAACTTGGTCGATAGTCGCTCCTGGTTTAGCGATAATCGGTACGGTGAGCGTGATGTACGGTGCTTTGAGCGCGATCGCCCAAAAAGATATCAAGCGCATGGTAGCCTATAGTTCGATCGGGCATATGGGCTACATCCTCGTCGCCTGCGCCGCCGGCACCAAACTCTCCTTAATCGGCGCTGTCGGGCAAATGGTAAGCCACGGCTTGATTTTAGCCTTGCTGTTTTATCTCGTAGGCATCATCGAAACCAAAGCCGGCACACGGGATTTGGACGTGCTCAACGGCTTAATGAATCCGATGCGCGGTTTACCCACAGCGAGTTCGCTGTTAGTTTTGGGCGGCATGGCCAGCGCCGGAATTCCCGGTTTAGTCGGTTTTATCGCCGAATTTTTAGTATTTCAAGGCAGTTTCTCAGCATTTCCAATTCCGACTTTACTGTGCATTTTAGCCTCCGGGTTAACAGCAGTTTACTTTGTAATTCTGCTCAACCGCACCTGTTTTGGAAAGTTGGACAATGCCACGGCTTACTATCCTCCAGTGAAGTTTGCCGAAAATATGCCAGCCCTAGTTTTAGCGGCAATCATTTTCTTCTTGGGAGTTCAACCAGTGTGGCTGCTGAAGTGGAGCGAATCTACTACAAATGCGATGGCAGTAACTCTATCAACGGGCAGATATACTCAAGTAGCTGTCAGCTATCAATCTGAGAAATAGAATGGGAGAGGGGGAGAGCGGGAACTCAGAAAAATCTTTTTTCTTCCTTCTTACTTCTTCCTTCTTTTCTCTTCCATCTTCCTTCTTCCCTCAACATTCATCCATTGAATCGGTTAAACCCGCTATACAATTCGTTACCGAACTTCCCTCTGATATCATCTCCGGTGGACTGACCACAATAAGATTAGTTTGTAGTGCGGACTTCAGTCCGCAGCCGGAGCGGACTTAAGTCCGCACTACGAACTATTTTTGTTATGGTGATCGACCGGACATGATATGAATTCGGATTGTAATTATGGTAAAATAAAAACAACCAGTCAACTACCACCATAACTGTGTAAAAGTTTGGAACACCGCAAAAAATTCTAAATTCAGGTGCAGTTACAGCAATTTCCCTACTAGCAACTTCCAAGCATTGCGCTGCCGCAGACTTTGCGAATATTTCTAAATATTGAGATTCATTCAAACCAAGGAAGAAACAATGGTACAAACTCCTACTAAACCAGCAACTAAACTGCCTCCTTCCAAACACGAATTTGCCGAAGTCATTCACAGACTGGAAGCTGGCGGCGCGATGATTCCAGATACGCCGGAAAATCTGATGCAAATCATCGCGATTTGGAAGGCCTACGCGGTACCGATGGATTTCTATTGGCGGGATTTACTTTACATCGCGGAACGGGTATTTTTAAACCCGCTTCCCTTCTTTAAATACTTCTTACCCCAGGAGTATTTAGACTTGCAAAATCACTATTCAGGTGACGGTGCAGATTTACGGATTTGGCGGGGGACTGGAAGCGCACACCCGGAACTTTTGGAGTTCATGGAAAATGGAGAAACTGGCAAAAAGCCACGTTTGTTTCACCATTTGTGGCACGATCGCATTAACATGGAATTTGCCGAAGAGTGCATGAGGTCAATGCTGTGGCACCGGGGGATGTACGTTCCTGTCAACCAGTTTGACCCCTATCTCGACAGCGACGAATACAAAGCAAATGCCGATCGCGCAATTAAAGCTTACTTCAAAAAAGACCCGTTCATGCTGGGCCTGCACAAAGCATTTCCCGAAATGTTTTTGGAACAGTGCCGCCAGATGTCTTATTACAGCAATCTCGGTTTATTCTGGGAAGTAATGGCACCCGTGTTTTTTGAAGTTTCCGACTTGTACGACGAAGGGAAAATTACCACAGTACCCCAGGCGATGGATTTCCTGGTAAATGGTATATTTGCGATCGCCGGTCGTCCGATTTACCACCACGTTCTCATCGACGGCGAAACCTACGAAATCATCCCAAAATCCAAAGGTTTCACTTGGCTGTACGAGGCAGCGCTACCCTACGTAGAATCGGTATTTTACCGCACTTCGCCGTTCCGGGGAACCAAATCTTACAACGCCCAAGCCAAGGAAGTTCCCGACGACCAAAAAGACTTCCACTACGGTATTTTGTATGCAGACAAATTCCCTGTAGGAACTGCCGGCATCCCGCCGACGCTGCTAGCCCAAGATATGCTGCACTTCCTGCCGCCTTATTTGATGGATTTCTACAGGCAGCGATGCCGCGGCGAAGATGATATCCTGAATCAGATTGGGGTGACGTTCCAGCGATCGATGTACTGCGTTACTTCGGCGGTTATTCAAGCTTTGCGGACGGCGCTGCTGTATCCTTTGGATGACCCGAATCCGAAACATTTGAAGGCAAATCGGGCGTTTTTCGAGTCTCAGATCGATCGCTTCTGCCGCCCGGAATACGGCATGAAATATGCGGCGAAGTTGAAAAACATTCAGACTTCGGATTACAAATAGTCATTGGGAATGGGCATCGGGCATTGGGAATGGGGCATCGGGCATTGGGAATGGGGCATCGGGCATTTGTTATTTGAAAAACTCTTAACAAGTAACGACGAACTATTACTGATTACCGATTACCTTTTTCCCGATTACCGATTACCATGCTTCATGTCCAATGCCCTATGCCCCATTCCCCATTCCCCATTCCCAATAACTATGAACAGCAAAGACCTAGCCAAATATATCGAAGCAACCGACGGCATTTCTAAACCATGGCTGTTGGTGCAACTCCGGATGAAAAAATTGCAAGAAAGGCGATCGCAAATTTCTACTGAAGAATATCTCAAAGAACTTACCGATCTTCACCAAGATTTAATGAATCTGGGCGAATGGTGGGTGGGAATTGAAGACGAAGTGTTTTAATTAATTACCGATGCGAATACACTATAGATTTTCATAACCTTTAAATTTGACTAAGGTTTTGCCAATCAAAGCAAAGATCGATGGGAGGTGACATGATTTGCTGGTTGTTTTTGATTTAAATTTGCGAGTGATTGCCCGATCAACATATTTTTATATACAATATTTATTGAGATTATTTAATGCTTGACATTATAAGGTTAATTAGGTCAAATTAATAATTATTTTATGTTGATTGATTCATATAAATCATCAGTAGGACTCCGTTAAGGTCTTAATCATCTAATCCGCCAGTCGGGTAGGGTGCGCTAGCTTTTCACATTTTTTGTGATGTGTCAAGCGAATGGTCTGACGCACCTTACGACTGAACTAAAAGGCAGGTTATCGGTAGAGAACAAAATACTCTCCTGCTTGAATTTTGCACGGAGTTGAATGTGCTTGCCACATTCGATTGGATTCTTATATTAAATATAGGCACATCGAAATGGGACAGATAATTATTAATGAATTCCGCCGTGACGGTAGTTTTCAGGGCGATGAGTATGTCGAACTACTTTTGACAGAAGACTTAACTGCTGCTCAATTGCAAACTTTTTTTGTTGGCGATTCAACGGATCTAACAACAGTTAAATATTCTGCCTATCAGTTCATAAATATGGCAAGTATTGCTCCTGTATTCAAGGCAGGAACAATAATTGTGCTGGGCGGTGAGAGCGTAATTCCAGCGAATGAAATTACCTACAATCCAGTTACCCGAGGAACTGATGCTGATTGGAACATTCAATTATTGATAACTAGCAATAAAGGTGGTGTATACCTTAATAATGTTTTAGCTCCACCTAACAACTTTGCAGGAAATTTTGCAGCAGATTCAGATCTTGTTTGGGTAGATACTAGCAGTACGGGAACTACTTCAGTTGATTCGATCGCCTGGCCAACAACTGGTTTGGGAGCATTTGGCAATGCAGCTAAGGTAAAAATTGCCGCTCCGACGAATAACGGTGATAATGTCGAATTCATGAGCGCGATCGGTGGTGTGGATAAAACTGCTAATTATGCTGTCAATAGTGTAGGTTCGATCGGCGTACCCAATTTCGGCATTAACACTATTTATATTAACAGCCTCCGCAACCCGCAGCTCAACAGCGCTCCAACTTTAACAAATTCTAACGCTAATAGTTTAACTGCAATTAATGAGGACATAGAAAATGTAGCTAACACGGGTTTTAGTATTTTCAATATCACTAGCCAGTTAGGCGCTGATGTTAATAGCGATCCGTTGGGTGTCGCAGTCACAGCAGCAGACAATACTAACGGCAATTGGCAATTTTCAACTAATGGCAATACTTGGACAAATTTTGGGCCATTGTCCCAAAGCTCAGCAACAATTCTCGGCCCGACGCCTCTTTATAATGGCTTGCTTGGCAGCACTCCCAGTTCTCAGAATTGGCTGTCTTTGACCAACTCCAATATTATTGCTCCTACCACTATTGCTTCAGAAATATTAAGCGGTAATGGAGTTAATTTAAACAGCACGGCTGCTAATAATATCTATGCTGGCTA
Organism: Oscillatoriales cyanobacterium; assembly: GCA_004292955.1. Taxonomy (GTDB): domain Bacteria; phylum Cyanobacteriota; class Cyanobacteriia; order Cyanobacteriales; family Microcoleaceae; genus Microcoleus. Next base: position 1,310 of record RDXX01000041.1, on the reverse strand, counting down.
TACCAATAATCCTTTAAGTCCGTTATTTCCGCCGCTCGATCGCACGCAGGGATTTAGCTTATCTTTTAATCTGCAAATTATCTCCGAAGCCCGTATCAATGCCAATCGGGCGGGTTTTAGCATTGTTACCGTTACGAGCGATCGCAAAGCAATTGAAATCGGTTTCCAGCAGCTATCTGCAACTACGGGCAATATCTTTGCTCAAGCAGACGGAATTACTCCCAATCCGGGCGGACAAACGAATAGCTTATTTGTGGCTGCTGAAAATGCTGCTTACAATACAAATCTTGCTACTAACTATACTCTGAAAGTTTTAGGCGACAATTACTTTCTTTCGGACGGTAGTAATAATGTTATACTAACGGGGCCTCTGCGAAATTATGCTGCATTTACTGGCGCGATCGACCCCTATGAAACTCCTAATTTTCTATTTCTCGGCGACGACACAACCTCGGCCCAAGCTAACATCAACTTAACGCGGGTTTCTCTGCAAACGCCTGCGAAAGTCCGCTTTGTACCCAACCCAAATTATTACAGTATCGCTGGCAGCGAACCAACAATTACGGTGCGGGCGTGGGATGGAACGAATGGAGTTGGTAACGGTACTGTGGGTGTGAACGCTTCAGTTACTGGAGGAACAACGCCGTTTAGCACTAATTCGATCGCACCGACGATCGCAGTTAATCCAGTCAATGATGTACCTTCGTTTGTCAAAGGGGGCGATCGCACTCTCAAGAGTAACTCCAGCGCGCAAACCATCCCCGGCTGGGCGACGGCGATTTCTCGGGGCCCCGCCAACGAGTCGGGACAAACTCTCGCGTTTCAAGTTACGGGGAATGACAATGCTGCTTTGTTTAGCGTACCACCTGCGATCGACTCGGCGGGCACGCTAACATTTACACCGGCCGTAGGGGCGATCGGCAGTGCTAAGATCGCTCTCAATCTCAAAGATAATGGGGGCGTAGCTAACGGCGGTGTCGATACATCCGCCAGTCAAACTTTCGTCATCAACCTCACCAACTTGCCACCTGCTGGACAAACAGACAATTACACGATTCCCCACACCAAGGTATTTAACCAGCAAGCCCCCGGAGTATTAGGCAACGACAGCGACCCCGACGGCGATATTTTGACGGCGAAGCTATTGTCAAATCCCAGCAACGGCAAAGTCAACTTCAACGCTGACGGTTCATTCAGCTATACTCCCAATCCGGGTTTTGCAGGTACAGACAACTTCAGCTACAGCGTCAGCGACGGAGTATCGCCGTCTGGGGCTGTTGCGGTCAATTTCAATGTCACCAACCAGCCAC
>RDXX01000040.1 GCA_004292955.1 Oscillatoriales cyanobacterium | reverse complement strand
CCGTTGGTGCCGCACCCTTAGAAGTATTGAAAGAGTATATTAGAAATCAAGAAAAGCCGTCCTAAAAGGACGGGGCTTGTATCCCATTTTCTTGGTCACTCAATCGCAATGAATGAATCCATGTATGCAAAGCATCAGGCAACTAATACTCGTATCGCGACAATAGACAGCATGACGAATCGCCAATTGCCTCTAGAAGGTGCGCTCAAAGCTTTAGTAAGAATCGGAATTACGCCCGAGACGTTAGCACTTGTAAGTGAAATTTATGGGCTACAGATAGATGATTTACTGTCCTTGATTACACCTTGACATCTAACCCCCCTCCCTAACCTTATTCGCCCTTAACCGGGCGGTTTTTTGTACCTGTTCTCCCTCTATTCCCAGCTTGGCTAGCCAGCGCCGGAATAGGGGGCAGGCAAAACAAAACCCGTCCGGTTAAGGGCGGGTCATAAATCTTAACATTAGGGGCGGTTATGCCTCTTTTTTTTCGTTAAACTGAAAGACGAGATGAGCGAAAAATGAGCGGAAATTATCAACCAGAGATTGAGTGAGATTCCTAAATGGCGTAGCCATAAGCTGTCTGAGCAATGGGCGGAGAGAGAATCGAACTCTCATACCTTTCGGTGTCAGATTTTGAGTCTGATGCGTCTACCAATTTCGCCACCCGCCCTTTTTGGTGGTTTCACCATCATAACACGCCGATCGACTTTCTGCAAGCAAAGATTCATAATTTTTTGAACTTGCCCAGCGATCGATCTCTTTGGCGCGCAATACTGGTACAGGATGGGACAACTGAGCCGTTTGAGCTTGCTTAAGCATTTCCCCTAGTTCAGTGCTGCTGAGGTCGTCGTAGGCCCGTGCTTGCGCCAAAAACGCATCGAGATTCAGTTTCGGTGCTAACGTCGGCGAACCTCCGGCCAGTTTCATCAGCACTGATGCTACCACTCTGGGGTCTTGGGTGGCGAGTAAGGCGGCGCGATCGCACGTAAATTCTGCACAGCGCAACCATTCCAACATTTGCGTCTGCAAACCCTGGGCGAATACGGTTCCCAAAGGCGAAATTTGACCGGCGGCCAATACAATTAAATTAGCCAGAGTCAGATAAACTCCGTGTTCGCACTTCAAATGTCCCAACTCGTGAGCGATTACGGCTTTCACTTCCTCGTCGGTGAGCAAATCAATCAGCGAAGTGTGCATCACCACAAAAGGCTGTTTTCCCCGCATCGCAAAGGTGTAAGCATTGGGCATCGGATGCTGGCGGACATAAAGCTGCGGTACTTCCAAATCCAGAGTTTTGCAAGCATCCACTAGCAATTGATGCAGGTGCGGCAGTTGATTTTCGCTGACTAGGACGCTGGAAGCCAGATTTTCGAGCATGAAAAACTGTTCGCCAAGTTGTCCCAGCAACTGCCGCACCATCAAATCTAGTCCGGGCAGTTGTTTGAGCGCGTTGGTGGCTTCCAAGTCCAGCGGGTGCCGAAACTGGTCTGCTTTTAAACCGATGAGCGGGATGTTTAACATTTTAGTCAGTTGGTCATTGGGCAGTTGGCAGTGGTTATTTGTTATTTGTTATTTGTTATTTATTATTTATTAGTTATGAGAACTAATAAATAATAACTCTTCGACCCTTCGACTAAGCGAGCGGGCACCGCAAATAACCGACAACCAATAACAAATAACCACTAACTACTAACTAACAGTTTAAACTCGATCGCACGGGATTGACAGGAGCCTCAGCCGTCGCCGGGTCTGTGCCCTCTTTGACTCGTCGCAACTTGGCTCCCAATTTTTGGAGTTTCATCTCTAACTGCTCGTAGCCCCGATCTAAATGCTGCAAGCTGCTGATGGTGGTGACACCATCGGCTGCAAGTCCCGCGATTACCAAAGCCGCCGAAGCCCGCAAATCTGTTGCGACTACGGGCGCACCCGACAGCATTGGGACTCCGCGCACTACGGCGACATTGCCTTTAACGCGAATGTCGGCGCCCATGCGGTTGAGTTCTGCTACGTGGCGCAAGCGGTTCTCAAATACGGTTTCTTTGATCAAGCTGTCTCCTTCGCTCAGCGTCAGCAAAGCCATAAACGGAGCTTGCATATCTGTGGAGAAACCCGGGTAAGGCAGAGTTTCGATGTCTGTGGCGGTGTGAATTTTGCCGGGAACTATCCGCACAATGTCGGATTCTACGATAATTTTCGCCCCCATTGTCTGCAATTTGGCAATAACTGCGGTCAGGTGGTCGGGAATTACCGACGACAAACTGATTTCTGAGTGAGTGATGGCTCCTGCTAATAAAAATGTTCCGGCTTCGATGCGATCGGGAATAATTGCATAGTCTACCGCGTGGAGTTTCTCAACTCCCGAAATGACGATCGTATTTGTGCCCGCGCCTTGAATTTTGGCTCCCATCGCACGGCAGAAATTCGCCAAATCGACGACTTCCGGTTCTTGAGCCGCGTTTTCAATTACGGTTTCTCCTTCCGCTAAAGTCGCCGCCATCATCAAAGTTTCAGTGGCGCCGACGCTGGGGTAGTCCAAATAAATTTTGGCTCCTTTCAAGCGGCGGTTCGGCCCTTTGACGTAAGCGTTAACAGTACCGTGATCGATGTGGACTTCGGCACCAAGGGCTTGCAGGCCCCGAACGTGGAGTTCTACGGGCCTGGCGCCGATGGCACAACCACCTGGTAATGGCACTTTGGCAAATCCCAAACGCGCTAGCAGGGGCCCGATGATGAAGAAGCTCGCCCGCAGTTGGCTGACTAATTCGTAGGGGGCTTGAGCATCCAGGAGGTTGCTGGCGTTGATGTCTAAAGTATCGCCATTCTGCTGTACTTTGACTCCTACAGCCGAGAGAATTTGCCCCATGCGGGCGACATCGACCAATGCGGGAACGTTGCGGATGTGGCAATCGTCAGGGCATAGTAGAGCTCCTGCCATGACTACTAAGGCCGAGTTTTTGGCGCCGCTGATTTTGACGTGTCCTTTCAGGGGCTGGCGACCCCAAATTTGTAATACTTGTTGGTCGCTTTCTGGTGAAGCGGACAGGTTAGATGAGTTTTGAGCTGGTGTAATGGGTTTGCCCTCCATAATGCGCTTCGTTACTTTATACATTAGTGAAATACCCAAACTAAACGAAATACCGTTATAGTTCGGGCTTCGTGTATCGTTTGCCGTTGCTCTGTTGGGTATACCCATTTCTGGGTATTCGTCACTGAAGACGATCCAAGTCTGACACAGCATCTCTGGCTTTTTACGGCCTTTATCCCGACCTAGGGAATCCACGCAGAAGCCCTGTTTCCCAAGGCAAAAAACTATTTTCGTACAACAAACTTGGATTATATTTTATGGTGGGACGTACCTTACCAACCAGCGGTCTGCTCTTTCCCCTTTTCTCTCGCAGTTGTCCGGGGCCAAGCATTTTACTGCTACTGTAGCCTGTTGTTTGCAGTCGAGTGGGTGGGTCGCAACCACTTATATCTTAGACTTTTGAGGAAATTGTCGCTTTTTTTTCATAGACCTTGCTTAGCTTATATCCCAATGCTGAATTGAGTACAATTACAGCGTGGGACTTACGCCAATTGAGTTAATTTTGGTTCGATTTTACCGGAAAGTTTTTATATGTCCAGGGGGGATGTTAAGAATTCCTGGTATTATACTTGCTCCCATTGTGGCTGGGTGAGGGTTTCAGGTTACGATCGCACGAATAATATCGATCAAGTCCTATGGAGTTATCTGTATCAAGATTTACTTTTGTTTGTGGTTGTCGATCGAGATGCAGATGTGGTGCTATTCTCAATAAGCTATTTTGTAGTACGGGCCGATGGGACGATCGACAAAGGTGTAGGATGTCAACTCGATCGACAATGCCGAGAAGTTCGCACGTTGTCGATCGCCCCAATGCCTGTGCTAACCTGTGACAACACCCTAGAGCCAAAGTTAGTGCTAGCAAATGGTTCACATTAAGCGGATCGAACTAACTAACTTTAAATCTTTTGGCGGCACAACGTCCATTCCCGTGCTGCCTGGTTTTACTGTGGTTTCCGGGCCCAACGGTTCAGGGAAGTCCAATATCCTCGATGCTTTGCTGTTTTGTCTGGGACTTTCGACTTCTAAGGGAATGCGGGCTGAACGTTTGCCGGATTTGGTGAACAGCGCCCAAAATAAGCGCGGTACGATTGAGGCTAGCGTGACTGCTACTTTTGCGCTGGAAGATGTGGGTGATGAATGGTTCGCTCAGGATGAAGATGAGGATGAGGATGAGGTAGAAAAGGCAGCGGATGATTTGTCTGTTGAGTCTGTTGAAGCAGAAGACGTAGAAGCAGTCGAAATTCCAGAAACTGAAGACAACAACGGACAATCATCAAATCCAAAATCCAAAATCCAAAATCCAAAATCGGATGAGTTATCTGTTGAAGAAGTCGAAGAAATAGAAATCGCCACCAGTCAAGAAAACAACGGACAACTACTCGCTAACAATCGAAAATCCAAAATCGAAAATCGAAAATCGGATGAGTGGAGTGTGACGCGCAAACTCCGAGTCACTCGTCAAGGAACTTATACGTCAAATTATTACATTAATGGCGCACCTTGCACGCTGACTCAACTGCACGAACAACTTAACCGTTTGCGAATTTATCCCGAAGGTTATAACGTTGTTTTGCAAGGAGACGTTACTAGCATTATTTCGATGAATTCTAAGGAACGCCGCGAAATTATTGATGAATTGGCAGGTGTGGCTCAATTCGATCGCAAAATCTCTCTCGCACGGCAGAAGTTGGATGAAGTTAAGGAAGTTGAAGAACGCAGCGGGATTGTGGAAAAAGAACTGATTTCTCAGCGCGATAGACTGGCGAACGATCGCGCAAAAGCGGAAAAATATCAAAAGTTGCGGGCGGAATTTCAAGAGAAGTCGCAGTGGGAAATTGTTCTCAAGTTCCGTCAGTTGCAAAAGCAAGAGTGGAAACTGCGCGAACAAATCGAAACGGGCGATCGCAATTCTGCCTCTCTCACCGAACAATTGCAAACCATTACCACCCAAATTCAAGCAGCAACCGCTGAACTTGACGCGCTAAATGCTCGCGTTAAAGCTTTGGGCGAGTCGGAATTGTTGGCTTTGCAAGCAAGTATTGCCACTCAGGAAGCGGAACGGCGGCAACTCCAAAATCGCAAACAGGATTTGGAAACAACTGCTGGACAAATGGCGGCTAATATAGCACAAACTGAGGAAGAAGTGCGGCAGTTTCGGCAAAGTTTGGAGCAAATTGAGATTGAAATATCCTATGTGATGTCTCAAATAGGTACTTTTCAGGAACAGCGCGACGCCGCCCAACAAAGTTTAGATCAGAGTCGGGAAGTTGCAAATGCGATCGCCTCGACGGCCGAAGTTTGGGTACAGCAACAAACGGAACTGCACCGCCAAATCGAGACAATTCAGCAAACTTTGGAGCCGCAGCGCACCGAACAAGCTACTATTGGTGAAAGAGCCGATCGCCTGCAAAGTCAAATTCAAGAACAAAACCAATCGCTGCAAGTATTGGAACAGGAAATTACAGCCAAAAAAGTTCAGCAATCAAGCCTTGGGGAAACCCAAAAAGTTGCTGCTTTGCAAGTAGAATCGCTGAATCAGATTGTAGTCGCAGCCGAACAAGAATTGCAATTGCAACAGGAAACTCAAACTCGTTTGCTGGAAGAACAGCGGGAAAGACAGCGCAAGTTAGATAAGCTAGAAGTGCAGTTTCAAGCCCAGCAAGAAGCGAGCGGCACGTTTACTGCAAAAATTATCGCGCAAAGCGGAATTGGCGGAGTTTGTGGTTTGGTGGCTCAACTGGGCAGGGTGGAGCCGCGGTTTCAGTTAGCGCTGGAAATTGCGGCGGGCGGCCGTATGGGTAATATGGTGGTGGAAAATGACAGTGTGGGTGCTGCTGCGATCGAATTGTTGAAGCAAAAACGGGCGGGAAGGATGACGTTTTTGCCTTTAAATAAGATTAGAGGCGGCAGGTTTTCGGTGAATGAAAATTTGCGGCGCGCGGCTGGATTTCTGGATGCGGCTGTGAATTTGATTGAGTGCGATGCGCGCTATCAGGAGATTTTTGCTTACGTTTTTGGCAGTACGGTGGTGTTTAGCAATCTTACCGATGCCCGCCGCTATTTGGGACAGTACCGGATTGTCACTTTGGATGGGGAAATTCTGGAAACTAGCGGCGCGATGACTGGGGGAAGTTCTACTAATAGATCTACCTTGCATTTTGGTACGGTTGATGCTAGTGATGCTGGGGATGAAGCGCGGACAATTGCTGCTTTGCAAGAACGTATTGAGGAAATTGAGCGGATTTTGGAACGGTGCAAAATTGCGATCGATCGCGCTGCTGTTGCTGTCAAAACTCGCAGTCAAGAATTGATGGAGGCGAAGCAGAATTTGCGCGAACATCAGTTGCGCTTGGAACAGTTGGAGTCGGAAATAAAGAATTTGCAAGCGCAACAAGAACAAGTGCGATCGCAAATTGCTAAAAATACTCAGGAATTGACTGATTCGCGATCGCGATTGCAGTTGCTTGCGAGGGAATTGCCCGCACAGGAAACTCAATTGCAGCAGTACCGCCAAACTTTGGCGCAGTTGGAAGAGTCGAACAGTCACAGCGAATGGCAGCAAATGCAGTCGGGTTTGCGCGCTCAAGAAGCGCAACTGCAAGAGCGCGAATTGGCTCTGAGAAACGCCCAGCAGCGCCAAGGAGACTTGCAAAATCAATTCGGGCGCTTGGAAGAGAAAATTAAGGAAGGCAGCGAGAAATTGCAGGAATGGCAAGTGCAGCAAAATGCGGGAACTGATGCTGTAAACCGGATTGTTTCGCAGCAGTTAGAACTAGACGCACAGATTGCAGCAGCTAAGGCGGCTTTGGCCCAAATTGAGGAGAAATTGGGTTTGGAGAAGGGAGAACGCGATCGCGCGGAATCGCAACTGCGAGAGCAACATTTGGCAAAACAACAGTTACAATGGCAGTTGCAAAAACTGCACGAAACTCAGCAAGAACGCCGGGAACAATTAGCCGCCGTCCGCACTCTCATGGAAACGCAGCGAGCGGAAATGCCCGATCCGGTGCCGTCGATTCCTGAAAATGTAGAGAAAGCCAATTTGACGGAATTGCAGCAAGAAGTAAAGGCGATCGCCAAACGCATTCAAGCTTTAGAACCGGTGAATATGCTAGCATTGGAAGAGTACAACCGCACTCAAGAACGCCTGCAAGAATTGAGTCAAAAATTGACGACATTGGCAGGAGAACGCACTGAACTTTTGTTGAGAATCGAAAATTTTACCACGCTCAGGCGGCGCGCTTTTAAAGAAGCTTTCGATGCGGTTAACGAGAACTTCCAGACTATCTTTGCGGAACTTTCCGAAGGTGACGGGTATCTTCAGCTAGATGACCAGGAAGACCCTTTCAGCAGCGGTTTGAATTTGGTCGCTCACCCGAAGGGGAAACCCGTTCAGCGGCTGGCTTCCATGTCGGGAGGCGAAAAGTCGCTGACGGCGCTGAGTTTTATCTTTGCGCTGCAACGCTACCGCCCGTCTACGTTCTACGCTTTTGATGAAGTGGATATGTTTCTGGATGGGGCAAATGTGGAGCGATTGGCTAGAATGATAAAACGACAGTCTGAACAAGCCCAGTTTATTGTTGTGAGTTTGCGGCGACCTATGATTCAATCGGCTGAGCGTACAATTGGTGTTACTCAAGCACGGGGAGCTTATACTCAAGTCATAGGACTGAAGTTGTAGTCCCGGAGCGTCTGGTGATGAACGTGTTCAGTAATATATGTACTCAATAAATCAGGATTAAACTTAGAATGACATCAGAACAAATCTGCCAACGCTCCGATATTCTCGGCACTCAAGTCATCACCCGCGACAGAGGTAAACGCCTGGGTGTAGTTAGTCAATTGTGGGTAGACATCGATCGCCGGGAAGTTGTGGCGATCGGTCTGCGTGATAATATATTTGCGATCGCTGGACTACCAAAGTTTATGTTCCTCAGTAATGTCAGCGAAATTGGCGACGTGCTGTTGGTGGAAGATGAAAGTGCGATCGAAGATGATGTCGATGTTGAAGTCTACAGCATTTTGATTAACAGCGAAGTGATTACCGAAACCGGCGAACTTTTGGGAAGGGTGCGGGGCTTTAGATTCGACCCGGAAGACGGTAAATTAGTTTCTATCGTCATCGCTTCCCTCGGAATCCCCCAAATCCCCGACCAAGTTCTCAGTACCTACGAGTTGGGGATTGAAGAAATTGTCAGCAGCGGCCCCAACCGCTTGATTGTATTTGAAGGTTCCGAGGAAAGGCTGAGGCAGCTTAGCGTGGGTTTGCTAGAGCGCGTCGGTTTGGGACAAGCACCTTGGGAACGCGACGAGGAGGAACAAGGCTATTATCCCAAACCTGTGGCTACAGACCATCAATTGGGCCCGGGCGTGCGGATTCCTGCACCGGAAATGCGAAGCCGAGTAGCAGCACCCGTGGTAGAAGAGGTTCCTTGGGATGAGGATTCGCAGTGGAATCGCCCACCGGTACGACAGCAGCAGATGCGCGCGATGCCGCAGCCTCAGCAGATAGACGATTATGATGAGTATGAAGAGGATAATTGGGGCGGCGAGGACGATTACGAGGAAGACGAGTACGAAGAGAAGCAGTACAGCCCTCAGGTTTCTCGCCCGAAGGAGCCTGTCGTGGTGGAGTACGAGTACGAGGATGATGTGGAGGCGGATGCTTGGGCTGACGATGAAGCATCGAAGCCTTACCAGGCTCCTCGGGTGAATATCCCTGAGAAGACTAAGACTCCTGAGTACGAGGAAGAGCCTGGTTATTAGGATTAATCCACGGAAGTCCCTCTGTAAGATACTGTTAGAAAACCCGCAAAAGCGGGTTTTGTTGTGATTGGGGCGATCGATCTAATAGATATAATAAAAGTATAAAAGTGCGATCGACAAGGTAAAAACCGTGACTCTAACTGCAACCGAATACAAATATGTGGAATTAGACGAGAAGAACGTTCCTCTCATCGCCGAAACCACAATGAAAGTCGTTGAATTAATAACTTCGGTAAAAGCTTACGGCTGGACTCCTGAAGAATTATTCCAATCCTATCCTCACCTGACTTTGAGCAAAATTTACTCTGCCTTATCCTACTACTGGGATCACAAACAAGAGCTTGATGCAGATATGCAGCGCAGGTTTGAGTATGCCGAAAAGTTGCGCTTAGAGGCTGGCGAATCTGCTTTGGCTAAAAAACTCCGAGCCCAGGGACTAATCAAATGAGTATCAATCTGTACATGGATGAGAATGTGCCTCTACCTGTTACAGAGGGATTGCGGCGACGGGATGTAGATGTTCTGAGAGTTCAAGACGACGGTAGAAAAGGTACGCCAGACAATATTGTACTCGATCGCGCAGCCGAGCTTCAGCGCGTTGTTTTTACCCAAGATGAGGATTTTTTAGCGATAGCAAACCGTCGCCAGCAAGAAGGAATAAATTTTGCTGGCGTCATCTACGCTCACCAACAAAGTGTAACTGTTGGCGATTCGATTCGTGACTTGGAAATCATTGCTAAGGTTAACGAACCTGAAGATTTAGCTAACTGCGTTCAGTACCTGCCTTTGTAGAAAAACCCGAAATAGCGAGATCCCCAGTCCGTGATATCATATCCAGTATTTCATTGGCAATATTCCGGCCGGGGCAGACTTATTAAATCTCTACCTTATATTACAGATACTGGTTAAGTTAGCAAAGGATGTCATTGCGAGCGAGCGAAGCAATCGCAGAGACTATGACGCTTCTCGATTAACTGATGTGCGCGCGGAGCAATTGCTTGTTTAACTGAACAGTATTGGTTTATATTACAGATACTCGTTAAGCCATCCTACAAAAACTATAGATATAAATTCGATCCTGCTTTCGCTCTTTTTCCTCCTCTGAACCCTCTTCACCTCTGCGGCTCACAAAAAAGCCCCTTCACTTTAATATCAGCTCAAAAAAATTGAACCGTCAATGCAGAAAACTGAAAAATCAAACAGGAATTTTAATCTATCTCTCTATACTGTTATCATCATCGCTTCATTCATAGCAGTAGGGTATAAGTTCCCGATAGGAGGCAACTTTCCCGAATTGCCACAAATCCAATCGCTGCTCAATCCTGAACTCTACAAAAATGACTATCACGTTCAGGAAATGGTTAAATTAAATCCGAGATACTATTATTATCATATCATTTATTTGTTAGCAAGCCTAGGGTTAAGCATCCCCTTAGTACATTTTATTTATCAATTCCTAGCCTTTAGTTCAGTTATCCTAGCTTGTCGGGCAATTATCAGAATATATACTAATTCACAACTGCCAGTAGCAGCAATGAGTTTCTTGTGTTTAGCCGCATCATTTACAGATGTGGGAAACACGCTGATATTTTCCACAAAATCAGTACCGAGTACCTTCGCAATGGGTGTCGCAATCTGGGGAATTTATTTTAGTTTGCGTCAGAGATGGCTGACAGGATATTTCTTTTTTGGATTGGCTTGTTTGCTGCAATTTTTAGTGGGTTTGCTGCCGGGATTGATGATGATTCCGGTTTTACTGATAGAATCTGTAAGAGAGCGGCAGTTCAAAACGTTGATTTGGGCGATCGCACTTTTAGCAGCAATGTCAAGTATAGTGTACGTACCCATGTTATTGACAGGTACTACCGGCACTCAAACCATCGACAATGCCGAGTTTGTATTCATCCACGCCAAAGTCCGCAATCCTCACCACATCCTCCCGTCAAATTGGACTATTGGGAATTGGTTCAACTTTATATGTTTCATCAGTGGCGGCTTGCTGTGCATCAAAAATACCGACTTACTCCAAAAAGAAGACAAGATTAATTTTTACATAATTGTTAGCACGTCAATTTTCGCACTGTGCCTAAACTACGTATTTGTAGAAGTTTACCCGCTGGCTTTAATCGCCAAACTGCAATTGGCGAGAACCGTTCCATTTGCTCAGTTAATTATATTTATTGCTGTTAGTTTAACCATCGAGAAGCTTTACACAAATAAAAAAATAGCTGTTAGCTTGTTGCTGCTATCTGTACTGACTTTGCCTTTTCGAGGTGTAATTTTCCTCGGATTATCAGTTTGGCAAAGCAGAAATTACGTATTTCCCAAGAGATACAATATATTGCTGTGGATTTTTACAGCAGTAACGTTAATTGTTAGTTTGATATATCCGGTGACTGATTCGTGGGAAATAATCGGCAATCGCCTAATTGGCATACCTATCCTCTTTTCAATTCTTGCCTTGCCTTTCATTTTAGAACAAACATCTATATCTACACCACTCACACAAATAGTAACCCATATTTTAGCCTTGGCAACTACCGCCATCTTAGTTTTTGGAGTAGCAGGAATTTTACCAAAGCCAATGTTAGAAACCTTTCAAAAAAGAGTTAATATTAATGTAGTTCCCAGCGACGACTTAAACAGATTAGCTTTACACTTTTCGCAAATTAGCAATCAAGATGCACTCATATTAATTCCACCTTCAGTTACCAGCTTCCAGTTTTACTCTCAGCGAGCTATAGTAGTTAATTTTAAGAACTTTCCCTTGACAGAAACAGGAATCAAAGAGTGGCAAAATCGCATGGAAGCTGTTTTGGGAGTTCCCTTAAATCCGCAAATGATTTGGGGAGGGAACGACTTATTCAGCCGTCGCAGCAGTACAGATTTAGTCAAAGTAGCCCAAAAATATCATGCCGATTATATTCTGACTCGCAGCGATTGGCATCCCAACATTGAAGGAGAAATAGTAGATAAACAAGGTAAATGGATAATCTTTAAAATCCGATAATATCAAATGTGTTTCAACCGCAATTTCCCGGCGAATAGAATTCGCGGCTATACAAACAAAGTCCGCGCAACGCGAGACTGAAGAAAAAGAGAGAGAATTTTACTCGTTACCAGTTCATTTAGTCGGGCGTTGCGCCGACTTTGTTTGTATAGAAGCGGTTTCAACCGCCGAATCTTATCAACAGTTAAATATCAAAACCCGAATCATCAATAATTTCGCAAATCTGCTTATCCACATAATCAGCAGCCACATTCCGCGCAATCAACTCAGCCAAAATCCCCAAAGAAATCAACTGCACCGACAGAATTGTACACAAAATCCCAAAAAATAGCAAAGGTCGATTCCCGATCGGCCCAAAGTGCATCCCGGCTAAATTCAGAAACCAAATCACAATCAAATAACTCAGCGAAAAAGTTCCCACCAAGCCAAAACACAACCCCAATCCGCCAAACAAATGACCCGGTTTGTGCAAATATTGCGTCGTCGCCAACACCGTCAACAAATCAATAAATCCCCGCGCGTAGCGTTCCCAGCCATAATTGGATTTGCCATGTTTGCGCGGATGGTGTTCGACAACTACTTCGCCAATTTTAAAACCTAAATTATTTGCTAATGCTGGAATATAGCGGTGCAATTCCCCGTACAATTTAATTGAGTGTAAAACTTCCCGCCGATAAGCCTTGAAACCACAATTCATATCGTGCATTTTCACCCCAGTCAGCAAACACGCAACTGCATTAAACAGCCTCGAAGGCAAGGTTTTCGATAGGGGGTCATTCCGCTGTTTTCGCCAACCAGAGACCAAATCAAATCCTAATTCTAGATGATCTAAAAATTTTGGAATTTCGGCGGGATCATCCTGTAAATCTGCATCGAGAGTAAAGATAATTTTCCCTGCTGCATTGCGAAATCCTGCTGAAAGTGCGGAGGATTTGCCAAAGTTGCGGCGCATTCTTATCGCTTTAATTCGTTGGGGAAATTGAACAGCTAAATCGACAATTTCTCGCCAAGAAGCATCGCGGCTACCATCGTCTATGAAAATAACTTCGTAACTTGCGATTCCTGTTTGGGACATGACGATGGTAATTTTTTCAAACAGTAATTTCAGTGTTGCTTCTTCATTGTGAACGGGAATTACAAAGCTGAGATCTTTTTGCATAGCTGATTTTTGTAAGTGTTATTGATTAGAGAAGATTGCAAAAGTCCTTTTAATCATTTTTGGGGGACGGGCTAGAAGCCCATCCCACAATTTTTTGTTTTATTGTGGGATGGGCTTTGAGCATCGTCCCAATTATTTTTGCAAGATGTCTATCGCTTGGGAGTTTCGCAAAGCTACCCAACCTTCGCGGTTTTTGAATGAAGCATAGGCTGTCAATAATTTATCGGTTGGCGATGTTTGAATGTATCCTCTCCAAGCTGCGGATTCGTAGGCTACCCCAAATAAGTTAACTAAGTCGGGGCGGGGAAATCCTGACATAGCGAAACCTCGAACTACATTTTCTTGGTTGAGAATGACAATACATTTTACATGATTTTCGGGATCTCCTACCCAACCAATTACTCTGGCGGCGGCTGGTGCGAGTTTGGTGATTGTATCAAAATATCCGGGTACTCCGTCTTTGGGGGCTGAGAGTAAATTCCGGTCGATTTTTGTGTCTAATGCTGCACAAAAGTTGTATTTTTTGATGTCTCGATTGAATGGTACTAAGTTGTTAGTTTTTAAGGCATCGATTAACCCGACAAATGCGGCGGGTTTGTTTCCTACTCTCTCTTTAATTAGGGTGATGTCGGTGATGCCTAATTGCAATGATAGTGCTACTAGCGGTTGATAGGTTGCTCTGCGGGCGATCGCCATTGCAGTTTCGCCTCCCACCCCGTACATTAAAATGACGGCTGCTATCACGACTGCAAACAGCGGTGTCAGCCATCGTCCTTGGATTCTCGGTGTGGGCTGTAACTCGCGTACCGCAAGCACTATGAGGATAATTGTACTCATCCAAAACAAGGCTGGGAGTGTGGCGTAGCGGGAAGCGGTAGCCTGTTCGACTCCAAATCCCGATCGACTAACTGCGGCCATTAAAGCCGTTTGCAGGGTGTACAATTGGATGGACAGCCAAGGCAGCCAATTTTGGCGATTTCCTACAGGATAGCCAAGCTGCACAGACTTTTTTACCAATAGCCAATAACCCACAAAACCCGTTACAGCAATCAAACCAATTATACCAATAATTGACGCAACAATAATGTTTTCGGTAAAAATACCCCCGAGATAAATCGGAATATATTCGAGAGTTTTCAGCGGATTGATTTTAGTTAAAGAAGGATGATTGGACGGAGTTTTGTAAGTTAAGAAATAAATACCAATCACCGCAATCGAAGCAGCAAAATACAAATAAGTTATCCGCCGAGGAAACCGAAGCACAATCGCAGCCCCACACAATATCGGCCACAAACCTAAAGGAGTGCTGTAACTAATACAACCTAAAATCCCAAAAACAATACTACCAATTACCCACTTGTTTTGTTGCCATCCCTCATTCCCAATCTTTGCCGGAGAATGAATACCTAAAGGTTGTGCTTCTCTGCTATTTAATAATAAATTAACATAGGATTGCAAACAAAATATCGAACAAATTACAAATAAATTAGCAATAATCCAGTGGACGCCACTGAATCCCCGCATCCAGTTGTGTGCCGCCGCCGGAGTAAAATTAAAAATAGAAATACACAGGATGACTGAGATAAATTGTAGTGGAAAATTCCTTAATCTTAAAGGTAGTAAAGCAATCAAGACATAGCACTGAATCCAAGCCAAAAACCAAGCAATCAAACATAAACCAATATTTGAACCTTGGGTGATAATAATATTCAAGCCATAGATAATCGCCGGAATCAAGACAAAATGCTCATTCGCCCGAAATATCCAATTAAAAGGATTTGTAGAGAAACCGTCTACTGAATAAAAATTCCAAGTCATCCACCAATAATCAAAATTAGACAAGTCTCCCGCTTGGGATATCAAGTACAAAATATATGACGCTGGTATGAGAATGCCGATAACTGAGGTGATAATTAAAACATATTGGTTCTTGATTTTCATGAATTCGGAGATAGATATTTTTAAAGATTTACTCAATTATTTATTTCACTTATTTAATGGTTGTTAGCCCCTACCTAGAAGGCAAATTGTTTTTAAGGCGGGGTTTAAATCCCGTCTTAAAAACTTCGGGCATCTGTCACTCGCACATCTGTCAACTGTCAACTGTCAACTGTCAACTGTTTAACCAGCATTTGTCTGAGCCCTTGCCGCCAGTGGGGAGGATAGGTTCCCAGAAGTGCTGATATTTTTACTGTGGAAAGTACAGAAAAAGCGGGACGTTTTGCGGGTGTGGGATATTCGGCGGTGGTGATGGGAATTACGCGCTTAATTTTGAGGGGAAAGCCGAGTTTCTCTGCTTCTTCAAAAATGGCGATCGCAAAATCGTACCAACTACACACACCGCTGTTAGTATACTGGTAAGTCCCAAAACTTTCTAGCCCAAGCAGAGGGATGATTTGGGCAGTTGCAGCCCCCAAATCTGCCGTCGAAGTTGGACTTCCAATCTGATCTGCTACTACCCGAAGTTCTTCCCTATCTTTGCCCAATCTCAGCATGGTTTTGACAAAGTTGCCTTTGCCGCCGTTACCGTAAACCCAGGCGGTTCTAATAATAATATGTCGGTTTCCCGCTTTTCTAATTGCTTCCTCGCCTGCTAATTTGGACTTCCCGTAAATTCCCAATGGGTTTGTAGAATCTGTTTCGAGATAGGCAGAACCACTGCTACCGTCAAATACGTAATCAGTGGAAAAGTGGATTAAACTTGCTCCCAGTTTCTCGCATTCTTCGGCGAAGATTCCGGGTGCGATACCGTTGACTGCGTGGGCTAAGTCTGCTTCGGTTTCGGCTTTGTCCACCGCAGTGTAAGCGCCGGCATTCACTACTACATCCGGTTGAATGTCAGCCATTGCTTGACGGATGGTTTCGGGTTGGGATAAATCGACGGAAGTGCGATCGACTGAAATGACCTCTCCCACAGATAATAGTATGGGCTGTAATTCTTGAGCTAGCTGTCCGCTACCGCCTGCGAGTAAAATTTTCATTATCTAAAACACTTGAGCTCTTTTCAATGTTTGTCCGGCTTTGTCTTTAGGTGATAAAATTGGTTCGGCACCATCTAGCGGCCAGGCGATCGCCAAATCAGGATCATTCCATACAATACACCGCTCGTGTCCCGGTGCATAGTAGTCTGTAGTTTTGTACAAAACTTCAGCAATGTCTGATACTACTAAAAAACCGTGAGCAAATCCCGCCGGCACCCAAAATTGCCGTTTATTTTCAGCACTAATCAAACAGCCCACCCACTGTCCGAAAGTCGGCGAACTTTTTCTAATATCCACCGCCACATCATATATTTCGCCCGCAACAACCCGCAGCAATTTACCTTGAGGCTGCTGCATTTGGTAGTGCAAACCGCGCAGCACATTTTTAGAAGACTTGGAATGATTGTCTTGCACAAAATCTGCCGTCACGCCTGTTTTTTCGACAAAAGCTTGGTGATTGAAACTCTCAAAAAAGAAACCGCGATCGTCTCCGAAAATTTTAGGCTCAATTATCAGAACATCCGGTATTTCTGTAGATATAACATTCATAGTTGGCTGTATCGCGTGATAAACTCATACTCAGTCTATGCTATCTTACTATGAAAACTGACACATATCTCAAAAAATTGTATGCAAACCGATTTGATTCCCGACAGATGCAAGCCAAGGTGGCACTTTGGAAAGTTTTAATTGACGAATTTTTACAAGATTATGTTCCTCCAGAATCGGCAGTTTTAGATATTGGCGGCGGTTACTGCGAGTTTATCAATCAAATTCGGGCGGGCGAAAAATGTTTAATTGACCTGAATCCCGATTCCAAGTTATTTGCTGATGCTGATGTCAAGGTGCTGAATATTGATGTGCTTAATTTAGACAAGCATACTTCTTTTAGCCAACAGTTCGATCGCATCTTTATCTCAAACTTTTTTGAACATCTCCGCAGCAAAGAAGAACTTATCCAAATTATCTCATTTTGCTTTGAAGCACTGAAGCCGGAGGGTTCTCTCTTAGTTATCCAACCAAATTTTAAATATTCTTTCAAAGAGTATTACGATTTTATCGACCATCAATTACCGATTACCCATTTATCGCTGCAAGAGCTTTTACAAACTGTCGGGTTTGAAATAGACCTAATTATACCGAGGTTTTTACCATTTTCGACGAAAGGGCGGCCGGCTTCGCCGTTGTTGTTAAAGGTGTACTTGAAATTGCCTTTTTTGTGGGGGTTTTTGGGCGGGCAAATGTTTGTTAAAGCATCGAAACGAAACAATTGAGGCAAAAACTCACGATCGCAATATTATGCCCGATCCGACTGAATTCGATCGCCAATAAGTGCGATCGCCCTTAATATTATACCAGAACAGGTTGATGAAATTAGGTAGAAACCGGGTTTTTGGCAAAATCCCCATCGCAGCCTTAAATCTCCGAAAAACCCGGTTTCTTTAAGTTCGATCGCCCTCCAAAATCTGCCGGGGCGGGTTTATGAAATCAATCGTATTGTATCGTAAACCTTGGCGAACCAGCCCCTACAATAATTAGGTAAAAAATGGTTCGATCGCCCGAATTTAAAATCATAAAATGTTCGGTAAATTCACAATTATTGTAGGGGCGGGTTCGCCAAGATATCCGATCGAAACTATCAATCTATTAAACCCGCCCCCACCCAACAAATAAGCCCGTGAAGCGAAGCTATCCCGTAGGGAATCGCCCTTATTATTGCATCTCTACAAATCTGGATCGCACACAGCCCCTAAAGATGCGATCGTCGCTTTTTCAGCATCCGTCAAACCCGTAACGCCCGTGATATTCATACCCTCATAAGGTCTTTCAGCTATCAGGGTTTTGAGGCACTCACCAGTCTTGACATCCCAAAGCTTAATTGTGCCATCACCACTACCGCTCGCTAAGGTTTGACTATCTGGATTAAATGCGACTGAAGTTACCATATCGCTGTGACCTTGAAAAGTTTGAAGGCATTTACCGCTATAGAAATCCCACAATTTTACAGTTCGGTCATTACTGCCACTAGCTAGGTTTTTACCGTCTGAACTAAATGCAACTGAACGTGTCAAACTGCTGTGATCTTGCCATGTTTGAAGACATTCACCGCTTTGGCAATCCCACAACTTTACAGTTTTGTCTCCACTGCTACTAGCCAGAGTTTTACTGTCTGGACTAAATGCGACTGAAGATACCCAATCGTTGTGACTTTGCCAAGTCTGGAGGCATTCACCACTTTGGCAATCCCACAATTTTATAGTTCGGTCACTACTGGCACTAGCCAGAGTTTTACCGTCTGGACTAAATGCGACTGAGTTTATCCAATTGCTGTGACCTTGCCAAGTTTTCAGGCATTCACCGCTGTGGCAATCCCACAACTTTATAGTTCGGTCATTACTTCCACTGGCTAGCATTTTACCGTTTGGACTAAATGCAACTGAGCTTACTAAATTACTGTGACCTTGCCAAGTTTGGAGGCATTGACGGCTGTGGCAATCCCACAATTTTACAGTTCGATCTTCACTGCCACTAGCCAGGGTTTTACCGTCTGGACTAAATGCAATTGAACGTATCCAATCACTGTGACCTTGCCAAGTTTTGAGGCATTCACCGCTGTGCCAATCCCACAATATAGTTTGATGTTCGCTGCCACAAGTCAGAGTTTTACCGTCTGGACTAAACGCAACTGAAAATATAAAGTTATTGTGACCGCGCCAAGTTTGAAGACATTCACCCGTGTGAGTATCCCATAACTTTACAGTTCGGTCATCACTCCCGCTAGCTAGGGTTTTACCGTCTGGACTAAATCTGACTAAACGTACCAAACTGCTGTGACCTTGCCAAGTTTGGAGGCATTCACCGCTGTGGCAATCCCACAATTTTATAGTTTTGTCACCACTGCCACTAGCCAGAGTTTTACCGTCTGGACTAAATGCGACTGAATTTACCCAATTGCTGTGACCTTGCCAAGTTTGGAGGCATTTACCGCTGTGACAATCCCACAATTTTATAGTTTTGTCACCACTGCCACTAGCCAGAGTCTTACCGTCTGGACTGAATACGACTGAACGTGTCCAATCACCGTGACCTTGCGAAGTTTGGAGGCATTCACCAGTGTGGCAATCCCACAATTTTACAGTTCGATCTTCACTGCCACTAGCCAGGGTTTTACCGTCTGGACTAAATGCAATTGAATGTATCCAATCACTGTGACCTTGCCAAGTTTTGAAGCATTCACCAGTGTGGTAATCCCACAACTTTATAGTTCGATCGTCACTTCCGCTAGCCAACATTTTACCGTATGGACTGAATGCAACTGAACGTACCTGATCGCTGTGACCTCGCAAAGTTTGAAGGCATTCACCAGTGTCGCAATCCCACAATTTTACAGTTCGATCGTTACTTCCGCTAGCTAGGGTTTCACCATTTGGACTAAATGCAACTGAACGAATTGAACTGGTGTGACCTTTACAGTTCAGAAGTTCTTTTCCGCTAGTAACTTCCCAACAACGAACTACGCCATCTGAACCACCTGTAGCTAACAGTTTACCATCAGGACTAAATGCCACTGCAAAGACTTGACCGAAAGCTTTAGTAAAAGCACAATCACTCAAATTCGCCCCTGCAAAATTGACACGCCGCAAACTAGCATCAGAAAAATCAGCACCTTTAATTACAGCCCCCGATAAATCTCTCCCCTCCAAAGCAGCATTATCCACCTTCACCAATACCGTCGCCGCATTCCCACCGACATAACCAACTTCCGCCTCAGTTTTACCTTTCGTCGCCTCCAAAATTTCCAACAGTCTCGACTTAACCTCACCCAAAAACTCGGTTTTTGAAAGCATCGGCACCAGCAAATCCATCACCGCTTTCGTCAAAGGTTCCCGCCCAAAACTATTGAGAAGTTGCCCTAAACTTTCACTCACAAAACCCTTCAAACTCGGAATCGGCACAATCTCACCCGCACGATCCACCTGACGGCTAAAATACCCAGACCAAGTATAATTCACCGACTCAACAGAATTATCCAAATACAATTGTGCCTGCGATAACTCCGCAAAATCAGCGGGCAAAACCCCCAACTCTGCCGCCAATTTATACGCTACAAAAAACTCCAAAAGCGACCTGTGTGCCGGAGAATAATCCCCCTCAGCATTGCGAATTAACATCGTTTGACCCATCATGTCGTAATGCCAGTGGTCTAAATCCTTTTCTGCTTGCACCACAGCCCCAAACAAGCACCGAATCCTGTCTGGAAACAGCCGATAATTCAAACTCATCTGGTCTGTTGATAGCATTTCCCAGGACAGTTCGCACAGGAAAAATAGCTTATCTGCCAGCGATGTAAACGTCCTTTCTGCCTTAATATCCCGTTCCATCTTCCGGCGCACCGCATACAAATATACTCGCGACATATCCACGGGTTTACCTGCTTGAATATCCGGCAATGATTCTAATATCAATTCCGCCATCACCGGCCGCCGCGCTAAATCCAATAACTGCGGATTGTTCATCACCTGTGCCACAGTTTCGGCATCGGCTTGGTGAGACAATACCTGACGGATTTGCTCGTCGTCGAATGCTGCCAATTCCAATACTTCAAACTGCGGCGTTTCTCCGCTGAGATTGGCAGTCGAGGCTTTTAATTCCGCATTCAATAAAGCGCGTCCTTCCTTCGCTTCGGGAAAGTGTTCCGTGCGACAGGTTAAGATGACTTTCGCACCGGGAACAATTACTTTTGCGAGTTCCCAGAAGTTGTTAATCATTTGTTGTCGATCGCACTTAGCGGCCATTTCATCAAATCCGTCAAAAATCAACAGCAACTTCCCCATCCGATTCAGTTGGTCGAACACCTCACTATTGAGGCGGATATTGTGCTGACTAAAGAAGAAACCAGCCAAAACATTCTCAACGTTCAAAGCTCTTGCATAGTCGCGCAAAGTGATAATCAAAGGCAACCGAGGCCGTTGAGTTCCTCTGTCCTTTGCCTGCTGGTATCGCTGCAAAGCCGTCCAAGCATAGTGAAAAGCAAACCAAGTTTTCCCCGTCCCGAATTCGCCCAAAACAGAAATATGTTCCTTTGCCGGGTCATCCATCCACAAGTCGATATAACCATCAATCCAGCCGTCTTCTTCGCCGTAATAACTGGCATCAATTTGTCGCTTGTTAACGGAGTCTAACTCAGCTTTCGTACAACCGAGAGGCACGTATTTGCCATCGATTTGCCTGCGCTTAACTTCGTTTTCTAACCAGTCGATATAGCCGCTAAAATCAGCATCAACATCAATCAATTCATCAAAAGTATAACAATCGAGATGGCGATTTTCTGGTTTGTCAACTTCCTTGCGGGCTGCTTTGGAAATCCGCCGCGCCGTCACCAGCCAACCTTCATCGGTTTTTTGCGTTTTTACCGACTGTCTCAGCGCCCCCACATCTTGAATTCCCGCTTCTCCCGCCATGCCGCGAATCAAAATGCGATCGAATCTGCCGCGCCTCACCGGAATCCGAATAATCCATTCAAAATAGTTATCTTCCCAAACCTGATACGGCTCAAAATCGTAGCCCAATATTTCAAACCAACCGCGCATCTGCTGCGCCAAGGCAAATCCTTGGGATTTTGCCGCAGTTTCTGTTGCTGCTGGTAAAGCCGGATTAATTTCCACAGCCAACCGCGCCATTTCCGCCCGCATTCCTTCTAAAGTTGGCAGTCGATCGATCCTTTCTTGAACTGCTACAATTTGTTTGTGGACTGAATCAATCTGATGATTCGTCAAAGCTTCTTTCGGATTGCGGGTGCGCTTGGTGACTGCGATAAAAACTGCGGAAAAAGCAGCAAATTCGCGCCGAATGTCAATCCCTAAATCTTTAATTTCATCTCCCAAAGCATAGGCATCGAGAAAATCTTCTCCTTGTGTGAGAAAAATAGCCGGAGAATTGCGATCGAATCCTTGGCGAAATGCTTGTTTAATTTCTTCTTCTCGGAATAGTTGTAAAATTGGCTTGGGTTTGCCGACGCCGTATTCTACTAATGTGTAAGCGTAAACGCTGCTGAAATCTGGTAGCGGGTGTTCGGGGTCGAGGTTAAATTTTTTGAGTAATTTGATGACTGTTTCGCTGCGCTGAAACTTATCTTTAATTATAGGATTAGCGATGCTGGTAATTGCGCTGATA
This sequence comes from Oscillatoriales cyanobacterium, assembly GCA_004292955.1. Classification (GTDB taxonomy): domain Bacteria; phylum Cyanobacteriota; class Cyanobacteriia; order Cyanobacteriales; family Microcoleaceae; genus Microcoleus. Next base: position 84,963 of record RDXX01000040.1, on the reverse strand, counting down.
ATCGGATCGAGAGGTATCATCATGCTGGCATTCCGAGGTAATTGGTGGGAGAAGAAAGAAGACGGCGGTTGAAACCAGGTTTACACAAACGTAGTCCGCCTCCGAGGTGTAAAGAAAATAACCTAATTGTAACCGTTTGTTCTTCAACCGGCGTCCGGCGGGTTTTGTCTGTATAGACGCGGTTTCAACCGCCCGGTCTTCTAATAACATCAATATCCTCACGTTAGTTTCCACAAATCCTATTCAAGCGAATCGCGATCATCTGCGAGGGCTTCGCTAACGCACTTCTCAACTAACTACCCAATCCAATTTTCTATGACTAAACCTGGAATTCGTGACAGTTCCCTCACGTTAGTCCAAAACAGGTTGTTCTCTAGTTTCCATGAAATCTTCAGAGAAGAGTTTTAAACTATCAAACAAGATTTGCCACGGATTGTTTTTGGAAATTAAAACAACAACGTTACCTATCTTTTTGATGTAAACTTCGTTATCTTGAAACTGGTATTCTTTCGGTAAAACTACAGTCTGGCGGTCGCCATCGATCGATAATTTAACAGTGTTCATTTTAGCAAGTCCCAAAATTCACTAGATTCTACTAATACTAACATTTTAGCTTTTACCCAATCTTTAACCAACTCACTGACAAAAGATTACTCCTGCGTCTTCAGCAAAACCGCGCTGCGCCCAGCGTAGGCGTCATGGATGCGTTCGACATGACTCGAAAACGTGTTGATAGGCAACTCCGAGGGCAGATACCACTTGATGTCATCTGCTTCTTCCGTCGTGTGCAGGCTACCCCCAACGACTTCACAGCGGAATGTAAACACCAAGTCCGATCGCACTGGTATAGCATAAATGCCGTTAGCAAAGCCCTCGCAGAGGATCGCACCTATGACCTTAACCAGCAAACCAACCTCCTCTTCCACCTCACGGACAACCGCAGCCCACGGAGTTTCTGCCGCCTCAACCCTACCACCAGGCAAGTTCCAAGCATCCCTATCGGTGCGATGGCACAGCAGTACCTTGCCGCCGCTGTCAATAATCGCAAAAGCACCAATGGTGTGCATGGTTGACAAGCCTAATTGTTTTAATGAGTAGCAATGAAATTTTCAGTGAAGTGCGATCGACTTTCACTGCTGTGTATCCTGTTTTGCCTCAGTTTGCTGCTGTTGACGGTCTTCCAGTGCTTTGTCGATCGCCTTGCTAACAATCCATGAAACAGAACGTTCTTCAGAAGTAGCCCATTCCTCAAGAGCCTCCTTTTTTTCCTTGGTTACATACACAGCTATCAACTCAAGCTTACGCTTCCCGCCCATTAGGTTTTTCTCTTTTAAATTGACTCACATTTTAACTTCGATCCAATCTTTAACCAACTCACAGAGCGTTAATAGCTGTTGGATTCATTCTTTCACCTCCGGTGTAGATGCTTGTTGCTGTTCTTGACTTTGATACTCTTTAACACTTTTTTCAATCAGCTTTCCAGCCAGCCAAGATACGGATCGCTCGTCTTTCTCGGCCCATTCCTCTAATGCTTTGGCTATTTCAGGAGGGACGTAAGTGGTTACTCGTCTGAGGTTCTTCGGTGGCACGATCGTCTTTTTCTCATCACTGCTTTCTTTAACATTCTAGTTTTGCACGTTACCTCTTGACATAGGTTTACAAGCTATGTTAGCTTATCACAAGCGTACACCCAAGACCAAACCCCCACCGCTTCAGACTGCAATCGAGACGCGGCAGGGGTTTGGACTCCCACATTCAGGAGATAACCCTATTAGGAGATAACTGTATGATACCAACTCCCAAGTCCGTTCCCGAACTACTGCGCGAAGAAATTCCCAACGCGCCCGCCGACAAAAAACCCGTCCGCTTGCTGCTGTGCGGCACTCCCAAGGGCGTCAACTGGATCGTAGATATCCTGCAAATCTTGGGTTTTGCCAAGGTTGAGGAATGGAGCCCGCCTCTGGCCTCGCCGATTAGCGGTGAGATCATGCGGATTTTGACCCGCTATTTTGCTGAGTAGAAATTGATGGTGATGGCGATCGCCGATTGGAGCGATGGCTGTCACCTACGAACTTTGAATTGTTATAATAAAAATTGCAAATTGTCCTATGTTTTGGGCTTTCTGAGATGAGGATTAATTTGCTAAAACAGCATCAATTTTAGGAAAAAATGATGGTAGAAACCAACTCATCGGCTGATATTGCACTCAATATTCCGCCTGCACTAACGCTCACCGTTACCCGCGAACAGTTTGTAGAATTAGCGATCGCCAACCGAGAGTTACAATTAGAACGCACAGCAACAGGAGAATTAATCGTGAACCCACCAACCGGAGGCGAAACAGGATATCGAAATCTGGATATAGAAGGGCAAATCTGGCTGTGGAATCGGCGTACTAGACTCGGTAAAGCATTTAATTCTTCTACTGGTTTTCACCTGCCAAATGGGGCCGATCGCTCTCCCGATGCAGCTTGGGTGTGTCAAGAAAGGTGGGATGCACTAACCCCAGAACAAAAAGAAGGTTTTATTCCGTTAAGCCCAGATTTTGTGGTGGAACTCCGTTCTAAAACTGACAGAATCAAACCGCTGCAAGATAAAATGCAAGAATACATGGAAAACCAGGTGCGGTTGGGTTGGTTGATAGATAGAAAAAACAGAAAAGTGGAGATTTACAGACAGAACCAAGAATTAGAATTGCTGGAAAATCCTGCAACTTTGTCCGGCGAAGATGTGTTGCCTGGTTTTGTCTTGGATTTGACAGAAGTTTGGGGATAAATGATGAATTTTGTTAAGGACAGGAAATTACTCATTCGACCGGCTTAGAAAAATTGATATATAATGTACAAATAAACAGATTGTGATTGAAAACACTATGACCAAGCAAAAAATCTTACAGGAAGGTCGAGAATATACCTTTCGTTCATACTTTGACTTACCTTATGAAACCGATCAAATTTTAGCAGAATTTGATTACTCACTAAGCAAAGGAAGGTTATCTTTACCGAAAACAACTAGACAGTTAGATAGACTGATAGAGCTGAGAGATAAAATAGAAGATATCCTTCCCTTAGTCAGTCTCAGCAGCGAAATAGCTAGAAGAGAATCCTTAGTATCCCCTGTACTTCTGGATCTGATCCGATACTGTCAATGTCAACTGCGATTTGAGTATACTCTCAACGTTAATAGCTGGTTAAAGGGAAATTTAGATTATCTCGTGAAGTCAAATCAAGAGTTGCTAGTTATTGAAGCAAAAAACGACGATATGACTAGAGGATTTACTCAACTAGCTGTACAATTAATTGCTATGTCGCACGTGGAAGACCAAAATATATTTTACGGTGCTGTGACAATGGGAGATGTCTGGCGATTTGGCAAGTTAGATCGAAATCAGCAAACTATTTTCCAAGACACTCATTTGTTTAGAGTACCTGACGATTTAGACGATTTATTTAAAGTAATGGTGGGAATTTTAGACGGGGATGAAATTTCGCGGTAGGGTGCGTCGCTTGCAGTCACTCAAATAGTGGCGAAAATTCTCGTAGCGACGCACCTTACTATTAGGAATCCGCCATTAAAAACTACCTACAATATCGAACTCAAAACAACCTCATTAGCTGCAATCCAATCATAAATATCTTGCAAAGCAGCTTCCGGGCCGATCGCAGGTTGCCATCCCGTGCGATCGATAACCCTAGAAGAATCGGTAATAAAAATCGGAATATCCCCCGCCCGTTCCTCCAAAACCGGATTAATTGTAATAGACTTTCCCGTAATTTTTTGGCACAAATCAGTTGTTTCAACTAAAGACAGACTGTTGCTCAAACCACCACCAACATTAAACACTTCGCCGTCAAATTCCGCAAAATGTTCCAACTGATAATTGACTAATCTCAGCAAATCTTCAACGTGCAGCAAATCCCTAACTTGTTTACCACTGCCGCCAAAACCGATATAATTAAGCGACCTTTGAAAATAGTGAGCCGCCACCCACAAACCGCAAACTCCCTGATCTACTTTCCCCATTTGCCAAGCACCGGTAATTAACCCGCAGCGGTTGATAATTGCCTGCACGTTGTATGCTTCCCTGTACTCCTCAATCAGCAATTCCGACGCTAATTTAGTTGCTCCGTAAAGCGAACGGTGTCCTTTTAGTGGGAAATCTTCTGATATGCCTAACTCCGATATACCGGGTAATGTTTGCTCTGGGGCGATCGCAAATCTATCATCCAACTCCAATAACTTGATAGACTTGACAGAGGCGATCGGATAAACCCGACTCGTAGACAAAAACAGCAAACTCGCACCAGTCTGTCTCGCCAACTCCAAAACATTCACAGTACCCAGCAAATTCGTCTGCAAAACGTACTGAGGCGAACTAAAACCCGCCAGCACAGAAGGCTCCGCAGCGCAATCTATAATACAATCAGCATTGAGTGCAACCGGATCTAAATCAGCCGCCGTGCGAATATCCCCGTAAACAAACTGAATCCCGCAACTTTTAAGCCTAGGCAAATTCAATTCCGAACCCCGGCGGCGCAGGTTATCCAAACAAATTATTTGCCATTCCGGGTGAAGTTTTTTCAGGCCAATTGCCAAACAACTGCCAATAAAACCCGCACCGCCCACAATTAAAATTCTCTCAGGCATTGACTCAACTTTCTTAGAGGATTAATTACTGCTGTTAAATTGTGTTGAGGTATAGCCTTTATCAAAAAGATGAGGTATGACTGTAAATGGAGTTTTTGATGCGACCTCGCTTACTATATAATAAATATAAGAGGGCTGAAGCCCAACAACGTACCTCACCTATCTGAGAAAGGCTATATGTCTCGCATTAAAACTTAATCATCTGTCAATTAATTTTGACAGCTATTCTGGTTCAATGCCCAAAGCCCGCAACTGATTTGCTAAACGTTCGACTCGCTCTTGGGCTTGCAGTGCAGCTTCCTCTGGCGTAGCAACTAACTCACCATCTGGGGTAAAATAACGCAATTTCCCATCGTGAATTCCCAGATATAATTCTAGTACCTCACTCCACAATCTACCAAATTCATTGGCAAGAATAGCTTGATATTCTTGACCAATTAAACGAAAACCAGCAAATTCCAAATCTTCAGGATCGAACCAAAAGTATTCGGGCGTTCTAAACCGATTTTGATATAATATCTTTTTTTCGTTGCGATCGACTCTGGCGGTAGAACTAGATAGCAATTCTATAATTAGATCGGGATATCTCCCCTCTTCTTCCCAAACTACCCAGGAACGACGCGGACGTTTTTCGGTATCGGCGATCAGAAAAAAATCAGGGCCGCGAAAATCCCGATTTTTCAATTGTTGCTGGCTGTAGTAAACCGTCAGATTTGCTCCAACAAAAAAGTCATTGCGATCGCGCCATTGCCATTCCAAACAGGCAACTAATAATGCTAATTGAATATAATGTAGGGAACTTTCCATTTCTGGCTCATCACTTTCAAGTTGACTGGCATCTGGCATCAATCTTGCCATTTCTTGGGCTGTAAAAACCATGACTTAATCCTCTCAATTTAGTATATCTTTTCAACCAAATTTCCCCATAGCCTCCTAAGTTAAATTTTACCGCGCGATCGCACTTTTGAGCGATTTGACCATTTTTTCGTAACCATTTCGCAGGTTCCGCCCGTTACCTAAGTTGCAGTCCCGATTTTGGTACGCAGTAGTATCAGCATCAAAGTATCAATAGCTGCGGTACCAAAATCATTAGTCATCATTCCTTCGCAGTCAAGACTTCACTCCTTGACTTAGGCAACAAATCTAATTTCAACTCATTCATCTTTCTTGTTCGGTGGTAGTCGCCGCGAGAGAGATGTTTTTCCAGCCAGACATACAAGACAATAAACAAATATCGACTGCCCATCTCTTTAATCTTCAACTTAGAAATACCAGCAGTCCGATTGTACCATCTCAGAGGAATCACCGTATAGGAAAAACCCCGGACAATTGCTTTTAGGGGAAGTTCGACAGTCAAATTAAAGTGATGGCTCAAAATCGGTTGTATACCTTCAATCACTTCTCTGCGATATAGTTTAAAAGCATTCGTGACATCGTTGTAACGCAAGCCGAAAATACTTTTGACAAACCAGTTTGCTAAGCGATTAATTCCTAGTTTGTGAATTGGATAATCAACGACAAACCCGCCTTTGATAAATCTGGAACCGAAAACGCAATCATATCCTGCTTGCAATTGGCGGTATCCTGCTACCAAATCCATCGGATCGTCGGAAGCATCCGCCATCACAATCGCCACAGCATCGCCTTCAAATTCTGCCAATCCCCGGCGCACGGCAAATCCAAAACCGTTGGGAGGTTGATTGTTGATGTATCTAACTGTGGGGAAAGTCTCTGACAATTCCTGGCAAATGTCAACGGTTTTATCCGTACTATTGTCATTCACAATCAAAATTTCGTGCGGAATCCCTTCTAAATCGAGCGTCTGGGCTAAAGCCCGCACAGTACCATCCAAACAGCCCTCTTCGTTGTGGGCTGGTATAATCACCGAAATTTTCACTCCTCATCCTCCGCGCAACTGGACAAATTGGTTGTCCACAGGATTATACACCCAAGCTTTGATATCGGTTTGGGCGATCGCCAAATCGCCACCAGACACATCAACCGCCCACCTCGCATTATTGTACAACTGTGATTTCAAAGTCTTAGCAATATCGGGACTGTCCAAATTTACATAAGCGTTAGCAAAAAAAGATTTTTTATCGCCGACAGATAGCAGTACAATATTCGGCTGTTTCCTATTTTCTGGCAAAACCACCCAACCAGCAGCTTTCAATAATTTATCGCCCGTTGGAGGTTGGTCTAAATAGCCGTAAACTTTCTTGGTATTAGGAATAAAATCTACATTTTTGGCGAACTTTCTCCAACCAAATTTATCGAGAATAGCAGCACCATCTCTCACCAGCCAAGTTTTTTTGCTCAACACTCTCAAACAGCTTTCCGGCGAATCATTGAAAAACTTCGACGGTTCGAGATAGTTAATTAACTGCAAACAATCTTGAGCGCCTTGTTTGTAAATAAGTGCAGAGCTAGTTTGGACGATCGCCTGCTGAGAATTAACAATAATTATACCAATTAATAGCCCTGAAACTCCTCTAAAAATCAATTTATAGTTGAATTTCAACAGAGCTTTTGTTTCTCGAATAAACAATTGTCCTAGCTGAACCAAAGCAATTAACAGCAAAATCGAATTAGTCGTATATCTAGAAGATTCGATCGCCTGAATTGCCCCAAAATTAGCCCTACCAGCCGTAATAAACAAAGCCGACAAAACCGAAAACAAACCTATTGACAGCCAAGGTAAAGCCTGATGTAGCAATCCCAAATCAATTGTGGGATGGGCATCTTGCCCGTCCCCACCCAATCCCAAATTAGTTAATAGAATCTTCTTCCCAAAATGCCATACAAAAAATCCAAAACTTGCAAATATTACCAATCCTACAAATGCAGAAAGTCCAGGTGATCTAACAATTGGCGAACCCAATAAACTCAAAAAATAATCAATTACCACCAGCGGCTTATTCAACAATGCAATAATACTTGTTTTACGGCTAGGATGATAATCAATTGAGTAAATAGCACAAGTTGCTGCAAACAGCAATATCCATACAATTAATCTTCTTTTTTTCTGTACTCGATTTCCCTCCAAAGCCACCACAGCCGGAACCGCCACAAACCAAGATAGCAAACCTTGAGCCAGAGAAAAACTAGCAATAAAACAGAATATAGCAGCAATAGAAATTCTAATATTAGGCAATAATTTGTGAGTTGAAACCAGCGCATAAACCGCAGCTATAAAACACAGATTTACAAAAAACCAAGCTAATTGAAATCCCCAAAGCCAGTTTTCATGTTGAACCAGGGAGAAAAGTAAAATACAAGTTAAAATATTAGCTAAATGCCACAAATTATCCCCAACATTCTTAACCTGCATCGAGGATAACTTGTACATAGTCATAAAAGTTATCCCAGCCAAACCGATGCTGAGACACAACTGATAATTAATATTCCATCTGGAAGCAAAAACCAGCACAGCGATAATTAATTTCGGAAAGACTATGCGGTGGTTGCTGTGCAAAGCCCAAAAATCGTTAAACGTTACACTTCCCTGAGCTATTTTCTCAAACAGGCTAGCCAACCTCCACTCGTCATCAATGGGTACGTTAACGCTAAAAGTGGCTACAAACCCGATTAAAAGGACAACAGGAATCAGATATAGCGTAAATAAAATACTTTTTTTCATGAATGTGCGATCGCACCAATTGCCATCACTATTTTATATTAATATCGTTAAATCATTCTCATCAAGTTTGTAGTGAAGACTTTAGTCCTCATAATTTGCGGGAATTAGGATTAAAGTCCTCACTACGAACCGGGCTAATTAGGACTAAAGTCCTCACTACAAACCAGTCATCAAGTTTGTAGTGAGGACTTTAGTCCTATTCAATTCTGTTAACCGAATTACTTAACAGTCTTGAATGTATCCAGTTTGCCAGTAAATCGGTTGATAAACATCTGCAAAACAGTTCGCTTGCCGATATTGATATTAGAACTTACCGCCATTCCCGACTGCAAGTTAACTTCCTGTTCATTTGGCTTGCCCTTGTTCAAAATAAACTTTTGAGTCTTCAGCTTAATTTTGGTTTTGAAAGCGTAGTATTTCCGGAGTTCAGTAGGAGGTTCAGCATCGCTGCTAATCTCTTTCACTTCACCCTCAGCAGTACCAAACTCCAGCGCAGGGAAAGCTTCAACATTTATATCCACAGGTACGCATTGGTATTTTGTCAAACCCAATTTCTCTCTATTAACTTCCTTCTCAGGACACAGGCAGCTTTTACCTTTTTCGCAGTCAATCTTTTCTCCATCTAATTGTTTGCCGTGATATTTTTCTAATTTTTCTCGCTTGTTTTTCATACCATCCAAAACAAGAGCTACGTTGCTATTTTCCAGGTAAACAACTGCTTGCAAGCCGTTTTCATCATCCAAAACCTTGAGCAGCTTCTCTGTTTGCTGCGCTTCGTAATAAGCTTCTTCGCAGCGTTTGGGGCGCGGTTCTCCCGGCTTCACCACTGAGTTAATAATGGATTGGCATATCGGATCTTTAGCTAGATCCAACTTCGCATTCTCCTTCTTAGAAGGTTTCAAATCGAAGATAACGCCGGATACGGGAGCCTTCATAATTTGAGTATCGCGGACTTGCTGGGCTTTTTCTAGCTGAGCATTTACTTCGGACAGCTTTTTCAGGTTTTCTACTTTAAAACGGCTGAGTTGAGAATCGCTGCTGGCAATTTGTTTCTGGTTTTCAGCAATTTTGCTGTAAAGTTCTTTGGCCCAGGCATCCTTGGTGTTTTTCAACTGTTCTTGGGCGCGGGCGATCGACTCCTGAATGCGCGCTTGCTCTCCTTGCTGGCGCTGTACTTCAGCGGTAATTTTTTGGATGTCACCTTGACGCGCATTAATTTCGCCTCGGCGTGTATTTATCTCACCTCGGCGGGTGTTGATTTCGCCTTTGCGGGCGTTGATTTCGCCTTCGCGCTGTTTGATTTGATCTTGCTGTTTCAGAACGTCGCTTTGGCCTCTGAAAACATCTTGTTCCTGTTTTTCTCTTTGCAGTTCAGCGATCGCTCCTTGCTCTACCAGCGGGCCTAGTCTGCCCAAAATGCCTTGATTGGACTTCAATACTTGTTGGGATTTGGCTAACTGTTCGTCAGCCAAATCTTTCTGAGCCAGAGCTGATTTGACTTGCTCTTGGGAAGAGGCTAACTGCTGCTGAGAGTAATTTAATTGGTTCTGAGCAAAACCCAATTGTTGCACTGCTACATTCATTTGATCGCCGGCGGCTTTCTCAGCATTTTCAGCTTGCTTGAGTTGTTTGTCCAACTCCTGAACTTGCCCTTGGGCGGCGGCTACCCGAGACAGAAATTCCGATCGATAATTAACATACAGTCCTTGCTGGGTGGCATCAAAATTTCCGCTGGCTCCCCGGTTAAGGTACAGCTCGTCAATCAAAGCTTGCAGCACTTGATTTTGTGCAGCAAGGCTCTGTCTGTCTTTGATTGTGGATTCTAGGTTGGAAGGAATAGGGCCTTGAACTTTGCCGCTGACGACATCTTCGTAAAATTTATTTTCCTTTTCCAGCGCTTCTTTAGTTTTCTTAATCGATGTTAAATCAGCACTGGGTGCAAGGGGGTTGAAAGTGAGCAGGGGCTGGTTTTTTTCTACCCGATCGCCATTTTCGACGTGCAGCCTCACCACAGCGCCCGTAGCAGGCGCTTGGATGTCTCTAGCACCATCTTTGAGTTCCAATTGGCCGACAGCGGGGACAGCTTGCTCTACGCTAGCAAAATAAGCCCAAACTACGGCAGAAGTGGTCATCAGCATGATCGTCCACAAAAACAAGCGCGACCAAATCGCTGGTTTTTCCAGAATGACTGCTTGTTCAGAAAGGATTACCGATTTCATAGCCATATGTTATTTGGGTAATGGGTAATGGGGAATTGGGAATTGGGAATTGGGAATTGGGAATTGGGAATTGGGAATTGGGAATTGGGAATTGGGAATTGGGAATTGGTAATGGGAATTGGGAATTGGGAATTGGGAATTGGGAATTGGGAATTGGGAATGAATTGGGAATTGGGAATTGGGAATTGGGAATTGGGAATTGGGAATTGGGAATTGGGAATTGGGAATTGGGAATTGGGAATTGGGAATTGGGAATTGGTAATGGGAATTGGTAATGGGAATTGGGAGTTTTTTTTATTTACGATCGATATCAGATATTTTATCAATCATTTTTTCTTGCTTACCACCTATTGAGTTTAGATAAGCATTTAGCTTTGGCGACAAGTCATCAATTATTGGTTGGAATTTATTTACCTGTTCTATTCCCAACAATTTTCTAGCATATGCCAGTCTCAACAAACTGATTGTTTCATACAAAGAGCCTCTGGCAATCTTCACAAAACGCCGATTGTCTTGATAATTATACCTGCCCCGTCCTTCTGCAATATTAGCACAAACACTATCGGCTGCACGTACAAGTTGTTTCCCCATAGTATCTTTCGTAAAAAAGTCCCACTCTTTGACAATAAACCAAACCTGATTTGCTAGTTTTTCAGCCAACTTGTAAACATCCAAATCTTCAAAATCCGGTCTACTCATATCCCAACCCTCTATTACCTATTACCCATTACCTATTACCTATTACCTATTCCCCATTCCCCATGATTATGTGTTCGATGACTCTTGTTGTTGGAATAGGCAGTAGTAACGCCCTTTCAGAGCCATTAATTCTTTATGAGTTCCGCGCTCGACTACAGAACCTTGATCCATCATAATTATTATGTCGGCGTTTTGGATTGTAGTCAGGCGGTGAGTAATGAAAAACACCGTGCGGCCGGCGAAAGATTCTGCTAAGTTGTTGCAAACTTGGCGTTCGGAATGGTAGTCCAAGGCGCTTGTAGCTTCGTCCAAAATCAGCAGTTTCGGGTTTTGCAAAATCGTCCGGGCGATCGCCAAACGCTGCCGTTGACCCCCAGAAAGCGACGCACCGCGTTCTCCCACCACCGTATTGTAACCAGCGGGCAAGCCCATGATAAAATCGTGAGCTACGGCTAATTTCGCAGCTCGTACAATCTCATCCGTACTCGCATCGGGATTGCTCAAAGCAATATTTTCTTGGACAGTACAGTTAAACAGCAAAGTATCTTGCAGTACCACGCCAAGCTGACTGCGGAGCGAATATAATTCCACCTTGGCAATGTCATAGCCGTCAATAAAAATCCGGCCCGAAAGCGGGGCATAAAGACGCTGCAACAGCTTCATCGCCGTACTCTTACCGGAACCGCTTCCCCCCACAATTCCCACAAAACTTCCCTGGGGAAATTCCAAGTTCACATTCGCCAATTGCAGCGCGCCGCTCTCTAGGAATCGGAAGGAAACCTCTTCATAGGTAACCTGCCCTTGAATTGCCGGCAGCGGGATATTGCTCCGGTCTTCCTCGCTGGTTTCCGTGGGTTTGTCGATGATATCCTTGAGCATATCGATCGACATCGAGACCTCTTGGAAACTCTGCCACACGCTCACAAACCTGAGGAGCGAACCAGTCACGTTACCGGAAATAATTCGGAAAGCAATCAACTGACCCAAAGTAATGTCATTGCTCAGTACCAAATAAGCTCCCACCCACAACTGAGCCAAGTTACCCACTTGGTTTAAAAAACCACTAATCGTACCTGCCGTAGTCCCGGTCAGAATTGTTTTAAAACTGGCTGTAATATATTTTGCGTAACGGCTAGACCACTCCCAGCGGGATTTCAATTCAATATTTTGAGCCTTAACAGTTTGAATTCCGCTGACTACTTCCACTAGATAGGATTGAGAGTCAGCAAAACGCATATTTCTTTGTTTGATCAGGCGCAGCACCAGCGGATTGATCAGAACAATCATCAGCGCTAGTACCGGGACAACTGCCAAAGATACGAAGGTTAGTTTCACACTGTAGGAGAGCATCACGGCGACGTAAACCACCGAAAATACTGCATCGAGAACCACTGTCAGAGCGGTACCTGTCATGAATTCCCGAATCTGGCCCATCATGCTGAATTTGTAGACCAGATCTCCGACGCGCCGGTTGTCAAAATAACTCTGGGGCAGCCGGAGCAAGTGGTCGATTACCTCCGCACTCAATTTGACATCAATGCGGTTGGAAGTATCTACAAATAAGAAGGTACGCAAACCGTTGAGGAGTCCTTCAAATAGGGCAACACCTAACAGAAACGCACCCAAAATATCCAAGGTGTCGATGCTGCGCTGACCTAATACTTTATCAATAATTACTTGGCTGATTAAAGGGTTGGCAAGACCAAATAGTTGCACAAAAAACGAGGCGAGCAATACCTCAATAAATACTGTTTTGTGTTCCATCAGCGCCGGCACAAACCACCAGAAGCTGAACTGCTCTTTTTGTTCGACTTGCGGCTCTTGCAGCAGCAGGACTTCTCCCTGTTCTCCCCAGTCTTCTCTAAACTGAGGTACCCGCATCCGCATCAGCCCCTTTTCTGGGCTGGCTAGTACCAATTCTTGCTCGGTGATGCTGTAAACAATGGCAAAGCTATCTAGGAATTTAATCATGACCGGAGCTTTGATCCGGTTGATCGCATCTGCTGGCACTTGCGCCAATTGAGGGGTCAGGCCGATGCTTTGGGCGATCGCCCCACAGGCTTGCAGATTGATAACACCAGCGGTTTTTAACTGATTTTCTAGAACTTTGCGGATGATATCCCGACGAAATTTGATACCAAAATACTTGCTCAACATTTGGAAGCAAGCTAGCGGGGCATCTATTTGCCCTTTGGCGCGGAAAACTGGATATTTCCCCGCATCCTTTGGTGCGTCGATTTTGGGTTCTGGGGGACGAGGTGGGGCGATGGGTACATCATCAAAAATGATGCCTCGCTTTTTCCCTAAGCCTCCTGTTCCTGTGTCTGTCTCGCCAGTTAAGGGATCTTCTAGCTCTGATGGTGATGCTGAGGGTTGCCGGAAGCCTACCAAGCGGGCACCGGCGCTGCCTTCTACTTTTAAGGATTTGGCTGCATTTTCAGCAGAGAAACGGCTGCCGGTGGGAAACTCGCCCAAGACGCCGCTGCTGACTAGCCAAATTCGATCGGCATCTAGTTCGTTAGCGAGGTCTTGAGTTTTTTTGTTACCCTTTGGGACGTTGACAACTGTTGCGTCTTCCCAAGCTTGCCGAGTTAGTTCCTTGAGATCCGAAGTGCCGTCGGCTTGGCGCTGCAATTCCAGGCTCAACAGTTCAAACACTTCGCTCAAGGAAGAGTGAGCGTGAAAAGCTTCTCCAAATGTCGGCTGTTTTTCCAGTACACTCAGGAAATCTTCAGCAGGTAGGACGATCGCGATTACATCTGTAGAGGCGATCGCAGTTTCGCAGGGAACTCCTCTGAGCAAGCCAGCCCAGCCGAGAATTTCCTTTGACTGCACCAACCGCAAACTGACGTGGCGCTGCGATCGTTGGTCAAAGCCCAGCAGCCGGGCCTGACCTTGATAGATAATTGCCACCTGAGTCGGCATTTTTTCGCGTTCAAACAGGGGTTGCCCCGTCCGGTAGCCAAGGAGCTGGCATTTAGCCACCAAGGCCGTTAGATCCGTCTCTGACAGTCGGTCAAAGGGAGGTGTTTGAGCTAAGAAATCCTGAATTTGGGAGAGGGAAACAGCGGAAGAAGTCATGATATTGAAGACACCGAAGAGAGGGGCTGTAGCGGGCCTATTTGCGATATTTGTTCGGCGAGCCAGCTTTCAAAGAGTTCGTTAATCAGGTGCAGCCGCATCGATTCGTCGAGCTGGGCCGGCATGAACTTTTCTAGTCGAATAATTACCATCCATTCTGCCAGAGGACGGGGCGTCCAAAGTTGATTTGGCTGGCTGACTGATAAAAGTTTACTAATTGCCGGGTGAGGCTGACTGAGGGGTACTGGGCCCAACAGGCCGCCCGACTTTGACTCTGGGCCTTCCGAGAAGTCGCGAGCTACTTCAGCAAAGGTTTGTTCCCCTTCCAGGATGCGGAAGTAAAGTTCGTTTGCCAGTGCTGGATTTTTGGTGCGTACCAGGGAATAGACTACGTGGTCTAGACTGGCTTTGCGGGTTAAAAAATAATTATCTACTTTAGGTCTCCAAGTCTCTTGCTTAAATTTTTCGATCAGCAAGGGCCTGACGGCCATCTCTTGAAGTTCTTCTTCTGTCATATTTTGACTCCGCAGCCAAGCTTCTCTGGCGTCGGGGGCTGTCAGTTGGTGCTGTACCAGAAAGTTCTCGACGGCGGATTTGCGTTCTTCGTCGCTGCAACTAAAGGATGCGATCGCTTGGTCGATGATTACACCCCGCAAGAATTGGGGCATCAACTGGTAACGCTTCAGGAGCGATGGCATATCCTGAGCTTGCAGTAATTTATCGCCTATTTGAAAAAGTCCTGTCATTTTTTAATCTCCAACTGACTTGCGCTTCCCCTTTTAATCTAGCTGTGGCAGGAAAAGAGCGACAACCACTAACCCCTCAATCTCCCGATGATAGCAGAGCGTTAAGAAACCTAGCGCTATAGCTGTCTATTTCTTGACGCTTTGCATCCAGACGGGGTTCCTTTCAAATAGTTTGCCTATTTGATGGGAGTAAGCGCGACTGTCGAGAATTTTGGGATTTGCCGCCATTGTTTGCTGGATTCGATCCCGATAGCGCCGGCGCAGTTCTGGGTTGGTTCCCAGTGCTGTACTCAGTTCTATATAAGAGTTCTCGCTATGTGCTACCAGTTCCGGAAGTTGTAGTTCTTCGAGGACTGCTGCAAATTGTCCCGATCGAGTTTTTTGCCCTTTTCTTGCCACTACAGGCAACCCGGCCAACAGCGGTTCAGCAAAGGGGCCGGCATCGCTGTATGGATAGGAGTCTAAATATATATCAGCCAATTCCAGACATTTTATGCAATCTGCACGATTTGATAGCGCTCGTATCACAACTACCCGCTTTTTGTCAATTCCAAATTCCCCGAAAGTCGATCGAATTTGGTGGTAAAAAGGCACCGTCGGATAGTTTTCGGTGCGCGATCGAAAGGGATACAAAACTAAAATAGAATTCGGTACACCCGCAATAATTTTTGCCCAAGTTTCTCGCAATTCTGGGATAATTGTCCGAGCCCGAGCACAGGACATGAACACTACAGATTCATCGGTGGCTCCCCAACTGCTGCGAGTCGGTTCAACGGTGGCAGGGGCTAACTCTACAGGATAGCTGAAACAAACTCCCGACCCTTCTAAAGTAATTAATTTTTCGCGATACTCTGGTGCATCTGCCGGCAAAGTCAAATCTCCGACAATCAAACAATCGATATTGCGGGCTGCGGTAGTGGCGGGAGTGGATGCAGCGGTAGCAATTTGCACCCGCGCCAGTCGGTGCAAGCACAGCAGCGCGCTGGGCCCGGAAGTGTCGGCGATATTGGTGCTAATTAGCAGAATATCTAAATCGTGCGATCGAATTTCCTGCACTTGCTGCGGCAAATCTTCCGAAAGTTGGACTAGCTTGTCGGCGCAACTTTCGCAATATTTCCCCAGTTGCTCATCTTGTACCTGGAAATGATACACGATAACTTCAAATTTGTCTCTGTCTAAATATTCAAAACCTGAAAGAGCAGCAAAAGTCTCAAATTCAGCACTAATTTTGTAGAGCAAAAAGCCGACTCTAACTTTAGTTCGTCGAGGTGATCTATCAGCAAAATTCCAGTCTATTTTAGAGCCAATATTTTTGAAGTGAAATTCCAGAATATCAGCTCGCTGGCTCAAGACATTGACCAGATTTTTGTCACTTAAATACAAAGCTTTGAAGCTAACACTTTGTGCCACAAAAGCCGCCAAATAACGCCAAACTTCCGAATCTGGAAAACTGGCGATATTAGCAGACACGTACTCGATTAGCTGCTGGAAATATTGAGAATATCTTTCAACCTCTCCCGTTTGTTGAAAGCAAGCCGGAGACTGAAATAGGAAATTCAAAAAATCGTCAAAAAACCACTGGGGAATTGCTGCATTTTTATACTCTAGCGGCAACTGATAAGCATCGCAGTACAGCATCGCTGCCAGAGAATATTGAATCTTATCAGCAACTTCCCCTGCTTCAGCAAGTTTAGAAGATAACTGCTGGACAAAACTTTGTTCCGACTCCGTTAAACTTTCATATTTGAGGCTGCTATCTAGGAGCAATTTATGAGCTTTCCCTGCTGCTTGCGAGTAAGCAGTTTCTAATGTTTCGGCGGTCAAATTCAGCCAATACTCAGCTAGCTGTTGGCGGTATTGGCGCATTTTTGCCAGAATAGACTGGTTTGATGGCAATTTTTTGTATTTTTCAACCAGTGCTGACAAGTCAGATATATTAGGCTGGGTTCTAGATACCAACTTTTGCCGGATTGTCTGTTTAATTTGTTGATTTAGGAAACTGTAATCAGGACTATTTAGGAGTTTCTTGTAAAATCTGACGACATCTTTATGATTTTCCCCAGCAGCGAAGTTTTTCCAGGTTTGTTGTTCGGGATGAATCCGCAGTGACGAAAGTTTTTCGTCTACAAACCCGACGTGATAGTTTCCCATGATCCGCCACCACATATCTAAGTCTACATACTGAGATAATCCTGAATCAAACAATCCTATTTCGCCAAAAACTCGGGCGGCAATTAATACGGTACTCGGTTCGCCAATTTTGTTGATGGGGTTGTTCAAGCAGTTAGCATCTGCTAGCAAGTCTTTTCCGGGCTGAATAGATTTTAAATTCGACCAACTTTTGTGCAAATCTTTGATTGATTGGGAAGCTTTCCGCAAAATTGGGTGAGATTCATCTTCAGCGATGGTGATGCCGCGCGGGGAGAAAACCATACCTATGTCTGGGTTTTGTTGGGCGGTGGCGACCATTTTGGCGATACATTCTGGTGCCAGCAAGTCGTCTTGAAACAGAAATTTGATGTATTCACCTTTGGCTTGCTGGATGCAGAAGTTCCAGTTTTGCGATAAGCCGTAGTTGCGGTGCAGGATGATGCGGAAGTCGGCGGATGTTTGCGATTGGAAGGATTGGGCGATCGCAATTGTGCGGTCTGTGGAGCCGTCGTCGGATACAATTAGTTCTATGTTGCGGTAAGTTTGGGCGATCGCGCTTTTGATTGTTTCCTCAATAAATGCCTCTCCGTTGTACGTCGGAATGCAAATGCTTACCAAAGGCTGCCAGCTTCGCAGTTCTACTTTTGATTGAATTTGTGGGTTTGACTCTCGGAATTCAGCTTGGGGATGAGATTGCTTCGTTCCTCGCAATGACAAGGAATTTTGATTGAATTGGGCCCAAATTTTTGCAGGCTCTGCTTTGACCATTCGTGACAGAGGCAAATTTTGAAAATTATCGGTAATCTCGGCAATATATTCGAGACGTTTTCTAATTTTACTCCCTGTAACTTGCGGGTTGAGTAAAGTCTGAATTTCCGCAGCAGCTACCACTCCAATTTTTTGAGATTCTTGGTAATTATTAAAAACATAGCCCATTAAATCAGCAGCGTGTCCGACATCCGGTTCGGCCCAAACATTGCCTTTTTTATAAGGCCCGCAATCTTCCTCGATTGGGACTAACTTATACTTAACTAAAAAGCTATTCCCAACATTCATAAATTCTGTATTTGATGAATAACCGGTGGCAATTACAGGCTTACCATAAAACATCGCTTCAGCCATTGTCAAGCCGAATCCTTCGCAGCGGTGCAGCGACACGTAACAATCGCAACTGTAAAGCAAACCGTTGATTTCATCTTTGGATAAATACCCGTCTTGATGTCTGATATTTGCAGAATCATCTATGGCAAAATTCAACAATTCTAAATCTTTGAGATTTTTGTCGGAGTTGGAAGATTTGATCAGCAATAATACGCGGTCATCTTCACCAAAAGCTGTTTTAAATGCTTGGATGACTGCCAAAGGATTTTTGCGTTCGATGCGGCTACAAAAGTCGAAGACAAACAGAAAAATAAATTTATATTTAGGTAAATGCAGTTCTTCCCTGCTGAGGGAAGGTGCAGGTAAAAAAATACTGGGCATGATTTTGATGACTGGAATTGGCGAAGCTTGAGAAATTGCTTCAGCACAAGAATTGCTGTAAGTCCAGATTTCGTGAAAGTGATTAAATGCTGGCTGCCATTCGCAGGGAAATGCGGGAAGTTCCCAGGCCCAAAAGCCGATATTGTATTTATTTTCAAAATAGCTGGAACCTCTATCTTTGATAAAAGTTTCAACTTCATCAGCGTTGACTTGAATTAGATTTACCGGATGGGGATTGTCTGGGCTAAAGTTTTGATATGTGGTGTCTTTTTTGCGGTGGGGACTGCGGGTAAAATTGTTGATAGCCAAGGTAATTCCGGCGGCTTCTGCGGCTCTGATGTTGGCTCTTACTCCTTCTCCTATTCCAAATTCGCCGTTGATGTAGCCGGCGATGTTAAGTCCTAAATTATAGTTCATAGTTTTTAATGTATTGAGCAAATTGTTGTGTTATTTTTAGCAAACAAGCTAAATTAATTGAGCGTGTTAGACAAGATTGCAAAAATCGGAAAATATCATGAAATCATCGGCGTTTATCTGTGTTTATCTGCCTGACATCTGCGGTTGAAGGATCGATCAAAGACTTATGCAAGAGGTATATTGATTCTGACAAAGGAGATAGGGGGTTGAGAGTAGATTATGATTTTGTTCAAAATTTGCTAATATATAGGAGGAATCTTTGCAGGATTGGTGAATAAGGTTTAAATGAACCGCAGAGGACGCAGAGAACCCAGAGTGAGAGAAGAGAGGGAAGAGAAAGAGTTGATAACTGAAAATTTAGTCCTTGACAAATGTGCCGATCGCCATTGTATACTGGCATCGCCATGCTAACCTTCGTCTGCTGGTCTGTTGACATGGATTGCTCTGCTTTATTTTACGGCAAACTAATCAGGAATTTTAGGGAAAGTGATCGATCGCGCCAACCACGACCTCTTCAAGCTGCTACCGCCGGATGCTAAAGTCATTGTTGAAATTGGCTGCGGTACTGGTTCTAGGGGCGAACACTACAAGCTGATCAATCCCCACTGTCAGTATATTGGCATTGAATGCGATCGCGAAAAAGCGAAAATTGCAGTCGATCGGCTAAACTGGGTGGCGGTAGCCGATATTGAAGAAATTGCGATCGCCAGTCTCGACATCGAACCCGGAACTGTCGATTGCTTGATTTTTGGCGACTTGCTACCCTATCTCAAAAACCCCTGGGAGATACTACAGCAGTACAGTGCTTTGCTAAAGCCGGAGGGGCAAGTTTTCGCCACAATTCCCAACGTTCAATACTGGCGGCGCATTGTCAATCTGTTGCGGGGACATTGGGAAAATCCCGACAGCAAGATGCAGCACTGGTTTACCCTGGAAAGAATTAAATCATTATTTGCTCAAGCCGGATTGCAGGTTTATGAATTGCAAGGGAAGGGACACAAAACCGAAAATTTTGCCCAATTCCAGCAATTGCTGCATCCAATGGTGAAGGCGTTAGAGCTCAAATCCAGCGATTTTGCTACGGAAACTGGTGCTGAATATTATATTGTGCGATCGACCAAATCGACCGTGCAGCCGCGCAGACTGCTGATTCAAACCATTATTATGGCTCCTACAGGGTGCGATCGCGTGCGAGTTCTGGAACCGGACAAATTTAGCGCCACAATTCCCGGTGTCCGCACCGTATCGGGAGTGAAAACAGCAGCATTAATTACCGAGTTTCCGGGAGAAGAAAAAGTCTTCGTCTGGCAACGGACAATCATGCAATATCCGGCTTACATTCCCAAACTCAAAGAACTACTAAAACAAGACTATTTAATAGTAGCCGAAATTGACGACAATCCCGTCCGCCGCCGCGAATACGCAGACAATAATTACCTCAGCTATCGCGGCTGTCACTGCGTTCAAACTACAACAGAACCGCTAGCCAAAATTTTGCGTCACTACAATCATAATGTTGCCGTATTTCCCAATCAACTAGCCTATCTACCTCCGCCGCGAATCTATCCAGCAGAACATACCGTCACAATATTTTTTGGCGCGCTCAACCGCGAGAATGATTGGCAGCCAATTATGGCAGCACTGAATCGAGTTTTAGCTGCACACAAACACCTGATTCGAGTTAAAGTTATCCACGATCGCAGATTTTTTGAATCTTTGGAAATACAGCAAAAGGAATTTGAATCTTTTTGCAGTTACGAACGGTATCAAGAAATCATGTACAGTTGCGATATAGCTTTGCTGCCGCTCGTTGTCAACCCGGTTAACGAAATGAAATCTGACTTAAAATTCATTGAATGTGCGGCGCGAGGAGTAGCGGTTTTGGCGAGTCCCACAGTGTACGAAGATTCGATAGTAGAAGGTGAAACCGGATTGATTTACAAACATGAAAAAGAGTTTGAAACTAAGCTAAATTCGCTGATTTCCGACACTTCTATGCGCCAGGAAATAGCCGCGAATGCTTACGAATGGGTGCGCGACAACCGCTTGCTGTGCGGACACTACCGCGAGCGCCGAGACTGGTACTTGCAAATGCGAGATGAGTTGCCACGTTTAAACGCTGAGTTGCGATCGCGATTGCCTGAGTTGTTTACCGACTGAATGCGGTAAGATTTATAGGGGTTTTTGTGCAATACGCTTGCGATCGGATAAGACGTACGGTTGAAACCGCGTCTACACAAACAATGTCTGCCTCCGCAGACTCAAGAATGAAGATTTGACCTACGGTTGAAACCGATTGCTCTTCAACCTGCGGAGGCAGGTTTTGTCTGTATAAACGCGGTTTCAACCGCCCAGTCTTCCGTTTTATTGTTTAATTTTTAATTGTTGATAAACACAAATGCGAATCCTATTCACTATTGCTCACTTCTACAATCCCAGCGGCGACGGGAAACACGCTTCCCAACGAAACGATCCGCAACCGCGCATCAATGCTTTAACAGCTTGCGTGACTTCGCTGCAAGCTTTGTATGGCAAATCTCAGTGCATGATTGACATTGGCGAATGTGCCACTATCCCAGCAAATCAATCTCAAAAGCACGAAATCGATATTGTTGTTTGCACTACTCAAGGTTATCACCTTTTGCCTCAACTACCTGTGCAGCCGAGGTCTTTTATGCACCACGCTACCAAATGCGAACCGCTGCTGTTGGGGTTTGAGTGTCAGGCTGTTTTGCGTTCTTGCCTTAACAAATACGATTACTTCTGTTATTTGGAAGATGATTTAGTTCTCCACGATCCGTGGTTTTTTAGTAAATTAAATTGGTTTACTCATCATGGTGGACATGGAAATTTGTTGCAACCCAATCGCTATGAAGTATCGCCTCAAGGTGCTGTTTTTAAAGCATATATTGATGGTGATTTAGTGCCAGGAGCTACTGCTAAATTTCAAAATGTGGAGGAGCAGCCGCAGTTGGCAGGGAAAATTATGGAACAGCCAATCTCTTTTGAGCGGACTTTGAATCCTCATTCCGGTTGCTATTTTTTGAATGCGGAACAGATGGCTCACTGGGCTAAGCAGTCTCATTTTTTGGACAGAGATACTAGCTTTGTTGGCCCGCTGGAGAGTGCGGCAACTTTGGGAATTATGCGGACTTTTAGAGTTTATAAGTCAACTCCTGCTTATGCTAATTTTTTGGAAATTCAACATTTTGGAGTGAGTTTTCTGAAGTTAATTGGTAATAAGGTGCGGATTTCGGAGGAAGGGTGAGCAGCCTATTTGGGGCGGGCAAGATGCCCACCCCACAAGATCAGACGGCGGTTTCAATCGCTCGGTTTTATTCAACCTGCGGAGGCAGGTTTTGTCTGTATAGACGCGGTTTCAACTGCCCGGTTTTCTAGGAATTCAAATTATCGCCGATTTTAACTGTACCGCTGTTGATGATTTTGGCTAAAACTCCTGTTTGTGCGTGACCGAATTGTTGTTGTAGTAAACTGAGTAGGGGAATATCTCGATCGCCCGTTTGTGGATTTACTTCTACGTTGACACAGCGACCAATTCGTGCTGTAACTTCGATCCGTGCTGCACCTAATTGAAACTGTTTTCCGATTAACTCAAATTCCGACCAAGCTGAAACGCCCTCTAGCACAACGTTTGGGCGAAATCTGCCCACATCTATATTTTGCTGGGCGACTTCGGTTAATCGATCGAGTGTAGCTTGACTGAGGAGAGAAATATGTACCGGTTCTCGATCGGGATAACGAGTTTCCCCACTACTGTTACCGATTAACCGCAAAGGTGCAAACTGCGGGTGTCTCGCTTCTTTTGTTGGTTGAGTCGCCGCCAGATAGTCGGTAAAAAAAGTGCTGATGCGATCGCGCCCCGCTGTTGTGTTCGTTTCTGCTGACAACACTGCAACTCCTTGACGCTTGACTGTTAAAACAGCCGTTTCCGGTTGATAATGGCATTCCAAAGCTGCTAGCAGAGGCCAATCGTTTTGAACCGCCAAATATTTTTTGCTAATCCAAGACGCGCTATCGGCGGGCATCTTTGCACCTTCAAGATAATCTGTAAACAGCAGCGCAAAAGCGCGATCGCCCTTAATACCATGTCCTTTCGTTAAAGCAAACTCCGACATTGCTTGCGGTGTTAGCCCTTTAATTGGATAAGTAAATAACTGCTTGATTGTTGCTACTGTCATAAAAATCTCGGAAATTGCTACAATTTTAACTCTAACTCTTCTTCCACCTTTATTAAGGGGGTTTTATAGTAGCCATCATAGAAATTTAGGTACGTAGTTGGGCTTCAGCCCTCTTTATATGTATGTCTAAAGAGGGCTCGCATCCCAACTACGTACCTATCTGTTAGGGGGTATCGAAGATGTAGCAGACATTAATTTAACTCAACCTAAAAACCAATTAAGCTAACAATTCATAGCGGCGAATATCTGGAAGCGCAACTGCTAAACCGTCTAATTTCTTCACTGCGGCTTGAATGTGAGTTGAGGCGAGATGCTGTTCGAGCAAAGCTGCACTTTCCCACTCTTCAAGGAAGGTAAAATCTGTAGGATCGGCTTGATTTTGGAGAAGTTCGTATTTGATGCAGCCTTCTTCTTGGCGAGTTGGCTCCATAATGCTCAGAAGTAGAGATTTAAGTTCTGCTACTTTGTCGGGAAAGGCTACGAGGCGCGCGATTACTCGCAAGGTTGGTGTGGACATAGAAGAAAAAATGAACAGATATGGCGATCGAATTTACCGATATTTATCGGGCAAACTCTATTAAACAGGATTTTACTTAAACTAACCTAAAAGAGGTCGATCGGTCAACAGCGAGCATAATCTTTCCAGGACGCGATCGAGTTTCAAAAACCCCCTTTATTCCGAAATTCTTCGTTACCAACCGCAGAACTTCGTATAAACCCGGTTTCTTTGTATATTTGAACCCACAAGTAAGTCCACCTAATTAAATCTACAATACGGATCGCTAAAAAGCTTGCTGTTTATGTCTTTCTCCCTCTTCCAACTGTCAACTATCAACTGTCAACTGTCAACTGTCAACTGTCAACTGTCAACTGTCAACAACTGTCAACTGTCAACTGTCAACTGTTCCGATCAATCTTTGGGATAAAATCGCTTGTTGTCTGTAGAATATTCCCAGGCGATCGCCTCCGGGTCTTTTTCGCTACTCCACTGAGCAAACTCTGGCTTAACTTTCCATTTGCCGATCGTACTTGCATGAACCTTGAACCTGCGGGAAAGTTCTGTTTGGGTAAAAGAGATTTTGGGCTTTTGAGGAGTCTTGGTTTGAGCAATCGGAAATAAATTTGGTTTTTTCTCTTGTGCTTTTTCCCGATTTGTGGGAGGCTCTTGAACAGCTATTGCGACATTAGGTGTTTCGCTTTGAGTGACAGTGGGGGCTATTTGAAAATAATACAAAATTCCGCCTTCTTCCGTTACTTGAAAATCGGCGGCAAACTCAAGAGCCCGTTCGTCGAGATATTCTTGAACCTTTTCTCCCGGGAGTTTCGCATTCATCGCCAAATCCAAGGCCGTAACTCGCCCTTGATTTTCCTTGATCAACCTGTAGAAAACCGAGTCTAAATGAGCGAGTCTGTGTTTTTGCTGCTGCTGGTAAAGCTTGTAAGCCCAAGCAACGCCCGCTGTGGTGGCGATCGCCCAAAACATCGTTCCCGACTCGAAACTGGCAACCGCCGTCAAGCAAATAGGCAAAAGCAGGGTAAGATATCCCCAAATGCTGCCCTTCTGTAGGTTATTGCTGTTTTTGACCATAGTTCCTAAACGGCTACGTAGTTTAGTTTAGCAGAGCGTGTCTGAAAGCCGCAGGAGTGTTTTGACAGTGGATATATCGATCGCCCTTGCCAAAAAACGGATACCGTTCGACGTACCCCTGTCAAGCGATCGCTCCCAATTTTAGACCCCAGTTAAAGCCCCCAGATTCAGATCGAGGAGTAAATCTCAAATCTAAAAATGGAAAATCGACTGAAACACTCTACTACAACATCCCATAATTTACTTTTTGCAACCGAGGATTCATGTACTTTTTTCGCAAACAAATTGCCATCCTGTTCGTAGTTGTTGCTTGCTGTACGCTGACGATTAGTTGCAGCGGCGATAACCGAACTGTCCAGTGTACCAAACTTATTGCAATTGTCACCAAAGGCAACGCTCTCATCAATTTTAAGAACGGCACCTACGATGCTGCAACGAGCAAGAACTTAGCTAAAGATTTGAACCAGACAGCTAAAGAAATTGAGGCTTTGCGAATCACAGATGCAACCCTCAAAGAAATTCAGGCGCCGTCGGTTAAATTTTTCGGGGAAATGGGTCAAGGAATCGGCGACATGGGCAAAGCTCTTGAGGCAGGAAATCGGGCTTCTACAAGTATAGAAGGTCGAGAGCAAATCAAAAAAGCTAAAGCGGATATTGTCCAAGCGGGACAGCGAGCAAATCAAGCAGCCAAAGATCAAGACGCTTTGACTGAAAAACTCATTAATTATTGTAAGAGCGATCGCTAAATAGGTAATTACAAAAACAACCAGAAAATCAATTATAATATCCAGCAAGATGTTATTGTTTTTGGCGATCGCCTACATCATAACCAATGACTTCTGACTAATTACCCATTCCCAATGCCCAATGCCCAATGCCCAATTCCCAAATTTAATGATGAATTTCTAGATTCAAAATATAGGAACCGAGTTGTACTTTTTCCGACCACAACTCATATTCTAACCGCAGGTGTTCCGGTTCCGGCTTGCCTGTCAGGGTCAAGTTGCGGGTGAAGTTTCGGAGGCGCAACTGTTCGGGAGTCGCCAGCGATTCGCCCTGAAGCCAATAACGGCTCAGGCCGTACATTCCGCGTTCCCAGCAGTGGCGGTAACTGTACTTGCCGTTTCCTTGCATCGTCATAATCACTCGATAGGGCGAAACTTCCAGCCACAGCAACCGGGGTTTTGTAGTTGTGGGCAAGATCGTAACTTGCTCGCCAGATGTGTCAGATGCGTCGGAAAATTGCCGATCGAGTATTGCTGGTTCGTGCAACAACAAGTGAAAGCGATCCCGGTCTTTTTGATACAGGGTACCAGCGGTTTCAACAACTGACCACAAAGGTAAATCTGTGGATACCAGCGATAAACTTACAGGCTTGCGATGATGCGTCAGCATAAATAAAAGTGTAGGAGTTATTGTGGTTCGGGCAGTTTGAGATTTGAGATTTTAGAGTTTTGATTTTAGATTTTAGATTATCTCGGCTCCAAATTCCGGAGCTTTTGGTTAAAAAACACACAAAATCTACAATTCGCAGTCAGAAATATAAATTTGTTCCGTCCAAAGTCAATTATCCGATCGATAACTCAGAGCTGAACCTGAAATCTCAGCAGATATACGGACTGTAATTGTGAAATTCAGGTAAAACCCGTACAGTTGCATCTCCTCTCCCCTGTAGCCGATCGCAGTTTTAGCAAATAATGGAACTGTATCCACCTGCTCCCAACCCTTATGCAGTCTGTCATTCCCCAATCTAAAATTTAAAATCTAAAATCTAAAATGGTATGACTTATGACTGGGAAAAGGTTAGGATAGCTAACGCCGTCCCATCCTAGTCTATCTCATGCAAGCTGCCATTATAACTACTTCGCCCAAGAGCGAAAGTCAAACTTTAAGCATTCAAAAACCTGCCTCGGGCTTGTCGCTGCGAGGCAGGATTCGAGTTCCGGGCGATAAGTCGATTTCTCACCGCGCTTTGATGTTGGGTGCGATCGCCCGCGGTGAAACTACAATTGAGGGACTGCTGCTAGGAGAAGACCCCCGCAGCACTGCTAAATGTTTCTCCCTTCTGGGAGCCTCCGTTTCGGAACTCAACGAGGAACGGGTGACTGTCCGGGGCGTCGGAATTGGTGAGTTACAGGAGCCTCTGGAAGTCTTGGACGCGGGTAATTCCGGCACGACGATGCGGTTGATGTTGGGAATTTTAGCCTCTCATCCGGGGCGTTTTTATGCGGTAACGGGTGACAGTTCTTTGCGATCGCGCCCCATGTCACGCGTAATTAAGCCGCTGCAACAAATGGGCGCGCAAATTTGGGGTAGAAAGAGCAATTCTTTAGCTCCTTTAGGGATACTCGGACAGCAGTTAAAAGGGATTCACTACCATTCGCCGATCGCCTCAGCTCAAGTTAAATCCTGCATTTTGCTAGCCGGTTTGATGGCCCATGGAGATACTACAGTCACAGAACCCTCTCTGTCGCGGGATCACAGCGAGCGGATGCTGCGGGCGTTTGGAGCTAAATTGAGCGTCGATCCAGAAACTTGTAGCGTGACAGTCAGTGGCCCAGCGCAACTGCAAGGACAGAATGTAATTGTACCGGGAGATATTAGTTCGGCGGCATTTTGGCTAGTTGCTGGGGCGATCGTCCCAGGTTCCGAACTCGTAGTCGAAAATGTCGGTGTCAATCCCACTCGTACAGGTATTTTGGAAGCTTTGGAGATGATGGGGGCGGACATTGAACTGCAAAATCAGCGAGATGCTGCGGGGGAACCGGTAGCAGATATCTTGGTTCGCTCTTCCCCACAGTTGCGGGGATGCACCATTGCTGGCGACTTAATTCCCCGACTGATTGACGAAATCCCCATTTTGGCAGTAGCCGCAGCCTTTGCGTCGGGTACTACCATCATTCGAGATGCGGCCGACTTGCGAGTCAAAGAGAGCGATCGGCTCGCCGTGACTGCTGCGGAGCTCAACCGCATGGGAGCCCAAATTACCGAGTTACCCGACGGTTTGGAAATTACCGGGGGGACTCCTTTAACTGGCGCGGATGTTGACAGCTACACCGATCACAGAATAGCGATGAGTTTGGCGATCGCAGCCCTCAACGCTACAGGTATTACTAACATTCACCGGGCCGAAGCCGCTGCCATTTCCTACCCCGACTTTACCGCCACTTTGCAACAAGTTTGCCATCCGAATTGAGAGGGGGAGAGGGGAAGATTTGGAAAATATTCCCGGGAGTATGTCATTTTTTCAAAAAACATTTTTTTACAGTGCTGTCCCCGCTCGCGATCAGGGACAGCACTACATACAAATGCAAAACTGAGATGCTCTCAATATTCCCTTTTCCTTCTGTCAACCCTTCTCTAAGCGAGCTGTCAACTGTCAACTGTCAACTGTCAACTGTCAACTGTCTAATTAAGAATCTTGACCGACAACTTGTTCTTTTAAAGAATCAATTTCCGTCAACAACTCTTTGCGGCTAGTAGCATTGAGCAAATAGCGGTAAACAAACCAACCCGTATATCCGATACCAATCAACTCAAAAAATGGAGCTACCAAAGGGACATCATTAAGAGCATCTAAAACTCCCAGCGTTACCTTAATACTAATAGCGCCTGCCAGGATTAAACCAATAGTTACCAGAGGTTTTTGATATTCAACAAAAAAGGTTGAGAGATAAGCTGGAAGCTCGGACAAAATTGTGAGAATTTGATCTTTAATATCTTGGGACTGGCTCCCTGGAGTTTCTGAGGTCATTGTAGTGATGACCCCTGGCTGGTCACTCACTAGGTCTACTGTCACAACTTCAGTGATAGTTTGCGTGTCGTCAGAAAAGTTAGCTTGGGTCATGGGATAATTCCTCCGTTGTCAAGTAAAATTGCACGCTTTGAGTTGCTGCCAATATGATTATCTGGCAATTAGCAAAGCATTCAGGCTGCTGGGGCTAATTGATGAGATTAAGGCAGAGCTTCACCAATTGCAAGCAAAAATAACGATATGGGTTGATTTTAAACAATTGCCTCCGTTGACAAATCGCTCTTTTGACTCATTTTTTCACTTCCCTGAGGTCGATTTGATTGGGACAAGTGCGCCCTTGTTCAAAATCGGTGATATTGCCGATCGTGGTTTCAGCGATATTTTGCAACGCTTCCTCGGTGAAAAAAGCTTGATGTCCGGTAATCAGGACGTTGGGGAAAGTCAGCAAGCGCTGAAATACGTCGTCTTGAATCACCTGATTTGACAAATCCTCAAAAAACAGATCCGTCTCTTGTTCGTAAACATCTAAGCCGAGGTAGCCAATTCTACCAGACTTCAGTCCTTTGGTAACAGCTTTAGTGTCGATCAACTGACCGCGACTGGTATTGATCAACATCATCCCCGGTTTCATTTGCCCGATCGCCTCTGCACCGATTAAATGATAAGTTTCTGGTATCAGCGGACAGTGGAGGCTGACAATATCAGAGTTGGCGAACAGTTGGGCCAGCGCCACGTATTCCATCCCCAAGGCTAAGCAATCGGGGTTTGGGGAAACATCGTATCCCAGCAAGCGACAGCCGAATCCGTGCAGAATTTTGGCAGTTAGCGCGCCTATTTTGCCAGTTCCGACGATTCCCACCGTTTTACCGTAGAGGTCAAAACCCAACAAGCCGTCTAGGGCAAAATTCCCTTCGCGGACTCGGTTGTAGGCGCGGTGGATTTTGCGGTTGAGGGACAAAATCATTGCGACTGCGTGTTCGGCGACGGCGTAGGGAGAATAAGCGGGAACTCGGACAAGAGTTAAGCCTAAATCGCGGGCTGCTGCTAAATCGACATGATTGAATCCGGCCGATCGCAGCGCCAGTAAGCGGACACCGTTTTGGGCGATCGTCTCGAGCGTTTTTGCGTCTAAACTATCGTTAACGAACGCGCAGACTGCCGGAAATCCCGCAGCTAAAACGCTAGTTTCCAGGTTGAGGCGCGGTTCAAAAAACACCAACTCGTGTTTGTCGGCGTTGGCTGCTGTCAGAAAAGTGCGATCGTAGGATTTGGTGCTGAATACGGCTACCTTCATGATGTTTGCCTGCAAATCCAGTAATAGTTGGCGATTCCTTCCAGATTAACTCTAAATTTTACTAAAATGCCGTTGCCCCAAACCACCCACTTTCCCCGATCAATATGGAGTTTTGCAACGAAAACATCTCTGAAATAACCAGATTTTTAGCCCTCCTCACAAATCCTACTGACGTTTTCAAAAAAACTTCTTAAGCTATGGTAAAGGGCGAGCATGAATTGCTAATTGTTTAGGAGAAACTCAGGTGCAAAAACAACTCAGACCAATAATTCATGAAATCTTAGAAGGTTCAGAGCGTAGCAATTTATACAGCTTAGCAGGCAATATTATTATCACTGGTTTGATTCTGATAAATGTTGCAGCTTTTATTGCTTCTACTTCCCCCAGTTTCTCCCAAGAACAAAAAAGTATTCTAGAAAAGATCGAAATTGTTGCATCCTTAGTATTTACAATAGAATATGGTTTGAGGCTGTGGGTATGTACAGTAGATCGCAGATATAGCCACCCGCTTTGGGGAAGATTGAGATACAGTCTGACACCACTAAGTCTAATAGATTTAGTTTCAATATTGCCATTTTTTACAGTGCTGTTATTTCCCGAGTTAAGCTTCATCAATTTAATTCGCCTGTTGCGTTTGTTACGGCTGCTAAAAATGAGCCGTTATTCACACTCAGTGCGAACTATGGGAGCAGTATTGTACGCAAAAAAAGAAGAATTAATCGCCACAGCTTTTGCAGTTTTCATTCTGTTAATATTTGCCTCTAGCATCATGTATTTTGTTGAATACGAAGCGCATCCCAAAGCTTTTGGGAGTATCCTCGATTCAATGTGGTGGGGAGTTGTGACATTGACGACTGTCGGCTACGGCGATATTTATCCTATCACTCCTTTAGGTAAATTTTTAGGAGCAATTTTAGCATTTTTGGGAATCGGGATTTTTGCGCTACCCGCAGGGATAATTGCTTCTGGTTTTTCCGAGGAAGTGCAAAGGAGAAAACAGGAAAGAATTGGGGCAAACTTAGACCAATCTGCTAATTGTCAATCGGTACCAATGCTCGGGGAAGTCGAGATTGGTTTTGAAGAACAGCAAAGGGCGATCGCGCTTTACGTCGAAAGTTCCGCCGACTTAATGCAAATGTGCATCAACTCGGCGAAACAGAAATTAGGAAGTCATATTGAGAATGAAGAAGTTCTTCGGGATTTAGCTATTCATCTGTACAACGAGACTGTTCGCAAATTCCAGCTTTAATCAAAGCCATTGACAGTTGACAGTTGACAGTTGACAGTTGACAGTTGGTTCAAATTACCAATGACTAATGACTAATGACTAATGACTAATGACTAATGACTAATGACCAATGACCAATGACTAATGACTAATTACTAATTACCAATCTGGCGGTAAATTGTAATATTCAAGAGTCGATCGATCTTTGAGCAATTCTTGAGTTTGTTCATCCACCCGAATCTGACCATCAGCCAAGACTAACGCCCTTTGAGTCGTTTTCCCAATCCAGTTCAAATCGTGGGAAGCGATCAAAATTACCTCGATCGGCAATTGCGACAAAACCTTAGCCAAATGCCTCCGCCACGACGGATCTAGTCCATTTGTAGGCTCATCCAAAATTAAAATTGCCGGCTCTAATGCTAAAATTGCAGCTAATGCTGCCAACCTTCTTTGACCCCCAGAAAGCTCGTGGGCCGAACGGTTGGCAAATTCAACCAAACGGAATTCGTCTAATAGTGCTAAAGCCCGATCGCGCGCAACTCCCTCTGGTACTCCATAATTGCGTGGCCCGAACATCACATCCTCTAAAATAGTCGGCATAAATAGCTGGTCATTCGCATCTTGAAAACAAAATCCAATCTGCTTACGCGCTTCCGATAAAGTTGCCTGTTCCAGCTTAGTTCCCTGCACTCTCACCTCGCCAGATTGTGGCATTTTTAAGCCGATTAAATTTTCCAGCAAAGTGCTTTTTCCAGCGCCTGTCAAACCAAGTAAGGCAACTCTTTCTCCCGGTTGTAAGGTGAAGGAAATTCCTTGCAATACAGGTTTTTGCTGCGGATATCCGAATACTAAGTCTTGTACTTCGATTGTTGGCACAACTTTGAGATTAGTCAATTTTATTTACCTCAATTTTAGGATTAAGAGTATTTAGCCGCAGAGACCGCAGAGGCCGCAGAGAGGGAAAGAGAAAAGGAAGAAGCAAGAGGGAAGAAGTAACAATTACCAATTACCAATTACCAATTACCAATTACCAATTACCAATTACCAATTACCAATTACCAATTACCAATTACCAATTACCAATTACCGTAAGAAGCTATTGTTAATCCGGCTGCGGTTAAAATCGTGACTGTCAGCCAGAGTCGCTCTTTTGGTGTTGATTTTGAGTCGGCGGGCAAACTGCCTTTGTAGCCACGAATCATCATGGCTGCGTGGACTCTCTCGGCGCGATCGAGACTTCGCAAATAAAGCGCTCCTATCATCGAAGCACTGGCGTATCTCAGCCATCCCACGCTACCCGACAAACCTCGCAGTTGAGCGGATCGTTTCATCCGGTTGACTTCTGCGAGCAATATTTCTAAGTATTGTCCAGCTAAAAGCACAATCTCTTGTAAGCCTGCTGGTAGGGGCAATCCTTTCAGGGCAATTCCGAAGCTGTGTGGCGGCAAAGTTAGCAGAAAACTGTTCATAACTAGCAAGCAAATGAGGGAACGCAGCAACAGAAAACTCGCTCGTTCCCAACCTTGTGGTAGCACTAATAAGGAGAGGAAAATTAATTCTGCTCCTAATAGTTGCAGCAGGGTTCGCAGCGGTGCTTTCAGCCAAAGTGACCAAAAAAGTGCGATCGCCCCATAAATGCCCAGCCACAGCCAAGCACCTGTCTTCATAAAACCAATCCCAATCACAATTGTGAGAGACAGTCGCAATCGAAAAGGTATGGAAAGTTTAAGCATCTTTAGATTTCACCAACTGAGCAATCCCAAAAGCCGTACCGAAACAAATAGCAGAGCCTAAAACTCCAGCAATGCTAGTACCTATTGGTTGTTCTTCTAATCCTTTAACACCGTAACCAGCGAGAGGAGTTGGAATCTCAATCGCCACAGCTTCTTTATCTTTAAAACCGTATTGTTCTGCTACCGCTTCTAACCCATCAGGCCAACTTGAAGCAAACAATGAAAGCACGCCACTAATTAATAACACCCCAATTACTGGCACTAACCATTTCTGTAATTGTGGCTGTTCTCCTGGTAACAAATCCGGCCGTACTTTCACGAGATAAGTTAAAACACCGCCTGTAATTAGCCCTTCACCAATCCCAATTAAAATATGAATACCTACCATTGCTGGCAATGCGATATTCAGCTCTACTGTGCCCGAAATTGCCAATTCAATCGCCACACAAATCGAAGCAGCAACAACGCTGAGAGCGGCTGCAATCCCCGCAGCTAGCGGCAAACGATTTCTGGAACCTCCCAATAGTTGCTGCAATGGCTGCAACAGCCACCAACCCACCCAAATTCCGACTAGCCCCATATTAAAAATATTCGCTCCCAGTGCGGTGATGCCCCCATCCGCAAACAAGACGCTCTGAATTATAAAAACCGTACTCATCGCCAGAGTTGCCGCCCAAGGGCTACCCAAAACCACGGAAGCTAGTGCGCCTCCCAACAAGTGCCCGCTGGTGCCACCTGCTACAGGAAAGTTAATCATCTGGGCCGCAAACACAAAAGCCGTGGTTAAACCCATGACTGGAGCTTGTCGCAACCCAAGACTGGCGCGGGTTCGATTTAGGGCAACTGCAATAAATGCTGCGCTTGCTATGCCCGTGGCAATTGCTACGGGCGGTGAAAGAAAACCATCAGGTATGTGCATCGATATCTCCAAAACATGAGAACTCCCAACCTTTTAGTCAACTATTTTTTACAAAACTTTACAATCCCCTCTGGGGGGATTTTTGCCGATTTTGGTTTCAGAAGCCACGTATTATCGGCTTTTTGATAACTATTATCAATAATTCGCGATCGACCTGGCAGTAAAATCCCTGAAGAATCAAGCTTTGACGCAAATCTTAAAATAAAATTAACAAAAGACTAAAAGTCAATAATGTCCCTTATTATCTGTTCTTGAGAATTAGTTGCATTACTTGCTTTCTAAAAGAAGCGGTAGAAATGCCGAGTAAGCAGTAAAAGTAAAAGTTTTGGGTGCTCTAAAAACTAAAAAGCCGGATTCTATTGCTAGTTAATGTCCTTTTAGCAGTATTTTAAGGCGATCGATCGCGTGAATGTGCGATCGACTCCTCCGCACGGCTTGTATTCTCAAGAAAGTCAAAATACTAATGCAACTATTCTCAAATACGTTCCCGAACAATCCAAACTCAATGAGGCCCGATAGCGGTGCAAAATTCAATCGAAAAATCAACTACCGATTTAGTTCCATCTGAATTTCCCAGACAATTAGATATTGCTCAAGTTTCTGTCTACGGGCTGAGCATTTTATCCGCTGGTTTATTTCTGTTTATGCCTTTCGTTAACCTACTCCATCCCAGCCCTTGGCAGCGATGGATGGGAACCATTCACGGCATGGGTTCAATGTTGGCATTAGTAGTCATGGCTTATACCGGACACTTAGCATTTCCCTTGCTACGGGGAGTCGGTAAAATCTTGCCACAAATGCGTACATTAGCCTTTTGGTCAACTCTTTTGAGTTTTTTAGCCATTGCTACCGGCAACTTATCATATATGCGCTATCGAGCAGGCGCAGATTTTGGCGGAGCTCGTGCTTGGCTGAAATCAAACTCGCCTTTAGTCCAGTACATTTTGATGGAATATCACGAATTTACCGTGCTATTTACATTGCCATTAGCAGTAGCTTGTACCTGGATTTTGTGGTACTACGGCGACTCAATTTTAGACAAAAAAAATCGCCCAGTTTTAACAGCTACTTGTGTAGCTTTGATGGGAATCATGTTTTTTGCAATGGGCGGCATGGTGAGCGGACTTGGTGTTGCCAAAATTCGCGCTCTCTAGTAAATAGTTAGTTTATCTAAGATTTTGCACTATTCGCAATAATCTTTTTATGTGCGGGCTAGAAGCCCACCCCACAAGAAAATTTATTTTTTGTGGAACAGGCATCTTGCCTGTTGACATAGAATATTTTTCTGCGGTTATTTGACACTATTAGCAACAGCTAATGAGCAATTCCCAAACTTAGGAGATTTTAGCAATGACCAGACAATTATCCCGCCAAAATCATGCGGATAATGAACCTTTCTACGGGAAATTTTGGAATAATTTAAAACGATTCCCGAAAAGCTTAGCTGAGGGAGCCGAAACTCCGCCTAGCAATTCTGGCCCGGCTGCTGCTGCATTAATTAGTGCTGGCATTGGCTGTTTTGTCATGATGGTAACTCACCACTTGTCCGACACATCCAAAGCCACAGAAAAAATTGTTTGGAATATTGGCAGTTGGATTCCCGGAAGCAAGAGTGATAGCGAATTGTGGGGAAATATCGGCAGTTACACGGGCAAAGAAACTATGTTACTTGTTGGCTGGCTTATCAGTTGGCCAATACTGTATGCGATTTGGAAGAATAAGAGTGTGAAAAGCCGCACCATATTTTTCTGGATGTTTGCTTTGTTAGTAGCTTCCACAGCTATGTCTTGGCATCCTTTATTCCCCTATTTGCCGTTAATTTAAGTAATACGAGGTTTGATGATGGAAACAAAAAGTAAGCCACTCCCGGCGAGGGAGATGCACAAATTCGTTTGGGGTTGTGTAGGAGTTTTTACACTTGTATGCGTGACTTATCCAATTGCCATGTGGCGCGTCACTCAAATGGAAAAGTTTCGTGGTATTTACGTCAAGTCTTTGACAATTGAGGGGAAAGATCCCGCTAAGGTAGCAGATGTTAATGCTGTTGCTAATAAACCGGCGGAGCCAGCTATGGCGACTAGCACAACACCTCCGGCTTTAGCTGTTGATAGCACAAAAAAACTGCCTGAAAAGTCTCCTGAAATTGCACCTGTTGCTAATAAGTCTCCTGAAACGGCTATTGCGAGTAGCCCTACAGATAAGACTGTCCAAGCATTGCCTGTGTCAGCAGGTAAGCAGGAAGTTCAGGCGGTTGAGGTCACTAATCAGACAGCGGAAATTACCGATCGCACCAAACTAGATGAGTTAGCTCTCAAAGTGTACGATCGCATAAATCAGACTTGGCAAGCTACTCCCACATTCACTCAAAATCTAGTCTATCGAGTCACTGCAAGTCAAGACGGGGCGATCGGCAACTTCGAGCCCCTCAACCAACCAGCCAAGGATTACACCCAAGAAACCCCCCTGCCAAATCTGCTCAAATCTGCCCAGACAGGCAGCACCAAGGCGACAGTACCCGCAGCTAAGTTTACGGTAGTATTCGCTCCTAGCGGAGTATTGGAAGTTAACCCGTAAAACTAATATTAGTCATTTACTGGACAGGGCGAACCTTTAGTCATTGCAAAAGGTTTGAGATTTTTCCAGTGCGGCATCGACTCAATTCTCATCAGGTTTTTTCGAGATTATAGCATCAATCTTGATCCCAAAGTCTAACTTCAGGGTGTAGTTTTACACGCGCTCAAATACAACCCAAACATACATATCAAAGGAGTTTCTAATGGTTCCCGATAACTTGTTGAATACATCATTTCCCCTGTTTCCCAATACTGCTATTGCAGACTTAGGAATATCCAGTGACTTGTCGCAGTTGAATAGTCTGATTGCAAAGTCGATTGGCTCACCCAGCACCCTCAATTCAGAAAGAACCGCCAGCGAAATTAAACTACTAGATAATGACAGCCTAATCACAGGCGATGGCAGCGGTACACTTTTTGCAGGCACTGGTAAAGACATCATCAATGCCGGGGCAAAAGCCACCAGCATCTTCGCTAGCGAAGGTAATAAAAGCATCGTCGGCAGCCCAGGTGACGATACCATCTACGCTCAAACAGGCAATGACATCATCAATGCCGGAGAAGGTAACAACCGCGTCTTCGCAGGCAAAGGCAACAACCGCGTGGTTACAGGTAGTGGCAACGATTTCGTCACCGCAGGTAGTGGCAACGACCAAATCTACACCGGTGCCGGCGATGACAACATCAACGCAGGCGACGGCGATAACTTGATCAAACCAGGAACTGGCAACGATACAGTTTCCCTTGGCAATGGTAGCGATCAAATCGTTCTCGAAGCAGGCCCTGGTTCCGTTACCATATCTGGATTTAATGGGAGTACAGATAAACTGCGCTTAGGCGGCAGCCTCGCGGGCCAATTCCTCTCCTTTGTCACCGAAATGGGCAACACCCTAATCAAAGCCGGAGATGACTTGTTGGCAACCATCAAAGACGTAGCTACGGGAGTACAAAAAGCTCTCCTTTCCAACGATATCCCGCTGTACCGCTACCAGGCTATTGACCTAGGTTCGATCGCACCCACAGGCAATGCCACCCAAGCTAATGCTATTAACGACAAAGGACAAATAGTTGGTCGTTCCCAAACCACCGAAGTAAGTGGCACAGGCTTCCGCAATCAAGGATTTGTTTGGGAAAATGGGGAGTTCAAGCCACTGACTAGCACTGGCATCAAAAATGGCGGCGGTGACAATACCGGAAAAGAGGTTACTCAGCGCGGTGGTGGCGGCTTTACTGCGGCCATCAACGACTTAGGTGCGATCGCCGGTACAAGTGATGAATTTGCCGGTCGAGCCACAGACCGCGGCTTGCTGTGGCAAAGGGAGGCTGGTGGCGATTACACCCTACAAATCACCGATTTGGGTGGTGTTGAAAGCTACTTCTTCGACATCAACAACAAAAACGAAATTGCTGGCCGCCACATCTACGGGCCCGGTTCTACCTCAACAGCCTCAAATCGCACCCGCGCCTTTTATTCAAGCGAAGGTTTCATCAACCCCCTGCCAGATTTGGGCGGTGACACAGGTAGAGCGGTTGGAATTAACAATAAGAGTGTAATTGTCGGCGAAGTTGACAGTGACGGACTCAACGACAAGACCGTAAACACTGCGGCGTTGTGGGAAAAAGGCGCAGACGGTAAATATAAACTAACCAACCTCGGCACCTTTGGGGCAGAACAAGCCACTCTCCGTGACATCAACGATAGCGGTCAAATCATCGGTAGTACGAGCGGTGGCACTGGGGCTACAGCCACAAGCTCACCCTTCCTCTTGCAAAACGGTCAAAAAATCAACATCGGCAGCCTTGGCGGTGCAACCGGTGCCGCCGCTGGCATCAACCAATTCGGTCAAGTGGTCGGCGTCTCCCAGAATTCGAGCCTTCAAAACCGCGCTTTTGTCTGGAACAACGGCACTATCAAAGACTTGAACAGTTTGATCCTCACAAATCCGAGCTTTGGCGGCTCGAATGTGACATTAACTAACGCTACTGGCATCAATAACTTTGGCGATATTTCTGCCTATGGCAGTTACACCTACAGAGATGCGAAGGGCGTAAACCAAACAGGAACTCGCGCTTATCTGCTGAAGGCATTGGTGACGACTTAAATAATCAGTCGAAGTACAAACGCAGATACTTTTTGGGTATCTGCGTTTTTCTGTGTGCATGTGGGGTTAAAAAATTCCTTTATTTCTGATAATTATAATAATTATCAGAAATGTCAAAAATGCTAAGTTAAAACGATGTACTGAGGGCGGGAGCGATCGATAACTTTTTCCTCTTCCAATCGAGACATTAGCCGCGTGACGGTAATCCGAGTTTTGCATTCGATATTGCTATATTGCTATTAAATTAAAAAATGTGATATTATGACAACTGCTCTTGACTGCATCTTAGATCGAAAATAGCAAATGAAAGAACTCGACGAGAAAAAAACCCAAGAACTGCTATGCACCATCATGGAATGGGAACTAGCAGGAGTAGTGCGCTACACCCACTATGCACTAATGGTGACAGGGCCAAACCGAATTCCCATCGTGCAGTTTTTTCAAGCACAAGCAACCGAATCCCTACTCCACGCCCAACAAGCCGGAGAAATTTTAACAGGTTTAGACGGACATCCCAGCCAAAAAATTGCCCCCATCGAAGAAACATACAAACACTCCATCAAAGACTTGTTGGAAGAAAGTTTAAATCACGAGAAAAAAGCGCTTAAAAAGTATAAATCCTTACTAGAAGTCGTCACAGACTCCAGCGTTTATCTCGAAGAATACGCCCGCACTCTAATTGGACAAGAAGAATTGCACCAAGTGGAACTCAAAAAAATGCTGCGGGATTACAGTTGATTTAGTCATTAGTCGTAGGGTGCGTCGGTACAAAGAATCACTCAAAAAAAATAGACAATCTCAAAGCGACGCACCTTACCATTCGTCATTGTCATTAGTTACTCCAGAACCGCCTTAAGAGTATCTATAGCGTATCTAGCTCTCATATTCGCGGACGTTGTTGGGAAGAGATCCCTATACGTTCAAGGGTTATAATAACCTGTCAGTCATACCTCATCTTTTTGAGAAAGGCTATAAGTCCTTCTCTTAGTTTCTATTCCTTCACGCCCTAGCGCTTACGCGCGGCTTCGCCTAACGCGCCTTCGCGGATCAATAAATTGATATTCTGCCAGCGCTAAAATAAAAGTTGCTAAAGACTAAACACTAACTACAAATTAGCAGTTATCAAAAAATGAACTTTACTGAAGCCATCCCAACCTTTGTAATTACTCTCCGTGAAGGCGTAGAAGCCGCCTTAGTCGTCGGAATTGTCCTAGCTTGCTTGAAAAAAGCCGACCAAACTCACCTCAATTCTTGGGTTTATGCAGGTATCGCAGCCGGCATTGCTGCTAGCGGTTTTGTCGGTGTTTTATTCAATGGATTGCTCGCAGCACTATCAACATCAAATCAGCCTTACGCACCCGTAATTAAACAGCTATTAGAAGGCGTATTGGGAATTTTTGCGATCGCCATGCTAAGCTGGATGCTAATTTGGATGACTCAGCAAGCCCGCTTTCTCAAAGCCGAAGTTGAAGGCGCACTTACCGCAGCTTTAAAATCAAACACGAATGCTGGCTGGGGCGTATTCGGCTTGATTTTTATCGCCGTACTTCGCGAAGGTTTTGAAACAGTTATATTTATCAGCGCTCAATTTCAACAAGGTTTAACTCCAGCTTTAGGTGCTGTGGGCGGTTTGCTTGGGGCTGCAATCATTGGTTCCCTAATTTTTAAATGGGGTGTCAAAATCGATATCCGCCAGTTTTTCAAATTTATGGGAATCTTATTATTGCTAATCGTCGCCGGTTTAGCAGTCTCTGCACTCAAACATTTTGACGCCTCCGCTGCCATTTTGTCCCAGACGGATAGCCAGTATGCAGCAATTTGTGTTTTTTACGATCGCACTGCACAACTCCACTCTTGTATTTTAGGCCCGATGGTGTGGAATGCAGCGGGAGTTTTGCCCGATCGACAATTTCCGGGAGTGATTCTCAAAGCGCTCTTTGGATACCGCGATCGAATCTATCTTTTGCAAGCTGTTGGTTATACAATATTCTTACTAACAGTCGGCGGTCTTTACTTCCAAAAATTAACCCCTCAACCGACTCTTCCTACCAAAAATACTCAGCCTGCTCCCCCTCAGTAGCCTTAGCCTTGCTAGCAGTTTTTATCCTTTGCTTGGCTGCTCCAAGGGCGATGTTCAGTTGACAGTTGACAGTTGACAGTTGACAGTTGACAGTTGACAGCACTTGACAAAGGAAGGAAGAGGATTGGAGTAATGAATCGTCTTCTTTTGATTTCTCAAGGGCGATCGGGCGGGCGGGCTTTCAACCAATTCTTTATGGTAAAAAAATAATTGAAAAAAAATCACCCCAAATTTTCAGGTTGCGGGATTGATTGTTTGACTTATGTATGATACTATTTGATAATGGGAATATTTTTTATTTTTTTGATAAATACTTATATTTCAATTATTAAATTATACAGTCAATAGCCCTGAAAAGCAAGTGGCAATCCTCAAAAAAAAGAAAGTTTTTTAACTAAACTTAACAAAATTTTAAAAGTTAACAGTTAGCCGTTAACAGATGTCTCAAAGACCGGGCTTAAGTGGTACAGCATTTAAGCAGTATATTTCAATGACCCGTTATCGAGTCGCCAAATCCTCTATCCGAATTCCCCTATATGGCTCGATCGCCACAGACAATCTCTGGCACCCGCAGTAGCTTACCCTTAGCGCCATTGCCTGAAGTCGCAGGCAAACCCAGAAGAAACAGGAAGCTGTTCTTGCCGGCAAAAAATCGACTCCCAGCAAGATTTTTGGCGAACAGTTTTCTGATATGCGCTCAAGAGGGCTTATAATTAGTACAAGAATATTTACAGAACCCTAAAAGTTCTTAATGAACCTTATAATCCTTAGTCAGGAACTCCGAGGCTCAAGCCACTGAGCTTGTAAGAAATTGCAAGCTGTTCTGACCAGACCCCTCTTGGGAGGAGACGTTATTTAGGTCACGACACCGGCGAATGCGACGCCAGTTTTCCGCTCTGTCACCTGCGATTAAACAGTTTTAAAGTCACTGAAACAGTGTCGCAGGTCTAACAAGCCTTTATAACCAGGTCGAGGCGAACATTACCCCGGAAGGGAGGCTCCATCAGGAGCGAACATTATGCGTACAGGGTTGCAAGATTTGAGATGGTAATTGTCCCATTGAAAGTACATTACAAAAGTACACCAGACTCTTGCAACTCCAAGGCGGTAAT
This sequence comes from Oscillatoriales cyanobacterium, assembly GCA_004292955.1. Taxonomy (GTDB): domain Bacteria; phylum Cyanobacteriota; class Cyanobacteriia; order Cyanobacteriales; family Microcoleaceae; genus Microcoleus. The sequence continues at coordinate 43,299 of RDXX01000040.1, read as the reverse complement.
GGTAAAGATTCAAGGCGGTTGAAATCGCCTGGTCATTTTCCTCTCAGGTCTTTCATACCCTGAGTTTCCCACTTACCGAGTTTTTTTATGAAGCTTAAAATTAAAAAATTGCTCCTTAAAGTTACCTGGAACCCCCAGAAGGCTGTAGCCTCCGCCATCTGGTTAGCGGTGAGATAAATGATGATGCCTCGGATACTTGTTATTGATGATGACGCGGCGATCGCCGAACTCGTAGCCGTCAACCTAGAAATGGCTGGCTACGAAGTCACCCAGGCAGAAGACGGCATCAAAGGTCAGGCACTAGCAATACAAATGCTCCCCGACCTGATCATGCTAGACCTGATGCTGCCTAGAGTAGACGGATTCACAGTGTGTCAGCGATTGCGGCGTGACGATCGCACCGCCGACATACCCGTCTTGATGTTGACAGCCTTAAGTCAAACTCAAGATAAAGTAGAAGGCTTCAACTCCGGCGCCGACGATTACCTGACCAAACCCTTTGAACTAGAAGAAATGCTGGCACGAGTGCGAGCCTTGCTGAGGCGCACAGACCGCATCCCCCAAGCTGCCAAACACTCAGAAATCCTGAATTACGGCCCGCTAACTCTTGTCCCCGAAAGGTTTGAAGCTGTTTGGTACGTTAATACCGTCAAACTGACTCACCTAGAGTTCGAGTTGTTGCACTGCTTGCTCCAGCGCCACGGTCAGACAGTCTCTCCCAGCGAAATTCTCAAAGAAGTCTGGGGTTACGACCCCGATGACGATATCGAAACAATTCGCGTACACATCAGACACCTGAGAACCAAGATGGAACCCGATCCCCGCCATCCTCGGTACATCAAAACCGTATACGGCGCGGGTTATTGCCTGGAGTTGCCCAGCAACGAGCAAGTAGCTGAAGAAAGTAAATCCTCTGCTTGAGCTAGCACCTCAGATTAATTCCGGTTGTACTGCAATGATAGAGGAGACGGCAATGCCGTGTCCCTACCCAAAATAATATTGTAGGGACACGGCACTGCCGTCTCCTCATCTCGGCTAATCAAAATTCGGATGCTACCGAATTTGATATCAAATGCAACAAGCAATTAAATATCTAGCTAAAAAAGCCTGGGAACACTTGTTCTCAGGCTTTTGAGTTGAAATATCCACTCCTGTCTATTTCTGCACCTTACTAAAATTCTTTATCAATAAATCTAGACATATTTACTTACTGCAAATCTACACCAGTAATGAAAATAGTCATAGCCGATCGGCATAACTCCACAAAATCCTTGCTACGCAATCTTTTCGGCAGCCTTGTTACATATCTCAACCAAACTTAATGATAATCTTTAGCAAAAAGACTTGACTAAGCCAGCAAAATTGTTGATTATCTATATCAATAAGCTGCACAAGCTTAAGACTCAATTGACATCTTTCTCAAGAGGTGACTCGCCGTGACAAACATGGCAAAAACATCCTTCCCAGCCGAAGGAGAAACCTTCCCCTGGTGGGCCGGCAACGCCCGCTTAATCAACCTTTCGGGTCGTTTGCTAGGTGCTCACGTCGCCCAAGCCGGTCTCATCGTCTTCTGGGCGGGAGCCTATACCCTGTTTGAGCTTTCCCGGTTCAACCCAGAATTGCCCATGTACGAACAAGGTTTAATTCTGCTACCCAACCTAGCCAGACTCGGCTTAGGTGTCGGTGCCGGAGGCAAAATTGTTGATACTTATCCGTACTTTCAGATTGGTGTTGTACACCTAATCAGCTCAGCCTTTCTCGGCTTCGGTGGCATCTTCCACTCCCTCAAAGGAGAAGCCACCCTCGAAGAAAGAACTCCTTTCTTCGGCTACAAATGGGAAGACAAAGAAAAAATGACCACAATTTTAGGCATCCACCTAGTTTTGTTAGGTATCGGAGCCTTCTTATTGGTGGCCAAAGCAATGTATTTCGGTGGTTTGTATGATACCACGATCGGGCAAGTGCGGGTGATTTCGGAACCCACATTCGACCCAACTGTGATTTTCGGCTACCTATTCGGCGCAGGTGGCAAAAACTGGATTGCCTCCGTCAACAACCTCGAAGATGTTGTCGGCGGCCATATGTGGGTAGGAATTCTCTGCATAATCGGCGGGTTGTGGCACATTCGCACTCAGCCTTTTGCTTGGACAGAAAACCTGTTCGTCTGGTCAGGAGAAGCTTATCTCTCCTACAGTCTTGGCGCTTTAGCCTTAATGGGTTTCATCGCCGCCTACTTTGTCTCAGTCAACACCCTGGTTTACCCAGTAGAATTCTTCGGCCCAGCCTTAAAAATTGGCATCCAGCAATATCCCTATTTCGATAGTGGAGAAGTTTTGACTTCTCGAACTTGGCTGGCAAATTCTCACTTCTGGTTAGCCTTCTTCTTCTTGCAAGGACATATTTGGCACGCCCTCCGAGCAGCGGGATTTGACTTCCGCAAAGGCGAAGTCGTCAACCAAGTTGCAGCGAATGCAGCGAGTTAACCCAGAATTTACGCGCGGGGGTCAAAAACCCGGTTTCTGCACCAACATTTCTCGAAAAAAGCGACGACTTTTGTGAGAAACCGGGTTTTTTGGGCAACTCCAATTCACCGAAATTAGAGGAAAGCGAAAATGCAAGCAATAGCTGAACCGAATTTAAAACCAGAACCGGAAAAGCCAGAAAACGAGTACGGCTGGTGGGCTGGTAACGCCCGTTTCACAGAATTTTCAGGACGAATTTTAGGAGCTCACGTCGCTCACGCAGGTTTGATTGTACTCTGGGCCGGGGCGATGACCCTGTTTGAAATTTCCAATTTCAACCCACAGCAGCCCATGTACGACCAAGGTTTAATCCTGCTGCCGCATTTGGCAAGTTTGGGTTTGGGAGTAGGTAAAGGTGGTCAAATTGTTGATATCTATCCCTATTTTGCGATCGGAGTTGTGCATTTAATTAGCTCCGCAGTTCTTGGTGCCGGCGGCCTTTATCATTCCTTGCTCGGCCCGAAAGTATTGCCACAAAACAACACTTTCTTTGGTTCCTTCGGCTACGACTGGGAAGACAAAGATAAGATGACCAGCATCATCGGCATTCACCTATTACTATTAGGTGCTGGTGCTTGGCTGCTAGTCGCAAAAGCCTTATTTTGGGGAGGTCTTTACGATCCCCACGTCGCAGATGTACGAATAATTAGCGAACCAACCCTCAATCCCGCCCGCATTTTTAGCTATCTCTTGCCCGTACAAGGCCCGGAAGGAATGGCAGCAGTTGACAACTTAGAAGATGTTGTGGGCGGTCACATTTATGTCGGCTTGCTCTGCATCATTGGCGGTTTCTGGCATATCTTCACCAAGCCTTTTGCCTGGGCCCAGCGAGTGTTGTTTTGGTCGGGAGAAGCTTACCTTTCTTACAGTTTGGGCGCTTTGGCTTACATGGGCTTTTTGGCTGCCTACTTTGTGACAGTAAACGACACTGTTTATCCAGAGGTTTTCTACGGCCCTGTGGGTTTAACCGGCCCGGAAGCCACAGTAGTTTCTTCGCGGACTTGGCAGGCAACAAGCCACTTTATCTTAGCGATTTTGGCGCTTTCCGGTCATATTTGGCACGCCCTGCGGGTACGGACAAAAGCAGCAGGATTTGATTTTCGATCGGGCGAATTTGTAACGGCAACTCCTGCTATGGTTCCAGTTGCAAGTGCAACGACAACCGTAAGTTTTTCTGACACGACTGTAACTTTTTTGCGGAATTTGCCGATTTACCGCAAGGGATTGTCTCCCATAGTCAGGGGATTAGAAGTTAGCTTGGCTCACGGCTATTTCCTGGTAGGAGCTTTTGCAGTATTGCTGCCTTTACAAGAAAAAGGTTTAGCACCTCTGGCAGGATTGCTGGCAACTCTGGCATTAGTCTTGATTTTGGCAATAGGCCTCTCGATTTACGAGAATCGGAACATCGAAGCAGGTAAAGTTCTTTACTGGCACAAAACGCCGGAAGATTGGAGTTTATTCCGGGGCGGTTTTGTGATCGGAGGTACGAGCGGAGCTTTCCTTGCTTATTTGCTGCTAGACAATTTTGCTGGCATTGATGCAATTTTCCGAGGTGTTGTGAACTGAACTCAAAATAGAATCTGAATCGAATTTAAGCAAGAAATTAGAACTTTGTTTCTTGCTTAAATTGGCTCATTTCTGGATTTGTGTGTACTGTTGAGAAAATCACCCTATGACTGTTTTTATTTGCTGTTTCTGTATCGGGACTTTGATGGTTCTGTTTTTGTGGAGTATTTCGGTAGCGCTGCGAGAAGGATTCTATCAAATTCGGCGACTGCATCAAATTCCGTGTTCGGATTGCGAGTTTTTTACTAATGACTACCGTCTCAAGTGTACCGTGCGGCCGTGTGTTGCTTGTACTGAAGATGCGATCGGCTGTACCGACTTTGAACCGAAAACTTGTTTTGCCAATTCTTGTCAACAACATTGCTCTAAGCTTCATAAACCTTACACAGAAATACCGACAACTAATCCTTCAGTTACACCTTTAGCAAGAGGGAAAAGCGGCTATAGCCCTCAATTATGAATTGCGAACAATTTGTAGGGGTAGTGCCCCCGTGCCTACCCTCCTCTCCTCTCCTAGATAACTAAATCCTTCTGCCTTCACAAATATGAATTTATACAGTGCTAACTCACTCAAAGTCGAACTCAACCAGAGGGGCTGTCGCCTGACTCCCCAGCGAGAAACTATTTTAAGCGTCTTTCAAAATCTACGGCAAGGCAATCATTTGAGTGCAGAAGAGTTATATAAAACTTTACAGAGTCAAGGAGAAAAAATTGGCTTATCTACTGTATATAGAACATTGCATTTATTAGCCAGAATTGGGATTTTGCGCGAACTAGAATTAGCAGAAGGACACAAACATTATGAACTAAATTTGCCTGAATTACACCACCATCATCACCTGGTTTGCATTCAGTGTCACAAGACTTTTGAATTTAGCGATGAATCGATTTTTAAAATTGGGAAAAAGCAAGTTGAAAAAGCTGGTGTAGAATTGCTGGATTGTCAGTTAACTGTGCGTGCTGTTTGTTTTGAAGCGCTGCGGGAGGGATGGCCTTCTTTGATACCTAGCAATTGGTTATGTCCTCAATACCATTCGGAAATGGAGAGTGAAGTTCTTTAGGGGCGGTGGCTGTGAGCTCCCGCCCTTGGCAATCAAGCAACCTCTGAATCGAAACGTTGGTGTTCCATCCGAAATACGTTGGCGTACAAACTAGCAACAATCTGTTTGCCTTCCTGGGTCAACTGCAAATAACCGAGAGATTCGCTAATGTGAGGATAAATTCCACTCCAGTAAAACTTAGAGTAGCTTTGGAGCAAGTCGCCCGGATGTCGGTATCCCAAAACTTTAGTAGCACCGCTTTCTTCCAATTCGTAAAACAGCGCGCCAATTTTTTGTAAATATTGTGGGTTGCTGAGCTGACCTATCAAGTCAGCACCGCGAACTAAACTAGAATAATTACCTGCATCTTGGTCAATGTTGCCGTCAAGCACCGAGAAACGAGTCTGTTCTATGTTCTGCTTGATTATCTCAGCATTAATTAGCTTGTGGTTGCCGAAGCGCTCGTCAATGAATAGTTTTGCTCTGTCAACTCGGTAAGGAGATAAACTAGCCGCTGTTGCACCAGGAGCAAGTGCAATTCTCATGCCATCTTTTCCGGTAGCATACAATCCTGCTGATGCTTGGTCTTCTCGGCAAACTCCTTTGACATATCCGATATCTTGGCACAGCAAAGAAATGATGAAGTGCAGCCAATTTTCACACGAGACTCCGCCCTTGCGAATGTGTTTTCCCCGCAAAATTTCTTGACCGACCAAGGTAATACAAATGGCGTGTTCTGTATTGTGATAAAGAGCGTCGCTGCTGGCAATGTTTTCTAACGCCATTGCCCCCACCCAGGCAATAATGTCGGCATAGTCGGATTTGTAGCCTCCGTAAGTGCGACTATATCCATTTTCTAGTTGTTTGATGAAAGCTTCGATCAGCAGTTCTGTAGAATTAAACATACCCTGTCCTTTTCCTTGAATATTGCCTGTCAAGTGTGGTGAGTCTTATTTGAGTCTCTATATAATATAATTTATATATGATTTTATGGATGAGATTTTAACTCAAAACTGAAAACTCACTCACCTGCGTTGTTGGCGCTTGCCTTTGGAGGTAATATCAACACTCCAAACGCCACTTAGTCCATGACTAAAAGCCATCCCCGTCGGACTGCATAGAGCAGTCTGCTAACAATTTTTAGCTCGTCTGAACTTTTTAAACTCTCAGAATTAATTTCGTATTGAATTTGGTGGAACACCGTCCGATCTATCTTACCGGATTTCCAAATATTCAAGTAAAGTTCGGAAATTGTACTTTCAGGAATATAAGTTTTGGTTTTCATCTGCGCTCAACTAAATGTATATTGCTTATTATCAGGTAATTTTATATAACTTTATGTGATGTCGATCTCTCTGAGGCTGTGATGCGAGCGGCTGTGATGCGATCGCACGGTAGAGTTGATGGGCGTCTCCGAAAAATGGTGGTTCGATATTTCGCGCGATCGATTTTGCACCACTGCTGTGACCCTTTTCAAAGTTGGGCTTCAATATATAATGCCACATATGTATTGGTACGACGGGCGATCGCCGCATCCCAACTTCGAGCAAACAAGCAAGAAAGTTCGCCCGCCGTGGAAATTTCTTGCCAAAAAAACTCGAGTCGTGTACTATATAGAGTCTGGTATCCTCACTTACCCATAATTATTTTCATTTATCCCGTCCCCACACAGGGGAAGGGACTTTCAGTGCGGATGCCGCCAAATCACTATATTCAGCAAAAAGCTAGAAATGCCGTAACTCATGCCCACTATTCAGCAACTCATCCGTTCAGCACGGGAACAAACGCAGAAAAAAACCAAATCGCCAGCTCTCAAGAGTTGCCCCCAGCGCCGCGGAGTTTGCACCAGAGTGTACACGACCACCCCGAAAAAACCCAACTCGGCGCTGCGGAAAGTGGCTCGGGTACGGCTGACCTCTGGTTTTGAAGTGACAGCCTACATCCCCGGCATCGGTCACAACTTGCAAGAACATTCGGTAGTAATGATTCGAGGCGGTCGGGTAAAAGATTTACCTGGAGTTAGATACCACATCATTCGCGGTACATTAGACACTGCCGGCGTGAAAGACCGCAAGCAAGGACAGTTGACAGTTGACAGTTGACAGTTGACAGTTGACAGTTTAAGAGCGACCTCTACCTAGAAGGAAGAGGATTGGAGTAATGAATAGTCTGATTTTAACTTCTCCCTCACTCGTGTTCCGGCTTTCAACCAATTCTTTCTGGTAACTCGCATCCTTGAGGGGTGGAAAAGCCAAACTTTCGATCGTCCGCGATCGATAATATCTGAGTTCAAAACCCCAAATTCAATCATTCAAAATCAAAAATCCCAAATAGAACTATGTCTCGCCGCACAGTTATTCAAAAACGTCCAGTTCCTCCAGATCCAACCTACAACAGCCGGTTGGTAAGCATGATGGTGAGACGGATCATGCAGCACGGCAAAAAATCCGTGGCCTCCAGCATAGTCTACGACGCCCTGAAAACCATCCAAGAACGCACAGGAGCTGAACCGTTAGACTTGTTTGAAAAAGCAGTCAAAAACGCTACACCCCTGGTAGAAGTCAAAGCCCGCCGGGTAGGTGGCGCTACATACCAAGTGCCGATGGAAGTACGTTCCGATCGCGGAACCACCCTCGCACTCCGTTGGCTGATCAGATTTGCCCGCGCCCGCACAGGCCGCTCGATGGCTGCCAAGCTGGCTAACGAACTGATGGATGCAGCCAACGAAACAGGCAGTGCTATTCGCAAGCGCGAAGAAACACACCGTATGGCAGAAGCTAACAAGGCTTTTGCTCACTACCGTTACTAATTGCCAAATCGTCGGGCATGGAGAAGAGGTCGATCGCGCGGCATAAAAGCATCGGGCGATCAATTGAAAAGTGTAAATTTTGAGTATTGAGATTGCTTCTCCAGGGACAATGCTGCCGGCCATTCGTGAAGCAAACTCAAAACTCCCAAAGTAAAAATTCACCCGGTCTCTGAATCCTCCATGTCGCATCCTTAATATTTTTGTAAACAAATGTTGCAAAAAATATTAAAATGTAACAATACGCTCCATATACTTATGTTCTAAGTCGGTAGCGATGGCAAACAAAGTTATTATGTAGTATAGTTGTATTATAGCAACACAAACTCCAAGGAGGTAGCTGTGGCACGTATCGTCCCGCTAGAGAAAACTCGCAACATCGGCATCGCCGCCCACATTGACGCGGGCAAAACAACAACAACAGAAAGAATTCTGTTCTATTCTGGCATGGTTCACAAAATGGGTGAAGTGCACGATGGAACAACAATTATGGACACGATGGCGCAAGAGCGAGAGCGGGGAATTACGATTACTGCTGCCGCTATCACCACCACTTGGAAAGAGCACAAAATCAACATCATCGACACTCCCGGACACGTAGACTTCACTATCGAAGTAGAACGTTCCATGCGAGTGCTTGACGGAGTGATCGCAGTATTCTGCTCGGTAGGTGGAGTGCAACCACAATCGGAAACAGTTTGGCGACAAGCCGATCGGTATAAAGTACCGCGAATCGTGTTTGTCAACAAAATGGATCGGATGGGCGCGAACTTCTACAAAGTCTATGCTCAAATTTGCGATCGGATGAGAGCGAACGCTGTACCCATCCAAATCCCGATCGGCAGTGAGGAAAACTTCCGGGGAATTGTAGACATAGTGCAAATGAAAGCCTATATCTACAAGAACAACACGGGCACTGATATCGAGGAAGTAGAAATCCCCGATGAAGTCCAAGAGCTAGCGGCCCAATATCGCACCAAGCTGATCGAATCCGTAGCAGAAACCAGCGACGCCCTTACCGAGAAATACCTCGAAGGTGTAGAACTAACCGAAGACGAAATCCGTTTGGCCCTGCGCCACGGTACTGTCCAAGGTACGATCGTCCCCATGCTGTGCGGTTCGGCATTCAAAAACAAAGGCGTTCAGTTGTTGTTGGATGCAGTCATCGACTATCTGCCGTCGCCCTTGGAAGTTCCCCCAATTCAAGGACTCCTACCCAACGGCGACACCGCAGAGCGCTTTGCCGACGACAACGCCCCGCTGTCAGCTCTGGCATTCAAAATCATGGCAGACCCCTACGGTCGCCTGACCTTCCTCCGCGTTTACTCCGGTGTCCTCAAAAAAGGTAGCTACGTCCTCAACTCCACCAAAGACAAAAAAGAGCGGGTTTCTCGCCTAATTGTACTCAAAGCGGACGATCGGATAGACGTAGAAGAACTCCGCGCCGGAGACTTGGGAGCAGCCTTGGGTCTGAAAGACACCTTCACAGGCGATACCATCTGTGAAGAAGGCTCCGAAGTGATTCTGGAGTCCCTGTTTATTCCAGAACCAGTCATCTCGGTAGCGGTGGAACCCAAAACCAAACAAGACATGGAGAAGCTCTCCAAAGCCCTCCAGTCACTCTCCGAAGAAGACCCCACCTTCCGAGTCAACGTTGACCCAGAAACCAATCAGACAGTCATCGCCGGCATGGGAGAACTGCACTTGGAAATTTTGGTAGACAGGATGCTGCGCGAATTCAAAGTAGAAGCCAACGTCGGTCAGCCGCAAGTAGCCTACCGCGAAACCATTCGCAAATCCGTCCGCGCCGAAGGTAAATTTATCCGCCAAAGCGGCGGTAAAGGTCAGTACGGTCACGTGGTGATCGAACTAGAACCTGCTGAAGAGGGAACCGGCTTTGAATTTGTCTCCAAAATTGTCGGTGGCACTGTACCGAAAGAGTACATCAATCCGGCAGCACAAGGGATGAAAGAAGCCTGCGAATCAGGTATTCTAGCAGGATATCCCGTGATCGACCTCAGAGCTACTATGGTAGACGGGTCTTTCCACGATGTAGACTCTTCAGAAATGGCATTCAAGATCGCCGGTTCAATGGCAATCAAAGAAGCCGTGATGAAGGCGTCGCCTGTGCTGCTAGAGCCTATGATGAAGGTAGAGGTTGAAGTTCCCGAAGATTACATCGGGAACGTCATCGGAGACCTCAACTCGCGTCGGGGTCAGATCGAAGGTCAAGAGACGGATCAGGGAATTGCCAAAGTTTCTGTAAAGGTTCCACTAGCAGAAATGTTCGGTTACGCTACTGACATCCGCTCCAAAACCCAAGGTCGAGGCATCTTCACAATGGAATTCAGCCATTACGAAGAAGTGCCGCGAAATGTGGCTGAAGCCATTATCGCTAAGAACAAAGGGAACTAATGATTTAAGGTTTTAGATTTTGGATTTTGGATTGAATCCAAAATCTAGAATCTAAAATCTCAAGTCTAAAATCGCTAAAAAAAACAAGGAACAAATCGAGAATGGCACGCGCAAAATTTGAACGGACTAAACCCCACGTAAACATCGGCACAATCGGTCACGTTGACCACGGCAAAACAACTTTGACCGCGGCGATTACGATGACTCTCTCTGCACTAGGTCAAGCAAAGGCTAAGAACTACGCCGACATCGACGCTGCGCCCGAAGAAAAAGCACGGGGTATTACGATTAATACCGCTCACGTAGAATACGAAACCACAGGTCGTCACTACGCCCACGTGGATTGCCCCGGACACGCTGACTATGTGAAAAACATGATCACCGGTGCTGCTCAAATGGACGGCGGCATCCTAGTAGTGTCAGCGGCAGACGGCCCCATGCCTCAAACTCGCGAACACATCCTGCTAGCTAAGCAAGTTGGTGTTCCCAGCTTGGTTGTCTTCTTGAACAAGGAAGACATGGTGGATGACGCTGAACTGTTGGAACTGGTAGAACTGGAAGTTCGCGAACTTTTGAGCTCTTACGATTTTCCTGGCGATGACATTCCCATCGTGACTGGTTCTGGCTTGAAAGCTCTCGAAGCGATGCTTGCTAACCCCAAAACCAAGCAGGGCGAAAATGAGTGGATTGACAAGATTTACAAGCTGATGGAAGCAGTAGATGCTTACATCCCTACTCCAGAACGCGAAATTGACAAGCCTTTCTTGATGGCAGTTGAAGACGTATTCTCGATTACTGGTCGGGGTACTGTGGCTACTGGTCGGATTGAGCGCGGCAGTGTCAAAGTAGGCGAAACTGTCGAAGTGATTGGTCTTAAGGACACTCGCAGCACTACGGTGACTGGTGTGGAAATGTTCACTAAGTCCTTGGATGAAGGCTTGGCCGGCGACAACGTGGGTCTACTCCTCCGGGGTATTTTGAAGGCTGATATTGAAAGAGGCATGGTAATTGCCAAGCCAAAATCCATCAGTCCTCACACTCAGTTTGAATCTGAAGTTTACATTCTGAAGAAGGAAGAAGGCGGCCGTCACACGCCATTTTTCTCTGGCTACCGCCCTCAATTCTACGTCCGTACAACTGACGTAACCGGTACAATCATGCAGTTCACTGCTGATGACGGTTCGGAAGCTGAAATGGTGATGCCTGGTGACCGGATCAAAATGACTGTAGATCTGATTCACCCGATCGCGATCGAACAAGGAATGCGCTTCGCAATTCGCGAAGGCGGCCGCACCGTCGGCGCCGGCGTTGTTTCCAAAATCCTCAAGTAGGAATCCGCTAACAGCCCTGATAGCAGAAAAGCCACCAAATGTCAATAGGCTTTTCTGCTATTTAGTGAGTAGTTAGTAGTTATTGGTTAGTAGTTATTGGTTAGTAGTTAGTGGTTAGTAGTTATTGGTTGGTAGTTATTGATTAAATATTCGATAATAAAGAACAAATAACAAGTAACAAAGAACAAATAACAAGTAACAAAGAACAAATAACAAAGAACAAAAAATAAACAGAACCTAGAAAATTAAAGAAACCAAAATGGCAGCTATCCCACAACAAAAAATTCGCATTCGCCTCAAAGCTTTCGATCGCCGAATTCTCGACGCATCTTGTGAAAAGATTGTAGATACAGCAAATCGGACAGCAGCTACTGCGATCGGTCCGATTCCCTTGCCCACAAAACGGCGGATTTACTGTTTGCTGCGATCGCCCCACGTAGACAAAGATTCTCGCGAACACTTTGAAACCCGCACGCACCGTCGCATTATCGACATTCACCAGCCTTCTGCTAAAACAATTGACGCTTTGATGAAATTGGATTTGCCAGCCGGCGTAGATATTGAAGTCAAGCTGTAGATTGACAGTTTGGGAAATAACAAGAGAAGGAACAATGGAAAAATACATTGTTCCTTTTTTTTCAATTTTGGACGCAAGGATAGTCAGAAACCGGGTTTTTTTACGAAAATTCTGAGTTATGACTCGGCGGTTGAAACCGCGTCTATACAAACAAAATCGGCCTGCGCCGATTGAAGAATAAAGGGGTTTGGAAACCCGGATTTGGTATTAGGTAAAAAAACCGGTTTCTTTGGTATGAGTGCGTCCAGGACTGTGTTTGATGAAAATTTGGGCGATCGAGTAGCAAAAACAAATGCGGGCAAAAGCAGATAAACCCCACTTGTGGAAGCCAGATATAGCCCAGTTTGTTTAAGTCCTACTAGACATTGACAAAATAGTTGGCGCTGAGGTTGAGATTGGTGGAACCTTGAACGATCGCAATTAGTTCCGCACGGCTTTCATTCAGGAAGATGGCTGTACCCACAGCTAAACCAGTTGGTGACGCTCCCAGACTATACCTCGACTTGGGGCCGGACAGTTGGATCGTATCTTCTAAAGCATTGAAATCGGTAATTACCGCAAAATCGCTAAGACCGGAGGTGCTAATATTATTATCGCTGTAGAAAGCTCCCTGAGTAGCGCCTAGCACAAAGCGATCGCGCCCAGCGCCGCCAGTCAAGCGATCGATTTCGCCAACACCTCTTCCTACTGCGGCATCTGCTCCCGTGAGTACATCGTCGCCTTCATCTCCAAACAGGCGATCGCCACCAGTACCACCGAAAACAGAATCATTACCGCGTCCACCATTAATGATATCGTTGTTACCTTCCCCAAACAAAGAATCATTGCCATCGCCACCGGAAATCTTGTCGTTTCCTGTGCCGCCACGAATAGTGTCATTGGCTGCGCCACCTGCTTGATTATCGTTATTGGCAGTACCCAACAGGTTGAGGGAAACAACGGATTTATTATTTTTTGTAATAGCATCGTTTTCGCCAGTAAATGCTGCGTTCACTACTGTATTTAGGTTGAGGAGAGAACCGTTAGACTGTGAAAAACTATTACCTTGGAGCAATTCTGTGAAGAGGGTAGTACCGTAGGTATGATTGCCACCTAAAAAGTTCTTCGGGAAGATAGTTTGTCCAGGTTGGAACCAATCTTTTTTGTTGGCATAAATATCGAGAGAACCGAGCCGATCGTTGTAACCTAATACCTGGCTGGTATGAAAAGTTACAACGCGAGTAGCGTCAGTTGGATCGAGGCGATCGCCTGCACCCTTACCTTCAAATGCCGGGCCAGCGGGGTCTAATCCCACAATTTGATTAATCACTTTTCCGGTGGATTGGCGATAGGCAGAGGCTGCAAATCCAGCAACGTGAGCTCCTAAACTGTGTCCGATTAAGGTGGTGTAATTAGGATCTACACCGCTATTTTTCAAGTAAGCAGATAGCTGATTGCCAACATTCTGTGTTTTGTCGGCAGAAGGGAAATACAAGACATTACCAGCATCTTTTTCCCAGTCAACAACGACGAGATTTGCATGAGATTCTCGCTGGCGTATAGTTTGAGCTTGGTCTGCCAGCCAATCCCCTGGCTTGTAGCCGTTGCCTGCATTTCCGCCGGTATTACGCCAGCCGTGAATAAGTACATAAGTTGGTGCGTCAGGATTGATCCGTGCGGAACGGTCGATCGAGCCGTTCCCCCAAATATTAAAATTGACTCCTGAAGCGCCAGTAGGATTAGAAGACATTGACCCAAAAGCGTTCATTGTAGTGGTCATGTTCATCGTTCCCGGGCTCATATTGGAAAACATCTCAAGAGATAAACTTGCATCCATTCCTGGCAGACTAGAAAAGTTATTGAGCGATAGGTTGCTATTCATGACTCCGAGACTGGTATTGTTTGATGAGGAAGTAATGTTAGAGTTAGAGCTAGAGGTAAAAATCGAAATTGCCATTGGTTTCTCCTTATGTATGTGAAGATTTTCGCTGAATTAAGTTAATTGACTTTGCTGACTTTTGAAATGTCAGATTTTTTCCCATTTTTGGGATTATCTACTGTTCGCCAGTCATCGGAGTCATTGAAATCGATTAGGACTTCTTGATTCGGTTCTCATTGAAATCTCCTCTTGTGAACTATTCAAACGAAGGTGCGCTAGCAGATGGCATAACGCACCCATAAGCTATACTCTGCAAAGTAGAAAATCTAAGCAGCAGAAGCCAGTTCGCCATCACGCAAGACTATATATTCGTGTGAGTAATACTGTTCAGCAGCCTCTAAAAGCCCACTCACTAGCCACCAGTTAACCCCTCCAGAAACAATTCCACCAACCAAGGGAATCCAAGCTGTACCAGTCTTTGCCATAAGTTTCGCAACTAACTTTGCAGCAGCTTTAGATGCAGCTTTAGATGCTAATTTTGCTCCGAGTTTAGATCCACCTTTGAGAGCTACTTTTGAAACAAGAACTCCGGCTACCTTAGCAGCTATCTTCGGTGTTGCTTTGCTACAAACTTTAATACCAACTTTTCCGACTGGAATGGTACTTGCGGCTTCTCCAAGCCCTGTCCAAATAGACATGATTAAATTCATATCTACGTCGTAGTCAACATCAACACCTTTGATATGACCAATCCCGAAACAGCCCAAGGCACTGACTCTCCCACACCAGGCCAGATCCGCAGGTATTGCTGCTAACCCCATAGGGCCTCCTAAAGCACCTGATATTCCCCCAGATGCTACTACCATCCGTATGCGTTCACCTTTCCATTCATCTATCGTGTAACCTTTAATTTGTTTTTTCAGTTGTTCTCGTTCCATACTACTGCCGAGGTTTGCCAAATCTTTGAACATCTGTGCGATGTTATTATTGAGGCTCATATCGATCGCTCCTGTTTTTAGATTGATAAGAGAGTAGAGCTGTTGGGAATTGGTAAAATGGGGTATTAAGGTAACTGCCGAAGCTGTAAAATAGCTTTACCATCTCCGGCAGCGAAGGCTTACGCTGAAAAGGGATTCGTTACTTTATTTAAGCCTTCCAATCGTTGTGATTATTCAAACCATTGGGATGGTGATGGACGTATGTGTCCACTCCATTCAGCGCAGCTACGATCGCAGCGAGACCACTAGCAACCGATGCTACTACTTCCAAACGTTGCTGCCATTTGGGCTTATTGGAGTTATCTTTGTCTGATTGAGCCATTTTGTCCTCCTTTAATCTTGCAATCTTTGGCTATGACTCAACTGTCTCATCCGAAGCTAGAATCGTGCCAGCACAAAAACAGATCAGTTCGATTCCCTGTATAACGATCTGAGTTTGTGCTTGACAACGAGGGGGTAAAATGTTACCCGAAAACTAAGGTTGTTGCTTCGATATTTCATCTGCAACTGCTAGAGCAATGGGTAAAATAAAGACATATTCAGATAATTTCTGGTTAAAGACACCATCTATCTTATCTTTTCCATCCTGCTGTATCTTTGATGTATCCTTACCAAGTGCTGAAACAGCTAAATAGTAAACAGAATCCTTCCCTAAAGGAGCTTCCAACCTTTGCATTAACCGAACTTCTGCCAACTGTTTTAGGGATTCTTTGAAAGCAGGAACAGCATCTTCCCCTAAAGCATTCCCCATATTTAATAAACACTTACGCACTTCATCAGAAATCATCCTACCGATGTCTTTTTGCTGTAAAACTTTACTCTTCTTACTAGAAGTATCCTTATTGTCTTTACTCTTGGGGTTATAACCTGTGCCTCCCAGCGAACAGAATCCATCAAAAGACTCATCATCCAGTTTGTCAAAATTTGACGGTACAAAAATACCTTGACCGATCATCTTTTCGTAGAAACTGTTCAAAAACAATCGGTCTTGTTCTCCATCTTTTTTAGCATAGAGGTCGGATTTTGGAATGACGCAGATAAAATTTATCCCTGATAAATTACCTCTTTGCGTTTCTAGATCGCTGATGATTTGTTCCAAAAGATATAACTGATTGACCGTAGCTCTACCCTCGCGTGATTTATTGACGACCGCATAATTTTCCGCAACAGCTTTCCAAATTTCTGCATTGCGAGTTTTAGTCAATTTTTCGCGAATAGTAGGCTCAATCGATAAGTCAAAGAAAAAGATAATTGTATTAGCATTTTTCAGGATTCTCAGTACCCAAGGTTGAGAACCTTCTTCTGTCAAACTGCGCGCCACATCTTCTCCCGCTATATCGGTAAAGACAAAGTGAGTTTTATCGAAATTATTTGAACCAATTTCAGGAAACTGCACAGAAAGTTTAATACTGGTTTTAGTACCTGTTTTTGTGGGTTTAGGAATCGACCCATTACGATACTCTTTTTCTAGCTCTTGCAATCGTTGTCGATCATCTGGTAAATCAAGGGCTACAGTTGCTCCCAAAACTTGTACGTGATCGAAAAAAGAAACTAACCCTGTGAGTAAAACACTTGATTTGCCAGTACCCGGACTTCCTAGTAAGATAATTGAGTGAGTTTCGCTTTCTTTGGGATACCAACCGCACCGTTTATTATTATCTCCTGAAGGCCCTGTACAGGAAAAATTGACTAGCTTATAAATTTCTCGACCCCATTGTTTGACAAGTTTTCTCACAAACTCTTCAAGTAGAGCTTCGCTATTTAGCGTATTAGTCTTTGGGGAAATATTTGATGCTTGTTGTACGTTTTGTTGCTTCAACAACTTCTCTTTACTAGATTTTAACTCTTTCTGCAAATTGTCTGATAATCTCAGTTTAGGATTACCTAACACCACTTCCGAGTGAAGAATGTCTAGTAAATTACGGTATGAAATAATTGTTTGCCGAGGTAAGGTAAATGGCACATTACTATCTAGAGAGATTGTTTTTAGTTCATAAATGTCACATTTTTTACTGTTGTGTCCCAGAACTATCGCTAAAACAAATTGCCCTCTAATAATAGCTTTGAGTAATCCTTCATCATCTTTATTTTTACCATGAATTTCCTCTAACTTATTTAAGTACCATTGGATTGTTGGACAAACTTCATTGAGTAGTTCTTTGAGCCTTTTTCTGTTTGGTTCGCTCTCAAGTTTTTTCATCCATTCAAAGACATTCCTTTGGTCAAAAATCAAATCCATCAAATTCCCAACTAAAGAACGAGGTTCTATACCACGCAGGAGAGATTTACATTCTCGATCCAAAAGTTCTTGGTCAGTTTCTGTTTTGAGTGGGAATTTATCATGATTTCTGATTTGCTCAAAAAAGTCTAACTTTTTCTGAACAAAGTCTTCCGCAGCATCTTTGCCTAAAATACCTCGATACATCCCTTGATGAGATAATTCTCGTTTATTTTGAATTGCATCGTTGTTTTCTTCATCATCATCAGCATCAACACTTTTATCATCGGAAAAAAACTTTCTTTCCTGCCCGTATGGATAACGACCATCCGTTGATGGTTTTAATAACAAGTTTCTTTGTTCTAACTTAGTTTCCAATCTTTCTAAGAAAAGCCGTAGGGCCGCAATATTGCCATCTAACTCTAAGCGTAAGTTATCAGTCAAAATCATTTCATAGCCTTGAGTTCTGATACCAATGGGAGAGCCGCAAGCCGGACAGGTAATATAGTTCTCCTCACTTTCAGCCGTTTTCAGAAAATCAAATACAGTATTGGATGTCATAATTGATGTTACTCCTGGATTGTTTGTAGAGAGAGGCGTTACCAAGAATCTTGCAATCCTTAGTTATGACTTAACTGTCTCATCCGTCCCATGAATACTCCAGCACAGAAGCAGATCAGTTCGATTCGGTGTATAATGATCTAAATTTGTGCTTGACAACCAGGGAGTATAATGTTATATGAAGAGTCTTAAAGCTTCTCTTCGGGGACTGGCTAGGATAAAACAGGCTAGAGAAGAAAGGGGATGGGCAATAGAAGACCCTATATGGCGTGAAGAAGCCAGTCAGATCCTTGACCCTAATCGAGATTGGGAGAACGTAGAGGAAACATATTTAGCTGTATCAATAGGGACTTGGAAACGATTTTTGCAGGGAACACCTATTAAAAACAATACTTTCAAAGCTTTCTGCCAGGTTTTGGGTCTGAATTGGGAAGAAGTTGTCGATAATAATCCATCTCAGTCAACCACTCTGGCTGTATCTTCAAGCCAAGACTGGGGAGCAGCACCAACTGTCTCCTATTGCTACGGGCGCACTCAGGAACTAGATACATTAAAAAAATGGATTTTGAAGGACAAATGTCACTTAATTTTTCTGCTAGGTCAAGGAGGTATAGGTAAAACTACTCTCTCGATCGAATTAGCAAAAGAAATTCAAAATAAATTTGACTATATAATCTGGCGAAGTCTTGGGGCATCGCCACCAGTAGAAAAAATCCTAGCAGATGCAATCAAATTTTTGTCTGATCAGCAAGAAACTACACTACCAGAAACTTTAGAAGAGAAGATCGGCAGACTGGTTCATTACTTAAAATCTTCACGCTGTTTGTTCATACTGGATAATGCAGAGTCAATTCTTCAAAGTGGTAGCCACATAGGTCAATATCTGGAAGGATATCAAGGGTATGGTGATTTGCTAAAACGAATAGCTCAATCATCTCATCAAAGCTGTTTAGTAATTACCAGCCGAGAAAAACCAGAAGCAATTGAATTGATAGCCAGACAGAATCAAAATATACGTTCATTATATTTAGATGGTTTGAAGGTAGAATATGGTCGAGAAATATTTACTGTATTTGGAGAATTCTCTGGATCAGAAGATGACTGGAAAAACGTTATTGAAAACTATGCAGGTAATCCTTTTGCTTTAGAAGTTCTAGCACAAGATATTCGAGATTCTTCATTAAGAGGGGACATATCTCGATTTGTAAAAAGATATTTAAATAGAGGCAGAGTAAAATTTACTGAAATCAACAATTTATTAGAACGTCAGTTTGAACGGCTATCTCTGTCAGAAAAACAAATTATGTACTGGGTGGCAATTAATTATGAGCCAGTTTCAGACGAAGAATTACAGGAAGATATTATTTTATGGGAAGCTCAACAGGAATTAGTCGAATGTTTAGCGTCTTTAAAGCGACGATCGCTCATCAAAAATACCGAATTGGGATATACACAGCTACCCGTATTGAAGGAATACATTATCCATCGACTAATAGATGAACTTTGCCAAGAAATTAAAACAGAGCAAATAGAACTTTTGAACAGCTACTCTCTGTGCAAAGCCACATCCCAAGACTATATTAGAGAAACTCAAGTTCGCCAAATTATCACGCCTTTGCTGGAAAGATTGCTTCAGGAACTTGGCGGGAAAAGAAATGTCGAAAGTAAACTCAAACAAATTATTTTCAATTGCCAACAACAATCGCCTAAAGCGCCTGGATATTTAGGAGGTAATATTCTTAATATCTTGTGCGAGCTAGAAACCGATTTGACAAACTATGATTTTTCGGATTTAACTATTTCTCAAGCCTATCTTCATGGAATTCAATTACATCAGGTTAATTTTGCCAACTCTGACTTATCTAAATCTTTTTTTTCTGAACCTTTGGGTAGCATTCTATCAGTAGCATTTAGTCATGATGGTCAATTATGGGCAACAGGTGATGCAGATAAAAATATTTATATTTGGCGAGCGGATGGTCAACTCATAACTACTTGTGTAGATCATACTAATTGGGTAAGGTCAGTTGCCTTTCATCCTCAAAAACAAATTTTAGCTAGTGGGAGTGACGATCGCACTGTCAGGTTATGGGATATTAATACAGGTCAATGTCTTGCTACATTACAGGGACACACCGATCGAGTTTGGTCAGTAGCCTTTAGTCATGACGGTAAGATATTGGCTAGTGCTAGTGATAATGCCGATCGCACCGTAAGATTGTGGGATGTGGATGATGTTGACTCTCCTCAATTTCTGCGAACTCTACCACATAGTTACTGGGTAGTCAAAGTTGCTTTCAACGATCGAGGGACAACTTTAGCCAGTGGGAGTGCCGATCGAACTGTAAAATTATGGGATGTTAATACAGGTGAATGTCAGAATACCTGGCAAAACCTCCAGCATCCGGTTCGCTCAATCGACTTTAGTCCTGATGGTGAAACTCTAGCGACTGGTACGGATGATAAACTTGTCAGATTGTTGGATATTAAGACTGGTAACTGTCTCAAAGAATTTTTGGGACATGATGGAAGAGTGTGGTCAGTTGCTTTTAGTCCTGACGGTCAAACTCTGGCTAGCGGTGACCATCTAACTGTCAAGTTATGGAACATTGAAAATGGTAAATTATTACTTACTTTACCAGAAAGCGATCGCCGAATTAGAACAATAGCTTTTAGTCCAAATGGTGAAACTCTCATTACTGGTAGTGACGATCAAAGTATCAGATTGTGGGATGTCCGCAAAGGCGAATCTTTGAAAACTATCTATGGCTATACTCAACGAGTGTGGTCAGTTGCTTTTTCTCCTGATGGAAAAACCCTTGTTAGTGGAAGTGACGATCGCACAGTTAAACTGTGGGATATCGAGACAGAGAAATTCAAAATACTGGGTATAGCTACAAAGCGCGTTCAGTCAGTTGCATTTCATCCTCAAGGCACAAAAATAGCCAGTGGCGGTAATGATGGGAGAGTACAGTTATGGGATCTAGCTACTCGTAAATGTTCAAATTTCTCAGAGAAGCACAAAGATTGGATTTGTTTAGTAGCTTTCAATTCGGAAGGAACAAGACTGATTAGCACTGGTGACGATTGCAGGATAAAAATATGGGATGCTAACACGGGTCACTGCTTAGAAAATTACGAACATCCATATTGGATTCGATCGCTTGCTATCAGTCCTGATGGTGAGAATATAGCGATCGGTAGTGATGCTACAATCTTACAAATATGGAATATTCAAACAAAACAACTACTCGATATAGGAAAGCATCAAAAAGGAGTGTATGCAGTCGCCTGGAGTCCTGATGGTAAAATTATCGCCAGTGGGAGTGATGACCTCACTATCAAATTATGGGATAGTAAAACGTATGAATGTCTGCATACTTTAACAGGACACAAACAGCCAATCAGATCGGTTGTGTTTAGTCCTAATAGCAGCCTTGTTGCTAGTGGCAGTGATGACTGTACGATCGAACTATGGGATGTAAAAAGTGGTGCTTGCCTCAAAACTTTTACAGAACATGAAAATACCGTTCGTTCCGTTGCTTTTAGTGCTGACGGATTAATGCTGGCAAGTGGCAGTGAAGATGAGACAATTAAACTGTGGAATATTGAAACACTTACCTATATTAAAACGCTGAAAGCTGAACGCCTTTATGAAGGAATGAATATTGCAGGCGTGACTGGGATTACTAACGATCGCAAAGATACGCTGAAAGTATTAGGCGCAGTAGGAAATTAGCGATATGTTGAGGTTAATAGGCAAACCTACTCTATTTTAATCCTTAAACCTACGTTGCTCCGATTTAACGGGCGATCGTCGGAACTTTTGGCACGCTATATGTAGCGTGCTTCCGTCCAGGACTGTAAATCCCGTGATGGAGGCAGTCGATCGCCCTTAACCGCATTTTCCGCCGATCGCCCCTCACCCCCGCCCGGAATTACTCAAATCAGTTAAAGTAAGAAAAAGAAGCGCAAGTACCGTCACCTTTGAGCGACAATGGCATCCTCCTCCTCTGTAGCAGTTCGCGAACTCCCCTTATTTCCTTTGCCGGAAGTGGTTCTATTTCCAGGTAGACCGCTGCCACTGCAAATTTTCGAGTTTCGCTATCGAATTATGATGAACACGATTCTGGAGGGCGATCGCCGTTTCGGTGTGCTCATGTGGGACCCGAACCAAAACAAAGTCTCTGCCGTTGGCTGTTGCGCCGAAGTCATTCACTGTCAGCGCCTCCCGGACGATCGCATGAAAATCATGACTCTCGGACAGCAGCGGTTCCGAGTCCTCGACGCCGTTCGGGAAAAACCCTATTTAGTCGGTTTAGTAGAATGGATTGAAGACGAACCGCCACAAAAAGACCTCCGATCTTTGGGCAAAGAAGTCGAACAACTGCTGAGAGATGTAGTTCGCCTGTCTAGCAAATTGATGGATCAGTCGATCGACCTACCCGAAGACATTCCCAGTTTGCCCACAGAACTATCCTACTGGGTAGCCAGCTACCTTTACGGTGCAGCTACAGAACAGCAAACTCTTTTAGAATTGCAAGATACTGCTGCGAGATTGGAACGCGAAACCGAAATTTTAACTTCCACTCGCAATCACTTGGCAGCAAGGACTGTACTCAAAGATACGCTCAAGTAGTCAATTTTCACAGAACTGAAGCATCCTCAGTTCTGCCTCGGATAACAACTCCGAGGCAACCGTCCCAAACATTGTTCCATCGGAAAAACACCGATTTTAAACTTTTTGTTCCGAAAAGCAAAGGGAATGGCTGGGAACTGTTAGCAGTGGATAGTGCTATAACTGTCAACTGTCAACTGTCAACTGTCAACTGCTATAAATGCTTGTGTTAGAAAATCTCGAACCGAAACCATACGATGCAGTTAGAGGCGGTCAACTGCCGCCTCCGGTGGGCGGTGTGGTACTCGGCGGACTAGCAGGAGTCAGACACCGACTGTCTAGTTCAGTCAGCGAACATCGGATTGCAGCGCTAAAGGAAGCCTTCAATTACGGCGATGCAGGCTTAAAAATAGTCATCAAGATTTGTCAAAGCGAAACAGGGCCAGTGCAGCGGGCGGCCTGCGATTTGCTGCGAGAAAGGCTGAGCGCGATCGCCCGCGAAAAATTACAAGCCTTCGTACCTGCAAGTTTAGATTCAGAAACAGCGACAGACAGGACTCAAAAAATCTTAAAGAACTCAGCCAGTACAGTCTCAGAAAAAGGCGATCGGCAGTTATCAGAAGCACAGTTAATATTTGAGACAACTGTGCAGCAGATGGAACCCAATTTGTTGCTCTTAGAAGCATTAGTAGCCTCTGTAGAACGCGAAGGCTTTACCAGCGAACTGATGAATTTTTGGGATTTATTAATCTTAGAAATTCAGGAACCTCTCAAAGAACTTCGTCAGGCTGTTGGCAGCGCGATTTCAGCCCAACTGCGGATTCAGTGGCAGTACAATCAATCTGAATCCCAAGCCAATCAGTGGCAGCAGCGAGCTTTGCTAGCTCTTCAGAAAGGCGATGAGAACTCCGTTCGACAAGCCTGGGTTCGCAAGCAAATAGAGTTGGATAAGGTAGCAAAAGTGAAGATAGATTTAGACGACCAAACTGTACGAGTAGAAACTCTCAATCGCAACTTGCTAGCTTTGGAAAGTAAGATTGCCGAAGCTAATTCTAAGAAAGAAATACTAAAGATGCAGGTTCATTTTTCTAAGGTACAGGAGCAAATTAACTGCACTTTTAGCCAAATGAATACTATATTTTTTAGTCCTTAGCTGTCGGATTATGTGCGGATATATTGCCTGATTTCAGACTTGTCTGATGCAAAACTGAATTGCCCTGCTTAAATTTGTAGCCTCATCTAACTTAGCGCCTTCGCGGTTAGCGCCGCACAAAAATGCCCCGCTCAAATTAGCACCGCGCAAATCAGCTTCTCTCAAATCCGCATCCTGAAGGTTACTTTCAGACAAAAATGCTCCTCTCAAGTTGGCTCTTCTGAGACTTGCTCCCCGCAGTTTTACCTCACTGAGATTTGCTCCTTCGAGATTGGCTTCATCTAAGCAAGCATCTATCAGGTTGGCTTCCATCAAGTTCGCTTTATACAAGTTTGCCCCGGTTAAGTTGACACCAATCATTTTCGTGTCTCCCAAGTTGGCGTTTTCCAGGTTTGCATTAATCAGCTCAGCCCCTGTTAATCTGGCACGAGTTAGCTTCGATCCCCTGAGATCTGCCCCATTCAGATCCGCCATGATCAGACAAGCATTTTCGAGGTTTGCACCAATTAAGTTAGCCCCACTTAGGTCTGCTTCAGCTAGAATTATGTCCTTTAAATTGGCACAGGCGAGGCAAATATGAAGTAGGGAAGCTTGTGACAGGGAAGCACCTATTAAGTTGGATTCGTGAAAATCTCTTTCTCCGGCTGCATATCGCTTGAGAAGTTCATCAGCATTCATCTCGCTAGCCCCCTAAGTATTAATACAATCATACTACTGACAGTACAGTGTAGCAACCAAAGATTTTTAAAGTTTCCGTGTGTTTTTTTAACTCTTCTAGTGCCGATCGCACTAATGTAGAACAAGCATCGGCTTCCACGTCCATAAAGAAGATATATTCTCCGAGCGATCGCTTAGTCGGCCGAGATTCAATGCGACTTAGGTTAATACCGCGACTGGCAAATACTTGCAAAGGTTTTACCAATGTTCCGGGCATATTAGCAGGTACGCTAAAAGCTAGTGACGTGTGAGTACAATTCGCCGAAGTTGAATCTAGGTGCGAGTTAGCCGCTAGTGTGGTGCCGGATGTCATTGATGACTCGTGGGATTCTGCGAAGTTTCCTAATTTTCCTGCATCGGAGCCAAGTACCCAAAATCGAGTGTAATTGTCGGGATAATCATTAATCGGGCTCGCTAGCACGGGCAATTTGTAGAGTTCGGCGGCTCTTGGCGAAGAGATTGCCGCTATACTGCTATCTTCTAGATAGTGCAACGCTTCCGTCGTTGAATTAGCCGGAATCAACTGAGCCTGTGGGATAAACTCGGCCAACCACAATTGACACTGAGCTAGGGCTTGCGGGTGAGAGTAAACTTTTTGAATCTGGTTAAAATTTTGAGCATTTGACAGCAGTGCGTGGGAAATCGGCAAAACCAGGGCGTGTTTAATTCGCAGTGCATCCAGCCGCCACAGGGTATCTAGGGTGACAGTGACGCTACCTTCTATGGAATTTTCTACCGGCACAATTGAGTAATCAACCAGCCCGGAGGCAGATGCCTCTAGTGCCTGAGAAATGGTGGAATAAGGATACAGGGTGCATTCGGAGTTAGTTTCCCGGCTCAACCAATTGACATAAGCCTGAGCCGCTGTTTCTGCATTGGTACCTACAGGGCCGAGATGTGCGATCCTCTTCGAGGGCTTTGCTAAGGAAATTTTCATAATAATCGGCAATTTTGCGTTACAAATGTTTGCTTTACTCTCATCAGCCAGCAAGTATGATGAAAAAATTAGCCTGAGTCCCAAAAGCTTTTATCCGTTATTTCTCGGATGAGATGGGGCGAGTGGGCGAGTTAGTGCGCGACTCAAATCACCTTAAAAAAGTTATAGTTTATTAAGATATCCTTACGAATCCCACATATTGACATATTCTCATGTATACCCGTTTTAATGCTTCCCAATCCGTTGAGATCGCCGTACCAGATGAACGGGTTCCCATTCAACATTATCTGCGCCAGCCGAGGCGATTGGTGAACGCCCTAGTCGATCGTACTCGCACAGAGCAACTAAGCGATGACTGTTTCCGCCTGAAAATGCGACCGTTACAATTTATGATGCTCAGCATTCAACCCACAGTAGACATGAGGGTATGGGCGCAGTCGGAGGGCGCAATCAATTTGGAGTCAGTCGCCTGCTCGATTCTTGGTGTGGATTATATAAACGATCGCTTTGCTCTCAATCTTAAAGGAAAGCTTTACGTACATCAAAATAGTGGGGTAGCGTACTTGAAGGGAAAAGCGGATTTAGAGGTGCAAGTCGAGTTACCGCCACCGTTTTGGCTGACGCCCAAACCAATTTTAGAAGCAACGGGCAACGGCTTGCTCAAGAGTGTACTGCTAAGCGTCAAACAGCGATTGATGTATCAATTGCTCTTAGATTACCGCCGCTGGGCAAGCAGCGAAACAGAAGTAATATCGAGCGATATCCCTCAAATCTTATCGGTTGAAGGTTGAGCGGGTATTAGAGAATGACGTTGCTTAATCAGGGTATGAAAATGGGTAACTTGAAAATTCAGCTATATTAACTGACCAGACGATCGAATGCAATGCAGCCTGAATTTTGTTGAAATTTGCTAGCTCCCATAGATAGCAGCGGGTCATTCAAAATCGATGTGAGTCAGCGCTCCATCATCGTCTTCCATGATTCTCCTAGGCCCAGACCAAGCTGTTGATTTGTCTTGTGAAACTTCGGCCTTTTTGTCGGTGAGTTCGCGCTGTGGTGGTCGAGTTTTTGGGCTCGGTTGCACATTCGTCGCCCCCACCCGGATTCGGATTTTTGGTCCGGAATTGCCCAAGCGAATTGTCATCCCGTCCGCTACCGATACCTGAGCGATCGGCTTATCATCTACATAAGTGCCGTTAGCGCCAAAATTAATAATTTCCCAGCCATAAGAATGATTCCACAGCTCTACGTGGTGGCGGGAAACTACAGCGCTGTAAATAATTACATCATTGTCGTTCGATCGACCGATCCGAACCACAGATTCGGATTCAAAACACCAACTTTGAACTGGGACAGACTGAATAGGATGTAGCAGAGTTAAGGTAATCACTGATGTTTTGACACTCCCCCGCATGACTGAAACGGGGATGCTTCAAGAACCAATTTTTGCGATAAAACCGCAAAAGATTTGATGCTTAAAGGCGTTGTCAGTGCGCCGCTACTCCCTCGCTTTGCCGTAAAAGTTGAAGTTTTGACTGCTTGAGGCATTTGAACAAACTTTTGATTGTTGGCTTGGACTCCAGGTGCGAACTTTGCCTGTCCTCGATCGCCACCAAACACGATATTAATCTGGTGAACTTGGCCGCGATTGACAGCAGTGCGAAGTTCTCGATCGATTGAATCTCGGATGGAGCTACCCGGCCGATCGCCCATCTGGGCCGATCGATCGGTGGAGTGACCATTTTCCCACAGATCGATCGGAGAATTCAACTCAGACGAGTGCTGGTTGCACCGCTGATTCGAGTTGTCGATCGGGCGACAGTCTGCGACGATCGGCGAATTGCTGTTTGCCCCTACAGAAGTTAACCAATTATTAAGACTGCGGGTTCTAGATAAAATAGGAGTTGGTTCTCTCAAACAGCATAGGTCTTTTAGGGTTGCTAACATTTTTCGTATTGATGCGATACCTTTAAAATACAATGCTTTGAGCACTAGAATTCCTCGCCCAGAAAGCCTCTATTTCGCGTACTCTGTACCGATCGACCTTTCGGGTGCCGGCCACCCCAAAAATGCGATCGGCAAGCAGCTACTTTCTCGATCGGGAAAGCCGCACTTCAGGGCAAATCCGACTCTGGCGGTTCCACCGGATCGGGCGGTACAGATTCATCCCTTTGGCGCTTCAACTCTGCGACTTTTTCTTGAGCTACATCCCTGACTTCTATAGCTTTATCTTGAAGTTTTTCCGCCAGATTTTGAGCGTTCCGCTTCACGCCAGCCACATTTTTAAGAGTTCTGTCAAGATCTTCCTGTAAAAACTCGGCTACCATGCCGACTTTATGGTGCAGTCCCTCCGCGTACTGCACGGGTTCGGATACAGCAGCCTCAGAGACGATCGCCCGCTTGCTGCCGATCGTCGAAATCGCCTGCACCGGCAACAAGTAAATCCCGTCTAAAACGCCGCGCCAGCCGCTAGATTTAAACAGGTAATCCCTAACAGAACCAGTCCGGACATCAAATAGGTAGTCAACCACCGTACCTGCCTTATTTCCTGCGTCCGTAAGTACCTCAAGGCCGATCGGACAAACAGCTTGTTCCGGCTGATGCAATTCCGGAAGTTCCGGGTTAATCGTCACCAAAACATTTTCGCCCACCGTATCAACTTGCGCCCAAGCGAACCAGCGTTTTTTGTTGCCCAAAAGTCCCGACTTGCAAGTAAAGCCGATCGCCCGCTGGGAGTGAGGATCGAGCCAAAGCCGATCTACCCTGCCGACCTCTTCCGCCGTGCGGCGGTCGATCGTGCGGCGGTTGATCAGTTCGCTGCGCTTAACAATCTGTTGTGATGTACTCATAAATAAACTCCTGAGTGCCGCCTGCAAGAAAAATGTCGATCGTCCAAAGATGTCGATTTAATATTCTTCTTCTTCTTCTTCTTTTTCTTCCGAATAATGGGGAGTATTTTCTGCCTCAGTTAACTCGTCTTCTTCCCTGGAAGTGCCAATTTCTTTTTGGCTGGGAATAGGAATCGTGCTAAGCAGTGCGCCCCCGGAGGGAGCGTGAATTGCCTTAGCATCCCTTGACTTGACGCTAGTTTGTGCTAACTGGGCTGAGGACTGATTCCCACCGACGTTGATTTGAATTTTCGGGCCCGAGCGAGCCAAGTGAACGATCAGACCGTCCACAACGGGAACCTTAGCGATCGGCTTACCATCGAGGTAAGTACCGTTGGTACCTAAATTGATCAGTTCCCAATTAATGCCGCTGCGTCGCAATTCGATGTGGCGACGAGAAACCACAGCGCTAAAAAGAACGACGTGGTTTTCAGTCGATCGCCCGATCCGGACGACCTCTTCGTCTTCAAAGATCCAACTGCGGACGGGAATAGACTGGAGTGGATGTAGCAAGGTCAGCTTAATCACATTGGCAGCATTGAGTTTTGGTAGAGCGCCTCAAGATGCGATTTTAGATTTTAGACTTTCGATCGCCCAATCCAAACTCGATCTAAGAGATTTGAAATAGAAACGTAACCAGGTCTCCTTTTCCCAGAGAGATGCGGTCTCCCGGTCGCAACCGATGTCGGTTTCCCTTGGGCAGGGGAGTATTGTTGACGTAAGTGCCGTTAGAACTGCCTACATCTTCTAGGTAGCAAGCATCTCCCTCCACCCGGAGATTTGCGTGTACCCGAGAAACTATCTCAGAATTAGCAAATCCCGAAACATCAATATCTGGCGGCACCAAGTCATTTGGCTTGCCAATGTGAATCACAGCGAGATTGTGAGGCAATTCCATCGGCGTATTTGTCTGAACGTGTATCAGTCGCGCCGACTGCTGTTGCAGTTGAGTTTTAGCCACACCCGCTGGCTGTGGGTCGGGAACCGGGGGAGAGGTATTTGGTGCTGTTGTCACCGATTCTGTTGTAACAGGAACCGAGAGCGACGGCGAGGGATCTGGAATCGTCGGAATGCTGGCGGGAGTTTTTTCCAAGTTCGGCCCCTGATGTGGGGTAACTAGAGGTTCCATTGCGATCGTCGGCGGTTCGGTTGATCCTAAGTCCGGCACCAGTGGCGATACCACTGTGGGGCCCACAGGCGAGACGGACGGTACTGTCGCCTCAACTTCTGGAACGTAGGAACCAGGACGCAAATTAAAGCCACACTGACCGCAAAATGCTGCATCTGTCTGAACCGCTGCACCGCAGTTTGAGCAACTGGCGGTAACGGGTAAAGGCGTGTAACAAGACTCGCACTGGCTGGCCCCGTCGGGGTTCTGGTGATTGCAATTGGGACAGACAATCATCGATTTCTCCTTGCTATCGGCCAGATTTTCCAATCAGCCTCGTAAAAATAGTTGTGTATATGGTCAAATTTTAACTTTAACCGCCACAATTCTTATATTGCTTCGCTAATACTAGCAACTGAGTTCGTGCCGTGACATTCGGAACGAAGGAAAAGATTGAGTTAGTGATACTGCTAACAGTGCTGAGACTGGAGGCTCTCTCAGCTATTTTACTGCAACGCCTGCCGCGGCATCGAGCAGCCACCAAAGTTCGCCCTCTGGTTGAACGAGTCTGGCTGGATAGATCGTGGAGTCGGCTGCGGGGGCAAAAATTTGACTGAGGGCGGGTTGTTTGCTGGCTCCTGCCACCATGAAGATGACGCACCGGGCGCGGTTGATTAAGGGGAATGTAAAGGTGATGCGGGGTTGACCGTCTTTGTTGCCGACGGTTATTAGGGAGTCACGGACTTGTAAGGCTGGTGTGCCGGGGAATAGAGAGGCTGTGTGGGCGTCGTCTCCTATGCCCAATAGGATGATGTCGAAAGCGGGAAACTCGCCGTCGGATATTTTGAAGAATTGCTGCAATTCGGTTTGGTGCGTCGAGGCGTCGGCTGCGGGGTCAGCCGCGCCTGTGGGCATGGGGTGGATGTTGCTGGCGGGGATGTTTACTCGATCGAGCCAAGCGAGGCGCGCCATTTTTTGATTGCTGTCCGGGTGATCTGGCGCAACGTAGCGTTCGTCACCCCAGAAAACGTGAATTTTGTCCCAAGGCAGGTCTTGGGTGGCGATCGCTCTGTAGAGCGGTTCTGGTGTGCTGCCACCCGCCAAGGCGATCGTGCAAACTCCACGTTCTGCGATCGCTGCTGGGATTTTGGACAGGACAACCGCGAGCGATCGCTCTATGAGTTCTTCCCGATTTGCTAATACTTCTACTACTTTTTTCATTAATTTCCTCTCAACTTTTCTCTTCGTCTGGAGCTGGGCAATTACTCAAATTCGGCCTTGACATTTTGCTTTGAGGTCGATCGGCTGACACGCTTGGAAGGCTCTACACCGCGTCAACTCTGATTTTATCATTATTTCCGCTTTATTTTGCTGGGCAAAACTTATTTCGGTCGGTACTCAATCGAGCTTCACCTGTGGCATACATCTGTAGCAACAGTTTCCGAGAGTTAGGACGTTCTTAATTGCACTTTTCACAAGATATATGTAATGGAACTTCCTTCATAGTTCTTGCTTCTGCTATTATGTTTTTCGCAACTTGCAATCAAAATCGCGATCGCACTTACCTGGGGACAGCAAAAATCATCAAGATTGATATGGTAGACTATGGAAAATAGTTTTAGGTCCCGAGGCTCGGATGGAAGCAAAACTATGTCAAATTTTAAGAAATTTCCTACATCTGTCCGCTATCTAATAGCGCGTTTCCGCCACTGGACGCAACCGTCGGTTTGGGCTCCGCTAGCCGTGCTGTGTGCGGGGGGGTTATTTATCTGGGAAGTCTCCGTACATCCAGAAAGGTTGAGCATAGATGGCGAAGAAGAAGCAGCAAACTCAAACAATCCAGATGCGATTCCCGGACTGTCTGCTGAAGATAGTGCCATTGCTGCTGAAATCGACAGCTTGCCGGTGCTAGTCAATCAGTTCAATCGCTCCAATTCTGAACTGAACTTGTTCAATTCATCAGCAGTCAAAGGCAAAGGTTTATTCGACGAAATTCGCACTCGCGGCTTAGAAAAGCCTAAGCCCTCTTCAGAGCCAAAGTCGGCGGCAATCAACACATTTGTGTCGCTGTCAAATTTACAAAATCCTGCGATTGGGACAGTCAACAATAACCCGCAAAATTCCAGCTTACCAAGTTCAAACCCGACATCTGATTTGAGTTTATCTGGCAGTGGGACGACCATTTCCGGCATAAGAGCGATCGAGCCTGAGTCTGCGGGTGCACCGGAAGCATCAGGTAGCGGTAATTCCAGCAAACAAAACGACAATCCTGTGCCTTTGAGTCCGCTGCAAGCAGCCATGAAAAAATACGTCGCTGCTGACACTTCAGCAACGGCGGCGGCCGTGAAAAGTGCAAACACCCCTAAATTGCTCGATCGACCGGCTTCCCTTGGATCTGGGACAAATCCGGCAAATTTGTTGCCAACGGTCGCTACAGCTCAAGGAAAAGCAAATCCTGGGAATGTTCCTGCGACAATCTCCCCACTTCCGGCTTCTACTAATACAATTATTAGCGACTCTCAACAATTTTTAAACCCGGCAGCTACACTTCCTGAATCATTTACCGGGTTAAATTCCAAAGCATCAGTCATCCCCACAATTACTCCACAGGTTCCAACGGTGGCTTTGCCCAAAAATCCCTATCAAACTAATTTATCCGACTCGGGCTTGATACCGGAAGTTCAACCTGTGGCGCTTCCTGTCGCCACACCTTCACCAATACCGCTAATTCCGAATTTCGGGCAATCCCCTAGCACGGGAGTAAACAAGATCATTAATCCTCAATTCTCTCCCAATTCAGCGAATTCTCAATTTCAACAACCTCAACCAAGTCAGATTAATTTGCCAAGCCAGCCTAACTTTGGAGCAGTTCCTCAAAACACCAATCAGGGCGGGCAGCCAATTCAACCGCAACCTTTTTCTACACCTCGCTCTTTGACTCCGGGACGCTATATTGGTGGCGGCGAAATTAATACTTTTGCTAATCCTTAAATGAAGGAAGAAGGAAGAAGGAAGAAGGAAGAAGGAAGAAGGAAGAAGGAAGAAGGAAGAAGGAAGAAGGAAGCGGAGCATCTCAGTTTTGCATCTGTAGTGCTGTCCCCGCTCGCGAGCTATACGAGCTCGCACTGTAAAAAAATGTTTTTTGCAAAAATGAGATGCTCCCGAAGGAAGAAGTTGAATTGTAGGGTGTGTCGCCCTTGAGAATCCCTGAAGTTGACAGACAATTTCACATATCCGCACCTGAAAAACCCGGTTGAATTGTAGGGTGTGTCGCCCTTGACAATGCCGGAATTTGACAGACATTTTTACAGATCCGCACCTGAAAAACCCGGTTGAATTGTAGGGTGTGTCGCCCTTGACAATGCCGGAATTTGACAGACATTTTTACATATCCGCACCTGAAAAACACGGATGGAAGAAACAAACCTAACACTTTTTTGTAGTAAAGATTTGGAGAAATGGTATAAGGTGCGTCGCCATGAGATTGTCGATATTGAGTTAGAGATTTTTCTTGAGCGACGCACCCTACGACTGTTAATTTTTCCAATTCTCAATTCCCAATTTGATTGGTAAAACTTACCTAGAGGCGGCTCTTCCCAACAACAATCCGCCGATTCCCAAGCCAAATGCGATCGGCAACCAAGCCGATAGAATCGGTGTTAAAACAGCTTTCACGCCCATCGAACTGGTGACGAAAGAAAATACATAGTAAGTAAAAATCACCACTACGCTAATACCAAAACTTGTTCCTTTCCCCGATCGCCGCGGTTGAGTTCCCAAAGCGGCTCCCACTAAACCAAATACCAAGCACACGAAGGGAAAAGCATATTTTTCTTGAATTCGCACCCGGAGTTTGCGAATTTGCGGTGCATCGCCGCTGTTTTTAATGATTTCCAAACGCTCTAAAGCTTGAGCAATATTCATTTCCTTGAAATCTCGCACTCTCGCAGCTAAATCTAAGGGCGTGCGGGGGAGTTGCAATTGCTGGTGTTGAAACCTAACTATATTACGGTAAGAGCCGTCTGGAGCTACTATATAAGCGGTGCCGTTGAAAAAATCCCAGGTGTTTTCTGAGGGATTCCAAGTCGCTGATTCTGAAGAAACAATTTGATTGAGGCCTGGGGCGGAGCGATCGATAATTGTTAAACCTTTCATTTGCTGGCCGTCAAACTGTTCTGCATAAAAAAAGCGGGACAGGATTTCTTCGCCACCTTTTTCGGGTTTGCGAAATTCTGTGTAGATAATATTTCGATCTTGAAACGTCGGTTTTTCTCGCTTCAGGGCTCTGTCTAAAGTTAAAGTGGCTCTGTAACTGGCGGCGGGTACAACTAATTCTTGCAAAGCAAAGGTGAAGCCGGCAACGATTAAACTCATAATGACTGCGGGCATTATCAATCGGTAAACGCTAACTCCGCAACTGCGGAGGGCGATGAGTTCGCTGTCGCTGGAGAGTCGGCTGTAGCTCATTAAGGTTGCTAGCAGCATTGACATGGGGAAAGCTAATACTACAAAGTACGGAATTTGCAGCAGAAAAATTTCCAGGGCGGCGCCGTAGGGGAGGCCTGATTCTGCTACTCTGCGGACTAATTCAAATAAGGCTCCCACGGTGACGGCGACTGATGTAAATAGTCCGACGCCAAACAGAAATGGGCCGATTAGTTCTTTGGTAATGTACCAGTCCATTACTGAAATTCTCGGCAGCCAGTTGAGGGGATTGAAGGATTTGGACATTGCTATTTTCATACTTTGGCGTTTTTGCCGATCGCTCCTCAAGTTAAAATTTACCTTCTCAATTCTAAAATTCAGTCTTGTGTTTTTATAGTGGGGAGGGCGGGTTTATAGATATCTGGGCTGGGATATTTATATGTAGGCGAACCCGCCGCTACTCGGTTCGTGGTTGCTATCAAAGACTATCGCACGAAGTTGTCGCCTAAGTAATACTGCCGCACTAAAGGGTTGCTGTAGAGTTCTTCTTCAGCCCCGGAGGCTAAAATTTGGCCGTCTCGCATGATGTAGGCTCGATCGGTAATTTCGAGAGTTTCTCGGACGTTGTGATCGGTGATCAGGATGCCGATTTTACGATCGCGCAGTTTGGCAATTATCGTCTGAATTTCGTCAACTGCGATCGGATCGACGCCTGCAAACGGTTCGTCTAAAAATAGAAACATCGGCCCGTCTCGCCCAGCAGCTAAGGCTCTTGCTAGCTCAGTCCGCCGTCTTTCTCCCCCGGAGATTTGAATTCCCAAACTGGATGCTATTTTTTCTAAGCGAAATTCTTGCAACAGGAAATCGACTCGCTGCTTCCATTCCCAGCGTGGCACTTGAGTTTGTTCTAAAACTAACAAAATGTTGTCGCGGACGCTCATGTTGCGAAAAATGCTGGCTTCTTGAGCGAGATAGCCTATTCCCAACTCCGCTCGTTTGTGCATCGGCAATTTAGTGATGTCTAAATCGTTGAGCCAAACAGTTCCTTGATTGGGTTTTTCTAATCCGGTAGCTATGTAAAATGTTGTGGTTTTGCCTGCACCGTTGGGGCCGAGGAGTCCGACGATTTCTCCTTGGGCTACTGAAAGGTTGACGCGACTGACTACATTGCGTTTTCCGTAGGATTTGTGAATATTTTCGAGTACAATTTTCATGCTCGTCGAGGCAACTTTTAAGAAGAAGTCATTAGTCATTAGTCATCAGTCATCAGTCAGGGAGCATCTCATTTTTGCAAAAAGCATTTTTCTTTGAGTGCGAGCGTCCCCGCTCGCGTATTGTACAATACGCGAGCGGGGACGCTCGCACTATTAAAAGCAAAACTGAGATGCACCCATCAGTCATCAGTCATCAGTCATCAGTCATCAGTCATCAGTTGGTCAACTGTCAACTGTCAACTGTCATTCGCATCTATTCTGGGTTCTCGATTGTCGCGCATTTCAGCTTTGAGATCGGAACAGGCAGGATGCCTGTTCCACAAGAATGGCAATAAAAATTATTGTTTTAGGTAGATATGCAACAGTTGATGTTTTTGCCGATGCGAAATTTTGCTGCTACCGGGGGCTGTTACTTAGGAGCTGTTCGGGAACGGGCGGGCGGTTTAACAGCGGGATTTGGATTAACCGGAGCTGGTTTGGGCCCGATCGAATTTTGGGCTGCTGCATCTTGTTCTGGCGCCACCAGATAGACGGATTCTACTTGTCCTGGATTGTCTGGGAGCGCAATAAACCGCCCTTCGTCAATCAGGTATGTGATGGTTTCGCCGCGCAGGCTGTTTCCCTGCTGCAATACGTACACGTCACCGCTGAGAATGATCCGGCGCTCGCGGCTGAAGTATTGAGCTTGAGCTGCGGTTGCTTGTATTTGGCGGGCTGGGTAGTTGATTTGGACGTTGCCGCGGGCTGTCACGATGCCGGTTTTGGAGTCGGCTTCTTGGATGTCCGATCGCACGGAAAGAGTGCGGGGCGGTGCGGCTTGCGGGTAGGTAGGAGAGGCGATCGCGCCAGCCAGAGTCAGCGGCAACAGCAGCGATAATCCTTTGAATAGGCGGGAATTGAGTAGTTTAGCGGAGGGCATCATAGCTTGCAAGCCTCAAAATTTTTGAAATTGCTGAAGGGCATTATCTCACCCCTGATTTTTCTCTATGGAGATTAGATCCACCACACCCGATCGGTTAGGTATTTTATCTTAACGGCCGTGAAAAATTCCCGTAAGGTCGATCGACCTGCCCGAGAGCGTCAACCAATTATCCTAGCAAGACAATAGCCCTTTCTTCGCCTGTTTGGATGATTTACTGGAGAAAGCAAGTTTTTTGACGGTTTGGGCGATCGGGAAGTTTCGGGCAGTCTCAAAGGTAGATTGCATAAGCTGTCCGCAAAAAGATAATCTTACAACTGTGCTGATAAAAGTCAGAATCTTTGGAAACAATTAGTCCACATTGTCCCGTTCGATCCAGCGTGCGGCTGTGAATTGCCCATTGCTTGCCCCGGCTCCAACGCACTGTTAGCCTGCGCTTTGCAGCCATCATACTTCCATAGGCAACATTAACTACCCAAGCTGGTACAAATCCATTCCAATCGTCGCTCAAGTCTTTTGAGCAATGATATAAACATGATTCTCAGGATATTGATCGTATTCAAGGTGAAGGGATGTAAATTGAGACTCACTCAGAATCTTTAGGAAAGCATTTACACCTAGTGTGCTGTACTCAAAGTCTTGACCTTGAAATGTTCCAGAAACTTCACCTGCTTCATGCCCACCCCCACACGTGAACATCAATACACCATCAGGTTCAAGAGCATTGCATAGCTTTTTCATCACAGATTCTTGCATATCTAGCGGCAGATGAAATGTGCTGTCCCAAGCAACAATCAAGCTGTAGGGTTTGGGAGGATTCCAACAGCAGATGTCTGCTCGATAGAAGACGATGTTTGGATGCAGTTGTTTGGCTAAATCAATCATTTCTGAGGAAATATCAAGTCCTTCCACTTGAAATCCATGTTCGCTTAGGACTTTAATAAAGCGTCCACTGCTTCCACACCCTATATCAAGAGCTACCTGCTTTTTATGGGTGAATTGAATAGCACGCTCCAACTGTGGGATACCATAAAGCGAATCTTGATGCTGAGTTTGCCACCACTGGGCAATACGATCGTATCGGGCTGCTGTATCCTCTGTATCCATGTTTATTCTTACTTATGACTGTCTCAGCATTAACCTGAAGCAACCTAACGGCAAAACGCAGCGGCGGCAGATAACCTTGAACTCAGTATTAAGAACCTTCGCCCGTCCGCTGCCGTGACGTGTTAGCTCTCTTGGCAGGTTGCAATTAATTAGCTAGTAATCAATGATTCATAGTTTTCCCACGTTTTCCCTCTAAGTTTCTGTGCAAGATCTGCTGTATCTATAGCTTTTAGCTTTCCAATATCAAAATATTGCTTGCTAACGAACATTCCTCCCGAACTTGCTTTAACAAAATTGGTAGGATGCATATCATCCAGTACGAATACCCTTACTGGATACCAAGACTCTCCGATCTTTTGGCGACGTTCTATCGCAATCTTGATCAACTCTTTTTCTGGTCGGCTAACATTACTCCAAACCAAGCTCGCTTCATCTTCAGATTCCAGATCTACGACCGCTTCAATTTGTGATATTTGTTCAACACACTTATTGCGATATGTCCCAAAATACAAACTGCGACGATGATTATATGATCCAGCCTGCGCTGGACAGGTGTATATTTTGTGCTCCAATACACTATCAAAACTCCCCTTACAGTTTACGACATCCAAGCGATATTTCCAAGACGGCAACAAGTTATTTTCGTCAAAATATTCGCCTAAATCTGAAACTGCATCAATTAGGTTTTTGGGTAAATAAGGTAACTGAATTGCTTGAAGAAACTGTTCAAAGCTAACAGATATAAAGGCGACATCTTCATATTTAGCCTTAGTTTCAACAGTCTGCAAGACTGGGTTATTTGTTGGATCTTGCTCAAAATTTCCTAAAGCTATGAGTATCTTCTTTCCTTTCTTTTCTTTCAATGTATCTAGATGATCTAAAAGCTGTTTTTCACCGAAATCGCTACCGAGTTTTGTCTCAATAAAAACCGAGAACGAATCTTGGAAAATTTCACCATCTGGCACGCTGTCTTTTGCACGACGCTGTTGAATGAATTTTACACCTACAGTTCCTGAAAAATTTTCGCCAAACAATAAACCTAGCGCTTCCGAGAGAAATTTTGGATTCTCTTCATACAGCATCTTAAGAATTAAAAGACAGTGGTTTGTTGTTTGATTTTCTTTCTGTGAGTAGGTCGGAAATAGGCGTATATTTCGACTCATAATTTTGGTAATCTTGAGTTAAGTATAATGTTGATTCTACTTTCAAGCTCTCAGTCAGATATTTAAACTTCTACACAACCGTTAACTAGAGAGGGCTAACTTATAGTTATATAGCAAATGCGGTACAATACATAAAATGAGCTACAAATACCGCAGGTCGCTCATGTATATCAACCCCTTCTTACTACCGATCGGAATCTCCTTTTCTCGATCGAGTTCAGTGTTCTAGCCTGCTCATATTGAAGTTTGTTCTACTTTGAGAATTCGTGGTAAATGCAAGCCGGCAACTTCTGTACCTGCGAACAACGGTAGAAAATTAGCTACGGCTTCCGGGCCAGCTTGCTGCAAAGCACTCAAAAGTTTAGCACTTTGTCCGAGCAAATCTTCAACGGCAATTCCCGCATAACTCGGTTGATAATAATTGAGCCGATTTATGCCTTCTCCCAGCAAGATTACTGCACCGCGCCAGTTTTGATTGCTTAGGTGATAAAGCGCGACAGAAATTTGCAATATTCCCTGATAAAATCTTTTGTCCGGCTCGCCGGCTTCCATCCACAAAGCCTCTAAGGTATCGTGACAAGCGTAAAAATCTTGGCTGTTAAACTGTTCGATACCTTGCCAAAACTCGATCGGCATTTCCTCTGTCATTCGCTTGGAGATTGGGATTTTGGATTGGGGATGCGTGTTAGAGTAGGCGGCGATCGTTGAGGTCGCTGTCAACTGTCAACTGTCAATTGTCAACTGATTTACGACCTATTTTCACAACAATTACCAATTTTACCAGAAAGAATTGGTTTAAAGCCCCAAGCCCGATCGGGAAAAATTAAAAGAAGACTATTCATTACTCCAATCCTCTTTCTTTCAGGTAGAGGTAGCTCTCAACTGTCAAGCGGTCAACTGTCAACTGTCAACTGTCAACTGTCAACTGTCAACTGAAGACCGCCTACTTAACCGATTACATGGTCTCTCTGACTGCTTGAATCTGATCCATGCTAATTTCCTGATTGGTTCCAGCAAAATCGTTATCTGGCGTCAGAAATAACATACAGTGACATTCTTTCCGCTCGCGCATGGGAATGCAAGGACAGTTCCAGTAGGCGGCTTTGACTTCGGCTTCTTTATCTTCGTAATGGCGACAAGGGCATAGGGGAGCACCTAGTTCATCTTTGTGCTTTGCTAGTCCTTCTATAACGACAGCAGTGACTGAAGGCTCGGAACAAAAGTAAGTTCCGGTGCGCTTGGCGTAGGTTTCGGAGAAATTCTTCATCGCCTCCAAAGTTTTTTCGTTGGAGAGTTTGGATTTTTCTGTTGTGTTCATAGTTGAGGATCGGAGTTGAGGATGCTACGAGCTTTTGACAATTGTACCCCAGAATGTGATTTTAAACACTTGATATTTCTCTTTACTTACAAGGAGGAAAAACTTGACAAAAATTGAGTTTTAGGTTGTCGGTTTTTTGGTGATTTTTCTGCATCCCTCCGATTTCGGGAAACTGGCGGTTGACACGGTTTTTGGAGCTGCTAATAGATTTGACCGATCGCCCGCCCAGACAAAAACATCCCCCAACGGGGATAAAAAAAGATAAAATATGAGACCGCTGTCCCTGTTTCCGGCATCTCATGGCAATTTCCCCGCATCCCACCCGCACCAAAAAAGTTCCTTCCTCTAAGCTAATTTGGCCCGCTGACACCGAGTTAGTCGGATTAGTGTTTGAATTGACCCCCCGCGCAGCTAGCTATCTGTACGCGCAGTATGCTATAGGTTTGCACGCTTGGTTTTTGCATCAAATTCAGGAAACTGACCCGGAATTATCGCAACTTTTGCACGACTCGCAGTCAGAAAAAGCCTTTACTATTTCGGGATTGGAGGGTGATTTGCTTCCAGCCGGTAAGGAATTTCAGCTTTTGGGCGATCGCATTTACCGCTGGTATGTCACAGGACTGTCCCAGCAAGTAGTACAATGGCTGAGTCAGTGGCTGCAAAATTTGCCCCAAGAGATTGATTTGCGAAATGCTCCGCTGGTAATTCGCTCTTGGGATATTGCTTTTTCTCCCACAACTTACCAGCAATTGCTAACAGCAGAACATCCATTATCTAGAAACATAAAACTTAGTTTTGTAACTCCTACAAGCTTTCGCAGCAAAGGGCATCACTTCCCGCTACCAGTTCCCGAAAATGTTTTTCACAGCTATTTGCGCCGCTGGAATAACTTTTCGGGTATGAATGTTGACCAAGCAGAATTTCTGAATTGGATTGACGAAAATGTAATTATTAGCCGCCACAAGTTGGAGTCGCAAAAGGTGGCGGCGGGCAAAAAAGGCATGGTAACGGGATTTACTGGGGCTGTGGAATTTGCGATCGGGCGATCGGCCGGATTGCGCCCTGATTTTGTACAATTATTTTATGCCTTGGGGCAATTAGCACCTTACTGCGGCACGGGCCACAAAACAACCTTTGGACTCGGACAAACGCGATCGCAATGGTTGACAGAATCCCTACCCGAAGTCTCTATCCAAAGCGTATTGGCGGCGCGAATCGATGAATTGACAGAGAAGTTTATGGCGCACAGAAAGCGTACAGGCGGAAGTCGGGCTGGTGAGATTGCGGAAACTTGGGCGACGATTTTAGCGCGCCGGGAATTGGGGGAATCTTTGTTCGATATTGCTGCTGATTTGGAAATGCCTTATGAAACTGTGAAAACTTATGTAAAATTAGCAAGAAGAGCTTTGAAAGTTGAGGATTGAAGCATACACAAAATGAAAAAGCACAGGGGTGCATCTGGCGCAAGGCAAATATATCTGTAGGGGCGAAGCATGACCGCAGAAAATAGGAGATTATAACTAATAACTTATATGCGGTCATGCTTCGCCCTCTTCCTTGCGCCAGATGCGCCCGATCTATTTACTATTAGGAGACCTGAGAAAAATTCTCGAATTAGTTGATTTATTTTCATTCCTGGTTTTTGTTTTTTACAAGTAATTGTGATTATAATATATCCAGTGTCCACCATGAGTTCTATGCCCGAACCTAAAAATAGATTTAAACTTGGTCTCTTATTAGATCTATATGAGAGCCATTTCTTAAAGCATTCATTTATGCGAAAGTTGCGTTTACGTCATCTGAAGCATTGGTTCAGTTGTCTCAAGGTAGGACAAAAGATTAGTGTGGGCTATGGACTGGCGCTGGGAGTGGCAATTCTGGGAACCGCTACAGGAATCTCGATCGCTGACCAATATCATCAACAAGCTGTTAGACACGAACAAAATGCGATCGAAGAAACTCAATTCATCAGTGAATTGCAGATCCAGCTCGTTCAAGTTCTCCTCCACCAACAGCAGATCCTGATGCTATTGGAAAATCGAGATTTGCTAGACCAACAGTATTCCTATTTTTTAAACCATGTGGCTCTATTCAAAAAAGAATGGTCTGAGTTTAAATCTTCGGAAGGGGATACAAAAAATCATAAGGTTGACGAGTCACCTGCTGAAATAAATACCGTCAGACGTTTTCTGCAAGCCAATGAAGAGATTCCAGAGGCTTACTTGCAGCAGACAGAGGCGATATTAAAGGCAATTAATTCCGCTGAATTATCACCCGCAGAAATTCAGATATTCCGCAGCCAGCTCTTGACTTTTGGTAGCAGTCCTACATCGCTGCAATTGAAGAAATTTTTACAAGATATAGAGCAATTAAAGGTAAGGGCGTATAAAGATTACAAAGAAGCAAAAACTGAGTTTGCAAATGTACAGGTGCTACGAGTACAGGTTATTGCTGGGAGCATGATTTTGTCAGTGGCGATCGCCATTTTCCTCGCGATTTATACCAGTCGGGCGATCGCTCGTCCCCTCCAGCAAGTCACCCATATTGCCCAGGAAGCAACCCAAACGGGCAATTTTGATTTACAAGCTGCTGTTACCACTCAAGATGAAATTGGTATATTAGCAACAGCCCTAAATCAAATGATTCGACGAGTCAAGCAACTGCTACAGGAACAACAAGCCGCATCCACAGAACGCCTAATTCAACATGAAAAAATGGCGACTTTGGGACAGTTGATTGCAGGAGTAACCCATGACATTAACAATCCAATTAATTCCATAGCCGGCAACCTAACCCATACTGACAGATACCTAAAAGACTTACTAGAACATTTGCACATCTATCAGCAGCATTACCCCGAACCTGCGTCAGAAATTATCGAACACGCTGAAGCCATTGAGCTAGAATTTGTAGAAGAAGATATACCCCTAATGCTTGCATCTCTTCAGCAGAGTGCTGAACGTATCCGCGATATCAGTTATTCCATGCGGTTGTTCGCACGAGCAGACTCTTCCCAAAAGATTGCTTTCGATATCCACGAAGGCATCAACAGCACGCTATTAATTTTGAAACACAGACTCAAAGCCAATAATAATTATTCGGAAATTACTGTTGCCAAAAATTACGGCAAGTTGCCAAAGATTAAATGTTTCGCTGGACAATTAAATCAAGTATTTATGAACATTATTGGCAATAGTATTGATGCCCTAGATGATGTAATGGATCGAAGTAAAAATTCTGATAATTCTGAACTCGTGCTGATTCCTTCTATTCAAATTCAAACTGAAATTATCGAAGATAATTGGGTCAGAATTAGGATTGCTGACAATGGTTCAGGCATCGATGAAGCGTTGAAATTACGCTTATTTGAGTCATTCTTTACAACCAAAGATGCCGGGAAAGGCACCGGGCTAGGACTCTCAATGAGTCACCAGATTGTGACGGAAAAGCATGGGGGGAAACTCTACTGCAATTCCCAACCTGGACAGGGAGCGGAGTTTGTGATTGAGTTACCTATTGGTTAATTTTAATGAATAATCAAAAGCAGAGTTATACGAATTTTTTATGAGGCTGCATAGAATCCGAATACAAATTAGGTACGTAGTTGCGCTTTAGCGCTCTTTATAATATTAGGAAAGAACGCTAAAGCGCAACTACGTACCTATGATGACAATAAAATCAGCCTGCTTATTCAGGGGAACTTAGGGGAGATCGGGATATGTGCAAGTTCACATTAAATTGGTATTATAAAACTTTATTAAGTTTGTAAGCAGTAGTAAGCAATAGTAGTATCATCTAGTCAAAATGGTCAAGAGAATTATTGCGATCGTCAAAAAATGG
>RDXX01000039.1 GCA_004292955.1 Oscillatoriales cyanobacterium | reverse complement strand
ACCTTAAATGTACGCGGAGACAGAGTAAGACTATGAAAGGTAGCATCAGTCGATGAGGCGTAAAGAATCCCCGCGCGTTTACGCCGGGGAGTATGTCAAAACTAAAATCTAAAATCACATGAATTTTATCGGTGAAATCGCGGCTTTAGGTGCTGCATTTGTCTGGGCTCTATCTTCCACAATCTGGCAGCGAGTCGGACAGCAAATCCCCGCAGTTGTACTAAACTTGCTCAAAGGTGCGATCGCCCTGGTCATGCTTCTTACCACGATAATAATCTTAGGCAAATCCTTACCATCCGTAAACCCGAATATTTTAGCAATGCTGCTCATCAGCGGCGCCCTAGGAATTGGCATCGGAGACACCGCTTTCTTTATCGTATTAAAATATTTAGGCGCGAGGCGAGCGCTGCTTTTAGAAACCCTATCTCCCCCTTTGACAGCTTTATTCGGCTTGATATTTTTGCAAGAAAAGCTATCGCCTATTGCTTGTACAGGCATTCTTTTAACAATCTGCGGCGTAGCTTGGGTGATTGCCGAACGAACAGCCGAAACCACCTTACCATCAAAACATCTTTGGCAAGGATTAGGCATTAGTTTATTAGGACAAACAGCCCACGCAGCCGGAGCAGTTTTATCCCGCGCCGCCTTCGCTCAAATAGATATCGATCCCTTGTGGACAGCGGCCTTACGTTTGAGCGGAGGTATGGCAGTCATGCTGTGCTTTCTCAACCCCACAAACCTTGGCACTTTCCAACAATTAAAAGCGCCAAAAATATTAGGTGCAATAATTTTAGCAGCTTTTTTGGGAACCTATCTCGGAATTTTCCTGCAACAGACTTCCTTGAAATATGCACCCGCAGCCATCGCTCAAGCACTTAGTTCTACAAGTCCCCTGTTTATACTGCCTCTAGCCGTACTCGCGGGCGAAAAGGTTAGTCTCCGGGCTGTTGTGGGTGTGGTTTGTGCGATCGGCGGAATCGCGCTATTATTGGGATTGAGGTGATTCGATTTTAGATTTTAGATTTGATATAAGTTCTCAACAATAATGAAACTATACGTCAGATCCCAACCACGATTTTAGTCATCAATTTTTAATCTCAAACGTCTAATTTA
This sequence comes from Oscillatoriales cyanobacterium, assembly GCA_004292955.1. GTDB lineage: Bacteria > Cyanobacteriota > Cyanobacteriia > Cyanobacteriales > Microcoleaceae > Microcoleus. The sequence goes on along the minus strand of RDXX01000039.1, from coordinate 160,608 downwards.
GAATACTATGAATTATGATGCAGGCAAGCAAAACAATAATTATACCAATTTTCAACGAAATAACAGTATTCTTGTCCCCCCCCTTAGCAAGGGGGGGCTAGGGGGGGTCGAAGAGTGTTGCACAATTTTAGATAATTGGTATTATTTAGCAATTGCCAACCAACAGATTGACTGGCTTAAAAAACAGCCAGATGGCATTATATTTCAGCAAGATTCCGGCGACAGCATTGTAGCAATCAAAAAAGATAAATCATGCTTACTCCTGGTTTTGGTAGACAGAGAAACTTTGAGTACAAGTGTAGCTCAATCAATCCTCGACCTCAACAATCCACTTAAATTAATATTTCCATATTCCCAAGCAATGCTGTTAGCATTACTCTGGAAAACTCAACCAAAAAATATCTATATAATCGGTTTTGGGGGTGGCACTCTTCCCAGAATTTTGCATCACTATTTCCCTAACGCGATAGTCGAATCTGCTGACATAGACGCAACAGTTGTCGAAGTTGCTCAAAAGTTTTTTGGCATTCAATTTAATGACAGACTAAAAGTAGCCATTCAAGATGGTCGTCAATATCTTGCCGAACAAAATCCCACCATAAAAAATGATATAATTATTGTGGATGCTGGTTTTGGCAGCGGCTATATGCCCTATCCATTGGTCACACAAGAATTTTACCAACTCTGCAAAACGCACTTGTCAAATACGGGCGTTGTAGCTATCCACCTATTCCACAAACAAGAGTTTAATGCGGCGGCGGTTAAAACAATTCAAAGTGTGTTCGCACAAGTTTATATCTGCAATTTAGATGCTGGTAACAGTATAGCGTTCGCGACTAATGCTCCAGATTTAGCTAGAAATGAAATCTTCTTGAAAGCCGAACTTATTCAAGATTTCCACAATTTAGAATTTTCCTTAATAGAAATGTCGTTTCAGCTCAAAACATTAGCGGAATTGCCGGAATGGCTGAAAATTTGGGAAACGCTACCAATTTTTACAGATGCTGCAATGCCGAGGGAATATTTGGACTGATCGCAATATTATACTAAGCATGAAAATTTCTGGCTACAACACCAAATTTAAGTAGAGTTAAATGGATGGTTGTGTTCTCAAAGATTCTCGGTTGTGCGTCGCGATGAGATTTTTTCTCTTTTTTGAGGATTAGCAGTGGCGACGCACCCTACAGATACTGTTGCATTGATTGTTGAAATTGGTATTGTAAAACTTCATTGAGTTTATAAGCAATTATAAACAATAATGGTATTATATTGTTGAGAATGTTGAACAAGGAATACGCATAGCCCAAAAAACGGAAGTCTCAAATGCAACTAACAGAGAGGCACATCATTAAATCAACGGAACACCGTTTCGCCGAAATTGACGAACTAGCTTTCAAATCCAAAAATCTGTACAATGCTGCTAACTACGTCATTCGTCATAACTTTATCTATGGATGGGGCTACGTTAATTACAACGAGATGAACCGATTGATGAAGTCTCATCAAGCCTACAAGGCTTTACCTGCTAAAGTAAGCCAGCAAATCTTGATGGTTCTAGATCAGAATTGGAAATCGTTTTTTGAAGCCGTTAAAGGTTATAAAGCCGATTCTTCAAAATTCACGGGTCGCCCGAAATTGCCAAAGTACAAAGACAAGACCAAAGGGCGAAACCTTCTCGTCTACACGATTCAAGCGATTAGTAGTAAACAGTTGAAGAAAGGAATCGTTAAACTTTCGGGTACTGAACTTTTAATCAAAACCAAAGTCGATCCCGATCGAATTTGTCAAGTTAGGTTGGTTCCGAAATGTGATTCTTATGTAATTGAGGTAATTTATGATGCTTGTACTGAGCATAGTCGAAGTGAACCGGAGTCCACCGCCTCATATAACGACTTTGCAGCCGGTGTTGATTTGGGGCTGAATAATTTAGTGGCGCTAACTTCAAATCAACCGGGATTTATCCCGCTGTTGATTAACGGGCGGACATTGAAATCGATCAATCAGTTCTATAACAAGCGCTCATCGCGATTACAATCCCAATTGAAAGGGAGGCGCAAAACTTCACCTCGGATTCAACGCTTAACTCGCTGTCGCAATCAAAAAGTAGACAATTATTTGCATCATACGAGTCGCAGGATTGTTGATATTTTGGTCGCGCAACGAATTGGAACGTTAGTAATTGGCAAAAACGCACAGTGGAAAACCGATATCAACCTCGGAAAACAGACCAACCAAAACTTTGTCAGCATTCCTCACGCTCGATTAATTGAGATGCTAGAATACAAAGGTTTTTTGGTTGGAATTCTGACGTGAACGGTTCTTTTAACATTCTCAGAAAAGCAATCCCAAATGCGTTCGGCGATGGGATACGTCGTGGGCGTAGTTCAGCCGAGGCGGGTCAATCCGCTTAAAGTGAAAGTGAAGGGGGAGGGACTTGAAGCCTCCCATGTCTATAAATGACTATACTTTTACCAGCTATTAAACCAACTACTTGACAGTGCAATGGTAATAGTGTATTATGTAAGTAGTACACATATAATAAAAACATGAGACTAAAAAGTTGGGAGTCTCCCCGCAACGAGGGCAGAAACTCTAAAGGCAAAGGTGGCTCGGCCAGAGCTAGACAGCTCAAAAAGCAACAGCAAACTCTCCGAAAAAAGTTAAAAGCTCAGCACGATCGCCCAAACGATCGCCCACCAAACCACAAACCAAACCACAAAGGGAAGGAAACCGATAATTCCTTCCCTTTTTTTGTATCTTTCTGCCGTTGCTCAATCCCGCTGAATGTTCGGACAAATGGTGCGAGTAATACACTCCGGCGAGGGTTTCTCTTGCCAGCGGTTGAGAATTCCTTGCAATTCTCCTTTCAAAGTTTCTAACGCTGCAATTTGCCCGGAAATTGCCTCAACCTTGGCCGTTAGATGCTGCTTCGCTTCAGAGCAAGGCAACTCTCCCCGATCGCGAACTTGTAAAATATCCTTAATCTCCTGAAGGCTCAAACCCAGAGCCTGAGATCGTTTAATAAACGCCAACCTGTTGAATACCGCTTCCCCAAACAAGCGATAACCAGCCGGCGATCGCTCTACCGCCGGAGACAGCAGGCCCATTTCGTCATAGTAACGAACAGTTTTCACCGATAAACCGCTACAACCCGCTACAGAGCCAATTTTGTACAGTTTCTCGGCAACAGTAATATTCATACAGCAAGCCTCAAAGATCGAAGATCGAAAGACTTTTTTGATCCTATGTTTAGTAATGCCTCAGATGCAGAGTGGCGCGATCGCCACCTCACCCCCGTCGCCGTTGCGCGCTAATCTTAATAAGGAGGATTTTTCTTAGACACGTTGTTGAGCGTGGGCAACTGAGGTCGAGAAGACTGAGGAGGAAGATAGTATTCGGCAGCAGGGGCGGGTTGTTCGGCTTCAGAGCGGTAAACTTGCCACCAACGGAGACCCATCGCTACCCCAGCAGTACCCAGTCCAAAAGCCAATAAAGAGCCGCTCGCACCAATGCTGCCGATGGCTGCATCGACAACGCCCACTGTTATAACAAAGCTGGTAATTGGCTCTCTACGGTAAGCTGACTTCAAAAGTCGCGTCCACGAAGCATTCATGTGGTTTTACTCTGTTCTATATTTATCTAAAATCTCTAAAACTTAGAGTTGGCGGTGCGATCGGGATTTCTAGCTTTGAAACTAGCTTCACCTCAATTAATCTTCTCGCCTGTCGCGAATTGTACGGGAGCGAGGCCAAATTGCCAAGCTTGCCCAATCAAAATTTCATCCGACATACAAACCCAAAGCTAGCTCTTGCATTGTCTAAACCGATGTTTCTCGATCGACAAGTCGCTGGGCTTGATTTCTAACTAATATTCTAATCAATTCGCGAAGTGGTCGCGGTCAGCATGGTGACACCCTTGCGAGTGACAGTCCACACAAAGTATGAGGTTGACCCGCCCAAAAACGGGTACAAGCCCTCAACGCTCGCTTAGGGTAAATCCCCAAATTTTAGACTCCTGTTTTTTCCCCACATGAATCTGTGGCATCAAATCTAAAATCTAGAATCTAAAATCTAAAATCGACTGACCGCGCCCTTGCTAAAATTAGTTGAGACCTAACCAGGCCAGCAACCCCTGCCCTGTGACATACTCGATAATTAAAGTTAGGGAAAAACCGATCATCGCGGCTCGACCGTTCAGGCGTTCCGCGTAGCTGTTGAAGCCAAACTTTGGTTGTTCCAGTTTGGGAGTGACGGTAGGTTGTAGTTGTGTCATTGCTTTGGATACCTTGCGATCGACGCTAGTGAAATCGAATGTTAGTTACAAATCTTAAACATTTCTACTTCCATTATAAGGAGAGTTAACCGCCATCAACCGTCCACGCTAAAAAAAACTGTTGCCAATTAAAGCCACTCAATTATATCCGTTCAAAATATGACTAATCAGTTAGATAACGATAAGCTTCCGGTAGCTGCACAGCGAGTTGCCTTTGCCCTTCGGACAGCAGGCTGGGTGTGCTTCTGGGTGCAGTCAGTGCTGGCGGTGGTAGCGACGATTATTTTGCTCTTTGCCATCCCCTTTGCTATCCCCAGCGCCACTGCGCCTGGAAGTTCAACCAGTGCCGGCACCGGCGGCGGCGTCTTTTTTGCTCTTTGCGGGCTGGCAGTGCTCGGTTACAGCGTGTATCGCGCTTTCCGTTTCACCCGCTTGTCGAGAGAATTGCGATCGCCCGCCAACGCTGTCCGCCCCAAAAAAGCAGACACGATCAAACAAGTGCAGTTGACACTGATGAGCAACTTATTAGGAATGCTGCTGACACTGATCGGTGCAGAAGCTATCAGCGGCACGCTGTTAGCCAAATCTTTAGCTCAGCCGCAAGCTTTGTTCGGTGCGGCAGTAGATTTCAGCAGATTTATTCAGCCTTTAGACATATTTGTGGTGCTAGCCAATACTCACGCGACTGTTGCCCACTTTGTCGGGATTATCGGTGCTCTTTGGTTGCTCGATCGCATCCACAAGCAATAGTTCAACAGTTGACAGTTGACAGTTGACAGTTGACAGTTGACAGTTGACAGTTGACAGTTGACAGTTGACAGTTGACAGTTTGAGAGTGACCTCTACCCTTAAGTCCGAGGATTGGAGCAATGAATAGTCTGATTTTAATTTCTTCCTCAAAGGCTTGGGGCTTTCAACCAATTCTTTCTGGTAATTGGTAATTGGTAATTGGTAATTGGTAATTGAGAATTGGTCTTCTCTCCCCCTCTCCCCCCTCTCCCCGTCTCCCCCTCTCCCCCTCTGCCACTATCCCACCTCCCGGACTATCCCACTATCCCCCAAGTGGCATCCGGAATCACTGCCAAGCTTTAGAAGAACGTACTCAGATACCTTCTAGCAAGACAACACAAACATCATGGCACTGAAACCCGAGGCTTATTTTGGGGTGACAGATCACGCAACTATTGAAATTTCTCAAGAAAGTTTTCGTTCTGTTCTCGGTCAAATAGAAGCTGAACTCCTCTGTAGCGACACCTACAGCCAAGCTCTAGCTAGCTTGCAAACCATGTTGGGCGAAGCAGCATCTGCTGCCGAAATTTTAATTAGAGCAGTTAGCAGAGAAGCAGTCAAGCTCGCATTCGATCGATTTGGCAAACCAAACAAAACGGAAATGCAAGTCGTCCAAGAGAGTGTCGCGGCTCCAAGTGACACCCCATCTTATGTTAGAGAAGTAGAGCCACAAGTACCTGCTCCTGTTTTCTATTGGCGCAGTGCTGCTGTGGAAGCTCCTGTTACAACAGAGTCCGAGACTGAAAATTGCGATCGAGATTCTAACAGTTTAGAAGAAAACAAAGAAGCGCTCAAAGACGAAATTAAAGTCGATTCGGCTGCACCTGCAACTGTCATCGCCCCCGCTAAATCCTTCCCAGGGTTTGGTTTTCCCAAGAAGGAGAAAAAACTTACCAAGGAAGAGGAAGCAGCTTTAGCAGTTCAAGAGCGAGAAGAGTGCCTGCGGGAGTTGGGTAGAGAGTTGCGTAAGGGACGGCAAATTCGATCGCTATCCCTCCAGCAACTCCACAGTCAAACTCTCGTGCCGCTGCACCACATCGAAGCGATCGAAAATGGGGAAATCGACAAACTGCCCCAAGATATTTACGTTAGAGGTTTTATCCGCAGATTGGGCGACGCCTTAGGGCTAGACGGCACCGCGATGGCGAATGCTTTGCCAAAACCCGCTCCGAGTCCAATAATTCCCAGTACCTATTTGTCTGCTTCCAACTCCGACTCCGGCGAAGGCTTTCAAATGAGTCCGGTGCATTTGTACATCGGCTACACTGCTTTGATGGCTGGGGCGATAGGGGGTGTGGGTTGGTTGTCGCAGCAACCCGTTGTACCTGGGGCCAATGCAGTGGAGCCACAGGTGACACCGCCCGCTTCTGTTGCACCGTCTCCAAAAAGCCAAGAAAAAGCGCCTCAACCGGGCTTGAAGAAGTCTAAGAGTCACGGGGGCATGATTATGGGGGCTGACATGGCACCGCCGGAGGTGATTTTTGGTTAGAGTGCTACACGCGATTGCGATCGGTTGTCATTGGGAGGAACGAACCAATCGCAGTATCTTTTGTTGGCAGGGTTTTGCCGATCGAACTTTCTTGTCTAAATTGGACTGGGTGAGAGTGTGTCGGGCGATCGATCGTCCGACAAGACTCTTAGCGCAGTTGAACTCCCAAACAGAGTTTCGGAGTTCACCCACATGGGATACACAGCTTGAAGACATGAGTTGTGGAGAACAATCGCGGTTGAGATTTTAAGTTCAATCCCTCACCTTGAACTATCTGTGGAGTCAAAACTCAAAACTCAAATCTCAAATCGCTCAGCCTTGCACCCAAAGTGAATTTTCAAGTACATCAGGAAACCCAATATGTGCGATAAACTATCTATTTGACCAGTCCTAAAAGAGGTTTCCGATAAGATGAGTTCACCAGCCACCGCTGCTTCCTCCGATATCGAGCCGCTATCGACTCAGGCACAAACAGTCACGAGTTTGACTGTATCGCACAGTGCTTTGGTAGCTGCTGCTCAAGTGCCACAAAAATCTTGGACAATAGAAGATAGCGAGAAACTGTACCGAATTCAAGGTTGGGGCGAACCCTATTTTTCGATTAATGCCGCCGGTCACGTTACAGTCTCTCCCAAGGGCGATCGCGGCGGTTCCCTCGACTTGTGCGAACTGGTAGAATCGCTCAAGCAGCGAAATTTGGCTTTGCCGCTGCTAATTCGATTTTCTGATATTTTGGAAGACCGGATCGATCGCCTAAATTCCTGTTTTGCCAGAGCAATCGCCCGCTACAATTACAAAAATGTCTATCGCGGTGTTTTTCCAGTCAAATGCAACCAGCACCGACAATTAATTCAAGATTTGGTGCGTTTCGGTCAACCCCATCACTTCGGACTGGAAGCCGGATCGAAACCAGAATTAATGATTGCTTTGGCGACCTTAAAAACTCCAGGGGCTTTGTTAATTTGTAATGGTTATAAAGACCGCGAATACATAGAAACCGCGATTTTAGCGCAGCGGCTCGGTCAAACTTCGGTAATTGTACTGGAGCAAATTGAGGAAGTAGAACTCGCAATCACAGCGAGCAAAGCATTAGGAATTAAACCGATTTTGGGAGTGCGAGCCAAACTAACTACCAAAGGCGTTGGCCGCTGGGGAGGTTCCACGGGCGATCGGGCAAAATTTGGCTTGACAATTCCTGAAATTATCCGCGCAGTCAACGAACTAGAAAAAGCTGGAATGCTCGACTGTTTGCAGTTACTGCACTTCCACATCGGCTCTCAAATTTCCTCAATTAGCGTCATCAAAGATGCCATTCGAGAAGCCAGCCACATCTATGTAGAATTGGCTAAATTGGGAGCTAACATGAAATATTTGGACGTAGGGGGCGGGCTCGGCGTTGACTACGACGGCTCTAAAACCAACTTCCACGCTTCCAAAAACTACAATATGCAAAACTACGCCAACGACGTAGTAGCGGGAGTCAAAGATGCCTGTGACGAGCGGAAAATTCCTGTGCCAATTATCATTAGCGAAAGCGGGCGGGCGATCGCATCTCACCAATCAGTCCTAGTTTTTGACGTACTCGGAACTAGCGATGTCCCCAGAGAAGTACCAGAACCAGTAGACGAAAACGCCCACCAAATTCCGCGCAATCTCTACGAAATTTACCAATCTATCACTCCCGAAAATTACCAAGAAGTCTATCACGATGCTATCCAATTCAAGGAAGAAGCAGTCAGTTTATTTAACTTAGGCTATTTGGGAATTGCGGAACGGGCGAAAACCGAACAGTTGTACTGGGCTTGCTGCGATAAAATACAGACAATCGCGCGGCAAAAAGACTATGTATCGGAAGATTTGGAAGACTTAGAAAAGGTGATGGCGTCCATTTATTACATCAACTTATCTGTTTTCCAGTCAGTGCCAGACAGTTGGGCTATTAACCAATTGTTTCCTATTATGCCAATTAACCGGCTCGATGAAGAACCGACTCAGCGCGGTATTTTAGCAGATCTCACCTGCGACAGCGACGGCAAAATCGACCAATTTATTGATTTGCGAGATGTCAAGTCAGTTCTGGAACTGCATACAATCAAACCTGGAGAACCTTACTATTTAGCGCTGTTTTTGGGAGGTGCTTATCAAGAAATTATGGGCAACCTTCACAACTTATTCGGCGATGCAAATACGGTTCACATTCAGCTAACTCCTTCGGGATATCATATCGAACACGTTGTGAAGGGAGACACGATGAAAGAAGTTCTCAGCTACGTACAGTACGATGCAGAAAGTTTGGTTGAAAGCATCCGCCGTCAGACAGAATCAGCTTTGCAGCAAAATAAAATTACTCTTTCGGAGGCTCAACTTTTACTGCAAAATTATGAGCGGAGTCTCACCCAATATACTTATTTGCAGTCCTAATCAGTTGGCATTTGGCAGTTGGCAGTTGGCAGTTGGCAGTTGGCATTAGTCATTAGTCATTAGGAGTGCTGTCTCCGCTCGCGAACCTCATCCAAGGTCATTAGTCATTAGTTGATAACTGATGACTAATGACTTATTAGGTAGAGTGCAAACGAAGAACTTTAGCAATTAGCAATTAGCAATTACCAATTAGCAATTACCAATTAGCAATTACCAATTAGCAATTACCAATTAGCAATTACCAATTAGCAATTACCAATTACCAATTACCAATTAGCAATTAGCAATTACCAATTCCCAATTACCAATTACCAATTACCAATTACCAATTCCCAATTCCCAATTACCAATTAGTCAGCAGTGCTGAGAATATCTGCGATCGCCCGTCGCTCTTCTCCTAGTATATTTGGTAACACTTGACGGGCATCAGTAATCAGCCAATCGAGAGCCGCCGCTTGCAAATCGATCGCCGCCCCGGTTTTGTCAACGCAGTAGCGCCCGAACACCAGTTTGTCAACCAACCGCACCTCTGGCCCCAAACGGGAATACTCAAAGATCACGCTGTTTTCTACAGTCGCCCCGCTGCAAAGCCAACAATTCGGGCCGATCATTGTCGGGCCGACAATTTTGGCTCCGTCTTCAATTTTCGTCATCGCACCAATGTAAACAGGCCCGGTAATATCAACCTTGTCCCAGTTGACAGCTACATTCAAACCAGCGTAAACGCCGGGGCGCACTTCAATTCCTGGAATCGAAACATTTTTAATTTCTCCCAACAGCACGCTCTGAATTGCTCGCCAATAATCAGGAACTTTCCCGATATCTACCCACTCAAAGTCCATGCTAATTCCGTAAAAAGGCGCACCTGCTGCTACTAGGGCGGGAAATAACTGCGAACCGATATCATATTCCATATCATGGGGAATATAATTGAATATTTCCGGTTCAAAAATATAAATACCAGTGTTGATGTCGGTACTCAGAGCTTCCTCTACAGAAGGTTTTTCTTGGAAATCTTTAATTCTGCCAGAATCGTCTGTTACCACTACTCCGTAACTGGGAACCTCATCGCGGGGAACAGATTTCATTACAATAGTAGCGATCGCCCCTTTTTCTCGGTGCCACTTCACAGCAGCAGTCAAGTCCAAGTCAATCAAAGCGTCGCCGCACAGCACCACAAAAGTATCGTCAAAAAACGGTGAGAAGTCCTGAATTCGCCTCATACCGCCAGCCGAACCGACGGCTTCTCCAATCATTTGTCCGTCTTCAATTCGCCCTTCAAAAGAATAGCCAATTTGTACCCCAAACTTTTGACCGTCGCGGAAGTAGTTTTCAATTACGTCGGCCAAGTGGGAAACATTGACCATAATCTGGTCAAATCCGTGCTGGCGGAGCAATTCAACCAAAAACTCCATCACAGGCTTTTGCAGGATGGGAATCATCGGTTTTGGTGTCGTGTGAGTAATGGGACGGACGCGAGTGCCTTTACCGGCCGCCAGAATCATCGCTTTCATGATTAACTTCCTCAACCCTCTGTTAATTGATATCAACTCAACAATTAGATGCTAGCGGTTGCGACCTTTATCGATCGCAGCACCATCATAACCCCGCCCAAAAACGGGTATAATTTTCCGACGCGAGCGTTCGGATCGATTTCAAAATTTTAGACGCTAGTTCAAGCTCTCAGATTTACTGCGCTGCGAGTAAATCTAAAATCTAAAATCTAAAATCTAAAATCTAAAATCGACTGACCTGTTTATAGGCGATATCCTACCAGGCTATCAATCATTTATCCGGAATTTGCCTGGATTTAACCAACCAGGAATCAGAAATCAGAAATAATCTCAAGTCCGGTTGAATGTACCTAAAAGTCCTCTACAGGCAGGTTCGTCCGGAAGTCAAGAGTTCCAAGGACTGGTAAACCGGCCCCATAAGCCTATCTGATGCAGATCCAAGCTCAAAGCGCCCGGATTTTGAGGTCTTGGTAAAACTCCTCTTGAAGCAACTCTACTTTAGACTGAGCCGAGAGCAGCAACAACGCCCAAAAAACACCCACGCGGTCATAATTTGGTAAATGAACTTCCTCAGTCGATAGCGGGGGGTCGGGGTGGACAGATGAGTTAAAACCGTGATGGTGCCAGAGTTCCAGCAATTTGTCCAAGTCGAGCCAACCCTCATCAATTTCCTGGCCCCGTTCTGCCAGAAATCGATCGAGCTCGCTAGCAGTTTCCACGAGATTTTCTTGGTGAGCTAGCTCAAAGATAGCTTGGGCAGCTTGCGATCGCATTTTTGAAGTCGGGCGGCGCCGAGGAGCAACTGTCTGCTCCATTGCTGCTTTCATGAGCTGCAATTGCTCGATTAGTTCTGGGAGAGTTACCGGGCGTTTTTGTGGGAGTTGAGCTACACCGCGACGGCGCAGTTGTCGCTCCAGATGCTGCGGCAAATGTCGCCCTCCTGAGTGCTCTGTGTCTTCGAGGGCTGCTTCGTCCAATTCGGGATTCGGCGGGGGTTCACAGAGGACAATACTTTCTGCTTTGAGCAAAACCAGCATTGAAGCGTACAAAAACGCTTGGCCGGAGTGGGACAAATCGGAGAAATCCGAACTCTGATCGGCATCAGAGGCGTTGGTCAGCTTGCTCAAACATCGATCGAACACTTCAATGACTTTAACGTCCCAAGGATCGATTTCTCCCCGTTCTGCTAAATCAATTAAAATGGCGATCCCCTCAGAAATCGTTTCTAAACCATCTTGGTCTCTGGAAACAACCATTCGATTTTAGATTTTAGGTTTTAGATTTTAGATTTAGGGCTGATACACTCACCCGCCAATAAATCGGGTTTTTCAACCGAAATTGAGGGTTTTAATCAATCCAATAGGCTTGGGTTGTTCTCAGACAAACCGTATTAGTTTCTAGCCAACCGTGGGTACAGAAATGAGATTTGAGATTTTCCATCGCCACAAACCAGATAGAAACTGGGTGCATCTGAGTTTTGAAAATATGTTTGTAGGGGCGAAGCATGACCTCCGTGAATATGAGATTATAACTAATAACTTATATGCGGTCATGCTTCGCCCTCTTCTAAAGTGAGATGCACCCGAATAACTCAATTTAATTGCCAGATACATTATTTACCCAGCTTTTACCTCGGCTGCTGCTGTTTCTAAACTTGTCAGTTCTGCACTTTCTAACAAAGGTTGTTTTGCTTCTACTTCTGCTTTATAGCGTTCGATATCTTGTTGTAACTCCTGAATTTGCTGCTCTTTTTCGCGAACTTGGCGGATTTCTTGGCGAGAGGCGAGGGTTCGCTGCATTCTCGACCACAAACTGAACAGCCACGCTAAAACAGCTCCCAATCCTGTCGCTACAATTAGTTCTACGCACAGCGGGGCTTTAACTTGGACGCCTTTAATAATTTGAACGGTGGTCGGCTCTGTATTTTCGATGCTGAACAATACTAGAGCCAAGCAAATCAGAAAGATGAAGAAGAAATTTAGCGATCGCATTTTCTCTGTTCCTAATTCTCAATTTGGGTCAAGCAAATTCTTTGCTATTTGTCAACTAACTATTTTTTAGTAGATGCTGGCTGTTTGTTTAATAATATCAAGTCTGGTCAATTAATCATTGTATCCGGCGACTCAATTGATAAAAAATCCGATCGCATCTTGATGATTCTCCCTTGGATGACCAAAAGTTCAGTCATCCAACTGCGACCTCCAACTGAGAAACATATTTAGGCTTGACCGATGTTTTGCTGTTTTTTACCGATTAAGAGGGCTGGCAATATTTGATATTTTACAGCAATGCCCGCCGCCACAAATAAGGCAATAATCAGCGCCCCAATTCCTACGGGACTTGGAATCCAGAATGTCGCCTCCAAATAGTTAACTTCTCCAGGTTTCAGCTTCCACACTAACTGCTTTCCCTGCTGATAGCTTTGGGGAACCAGCGCACCGGCGACATTCGTTTCAATATTTTCGGCACCCCAAGGCGTGTTCAAGCTAAAGTCTAGCTCCAAAAGTCCCCCCGGATTCAGCAGAGGACTGCCGTTTGAGGAAACCAGAGCCAGAGAGCGCAAATCCAATTCCAAACTTAACCGATTTCGCAGCACCAATAACAAATTATTCTGCTTGACACTCAGGTGAGATTCAAACTTGGGCAAATCGGTTTCTAGGGGACTTGCGACGCGAGATTTGGCAGTTTGTGCGATCGGATTGTAAAATTGGTTGAACTTGTCTTCTAATTCGGCTCCATTATTGAATGGAATCGTCACTATAACTTCTCTCTCAGAAAGCCGTTTAGTTTTTCCGTCGAGCAATCTCGCCCGCTTCTCTACACTTTTCAACCAATCTCCAACTGTTTCGCTGCTGAAGCTTGTCAACCTTTCCCCCAGTTTAATGTGCTGCACCATTGCGCCGTGAGTTTGACTGTCAAAGTTGACTCCGACATCGTACTGAACGCATCCAGTCACTAAATTTAAAATGCAAAAAACCAAAGGTAAAAGAAAGAAAAAGTGCTTTTTCTTCTTCCCAGTTCCATCCTTGACATTTTGCTCTTTCATGGTACCTTTTTCCCTATTTTTTCCTATTTGCATGAATTAGCAAAGCCAGGTTTGTAGTGAGGACTTCAGTCCTTCTTGACTCAACTAAGATAAGAGGACTAAAGTCCTCACTACAAACCTATTTTATAGCAGTCGATTGGTGACAGAAACAGTTTTTTTGTAAAGCCAGGTTTGTAGTGAGGACTTCAGTCCTTCTTGACTCAACTAGGATAAGAGGACTAAAGTCCTCACTACAAACCTATTTTATAGCAGTCGATTGGTGACAGAAACAGTTTTTTTTGTGGCTGTGTCGGAGTCACCTGAAATTAACCGCACTGAACTTATTGCCTCGAAGCTACACCCAACTGTTGAAATAGCATACTCGGTAAATATGCTCCACCGCCTACCCATTCGGCTTCGCTGCTTAAATCTGCCAAATTTTTAAAGGCTTCAAAAATACTGCCTGCCACCATTGTATTCTTGACGCGACCGACAATTTTGCCTTTTTCTACTTTATAGCCTAAGTCCAAGTTGACAGAAAATTCGCCAGCTAACTGATTGGACTGACCGGCACCTAAAACTTGTTCTACTATGAGACCTTCATCCATGCTAGCAATCAAGTCTTGGGTGCTGGTGTTTCCTGGGGAAATGCAGAAGTTGGTCAAGTTTGGGCCCGGGCGAGACAATCCGCCACGAAAACCGTTGCCAGTCGATCGTACACCGGCGCGAGCAGCCCACCTGCGATCCCAATAAAATCCGGTGACAGTTCCTTTGTCAATTAAGACTTTGCGGGTGGTGGGGGTTCCTTCGTCGTCAAAGGGACAAGCAGATGGGCCCAAAGTGGGGTCTTCAAAAAAGGTGAAGCGTTCGTCAAATAAGGTTTCGCCGATTTTGTCGGCTAGGGGAGAGGCTTTTTGAACTACTGCTTGACCTGAAAGGATGGTATCAAAGAGGCCTCCGAGGGTGCTGGCGGCGGCTCTGGGGGTAAATAATACTGGGTAGGAACCGCTGGCGATGGTGGCTGAATGTTCGGCGAGGCGGTATTTTTCGAGGAGTGATTGCAGGATGCTGTTGGTGTCGATCGCCCGATCGCGCGCTACGTCGTAACTGTATGCTTGCATAAAGTCTTCTCCTACTACCAAATTGCCTGCGATCGTCCCGCTGACTATTTGGCTGCTTCTTTCGGCATACACGTCTCGCGTCGTGGCAATTTTCACGCGGCCGTGGCGGACGTGAAAGCCGACATCTACCATAATATCGGGATTGTAGGCGTGGACTTGCTCGATGAGGTTTTTGCCATTTTCGACTAATTCGGCTGTTGTGGGCGGAGTATAGGTGGTTTCCGGGCCTTTTAGGTGGAAGTCGGAAGCCAGTTCAAATTCTGCGGGGTCGCCGATTTCGGCGGTTTGAATGGCTGCATCGACTAAATCGTCTATCCGGGTTAAATCGGTGGAACTAGCAAAGCCGATTTTGCCATTGTAAATCAGCCGGAGTGCTACGCCTCGGAGGGCTTTGGTTTGGAGGGATTTGAGGCGATTGTTCTCAAATTCGATCGGCGTGTCTTGACTGGACAGATAGTATACTTCAGCGGCATCCGCTCGCTGACTTGCCAATTTCAAAATCTGCTCTATGGTTGAATCGCTCACAATAATCGCCTTTCTGGTTTGGTCTTTATTTTATTTTAGCGATTTTGGGTGTGGCCAGAAACCGGGTTTCTAAATCCCGCACGCCTAGTCGAAGAAACCGGGTTTCTACGAGATTTTACGCATCCTCACGAGATATTCGCGAGAAACCGGGTTTCTAAATCGCGCGCGCAAACTTACGATCGATCTCCAGCCATCTGCTGAACTCTAGCAATAATTTCGTTCACTGTCTCCACGTCGGGCGATCGCAAATGCTGTAAAATCTCCAAAGATTGCTGTAAATAATTGAAAGCTTGGTCAAAATATCCCTGCTTTGCTAACAACTGTCCAAGCATTGCGAAAGTAGCAGTTGTTCCTTGCAAAAACTTAGAAACCGGGTTTTTCGCGAATCTACCGGCTACAGCGAAGTATTGTCAGAAAATTCTGGTTTCTGGACATCCACGCGTCAAAACTTAGAAATTGGGTTTTTCGCGAATCTGTCGGCTACAGCGAAGTATTAGATAAAAACCAGGTTTCTCGATACCCGCGCGTCAAGCCGAAGTTCATTCCTCTATAATTGTAATTCGCACTGTTGAAAAACATAGTTAACCGCTGCAAACAGTCGCTCTAAGTCCTGAATTGTATAGAAAACTTTATTTTGAGTAAACATTTCTAATTTGAGCTTGCCAAATTGCCACATTGCCCCATTAGAAACAATCCCAAAGATAGTTTGTTCTGGTTCATTGTTCAGTCGCTGCACAGCGATCGTTGCTGCTAAACACTGCCCCCATCCTTCATCAAAGGCGCTCTCTTTCTTGGCTTCAACTAAGATGAAATAGGGCTTATCAAAAACTACTGTCCCAAGGCTGGAGCGCTTTGCCAATATATAATCTGGAATCCCTGACAAATTTTCATTGTAGACTAAGGTTTGGTGACTCCAGAGGAGGAAATTACTGCGATAAATTTTCCAAACTTCTTTCAAAACAGGATAAATGATATTTTCACAAATGGCGATTTCCGAGTTGTCAAATACTCCCTCATTGAAAATCAGTTCTAATTCATTCCGAAAAATGTCGCTGACTGCAAATTCTGTTTCGACAATGAAGTTATCCCGCAGGTAATTAATCTGGAATTCCTTGGCGACGGCGCTGATGCTTTTATAACTGCTAAAAGGCATTGCTTAACTTATCTGAATAACGTAAAACGTTCTTGTGTTAGCTCCCCAACCTCTTAAAGAAGTCGCGCAGCTCGCCTTCACAAATCAAATGATTAATAATTGATAAATAAGCCACCTAAAATCAAAACTATCGCAATTAACGCCACCCAGATAAACCTGTTATCTTTCGTATTAACTTGACTCAAATCTACAGGTTCGGCTACAACTGGCTTGGGTTTGGCGTACTTGATATCAGCGTTCGGATTGGCTTGAAAATTGATTGATTTATTCTCATCCAAAGCTGCTAAATCGGGAATTTTTACTGTCCATTCGTCAGGGATACTGAGTTTGGGGGCTTCGAGAATGAATAGCAGGCGCTTTGCTTGTTGGCGGGTTTCTTGGCGGGGATGGCGGGTGAGTTTGCGGCAAAGCTCGATCGCCCTTTCTGTGTCGCCAGAGGCTTCGTAGGCTGTCACCAGCCACATCTGCACCTCGCCACCTAGTCGGGAAGTGCGATCGACCAAACCTGTCGCTGTTTCTAAACTTTGGATAGCTTGACCGTAGCGGCCGCTCTCAAAAGCTACTCGACCAGCTTGGTACTCAGTTTCAACTATTTCTAACTTTTCTGAAGTCACCAGCGCCCACCCAATTGACAAATATTATTTTACCAAATTCCCCAAACCCTAGAATTCGCTGTTGTTTGACGACATACCGGACTCGTTGTCACGCTTGGAACCCAGTAAGTCTAACTGGTCTACTCTGATGACAGGCATCGATCGATTTGCTCCGGTGCTCCGATCTTGCCAGCGATCGAACTTCAAAGAGCCTGTTACCCCTATTTGAGCACCTTTGCGAACGTAGTCAGCAGCAATTTGGGCTGTTTTTCCCCAGATTTCGAGGGTAAACCAGTCTGGTTCGTCGGTCTTGGTCGATCGCCTCCTCACTGCTAGCGTCAACTTGCACTTAACTGTACCAGACTCAAAATACTTCACGTCCGGGTCGCCACCGACGCGGCCGACCAAAGTCACAACATTAAGACTCATAAATTTTTTCGGGAATGTGCTCGATTGGTGATGTAGTTAAAATCTCCCTGAACGGCGAGATCCTCCAAAATTAACTTGGAACAGCGCGAATCAGGGCTTCATCCTGATTTTACACCCACTTACCAGAACATATTTATTGTGGATGATTGGCGAGCCTGAATTCAACATATGCTCGACAATGTACATTTCTGACTAGACTCAGGATGAAAAACGTAATAGAATCCACCTCGGTTACACTTTTGTAACAACATTATTGCACACATTAGTATTTTAGTTTTGGGGGGGTACAAATCAGTGGGTCTTCTCAATCGATTTTCCTTATCTAGAGATATGGGTATCGACCTCGGTACTGCTAACACGCTCGTTTATGTATCCGGCAAAGGTATTGTTCTGCAAGAACCGTCCGTAGTGGCGATCGATCAAGACTTAAAAATACCGCTGGCGGTTGGAGAAGATGCTAAAAAAATGCTCGGGCGCACGCCTGGGAACGTCATAGCACTGCGCCCGCTGCGTGACGGGGTAATCGCCGACTTCGATACTGCCGAACTCATGCTCAAGACTTTTATCCGCAGGGTTCACGAAGGCAAAAGCTTAGTTTCGCCGCGGATCATTATTGGCATCCCCAGCGGTGTCACTGGAGTCGAGAGGCGGGCTGTCATTGAGGCGGCTACTCAAGCTGGTGCTAGAGAAGTACGGTTAATTGATGAACCTATCGCTGCGGCGATCGGGGCTGGACTGCCTGTGGCTGAGGCGACTGGCAATATGATTATAGATATCGGTGGGGGTACGACGGAAGTTGCGGTTTTGAGTTTGCAAGGTACGGTGATCAGTGAGTCAGTCCGGGTGGCGGGCGATGAACTCAATGAGGCGATCGTCCAATACATGAAAAAAGTTCACAATTTGGTGATCGGCGAACGTACTGCTGAAGAAATTAAGATTCAGGTTGGTTCAGCATATCCAACTCCACAGGATGACGACGTGATGATGGAAGTGCGTGGGTTGCACTTGCTCTCCGGTTTGCCACGAACTGTTACGATCAAAGGCCCAGAAATTCGCGAAAGTATGTCGGAACCTCTTTCAGTAATCGTGGAAGCCGTCAAGCGTACTTTGGAACGCACTCCCCCGGAATTAGCAGCAGATATTATTGACAGAGGAATTATGCTGGCCGGTGGTGGGGCGCTGATGAAAGGTTTAGATACTCTGATCAGTCACGAAACAGGAATTGTCACTCACGTGGCAGCAGATCCTCTCTGCTGCGTAGTTTTGGGAACCGGTAGGGTCTTGGAAAACAAACAGTTGGAACGGGTTTTCAGCGGGCAGTCGTCACGCAATATGTAGTTAACAAATTTAGGATTTTGGATTTAGAACTAGGGCTGCCATCTAAAATCTAAAATCCTGACATAACAATTTTAGATTAGTGAGATTATGCTAAAAAACACACTCCGCAGGTGGTGGGATCTGCGTCTACAAATTGCTCTTTTAGGTTTAGCTGTAACAGCCGCTTGGGGAGTTCGACAAACACAAGGTGCTGCACTATTTGAAGTTTACAATTGGGTGACTCGTCCGTTTCACGCCAACGGCTCTGGACAAGAGCAGCTCATCTCGGCGCGCACTCAAGAATTGCAAGCACAGGTATTAGAATTAGAAACTCAAAATCAGAAGCTAAAAGAGCTTGTAGGTTACGTGTCTGCTAAGAAATCTAAAGGGATTGTCGCTCCTATTGTCGGCCGCAGTGCTGACCACTGGTGGCAGCAAGTAACTTTGGGGCGCGGCAGTAATGATGGTATCAAAACAGATTTTACTGTGATGGGCCCGGGCGGTTTAGTAGGTCGGGTTGTCAGCGTTACTCCTAATACTAGCTTGGTGCTGTTAGCTAGCGACCCTACAAGTAAATTGGGTGTGGGAATTACCCGCAGTCGCAACATGGGTTTTATGCACGGTAAAGGCGGAAATCAGGCTGTGATGGAGTTTTTTGATAATGTTCCCAATGTCAAGCCTGGGGATGTGGTTTCAACTTCTTCTTTCAGCCAGTTATTTCCTGCTGGTTTGCCGGTGGGAAAAGTGGTTTCGGTGGATCTGAATAAAACTCCGGCCCCGGAAGCTATTGTTGAGTTTTCTGCACCGATGAATTCTCTGGAATGGGGGGTAGTTTACCCCCACGATAAGCAAGCCGAACTCAAGGCTTCGCAGGGTGAATCTTCTGCACCGTCAGGGGGAGCAAAGCAGCAATGAAGCGTTTACCTCGGATGTCTTCGCGATTGCGCCAATTTCTCAACTTCGGCGTTACATTTGTTTCTGTGATGCTGTGCATATTGATATTGCCCACCCGGATGCCGGGAATGGAATTGTTGGGAATTAGCCCGAATTGGCTGTTAATTTGGTTGGTAGCTTGGAGTATTAAGCGGAAGCGTACAGTTTTGGGAGCTGCTAGCATGGGTATGGCTTTGGGGTTTCTTCAAGATGCGATGACTGCTCCTCATCCCACCCATGCTGTAAGTCTAGTTGTTGTCGGTGTCTTAACTGTTGTTTTGCAGAAAAGCTGGTCGATTCCGGCTGATATTGTTGAGAGAGATCCGATTCCGATCGCCTTAATTGTGTTTGGGATGGCGGTGGTGGCGGAAACGGTGATGGGCCTGCAATTTTTCGCTATGGGCGATCGGGCTTTACTGGACATTTGGAGTTATCACCAGCGTGTGGCTTTGTGTTCTGCTATTCTCAGCAGTCTTTGGGCTCCGGTGATTTATTTTCCCCTCAATCGCTTGTGGGAAATGACAAAGAAATTAGAAAAATCTTAGTCAGTTGACAGTTGACAGTTGACAGTTGACAGTTGACAGTTGACAGTTGACAGTTGACAGTTGGTAGGGGCGGTGCCCCCGTTCCCGCCCCTGACAGGTGTAGGTTTTCCCCTGGCAAAACCCAGCAAATCTAGACAGTGCAAAGGTTTTGGGCTTTTGCCTCTTAAAATCTCAAACTCTTATGGGATAAGGCTTTTACCAAAAAACTACACCCGTCAGCGTGCCCGCCCTCTCTCTCTCTCAGTTGACAGTTGACAGTTAACAGTTGGCAGTTTTCATTAGACCTCTTGCAAAAATCGGAAAACACCCTGAAATTATCTGCGTTTATCTGTGTTTATCTGTCTGAAATCTGCGGTTGAAGGATCGATCGAAGACTTATGCAAGAGGTCTATTAGTTAGCTTAATTGGGGCTTACACACGGGTAGCGAGAAACCGGGTTTTTTACGAAAATACTTCTAATCAGCCCACTGATTCGGTAAAAAACCCGGTTTATAAAATTCGGAATGCGTCCAAGACTGTAGTCAGTCTACTATCACTTGTGGTGCTGAACCTAATAAGTGATGAACGGCAATAATCAAGTCACTAAGAATGAAATTCGGCTGGTGCTTTTGCAGTTGATAGCGGCTGCGAATGCCGCAGGTAACGGCAATTGTAGGTATTCCCAATGCTTGTCCGGCGAGGATATCTGCTTCGGTATCTCCGATCATCCAAGCCGAGTTCAGGGATGACTCAAATTCTTCTGCAACTTCAGCCAACAATTCAGTTTTTAAGGCTGTATAGTTGTGATATGCAGCATCCGGCATCTGAGTGCCACGAATGCTGGTAAACAATCTGGCTAAACCGTAATTTTGCAATAGTTGAACGGCTTGATTTCTCGGCCGCAAGGTGACTAAAATCAGTCGCACGCCGCGAGAATGCAGAAGTGCGATCGCCCATTGTACTCCTGGCTGGATGCGATCTAAGTGCAACAAGTCTGGCTGATTGACAATCCGACTCACGCATCCGAGAAAAATGTGAATTTCTTCTCCCGACAAGCCGGAACTTTTGGCTATTTCAGTATCGGGGACTCGGTTTTGTTTCATTTGCCAAAACTGCTGTTTGCTGAGAATTTGGAGTTTGAGGTTGATTCCCTGGGCCGCGTAGGCTGCTTGGGTGTCGGCCAATCCCTGTTGATAGGTTGTGTAATAGCGATCGGACACATCGACAATAGGCCCGTCTAAATCGCAAAATACGGTCATCCGGGGGGACGAGTCAGCGTCTGATGGTAGCTTGTACTGAAGGTTTTCGGAGTCCGGTGTGACAGCAGTTAACATAAAAGGTTAAGTAAATCTGGGTAGCGATACATTTATTTACTTTAGCAAGAATTGTATAAGTTAGAATAGAAAGATTAAACTTAGATTATTAAGAAAACCTATTTAAATTCGGGATCCTCTTCGAGGGCTGCGCCAACGGGCGATCGGGCATGGTGCATGGACATTAATCTGTGTGGTGACTGCTGACTAATGACTTCTTCATTCTTTTTGCGTTTGTTGATGATAGCTGGAGACATTAAACTTTAGACTTAAGTTTTTAGCCATTTGTCCTCATATGCTCAAACACAGCGATTTTGCGCGGAACGTAGAAACCAATCGGGTTCAGGTGCTTTCAGAAGCACTGCCTTACATTCAACAGTTTGCCGGCCGCACGATTGTGGTCAAATACGGCGGCGCGGCAATGAAGGATGGCCGTCTCAAAGAAAAGGTAATCCGAGATATTGTGCTGCTATCCTGCGTGGGGATGCGTCCGGTGGTGGTTCACGGTGGAGGCCCGGAAATTAATATTTGGCTGGAAAAGCTGGGCATTGAGCCGCAATTTAAGGATGGTTTGAGGGTGACTGATGCCGCGACGATGGAAGTCGTGGAGATGGTTTTGGTGGGGAAGGTGAATAAGGAAATTGTTTCGTTAATTAACCAAGCTGGTGGCAAGGCAGTAGGGTTGTGCGGCATTGATGGCAATCTGATTCAAGCTCGTCCAGATGGCCGGGAGGGGATTGGGTTTGTGGGCGAAGTCAGCGGCGTAAAAATCCAGATTTTGGAGTCTTTGGTCAACAGCGGATATATTCCGGTGGTGTCGAGTGTGGCTGCGGACGAAAACGGTCAATCTTACAATATTAATGCTGACACGGTGGCTGGAGAGATTGCGGCTGGTTTGGGAGCAGAAAAGTTAATTTTGATGACTGATACTGCGGGAATTTTGGAGGATTATCACAACCCAGACAGTTTGATTGTGAAGTTAGATATTCAAGAGGCCCGACAGTTAATTGAGTCTGGGATTGTTTCTGGGGGGATGATTCCGAAGGTTAATTGTTGCGTGCGGAGTTTAGCTCAGGGCGTTAAGGCTGCTCATATTATTGATGGTCGCCTGGAACACGCTTTGCTGCAAGAAATTTTCAGCGATTCGGGTATTGGGTCGATGATTGTTGCTTCGGGATACGGTGCAACGAAGTAAAATGTATTGAAGGGCGATCGCACTTTCGGACAATAAGTGCGATCGTCCTTTTTTCAAAACTGTAGCAACCAATAGTCAAATCGCATAAAAGGTGAGTAATTGACTTGCTATACTTAAGGCATCATGCTAGTTTGTAAGTCAGATGAACACGATCGCGATCGCCCTTTCAGATGAACGCCTACTAAAATTACAACAAGTCGCGAACAACTTAAATGTCTCGATAGAAGAGTTAGTTTTAATAGGCATAGAAAACTTACTCGCACAGGAAGAAGTTTCTTCACAAAATACCGCTCAAAATATTCTCAACAAAAATGCTGAAATCTCCCCTGAGATAGTTGAGAAATTTTATGCACTAGCCTCGGATTGGGAGGAAGATGTTGCTGGACTGTCTTCAACTGCCCAAATGTCTCAGCATCCTGCCTATCAGGAAATTATTAGTATGGGAACTCAAATCCTACCGCTGTTGCTATCAGAATTGAAAAAAAATCCTGTTTACTGGTTGTCGGCTTTGGGTGCAATTACGGGTGAAAATCCGATTAAACCAGAACAAAGGGGAAGGATAAAACAGATGGCTTCAGCTTGGATAGAGTGGGGTAGAAATCAAGGCTACGCGATTGAATAGAATGTATAGAATACCAGAATTTGAATTTAAGTGGCCGAATTTGTCTGGCACGGATTATCAAGTTACCAGTCCGAAATCTCAAGAATATAACTGCTTTGCATGGGCTGCTGGGGAAGACGATCGTTGGTGGCAACCGATACCTGAAGAGCAATTTTATTGGCCTGACGGTGTGCCGCAAGAGGAGACTCTAGAAGCGTATATTCAGGCTTATCAAACGCTGGGATATGAAATTTGTAAAGGCGATGGATTAGAAATTGGATATCAGAAAATAGCGATATATGTTAATTCGATCGGTATTCCAACTCATGCAGCTAGACAATTAGCGAATGGTAAGTGGACGAGTAAGCTTGGCTGGTTAGAAGATATTGAACATGAACTCGATGGATTGGTTGGCGACAGGTACGGAATTATCGGTCAAATTCTCAAACGTGCGGTAAATTAGGAAAGGGCGATCGTACTTTGACCAGTCCTCATAGATGCCGACAAACTGACTAATGCAAGCTAAAGATTCGTCTTAAGGCATTTTTTACCTGTCACTGAAGAGTCTGTACATTAGGATATGCCAGAATTTTTGCATCAGCAGTTAGTAACGGACACGCGCAAATTCTCGCAGTTGCCACAATGATTTGATCTGCTGGATCGCGGTGAAAACCGGTGAGTTTAGTTGACTCAACAATGATGGGAATGGTGAGTTCGAGTAGCTGCACTCCGGGATAAGCCAAAGCTTGTTTTAACCACTCATCAACTGTAACTGACAAAGTAAGTCTTCCCATTTCTACTAATTTAGAAACCTCCCAACAAGAAATGATGCTGACTCCTAAACCTTGAGATTGATATTGTTGTATCCAGTCCCGATGTTTCTGAGTCAGTCGTGTGTTATCGTCAACCCACCAAATCCATATATGAGTATCTAGTACAATCATTGTAAGACTTCCCAATCTTCCAAC
The DNA here is from genome assembly GCA_004292955.1 of Oscillatoriales cyanobacterium. Lineage (GTDB taxonomy): Bacteria > Cyanobacteriota > Cyanobacteriia > Cyanobacteriales > Microcoleaceae > Microcoleus. Next base: position 136,426 of record RDXX01000039.1, on the reverse strand, counting down.
GAAACCGCAGGTTCAAACGGTTCATCATAATGAATGACTGTACCACGCAAAGGATAGAGAAAAGTATTTTTCATGGTTTCATTTACCAAATTTAGATAGCTAATGAATTCTCGATATCCATCCAATTCTGTTTGTTCTTCGGAAGTTAGATTTGATACTTGTTGTTGAGCTGTTAAATTTTTAATTCGTTCCTGGGTTTGAATAGAAGCGCTGAATATTAAGAGTCCGTTGACCAACTCAATGTGGACAGAACCTTCGCTGGGCAAGCTGTTGGGTAAGTGAGGCAGTTTGAGGGGTAAATTAGCAATCATGGCATTAATTGACTATATTTGATGTTGATTTTTCAATTATACCGATCGCTCTGTTGAATTTGACAGTTGTTGCCATGCTGAAATTATAGAGCGATCGCACTTTCGGACAAAAAGGGCGATCGCCCTTTGGGAAAAAGAAACAATTGCGCTACACTCAAGGCATTATGAAACTGCTTTGAGGTATTGCGTTACAGGCTTCAAATCGATATCATCGTTGGAAGTAAGTATTTTGAATAAATGACTGGGGATGCCTGCTGCAATCAAAGCTTCCATCGCGCGATCGAGCGAGTGAGAAGTCTTCATAGATGCCAACAAACTGACTTACGCAAGCTAAAGATTCATCTTTCGGGTCATTGACTCCCGTGTATCTGTACTGAATATCAAAACCTGCTTTTTCGCCAATTTCTTCGATATCCCAGTCTACAAGATTAAGATCGATCGCTTCAACGGCCAGGGCAATATGACCGGGCGGTATGGGGTCAAGAGGCTCGCAGCACCAGCCCTCAGAATGATTCCAGACACTTTGACCAACTGATTCTCTAATTTTCATGTCTTTTCCCTCACTGAAAGTAGCAGCGAAACCCGGCTTTATAGTTAAATAAGCTTAACATTTGAAAGGTGAAAATTAGGTTATGTTAAACTACAACTAGCCAGATGGCGTTTTAGCGTAAGTTATAATCAAGATCGATGTGTCCGGTTAATCTCCCATGACTACACAATCTGCTTCGCGTTATGTCGCACGTCACCCTGGAATCTTGCAAGGGGAACCAATTATCGCAGGAACGAGAACTTCTGTTCGTGCGATCGTGGAATTGTGGCGTTTGGGTATTACTCCTGAAGAAATCCCGATGCACTTACCTCATCTGAAATTAGCTCAAATTTTTGATGCACTGAGTTTTTATTTGGACAACCAGGAAGAAATAAATACTTATATTGAGCGCAATCGAATTCCCGAAGAATTGATTCATCCTGCTGTGAAAGCTGCCATGAAAAAACTGTGAAACTATTTGCAACTATTCATACAGATGAAGATGTTTCCAGGCTGGTAGCGACTTTGCTGCGGGCTAGGGGTTTTGATGTGACGACAACAAGCGAACAGGGAATGTTGAGTCAATTAGATAACCAACAATTGGCTTATGCTGCATCTGTCGATCGATGTTTGCTGACTCACAATCGTGTGGATTTTGAGCGATTACACCTAGAATATATGACAGAAGGACGGGAACATTCTGGAATTATTGTGACTCCTCAAAAGAACGCCTATGAGATTGTCCAATTGAAACTAATTAGGGGGTGAGTAGGAGTTATAATGAAACTACCCAATGGCGATCGGGCTGAAGTTTCTCTGCAAAAGCTAGTCGGCTACTGCTTAAATCCAGAGCATTCTCGCGGAAAACACAAAGCCAGAGTCTTTGCATCGGTTTTGGGAATCACGGCTAACAATGCAGAAGTTTTGCAAGAGCTTATTCAAAAAGCAGCCATTGAAGGTGAAGTTGTCCAAGAAAATACTACTGATTTTGGGCAACAGTTTAAAGTTGATTGGACTGTACCCGATACAGCGGGGATTGAGCTTCGGACAATCTGGGAAATTACTCTGACTAATTCTAACCCTCGTTTGATTTCAGCTTTCTTAAACCATGATAAAAAACTTTAGACTTTTGGATTCTGTGGCGATTCTCAAGCCGGTTTCAAATACGCGATTAACTCTAGTGGAACCGGAATACGAATCTGTTTCTAGTTTGCCAGTAGGACTTGTGGGAACTATTGTCGAAGTGTATGATACGGGAAGAGAATGTCAGTATTTAGTGGAGTTTGCTGATAGTCAAGGAATTGAATATGCTATGGCTATTTTGAAGGCAGATGAAATTTTAGTTCTGCAATATGAACTTGCAGTTGCTTAGGAATGTGAGGGGAATAGAAGTTCGATAAGGCCGATCGCACTTTCGGACAATAAGGGCGATCGCCCTTTGGGATAGCTGGATGGAAAGGAGCGATCGCCCTTTTGGTTATTTGGGAGAAAAGGGCGATCGCACTATTGATGGAGTTTGAGTGCTACACTAACATTACAGCATTGTTCGGTGGCAATTGCGTCATACCCTACTTGCACGAGGAAAATACATGGTAACTACGCTCGAAATTGACAAAACTCTTCTTCAAGAAGCCCTTGATTTGAGTAACCATCCAACACCTACTACATTGATCGAAGCGGCTTTACGCGAGTACATCCAACGTCGCAAACAATTAAAAATATTAGAATTGTTTGGTACTATTGAATACGATGAAAATTATAACTACAAGGAACAGCGACAAACAACATGAATGTTCTTGTTGATAGTTCGGTTTGGTCGCTGGCATTGCGACGCAACACAACAAACGATGCGATCGCGATCGTTAATGTGCTGCGCGATTTGATTGCAGACGGACGAGTTGTTTTACTGGGGGCTATTCGTCAGGAGGTGCTTTCTGGGGTACGCTACAAGGAACAGTTTGCTCGATTGCAAGAGTATCTTCGTGCTTTTCCTGATTTAGAGCTAACAACTGAAGATTATGAGTTAGCGGCAGAGTTTTTCAATACCTGTCGCAGTAATGGTGTTCAGGGTTCAAATACTGATTTTCTGCTATGTGCTGTTGCTCATCGTCGCGGCTACAGCATTTTGACTACTGATAAAGATTTTGAGAATTTCCGATCGCACATTCCTGTCGTATTGCTATGAGGGTGATTTCTCAGTTTATATCTTAACTTAAAGATGCCGATCGCACTTTCGGACAATAAGGGCGATCGACCTTTGAGATTCGACATGGGAAAGGCGATCGCCCTTTTGGTTATTTTGGGGAAAAGGGCGATCGCATTCTCAAATTATTTATCATTCTCTTGATTCTACTCTTCGTGGTTCTCCGACCTCTGCACCTCGCACCTTGTTGTTCATAAATTGTTTGAATGATTCTGCTCTTTCCAAGCTGGTAAAAGATGCGACTTGGATTGCTTCTATTCCTAAAGTTTTTCTCACAGTTGGATAAGCGTCACCGCAAAATAGCGATTTAACTGTTTGTAAATTCGCCTCACTATAGGGTACAAAAACCGGATAAAAATTAAGAGGATAAGCGTTAGCAGAGGTTGGCGGAGAATCGCCACACGTACTCTGGGGAAATCTGACGCTATCAAATGAATTAACTGGACGAGATGCAGTGGAATCAGAATTTGCTGGAGGTGTTACGGCTGCTAAAATCTCAATGATAATGGTATAATTTGAGTTGTTTTGGGAAGTAATTTCTGCTATATAGTCTCCCGTGCGGGGCAGTCGCCCTTGCCAAAAAGTTGAACTATTTGTTGCCGTTCCCAGCGTCATTCCCGATGGATCGATGACAGCAACATTCACATTTCCTTGCAAAATTCGGACACTAAACTGTTGCCCTTCTCCGCTGTTGACTAAGTAACGCTTAATCTGAGCAGGCGAAATGTTACCCGTAAGTGTGCTTCCAGTGCTGCCAACCGCAAAGCTAACTCGTTCGGTGTTGACTGAAGTCGGAAATGCAGGCGATCGCGATTCGGGAGATGATTCAAAGGGCGATGATTGAGATTGAGGTATGACCGCCGAAGTGGTTGATACTTCAGATTGATAATTCAATTTTTTGGCAATTCCAAACCCAGCCACACCTGCGAGCAATGTTGCTCCCACACCAATCGCTATCCACTGCCAAACTAATAGTTTTGGTTGTGGTTTTTGCGACTCATTAGTATCAAATGCAATAGCAGTTGCAGGCACATAAAACTCCGCTGGATTTTGGTCAATTGCCGGCAGCACTTGTACAGTATCGGCATAGCCATTTTGAGCTGGAGAAAAGTTCAAGGCAGATAACACCTCATTAGCTAAAACAAAGCTGTTTGGCGACTTATCTACAATCATGCGGTTAATAACTGCTGCTAGTTGGTCGCTGATAGTGCAGCGATCTTCCCAATTCCAAGTCCCGTCATAATTTCGCAAAACTTCAGGACTTTTCCCTGTCAATAGCACAATTATTGTTACTCCTAAAGCATAAATATCTCCGGCAAAACTCACTTGCCCTGTCTGCAATTGCTCCGGTGCCACATAACTAGAAATGACAAAACTACTAGCCTGAACTAAAACCGCTTTTAAACTCACTTTCTCTTGTACGAAAGTATCCAGAGAAATAGCGCCGTGTACCAATCCCTGATCGTGCAACTGTGCCAATTGTGGCAGCACTTGTCGCAAAAATTCTGTCACTTCTGGCTCAGAAAAGCCTCGCCCCTGGCGATTGCTTAACACAATGCGATAAGGTATTCCTTGGCTCTGATTTTGCATAAACCACTATTCCTTTAGATACTTCCTAATTATTTAACTCTATACTTTTGATAATTTCAGCCATTTGTGTGGCTTTAATGATAGAACTTAACCGATGACTGCTCCATCTTAAATTTCCTTCTCGCGATAATTCATTCGCTCTTTGATAATAGTCAATTTCTCCAAAATGCTTATATTCTGTTGATTGTGTAAGACGGCGTTTGCAATAATAACAGCAGTAACTGACGACTAACTTAAACACTTTTAATTCAAAAGCGCCAAATTCTTCTGGAGAAGCTGATCGCAACATTTTCCAGACATCATCAGCGTCATAAGGCTCCAGGTTTTCTAAATATCGATACTTGTTAAAAATTCCTTTAACAAGGTTGTCAAAACCTGCTTTTGGTTTTTCAGGGGTCTGATAAATGCGATCGCCAAATTGGACTTCACTGTGAAAGTTTGCCCCTTGATTGTTGTAATTAGTAGAATCCTGCTGGTTGTAAGTGTCCCCATTGCGATTTTCAACGTTCATTTTTCCACCTTGAGTATTATAAATAGTTTCGCCATGATTGTTTTGAATATCACCTCCAAGAGCTATATTTCCTGTGTTCGTTCCCTGATTGCCCACAACATCGCGACCAGATGCTATACTGCGATCGCCTGATGCTTGAATAATTTGATTCATCTTCTCAGCCGTTTTTTCCTTCACAGATTCCCATCCATCTACCGGCAAACCTTTGCCACCTTGTAACATAGCAACAGCAACAGTAAAGTCCTCGCTAGAAATGTCGAAATTAGGCGTTTGTTTAGCGTTGCATTGAATCTGGGCGCTTTCCGGCACAGCTTTCGCTAAATAATTCATAATATTAGAAAGACACACATTGGTATCATGAGGCTGATTCCCTGCACCTTGCAGCGCTTCAATAAGATGGTAAGTGTAGATACTCATCTTATTATCGGTACGAATGTAAGATTGTTCCCCTCCATCGCAGGATGTAAAAACCGCTCGTCCTTTACCTTGACTGAGGTTGGCAGTTATCTCTTTAGGCAGTGCAGTTTGTACAAAACCAGATGGCAGTTTCATTGCAGCTTCTTCACTTTTAGCACTTGCCATCCCCCGTGCGTGGCAACTGTCAATTACAACGAACAGTCGCTTAGCTTGAATTTGGCGTAATGCACTATTAAAATCTTCAGCCGAAAGCGTAGTATTTGGGATGTCGAAAGGCTCGACATCGTGCGTTATTAGATAGTATTTACCAGTATCGTGAAGTAAGCCGTGACCGGAAAAATACACAAAAATAGTGGCTTCTGAGTCTTTCGCAGCTTGTTCTTGCAACCAGACTAAACCGTCCAAAATTTGATCGCGTGTAGCTTTAGTATTGTGAAGTAAACGGATGTGTTGCTGATTGTCTGGGTAGGAGCAGAAATTGGGATCTGTGAGGATAAATTTAAGTGCATTAATGTCTTTGACAGTAACGGGAAGCGACCAGTTTTTATAGTTAGCACATTCACCAACACCAATAAGTAGTGCATAGCCATGGTTGAAAGTATTAGACATCTTTAGTAATTCTCCAAGTTAGTTTATTTAATCAAAAAGACTCTGGCGTCGTTCGCTCATTGATTCTGTTCTGATAAAACCAGGTTTTCTTTGTCTCACCTGCTGGCGAATGTTGTGAGCTGCATCTCTGGCAGTTGAATTATAAGATCTTGAACTTGATTCCGAAATCATGCGAATATCAATTATAGGGAATATAACTTCCTTGCTATCTGTAGTCGTAATCAGAATTGCTTCTCCATATATCTCTTTACTAACTTTTGGTAAATGTGAAACATTGGATGAAGAAATTTCGATCGTTTTTACAGAGACAATACTATCATAAAGGTACTCACAAGTTTCATCTCTTAATGAGGTTCCTCTGATAAAATTCCACTTACATCTGTAATATGCTATGAAGTTTTTACACGGAAATATCGCAATAAAGTCATAAATGCTATATTTATTATTTTTGTCAATTCCGGGTTCGCAAAAATAATCACTTATGCCTACAGTATCTATTAGTTCTTTCCAATTAATAAAATTAGAATCGCTTAGTTTCTGACTAACTCCACTGAACAGCGGTATCGGTTTGCCGTCAATTATATTTCCGATATCTTCCCCATTTCCTTCCACAATTCTCAATTCCTGCTGACCAATATCAATCAGTTGTTGCAGATCGTATTCTAGCCATTTCTGAATTTGCTCGTCTGATACTGGGGGACGCAGAGTTTTGAAATTATATAAAATGACTGCAATAATACTTAGCATAAATGTGTACCAAGTATTAATGAAAAGTGTAATAATTATTAACATCATGAAAACATAGACCAAAATTCCATCTAGAGGCAATCGCTTTTCCTTGATAGATGCTATAAAGTCGTCTACCACTTTTTTGATAATGCTTTCCAGGACTACTGCCGCATTATTGCGTTTTCTTAAGCATTCAAAATAGGCTCGAATTAACTTTCGATCTGGCTCTTGTGAAATTCTTTGTGAACTTTGTGGCGGTACGGTAGCAGGATGCGATATTGGTATGGATGGAGAGTAGATTGACGGACTTGGAATTGTCTGTGCTGACACTGGTTTACTCTGATTAACAGTTGGTTGTGATGTCTGTTGTTGAGTTACATTCACGCTGTTATCTATAGGTGTTGCGACCAATAAAACTCCACCAGCGATCGCAATTCGCGTTTCAGCTTTGATGGAATAATCAGTTATCGGCTGACTGTCAATGAAAGTGCCATTTTTACTACCTAAGTCGCAGACGTGCCAAGTATTCGTATATTGGTTAAAACTGAATTTCAGATGGCGGGTGTCCACAACATTAACGTTGGGTAGAGGAATGTCGCAGTCTGAGCCACTGCCAATAACGTACTCTCTCCCGTTTGGCTTCAGCGTCCAACTTTGACCAGTTTGTTCTAACTTAAGTTTGAGTTGCATGAATTTTGGTTAAAGTTTAATAGATTTTTCAGATCATCTAGAGCCTGTCTCAGTCAGCCATCTGTGGAATTATTACCACCAATAGCCCCAAAAGTAAGACACAAACTGAGTTTAAAAGGGTTGTCCTCCCTAATTTTTCTTAGCTGCCCTAGGTTCTTGTGAACTTCCATATAGCTATCAGCCTGAGTCCGCAAGTTTTATGCAAAATACTGCTTTTTTGTTATAAAACTTTACCTAGCACCGTCTGACGTTCGGAGATAGTAGTTTTGAGATTAATTGAAACGATCGCCCTAATGCACCCTAAGCCCCGACGAACCGCAACAGTAGCGGTACTTCTCAAGCTCTATTTATCTATCAGGCTCAGTCCCCAAGTTTTATGCAAAATACTGGTTTTTTGTTACAAAACTTTATCCAGCGCCGTCTGACGTTCGCAGATATTAGCTTTGAGGTTCGTTGCAGCGATCGCGCCCATTGTTGAATCTGAGTATTCCTACTCGGCGTCACACCGCATCAACGAACTCAACTGAAGTTGATATCTGTAACATTACACTTTGTAAATTTAAATGTCAACTAACGAACATTAGCAATTTTGGTTATGCTAGCGTTAGCTAAATATCATAAAATCTGAAAATGGCACAAAAAGAAGACTTATTTGCCGAAGCAGCCCAAAACTGGGACTTAGAAAGGCTTTACGAAGCTTTCGCAGAAGCTAAACGGCAAATCTCTCCCCGATCGCGCAGAGGACTAACAGACACTGAAAAGCTTTATCTCCGAGGACTACTTTCCGGTTGCAGTCCCGCCGAAATAGCTAAAAAAATGTTTCAGACTCCCAAAAGTGCAGAGGTTTATCTGTGTAAGACTTTATACCAATATGTTAAAAAACTGGCAGATTTACCGAACGAACCAGTGGGAAATTGGAGAAATGTTTGCGATCGGCTAGAGGAAGGAGGATTTAAAGTTCAGTCGTCAGCACAATTTAAAGTTAATAATTCTTTGCCGACAGAAGCATTAGTAAAAATAGTTAATATAGGTTGGCTTGAACAAAGTACAATATCGATGGATATCAATATTCAGTTAACATTCCCTTCAACTTCAGAAACTCCAAAAAAAGAAGACTTAGATAAAAACGGTTAGATGTGCGATCGCACAACCCAAACAAATCCCACAAATCAACCCTCTCTTCTCTTAGTCCGCGGAGGCGGACATCGTTTGTATAGCCGCGGTTTCAACCGCCGCTACGCGCGGTTTCAACCGCCGAGGCTTCGTTGATCTACGCGCGGTTTCAACCGCCGAGGCTTCGTTGATCTACGCGCGGTTTCAACCGCCGAGGCTTCCTTGATATACGCGCGGTTTCAACCGCCGAGGCTTCTTTGATCTACTATCCAAAACATCAAGAATCGCCCGATCGCACTTGCTCAAAATCTTCAGCATCCGCCGGCAAACCAGAACCCTCGCCATTCCTCAACCGCGGCGATTCCCCATTACTCGCACCCGCAGCGTAATTCCCAGAATACCTGTCATCCAAACCCGAATCCCTCAGCGAAATCGCACTTCTTTGACTCTGCGACAGTCGATCAGATCGGCGATTTGTCCCAGAAATTGCTGGCTTGCGAGTTAAAGTTTTCCAAGCAGCCTTAATCCCAGTCACCACGCTGCGAGTAGTTACCTGCACGTTTTGGGCTTGCTTTTTGGCGCTACCAATACTGCGATCGACCTGCTTGACAACCTCCCCCGCACTTTGCACCCCATCGCTGACATCATCCGTCAACTCGCTAATTTCCAGCCCCGTCAACCGAATCGCCTCCAAAGTCGGCGGAAACTCGCGCGAAAGCGTGTCAGCGAGCTTTTCCACGCTGCGCGCCGCCCGCGTCAATGCTTGCACCGCAGGTATCAGAGTCACTAAAACAGCAGTTAAGCTAACCGCCACTAGCAAAATCGAAAGTCCTAGCCAAAATAAGGGATCGCTCACTTGAATCTCGGATTTGGGGTTTGGGAATTCATAGGCTGCTGTGGATTTAATTTTACAGTCAATGTGTCATGAAATTCTTGTGGGATGGGCATCTTGCCCGTCCCGAAGGCTGAATATTCTTGTGGGATGGGCATCTTGCCCGTCCCAAACAGCAATGAATAATGGCTGAAAGTGGTCGAGTTAGCGGACGGGAGGGCGCGACGGGGGAGTCACTTCGACTTCAGTTTCCGACAGTGTTTGACGTTCCCGCTGAGTCGCTTCTAAACCGGCGGCGATCGCCTCCTTGAGTCTAACCAAAGTTTCGTCCCAATTTCGCAGTGCAGTCTCCGAAAGTCGATCGGCTTGCAATTGGACGCTAGTCGATAAATCCTCCGCCAACTCCGGCAAAGCATCGGCCGATTTTTTCAATATCTGCCGCGTCTCCTTGCCCGTTCGCGGTGCCATCAGCAACCCAGTCACGGCCCCGATCGCCGAACCCACCAACAGACCGCCAATAAATAATCCTGAACGTTTAGTTGACATTTTTATAACTTCTCTCCATACAATTTTAGGATAGCTTACCTCAAAGGTCGTGAAGCGAAGCTATCCCGTAGGGAATCGCGCTTGGGCCAAAGCATCCGCCCCAAACCCAACAATCCCAAAAGTTGCCGAACCTGTTGCAGTTGAGATTCCAGTTGTTGATAATCCCGCCGTAATTGGTGAGCACCTTGCTGCCTTTTAGCAAAGAAATTCGGCGATTTTGCGAGGACATTGCTGCTACAGCGATCGATTGCTGCGATCCGAACTTCAAAACGTGCGATCGTCCGTCTAATTTTCCACACTCTCGCAGCTATATAAAAACAGACCAGAGATATCATTAAATTGATAATTACAACAGCCGTCAGCATTTCTCACCTATTTTCAACTACTAACATATTCCGCTGTTTGTGGCGAAATTATAGCCCTATGTTGTAGCGACACAGCAGTGTTCATTAGTGTAAAATCAAGTCTGAAGCCTGAGAAATCTCGCTTTTATCTGAGGCAAGATCCCCCTAAATCCCCCTTAATAAGGGGGACTTTGATAACTTCCTGTCCCCCCCTTCTTAAGGGGGGCTAGGGGGGATCGGGCCTTAATAGTCAGACAGCAAATCTGCACTACGTCTTATCTTAAATTGACACCAACGAACCTTGTTGTATCCCCATCAATCAGAATTAACTCTCAAGCCTGAGACATAGCCGGCAAACAAACCTTAGTACCGCCCAAACCGCAATAACCGTTCGGGTTTTTAGCAAGATACTGCTGGTGATAGCTTTCCGCGTAATAAAACTCAGGAGCATCAATGATTTCAGTAGTAATCTTGCCGTAACCAGCGGGCGTCAGAGCTTGCTGGTAAGCATCCCGCGAAGCTTCAGCTAGCTGCTTTTGGCTGGCTGAATACGTGTAAATTCCCGATCGATATTGAGTACCCGAATCATTACCCTGCCGCATTCCCTGAGTCGGATTGTGGCTTTCCCAAAAAACCTTTAGCAGCGTTTCGTAACTAATTACTTTCGGATCGAACACAACCAAAACAACTTCATTATGTCCCGTCATCCCGCTGCAAACTTCATTGTAAGTAGGATTCGGAGTAATCCCCGCAGCGTAGCCAACCGCAGTCGAAAAAACACCTTTTTCCTGCCAAAATTTGCGTTCCGCGCCCCAAAAACAGCCCAGGCCAAACATCGCAGTTTCCATGCCGTTTGGAAACGGAGGCTTGAGGGGATTGCCATTAACAAAGTGAGTTGCCGGTATCGGCATCAACTCTGCCCGTCCCGGCAATGCGTCTTGGGGAGACGGCAGACTCGACTTTTTGCCAAATCCAAATAGCGCCATAAGTTTGTGAGGAGATCTCTGATAAACGTCTTTACCTTACTTAATAATATCAGATTTTTGCGGAAAATAGTCGGCCTTTTGAAGATAGACGATAAAAGGCACGAGGCAGAATTGTTTTTCGGAGTTTTTTTGTGATATCGCTCACTATAAATGAATTTTTCAATCACACTACATAGTGCTATCTGTCACCATAAAATGCCTGAAATATCACCTGTTGTTGAGGCAACAATCACCCGGATATTCTGCAAAACAGGCGATCATTAAAAGTATGGCGTTGTAGAATTATTCAATACGATTTATTTGGAGTGTGTAGAAATGGCAGCTAAACCTTGCAATAAACCTTTAAAATCTAATCCATTTATTACTTACCGCGATCCGATTACAGGTAAGTGGATTGTGATCTATCATGATTTGTCGAAATTAGCAGAACAACCACAGCTAGCACTGGCTTGAGATTTTTTATTGATTTTATCTTGAAATCAAGAATGTTTGGCAACTTGTTGGGTGGCTCAGCTTAGAGGTTTTCGAGGATTCAGGAAATCAAATTATACCAATTTGCCAAATTAATGCAAGAGTATATGCAGGGTGTGGATTCATCCACAATCTCTAAAAAAGAGTAAAAATCGGTGGGGCGACGCACCTTACACATTGGGTAAACTAAACAACCCTCCGTTTCACTCCGCCCAACAATTTTATAGTTGCCACATTTTTTCTAAATGGTATCATATCATATCACTCAATTATCCTTAGTAAAATTTTTTGTAGTGAGGAATTTAGTTCTCTTGAAATTATGCGGACTTAAGTCCTCACTACGAACCTATTTGAGTGTTTTTATTCGAGAGCTGATGCACCCTAATTTTCAGCAATGCTCATCTCTTTTTGTAGTTCTAAATACCGATAGAGATATTCCGAAATTATTCCGTGCAAAAACAAGTCTCGTGCTGCATTAAACGGACTGTTTGGTGCTAGCGGATGGCGGTTGACAATTACATGATTCCAGTCATGATTTCCGGTAATCTCGCTGACGTACACTCCGAAGTTTTCATCTAACTGAAGCGACATTACTGCTCGCGCAAATTCGTCGCTAGTCAAACAGAGAGAATAAAATACTTTAAACAATTCGATCGCAGATTCTAAATCCAAAATCCTCAGCCACCTGCGTTTCTGAAAATCTATGGCAACTTCCACAGGTTGAATGCTATCATAATTAATTCCGCGTTTTTTGACAAGCTGCAACCAGTTGGGATTTGTCAGTATTGCTTGGTTGTAGTCCCAGACAAAGTTATACAAAATTAAGTCGTGTTCGAGAAAGGCATTTTCTGCTAAATCGCTAACTGTACGCGGATAAAGTTTTGACTTTTCAATCTGGGTGTCCGGGCCGTTATCAATTAAGAAGTTGATAATGTTGGAGCCGATGCTGATGTGCCGCACAATTAAATAACAAGCTTCGGGCGAGACAAAGTTATTTAGGAAAAATGCAGCCGATTTGTGCATTAAAGTGTAAGCGCGAAATTGAAAGGGCAACAGGCGCTTTGCTATCATAATTACCGCTAGCAACAAGTTAGCAATTATTTTGATCGGGATGAGCAAATAATTGCGAGTCCAGTTTTGCAAATCCCGCATCATATATGCTTTTGCAACTAAATCGACGGGAATTGACCGATCGCAAAACAGGACATCCCAAACATTCGGATCTCGGCGGTTGTACGGTTTCGTCGCATAGGGGATTTGCCGCTCATCGGGGAGACTTTCGATATCTTGTTTTTGCAGCTTTTGCATTAGCGGATTTCCTCCAATTGCAGCAAATATAAACGAGCAGTAACGCGGGCGGTTTTGACAATGCGGCGGGCGATATCATCCGTCATCCATTCGGCATTAATCAAATTTTCTAATTTCGCTAGATGCGACTCGTCATTAGCTCCGTGATAAGCTAAAAATGATACTTGTTCGTCTTGCAAACCGAGAGTTTCTTTGATTTCTTTTGCCCACTTTCCCGCCAACCGATTTCCCAATCCTTCGATGATAAACATACTGCCAATTAAATCAACCGGATTTTCCCGCGATGCTTGGTGGAAGATAAAAGCTGACAGTGCTTCGCTGCCAATATTCTTATCATATTCCACAATTTTTGACAACTCGCCTCCGACAGAAACATAATTCCGTTCGAGCATTTGATAGTCGCGGTGTTCGTCTTGGGCGTGTCCTATAAAAGTCGATCGCAAACGAAAGTCAGTCATGTTAGAAGCAGCCCGAGCAATCCAGCGCGCTCCCTCGACAACTTGCGGGCGGAGATTGCACAGCAAAGCTTGATAGTCTTCTATTGTAAACTCTCCCCGGTACAATTTGCGGACAATGGGAACGGAACGAATTTCGCGATCGAATCTCAGCCAAATCCAGGCTAACTCCCGCAACAAATAAGCTTGCGGAGAGTAAAACATTTCCGGTTTAACACTTTCGAGAGGCGAAGCTTCGGGAACATCAAGGGATTGAAAACTTTGAGAAGTCATAGATTTATTAGTGTTTTCCACAACAGTTAACATCATGTATGCCGTTGTAAAGCGACCGCTTTCCGGAACAAAACAAAAGATTTTTTGTCCAGACTGCAACTTGCCAGAGTTGAACAATTCCTCTAACATTAAATAAATCGCTGCACAGCCTGTATTTCCCCGCGAGTACAAGTTAGTAAACCATTTTTCTTCGGGAATCATGCAGCCTGCTTGTTCCAAAAGTTCGACAATTTGTCCCCGGAAAAAGTGAGAGGAATAGTGGCACAGCAGCCAGTCAATTTCCTGCGGACAAACTCTCCCTGATTTAATCAAGCCCAGCCAACCTTCAACGCCTAATTTCATTACATTGTCTAGCAAGCGAATATTTTGCCGCAAGTCAAAGGCTCCGGCTGTGGCTGCATCGAGGTAGGATGAATAATCTAACCAGCTTTTGGTTGATGTTTCGTTTGCTAATCCTGAATACATACAAACTGGATAAGCGTTGGCGTGAGAAATCAATTCAATCCATTCTATTTTTAAGCTAATTCCTGAGGCATTCGGATGGTTTTGGAGCAAAAATGCTCCGGCGCCGTCGGATAGCATCCAACGCAGAAATTCTGTATCGAAAGGTAGGGGTTTTCCGGCTTGGACTGATGTTTCTACTTCAAATTTGCTGTTTTTGAACAGGCGCGAGGGAAATTCCGAGGCTACGGCGATTGCTGTTTGTTTTTTGCCGAGTTCGAGTTGAGATGTGGCGTAATTTAAGGCGGTAACTCCCGCACAGCAAACTCCTTGAGTTGAAACTATTTCTAGGGGAGATAATTCGGAAAGTTCCCCGTGTACTGTGCTGGCAAATCCTGGTACTAATAAGTCTGGTAAAGTGGTAGCGCAGGCGAGTAAGTCGATCGCCCCTGGTTCCAAATTTGCCTGGGCGATCGCATCCCGGACAGCAAACGCTGCCATTTGGCTGTTAGAATAGAGTGTTTGCTGCTGTTTGTCGATCGCATAATAACGCTGTTTAATCCCGTTACTGTTGAGAATGCGCTGTCTGACTCTCGAAGGGCGATCGGCAATTTTGCCTAGATACTCCTCCATCTCATCATTATTAATCGCTTCTCCCGGCAAAAATTTCCCAATCCGATTGATATAAGCGCTGTGCATACCCTAAACCTCTCAAAATACTAATTTAGTCGAGTTCGTTGTTTGTTAAGTAAGTAAGTAAGTAAGTGAGTGTAAATCAATTTAACCAGAAAGAATTGGTTGAAAGCCCGCCCGATCGGGAGAAATTAAAATCAGACTATTCATTACTCCAATCCTCGGACTTAAGGGTAGAGGCCGCTCTCAAACTGTCAACTGTCAACTGTCAACTGTCAACTGTTCAACGACATACTTAAATCAAGCCTGAAAATATCTAAAATTGATTGTGCTTTGTGAAGCACTGAACCTGCAAGGAGCAACCAGTTGTATTGTAGAGTCAGGGGAAATCAGACAAGTTCAGCAACAGCGGCAACAAGTAACATGAAGCGGGGTGAAGTTTTTTGTAAAATTAAGCCAAAATATAACTAGAGTTCCTTCCCTGCTTCCCGACTGAAATGGATATTGCAAAACTAGATAGTTGGTATTCTCAATCTCAGCGCCGCGCCGCTGTTTCCCTGTTGATGAAACGAGTAGGCGTCACTCGCACTAGGGCTGAATGCTTTGTCAGGCTTTGGATTTACTTATCAGTGAAACAGCTTCAGGAAAGCCAGCCCCGCGTCAAACCGCCGCTGACTAAACTGGAATTACCAGCCACAGAAGTGCAGTGCACTCACCGGGAAGCAGCAGAACTATTTTACTCGGATTCCGATCGCGGGAGCGATCGCGCCGCCGGCATGATGTTAGATAAACTAGAAGCACTCGGATTGATCGAAAAACACTTTGACGGAAACGCTACAGCAATTAAAATTCAACCCATCCCAGAAATTTTAGATCCGCCGAAGCCCGAAAATTCAGTCAAACTCAAATTAGATGATTTTAACCCTCGATGCGATGCCATCCCCGTCGCTAATTTACTAGCAAGCTATTATAACTGGATGAACCGCAGCACCAACGCAGTTCCCCAAAAGATTGCTAAAGTTATTCGGCTTTCGGCTGCTCAATATTCAAAAGGAATGCGAGTTTTGCGTCGCTGTGACAATCTCAATCCAGTCGGATTTTATTTACTTTATCCCACCGCTAGCGAATCGGATGTTAATTTTTTTAGTGCTCCCAGCAAAAGCCTGCATTTAAGTTCTGTTTCTGATATCGATCCTTTCAAGATGGCGCTACCAGGAGATCGGAATTGCCAGTCAGTGTTTGTCCGCTGTTGGGTAATCGATCCGAAATATTTAGAAGAATACCGAATTACTTTGATTGAGGATGTACAAAAAATTTTAGTAGAAATCCAAACAGATTTTCCCAATCTTTGCGACTTGTACACGTTAATTATTCACCCCAGCTATGAAAAAATGTCCTATGCTTTGGGGTTTCAAAAGACTAACAGTGATGCTCAGTTATCTCTTTATTGGATGTATTTAGCGTTGGATAGATTTTTGGCGCTGGATATCAAGGAAGCACTAAAAAATTTGTAAGTCAGAAACCCCGTTTGAGTCGGCGGTTGAAACCGCGCCTACACAAACAATGTCCGCCTCCGCGGACTCAAGAAGATCGCCTAATTTCAACCGCCTTTGCCTTCAACCCGCGGAGGCGGGTTTTGTCTGTATAGACGCGGTTTCAACCGCCGTGTCTTCGTAGTTTACAATACCTCGCAACCGCCTTTGTCTTCAACCCGCGGAGGCGGGTTTTGTCTGTATAGACGCGGTTTCAACCGCCGTGTCTTCGTAGTTTACAAAACCTCGCGACCGAGATAAGATTGGAGAACTTCCGGCACTTTTACCGTCCCATCCGGCTGCTGGTAATTCTCCAAAATAGCCGCCATTGTCCGCCCCACAGCTAAACCGGAACCGTTAAGCGCGTGCACGAATTGAGTACCTTTTTTCCCCGCTTCTTTAAACCGAATATTTGCCCGCCGCGCCTGAAAATCTGCGACATTGGAACAACTCGAAATCTCGCGGTATTTGCCCGCAGAAGGCAGCCACACCTCTAAATCGTAGGTTTTTGCCGCCGCGAAACCTAAGTCGCCGGTACAAAGCTCGATCGCCCGATAAGGCAATTTCAGCGCCTGCAAAACACCCTCAGCATCCTGCACGAGCTTTTCGTGCTCAGCCTCAGAGGTACTCGGATGCACCAGTTTTACCAATTCCACCTTATTAAATTGGTGCAACCGAATCAATCCCCGCGTATCTTTGCCGTAACTTCCCGCTTCCCGGCGAAAACAAGGAGTGAAAGAACAGTGATAAACTGGCAACTGTTCTGCTGTCAAGATTTCACCTCGGTACAAATTCACCACCGGAACTTCAGAAGTAGGAATTAACCATAAATCGTCTTGATCGCACTTAAAACTTTCTTCAGCAAATTTCGGCAATTGACCTGTAGCAGTGAGGGATTCGGTATTAACTAAAAGTGGGGGAATTACTTCTATATAACCAGCTTTGGTATGGCGATCGAGCATGAATTGAATAATCGCTCTTTCCAGGGCTGCACCTGCGCCAACTAACGTGACAAAGCGGGGACTAGCGATTTTTACTGCCCGTTCAAAGTTGATAATTCCTAATTTTTCGCCGATTTCCCAGTGGGGCAAAATCTCGGGATTTTGGGGAATGTATTCGTCTCCCCAGCGCCGGATTTCGATGTTTTCATCTTCATTTTTGCCTAACGGAGTTGACTTACCGGGCAAGTTCGGCAATGGTAACAATAGAGCTTCTATTTGAGCTTTTAAGTCTTTTTCCTGTGCTTGCAATTCGTTCGACTGCGTGCCGACTTCGTTACCTTCGGCTTGCAGAGTCTGAATTTCGGGAGATTCGAGGGGTAAACCCGATTTTCTTTTTTGCCCGATGAGTTTGGCTATTTCGTTGCTGCGGGCTTGCAGTTGCGATCGCTTACCTTCCAACTCCCGCTGCTGTTTGTCTAGTTGCAGAATTGGCTCGATTTCGTGATTGCCTCCGCGAGTGTTGAGGCCCTCTTGTACGGCTTGCGGATTTTCTCGGATTAATTTGAGGTCTAGCACGGATTTATTTTAAATAATATAGGACTTGCCGATCGCCAACCCGATTTCTGGAAAAATATCGGCTTTCGCGAGCATAGATCTACGAATCTACAGGCTTTCTGAGGATTTTTGCGTCAGTCCTATCTTAGGTTAACAGCGACAATGCGATCGGACATACAAGCTTTGGCAATCATTTAGCACCTCAAATATAATTTATTCTCATCGAAAAAACTGCGTTGGTGTCACCCATGATGGGTGACACCCCACAAAAGGATGCTATACTAACCACATTAGTAGATGCACCCTGATAATTTTCTCCCCTAACCAGCGATGTTTAGGGGCTTTTTGTTTTTTGGGCGACATGAAAGTTAGGGCCCAGATGAAAGTTAAGATAGGACGTACGGTTGAAACCGCGCCTAGACAAACGATGTCCGCCTCCGCGGACTAAAGAGAATAACGTAATTTCAATCGCTGTGTCTTTTATCTTCAACCCGCGGAGGCGGGTTTCGCTTGTATAGGCGCGGTTTCAACCGCCGTGTCTTTTATCTTCAACCCGCGGAGGCGGGTTTCGCTTGTATAGACGCGGTTTCAACCGCCGTGTCTTCTTATCTATCAAATCTAAATAAAAATGCGATCGACAAATCACCTATTCTGTTTCCTAGAAATATTTTCCAGCGAAGGCGGGATTCAATCCTACATTCAAGACATCCTGAAAGCTTATTTGTCACTAACCGCAGCCAACAACCTTCCGCCACAAGCAGAAATTTTGCTGTTGCGAGATGGGCCAGATTGTCACAATCCCTTCGAGTCCAAAAATCTCAAATTCTCTTACCTAAAAACTGATCCCGCTTGGCTTGGCCGTTTTAAGTTTGCCACCAAATTGCTAACCTGCTTGGTGCAAAAACGACCTCAACGGGTTTTCTGCGGTCACATCAAACTTGCACCGCTGATTCAAACATTATGCCAGCCGTTGGGAATTCCCTACACGATTTTAACTTACGGCAAGGAAGTTTGGGAAACACTTCCGCTAAAATATCAAATAGCAATGAGACAAGCCGATCGCATTTGGACGATTAGCAGGTACACGCGCGATCGCACTTGCGAACTCAACAACTTAAATCCCGAGAAATTCCAAATAGTGCCTTGTACTGTAGATGAAAAAATATTTACTATCGGCCCCAAACCGCTGCATTTATTAGAAAAGTACGATCTGACTGGTGCTAAAATATTGATGACTGTAGCCCGATTGCGATCGACTGATAGTTACAAAGGCGTCGATGTCACAATTCAAGCTTTGCCGGAAATTGCCAAAAGTTTTCCCAATGTGAAATACTTGGTTATTGGACGCGGGGACGATCGCCCTAGATTAGCAAAACTCGCCACCGATTTGGGAGTTGCCGAAAGAGTTATATTTGCGGGTTTTGTACCGACAGCAGATTTAGCAGCACATTATCAGTTAGCCGATGCTTATGTAATGCCCTCCCAGGAAGGCTTCGGTATAGTGTATTTGGAAGCTTTAGCTTGCGGAATACCAGTGCTCGCCGGGGACGCGGACGGATCTGCCGATCCGCTGCAAGATGGTAAACTGGGATGGCGAGTTC
Source organism: Oscillatoriales cyanobacterium (assembly GCA_004292955.1). GTDB lineage: Bacteria > Cyanobacteriota > Cyanobacteriia > Cyanobacteriales > Microcoleaceae > Microcoleus. Next base: position 116,806 of record RDXX01000039.1, on the reverse strand, counting down.
CTCACCGAGATCCGGCAGCAGTAGCGGTTGCTTGTGTGGAAATGCTTCAAGGAAAAGATAAAAAGTGCGATCGGCCTTGGTTGAGGGAACAAACCCTCGCAGCGTTCAGTTTTCAATCCCTTTGTCAATCTCTAATTGGGATTTTTCAGATAGATCGCCCAGATTAATTTATGACGTAGAGGGCAGTTTCTCAATGTATAATAGGAAAATTAGCTCAAACACTATCTAAATTTATTAGTACAATTTGATTCCCGTACAGTAACTGTCAACTGTCAACTGTCAACTGTCAACTGATAGAGTTATGCCTACCTGAAAAGACACCAAAGGAGACCACCGTGAACCAAGGCACCCCCAAAATCTCTTTAAACCTACCCCGTATTAGCAATTGGCTGATATTGCTGGGCATCGCCTGCGTGTTGGTGTCAATTGGTTTGGGTTGGGTAGTTAAATCATTTTTGATTGTAGTAGGTTTGTTGCTGCTGACACCTGTGGTAGGATTTTTCGCGCTTCAGTGGTGGCTGAAACGCAATTTAATTGAAGACAAGTGTCCTGTTTGTCAGTACGAATTCACAGCTTTAAATCAAACTCAGTTTCAGTGTGCTAATTGTGGCGAACCTTTGAAAATAGAGGAAGGTCATTTTAGCCGTTTGACTCCGCCCGGTACGATCGATGTTACCGCCGTTGAAGTATCATCTGTTCAACAGTTAGAAGATTAATTGGGAATTGGGCATGGGGCATGGAGCATAGGGCATAGGGCATGAGTTAGTTGTTGGTTATTTTTGTTTGTTGTTACTTGTTACTTGTTATTTGTTATTTGTTACTTGTTGGTTGTAATAACCAATTCTTGATGCCCAATGCCCAATGCCCAATGCCCAATGCCCAATGCCCGATTCCCAAAATTATTTTTCTAAACGCACTGCATACCACTGCAAAAACTTTCCAGGCCCGACATCTAATTCACAATAAGTATCAATTAAATACTTAGCTTGAGCTTCCACCGAAGGAAATTTTACCACATCAGCCGGCAAATCTTCGTGTTCCTGGGATAAGACCGCTTTCAGCTTTTCTAATAGTTCCACCGCCGTCAAAAACTGCTCCGGCTGGTTTGTTTCTAATACCACAAAGGTGTCTTCGTCATACAGTGACATAGTTTTAAAGGTTGAGGTTAATTATTTCTAAAGTTTCCAGCAGTTAAGCTAGCCAAAGTATAAACTCTTAATTACAATTTTTGGGGCCCGGGCTCGAACGTGTTAAAATAGAACAACATCAGAATTCCTACCGGATTACCGTTATTAACTTAGTTCTTAACCGGGTTGTCAACAGATCCGCCACAGCATTTCTGAGGAAATTTGTCAAGTGCAAATTTGTCAACTGTCCAATTGTCAAGAAATATTCGATCGACCTTTATCTAATTATAACTGGCACTATACATTCCCATGATCACATCCACCACTTCAACCCCTACGGCGCGCAAGCCCTCGAAATCAGAAGGTTTGAAAGAACGCAGCAACTATTTACGAGAACCCGTTGCGACTGAACTGTTACAAGAAACAACCCACTTCACCGAAGACGGGATTCAGATTCTCAAATTTCACGGCTCGTACCAGCAAGACAACCGCGACAATCGAGTTAAAGGACAAGAAAAAGACTATCAGTTCATGCTCCGCACCCGCAATCCCGGCGGGTTAGTTCCACCCCAGCTCTTCTTGGCGTTAGACAAGCTATCAGAAGAATACGGCAACCACACGCTGCGCGTCACAACCCGCCAAGGTTTCCAAATTCACGGCGTGCTGAAAAAAAATCTTAAAGCAGTGTTTTCCTCAATTATTAAAAATATGGGGTCAACCTTGGGAGCTTGCGGCGACTTGAACCGCAACGTCATGGCACCGCCAGCACCTTACAAAAATCGCCCAGAATACCAGTATGCTTTGCAATACGCCAACAATGTCGCCGATTTGCTGACACCGCAAACCGGTGCTTATTACGAAATTTGGCTCGATGGCGAAAAGGCTATTTCCGCTGAGGAAGACCCCGCAGTTAAGGCCGCCAGACAGCAAAACGCGAACGGCACAATCTTTAGCGACGACAAGGAAGAGCCGATTTACGGCGAGCATTATATGCCGCGCAAGTTCAAGTGTTCTGTTACTGTACCGGGAGACAATTCAATAGACTTGTACTCTCAGGATTTGAGCTTGGTGGTAATTACCAATGAAGCTGGCGAGTTGCAAGGTTTTGACGTGTTTGCCGGCGGCGGTTTGGGGCGCACTCACAACAAAGAAGAAACTTTTGCTCGCGTTGCGGACGAGATTTGCTATGTTGCCAAGGATGATGTTTACAATTTGGTCAAGGCAATTGTAGCAACCCAAAGAGATTTTGGCGATCGCACAGACAGACGACACGCCCGACTCAAGTACCTGATTAACGACAAAGGCGTCAAGTGGTTCAGCGAAAAAGTAGCCGAATATTTTGGCAAACCGCTAGAAGCGTTTAAACCTCTGCCTGAGTGGAAGTATTTTGATTTCTTGGGCTGGCACGAACAAGGCGACGGCAAACTGTTTGTCGGCATTTCCGTAGAAAACGGCCGGATTAAGGATGAAGGCTCGTTTCAGCTAAAAACGGCTTTGCGGGAAATCGTGCAGAAGTACAATTTGCCTCTGCTGGTGACACCGCACCAAAACGTGACGATTTACGATATTTCGCCGGATATCAAATCAGAAATTCAGGGAATACTCGATCGCCGCGGCATTCAAGCGGAAACTGCGATCGACCCCTTAGTACGTTATTCTATGGCTTGTCCGGCATTTCCCACGTGCGGGCTAGCGATTACCGAGTCCGAGCGCGCGATTCCCGGCATTTTAGAGCGGATTCGGGCGATTTTGACCAAAGTTGGCTTACCAGACGAGCATTTTGTAGTGCGGATGACTGGCTGCCCCAATGGATGCGCTCGCCCTTATATGGCAGAATTGGGATTTGTTGGGAGTTTCCCGGAATCTTACCAGATTTGGCTGGGCGGTTCTCCCTCACAAACCCGGCTGGCAAAACCCATTGAGGAAAAGCTGCACGTCAATGATTTTGAAGCTTTTTTCGAGCCAATTTTTGTTTATTTCAAGCAAAAACGGCAACAAAGCGAGAGTTTTGGCGATTTTTGCGATCGCGTTGGGTTAGAATCTATCCGTCAATTTGTAACCAATCACCAATCTGCTGACTCGATGACAACTGAGATTAATGATTTAGATGTTACGTCTAGTAACGGCGATGAAAACGAGACAGCCACTGCTGGCGGTGGTAAAGTCCGCCGTCGCATCAGCGTCCGCGATGAAATCTACAACGAGCTCAAGGAAGAAGCAGCCCGTCAGGGCAAGCCTATCACGCAGCTAGCTACAGAGGCAATTTCCACTTATTTGAAGAAGATTAAGGAGGAAGGATAAGCCGATTTTCGATTGTCAATTTTCGATCGCATCAGATAAAGTTCAGACCAAAGTAACATAAGGGCAGAGCATTTGCAGAAAAAACCTTGAATTTGTCAAGTAATTCCGGTTGTAAATGCTTTGCCTTTATTGTTTCTGAATTGGTTGGTCTTTTACATAAAAACGGCGATTGAAATCGCTTCTATACAAACAATGTCGGCCTCCGCCGACTAAGAAATAAGTCGGGTAAATAGTCTATAGCCCTTCTCAGATAGGTGAGGTATGTTGTTGGGCTTCAGCCCTCTTATGGTGATTATATAGTAAGCGAGATCGCATCAAAAACTCCAATTACAGTAATACCTCATCTTTCTGAGAAGTCCTATATCTCTTCTCTTCCTCTCTTCCTCTGTGTTCTCTGCGGCCTCTGCGGTTAAATAAAAAAATCTAATACAAAGCGAGCAATCCAAAATCTCATGGCTCAATTACAAAGATTAGCAGTTACCGCAGCCCAAATTAGTGCTAACAAAATCGACTTAACAAAAGAACAACAGCATTATTTAAATCGCGTGTTGCGGTTGCAAGCGGGCGATCGATTTATAGCAATGGACGGCTGCGGACATTGGTGGTCAGCAATTCTAGAAGTGCAGGAAACCGGGTTATTTGCCTCGATAACAGAGGAGATTGCGGTTAACAGGGAGCTTCCCGTCGCAGTAACTTTGATCGCCGCTTTGCCCAAGGGAAACGGCTTTGATGAGGTTGTCCGACAGGCCGCGGAGTTGGGAGTGGCAAGTATTGTACCCGTGACGAGCGATCGCACTTTGCTCAAACCAAGTACGCAAAAAGTCGATCGCTGGAGAAGAATTGCTGCCGAGGCCGCGGAACAGTCGGAACGTCAAATTGTGCCGACGGTTGTAGAGCCTATTCCCTTTGATTTTGCTGTCAAAGATTGCTGTCAAAAATATCGATATATTTGTGTTGCTCGCGGGGATAATCGGCATTTGTGGGATTGTTTGGCTGGTTTAGAATCCCCCCAGATCCCCTTGCTAAGGGGGGAGAAAGAACCGGATGAATTATCGACTGTAATAGCTGGTTTAGAACCCCCCCAGCCCCCCTTCTTAACGGGGGAGGAAGAGCCGGAATCGATCGCGATTGCGGTTGGCCCGGAGGGCGGCTGGACTGATGGAGAAGTGGAAAGGGCGATCGAGTTTGGTTTTGAACCTGTTTCTTTGGGTAGGAGAATCTTGAGGGCGGTAACAGCACCAATGGTGGCTTTATCCTTGGTAGGAGCCGCTTTTGAAAAGCACCCATCCCAAAAAATATTTTCCTGAAGTGCTAGATATGGTAAAGGAAGCTAAAATGTCAATGAGTCCTTAGGCATAAAACTAAAATGTTAAAATCAGTAAAGGGTATATATCGAGACGGCAAAGTTGTGTTATTGGAAACTCCGGGCGACTTAACTGAAGGGAAAGTTATCGTTACTTTTCTGGCAGAATCAGGATTAGTAGAGCTGCAATCTCTCGGTATCGATCGGCAACAAGCAGGAGATTTACGGGTAAGGTTGAGCAGGTTTGCAGAGGATTGGGAACGACCTGAAATGGATGCTTACGATGCTTTATAGGCGAGGTGATGTAGTGCTGGCTTTGTTTCCCAACGCTGATTTGCGGACTGCGAAACGCCGTCCAGTTTTGATAGTTCAAGCGGACAATCTGGGCACTGGTTTAGGACAAACTATTACAGCGATGATTACTAGCAATTTAGCCCGCGCAGGACACCCAAGCCGGGTTTTTGTTTCCCTAGCAACACCGGAGGGCCAGCAAACACGATTGTTAGCTGATTCCGTAATCATGACAGACAATCTGGTGACGCTTCTAGAAGTTGAAATCGATCGCAAAATTGGTACTTGGTCAAATATGCCGGCAGTAGATGCAGCTATCAAATATACTTTGGCAATCCCATCGACAGGGCGAACCGCCAAATATAAAAAAAAGTTTTAAATTTATTATATCAAATCTGTCTTGTGTTAAGAGAATTCGTAAAATAGGTGTTTAAGGGCAATGAAAAGAAATTTAAGGAAAAGCCGATCGCTCTTTTGGTCAATCGCGCTTTTGACAATGTTAGCTACAACATCAGTTTTCGCACAATCTGAGCACTCTGCGATCGCTCAACAGATTAATTGCGATCGCCCCCAAGGAGATGCACAAGTCAGATCTTGTATTAGGTTAAGGTACGAAGCCTCGGATAAACGCCTGAACGAGGTTTACAAGCAACTGGCTGCTAAATTGAGCAAGGAAGAGAAAGCCCTACTTGCGGAAGCTCAGTTAGGCTGGATCAAAGTGCGAGATAATAGCTGCGAATTTGAAGTGTATAGAAATCGCGGTGGTAGCGGGTTTCAAGGCTTTCTGAATGAGTGTTTGGAACGAGCTACTAAACAGCGCACAGCCGAATTAGAGAAATATTTACAGAGATAAACAATGATGAAAATGCGATCGCCCTTAAGCTTCACAATCAACTTACTAATTTTTAGTGTAGCTTCCCTCCCAATCTTAGCACAATCCACACCGACCATTCAAAGCATCCCCAATGGCGACTACTTTTACGGACAAACAAGCAAAACAAATCAGCCCGGTAAAGAGTACATATTCTTAAGGAAATCCAAGAAGACTGTCACAGGATTTGGCTACCAAAGAAATACAAGTTATCGTTACTGTTTTCGAGGTAATGTCAATAAAAACACTATGATCCATCCCACCGTGATTGAGTTCACGGACGGCCCCGCAGGACATAAACTTTATCAGATTAAATCTATAGATTTAAATAGTTTTCAGAGACTCAATGGTTCAGACACTCAGGTAAATGGCAGACAAAGGCTGACAGAATGTATCAAGTTATTCGAGAAAAATAAGAAAATTTAGAATCCAACAAAACCTCGATCGTAACAAAGATTAATTTTCCGACATCTGCGTTAACTTGCGTGCATCTACGGTTCAAAGAAAATCAAAAAACGGGAGTATAATTCATGAAAATGCGATCGCCCACAATCACCGCCATTATCTCAGCAGTCTTAGCCACCGCCAGCATCCCAGCAGTTTTCGCCCAGCGACAGCCATCAACCACCGAAATCAACATCGATAAAAATTGTCGCCCCAACCAACAACTACCGCAACTTGAAAGATACACTATCTTCTTCAGAAACGAATTCACAACTAACGGTCAAAAATATTGGTTCTACAGCGCCCGCTATCAAGATGGAGGCGTGGTTCTGTGTATATCAAAACCCAATTTTGACCAACCAAAACATTTAAATCAACCCAAAATACAAGCCAATTTTATTGATAAAATAGTCCGAGATACCAAAAACCAAACTGCCTTTATCGTCACAGTCAGAGAAGGAAATGGTCTTGACACACCCATGACAAATTATGGCCTAGATTTCAAAAATGTCGATCGACCAAAACTCACCTCCCTTTCCCTCCTACAGCAACGCGGAACCCTCAAAGACGGCGACCCCAGCCTTCCCAACGGCAGCTTCTACCGCGAACACAGCTTCCAAGGAAATGCAAATCAATCCATCACCATCGACCTCAAAAGCAGATCCTTCGAGCACTTCATCACCCTCATCGCACCCAGTGACAATAAAATTGTAGATATCAAAGCAGTTCGCGTCAACAAGAGAGAATCCCAAATAACCGTAAAATTGCCCAGTAACGGCACTTACAAAATAGTTGTTCAAGGACTCGATCGCACCAGCAAAGGTTCATACACCCTCAGCATTAATTCCAATCAACTTTAACAAACACCAGCCCAAATATTATATAGCACTTCTCAGGACACATCCGCGTTCATCCGCGGTTATAAAATCTAAATCTTATCCTTGCAAACAGCCGAAAATTACCCACAAACATCAAAGCAAAACTTGTTAATCACTGGCAAAACCAACCAAACATCAGCCAAGATAGAAACACACCCATTCCCCCAACCGCCATGACAGACATCCACGAAATAGCCACCGCCCTCGAAAGCCAAGACTACAAACAAGCCGCCCAACTCATCAAACAACTGCAAAAAGAATCCCCCGAAAATCCTTGGGTACAATACTACATCGGTCGTTACTACGAACTCACCAACAACCCCGACAAAGCCCAAACCACCTACAAACAAATACTCCGCGACATCACCAACCCCAAAATCGTTTCCCAGGCCCGCCAAGGCATTCAACGCATTGAAACGGCACAACAAAACCTCCGCCAACAAGCCATCGAAACTGCCAAAAACGACCCCAGCAGCCTAGAACCCGGACTCCTCATCCTCGAACCAGTGAGTCCCGAAGACAAACCCGCAGCCGTACAAAATATCAGCAGAATCTTCAAAATCGACGCGTACACAACCCGGATGCAAATTCAAAGCCGCGGCTGGAGACTCTACAAAACCGGCCCCATTGCCGAACTCAGAATTTACGGCCAAGAACTTCTCAACGCCGGAATTCCCGTATTTTGGGCAACCCTAGCCGACATTAAAAACATCCAAATTTTCCGAGTCCAACACTTCCAGTCTCTCTCTTCTCCAGCGGTTGTTTGTAAAGATAACCTAAATCGGCTCGGTGCTATAGAATTTAACTGGTCAGAAGTCAGCCAAAGAGTAGAAGGCTTATTACCAATGTTCATGGAAATCATGGACTACTCGCCCAACCGCAGAAACGAGCAATTTCGCCACAAAGAAATCACCCAAGATTACGCTCAAATCTGCGACTTGCACATTCCCAGCCGCAACTGCATTCTGCGAATTTGCGACCAAAGTTACGAATTTAAACAAGGCGTTGACTTCACTCAAAGTTCAGCAACTAGCGTAGCTTCACCGCAGTCAAAAAACAAAAAATCTAGTGTCAAAAAATCCCCACAAATACCTCAAAGTACCACCAGAATTAACTGGAATCATTTGCTAGAAATATTTGACCAACAGCTTGACGTTACAGTTTGGTCGGAATTTACTCCCTTTGCGGAGACAGTTCTCGATTACACGCATATGTTAAGCAAAATCGAATCTCATGTAGAGGTAGAGCGCAAATCCGAAACTCCTTGGGACTCGGCGTTCCAGCTATACAGCGGATTAGCCTTTCTCAGACACCCAGGAAATAGGGAATAAAAAAAGAGTTAAAAATTAAAAATGAGGAATCCCATTTTTAATTTTTCAACCCCAGCATTTGGAATTATCCAATCCCCAATTCCCTATTGCGAATTCTCCATTTCCTACTTGGTTTTCACCTGACGAGCCATTTCCCGGAAATTATTCATGCTTGGGCCTGGGGTGCGACGATTTGCAGTTGGTGTCGGCATTAAATTATTAGGAGCAAAAGTCAGAACAGGTTCAGCTTGACTCGACACTTTGCCGTTAGTTGCAGCAGCAGGTACCTTCGGCACTTCCGAAGTCTTAGCAGCAGCGCTAGCGACTGGTTCTTTTTCTTTCTTAGACTTTTTCTCTACCTTAGCTTTATTCGCCGGTTCAGACTTCTCAGACTTGACAGCCTCAACTTTTGCCGGTGCGGCTGCAACAGGCTCAGCCTTCGCAGGTGCAACCTTCGCAGGTTCTTTATCCGAAGATTCGCCCAAATCTAGGAAATATTCAGACTTTTTCAAGCCCAACAGTCCAGCAAAAAAGCCGAAAATACCGCCGAAGAAATTTTTGATAAAACCAAACATTAGACTTACTCCTTTTGTTTTTTTAGAGAAATTTGTACAAGTTTGTCAACAAAGTTAGATTACGAGCTAAGGCAACCTTTGTCTATATTTCTTAATCAAAATTTACATTTTTTGATTAAAAATGCAGAGCTTCTAGTAATTTTTACTCAGTAATGCCAGTTTTAACTTTGCACTTATTTACGATTATCTCAGAATTTATGACTGATTTGCTATTGGCCAGCGATACCTCAAGCCGATTCGCCATCTGTCCTACTCGGGGTCAAACTCCCTAGGGGAGTAATTTATGCTGTAATCGGCAAGCAATTTTCTTTTCAAATGAACAGTTCGCTCGATCGCAATCCCGTCATTCTCATCCACGGCATCTGGGACACAAAGACTATTTTTGACAAAATGTCCGCCCGCCTCACCCAACTTGGATGGTGTGTCCACAGCCTCAACCTCACCCCCAACGACGGCAGCCTCGGCCTCGACTCCCTAGCCAAGCAACTGGCAGACTACATTTCTGAGACGTTCGATCCAGAACAGGCGATCGACATAGTAGGCTACAGCATGGGAGGCATCGTCAGTCGCTACTACGTCCAGCGACTCGGAGGTATTAACCGAGTCCAGCGTTTCATAACCATATCTTCCCCCCACAAAGGAACCCTCACCGCCTATTCCCTGCGCCTACCAGGATACCTGGATATGCGCCCCGATAGTGGCTTGTTGCGCGATTTGAACCAAGATGCGACTATGCTCAAACGCATAAATTTTACATCAATGTGGACGCCATTTGATGTGATGATTTTACCGTCGCACAGCTCCCAAATGCCAGTAGGTAAAGAAGTTAAACTCAACGTTTTGCTGCACCGCCAAATGGTGACAGATTCTCAAAGTATTAACGCATTAGTTCGAGAACTAGAGGCTCCTATTGTACCCTCTAAATTTACCCAAACAATCTCTAGTAACAATCTCTGATTCCTAGTACATAATCTCCAACTTGAGCGTATTCGCTGCGACCGAAAATTGCTTCTGGATCGCAGTAATATTTAAATTCCAACAAATTTCCAAACGGATCTTCTAGAAAAAAGGTGCGGTGTTCTGTGGGCAAACCTGGAAACCGCCGTCTTGATTCTTGATAAAAATTCAACTGTTTTTGCCGCGCCATTTCTAACAGCGCTTCCCAGTCAGACTCCGAGGTAAAAACTAAGCCGAAGTGTCTGGGATAGATGCCGCGCTGGGGTGTTAGAGGTTCGTGGGTGACGTGGGCGACAATCTGATGGCCGCAGAGATTTAAAATGAGAGAACTGGGTGACTCCCGACCCAATTCGCAGCCGAGCCCGCTGACATAGAATGCTTTGGTTCGATCGATATCGGTTACGGGGAAGGCAAGATGAAATAAGACTTGACTGTTCATAACAATAAGAGACGCTACTAGAGGCTATGCAAAACTCAGAATTCTTTTTTAATTATTTGTCTTGGTCTAATCCTTGGCTGGTGGCGATCGCCCTGAATACATTTTTACTCGCGATCGCCACCCTTGCTCCCAAAAAATTGCTTACTCCGGCTGGACAACTCCACGGTTGGCTGCTGGGTGTTATCATCTGGGGCAGTTTGGGATGGCAAGGCTATGCTGTGGTCATGTTCTACTTTCTGGTCGGATCTGGAGTTACCCGCATTGGCAAAGCCCAAAAAGAAGCTGAAGGTATTGCCGAAAAGCGATCGGGCGCCCGAGGCCCGGAAAATGTCTGGGGTTCGGCTTTAACCGCTGCTATTTGTGCTGTGGCAGTTTTGGCATTATGTATTTTCCGAGACACAGGTTTAGGAGACACAGGCGGTATTTTAGGAGACACAGGCGGTATTTTAGGAGACACAGGCAAGATGCCTGTGCCACAAGATGCTATTTGGCCTGTGTCACAAGATGTGATTTCCTTGTTGTTGCTGGGCTATGCGGCGAGTTTCTGCACCAAACTTTCCGATACCTGCGCTAGCGAAATCGGCAAAGCTTACGGGAAGCATACGTTTTTGATTACTACCTTGCAGCCTGTACCTAGGGGTACGGAAGGGGCGGTAAGTTTGGAAGGAACGATCGCAGGTATTGTCGGATCGATCCTGATTGCTCTTGTGAGTTGGGCTGTGGGTGTAATTGACTTGACAGGAATTGTCTTTTGTGTTGTTGCAGCTTTTATTGCTACGAACATCGAGAGCGTGATTGGTGCGACGGTGCAATCAAAGTTTGAGTGGCTCACGAACGAGGTAGTGAATTTTTTCAATACACTCATCGGAGCGATCGCAGCGATCGTCCTAGCCTCCGCTTGGAGAACTTTTTTAGCCTAGTCCAGCTTGCACGAAATCTCACCCAAGAAACCGGGTTTTGCACGATTATTCAAGGCATTAACGCAATATTTTCGTATAAAACCCGGTTTCTGCGCCCAGAAATATGAGTTATTAATCGTTAGTCATTAGTTTCAAGGAATCAACCAATGACAACTGACAACTGACAACTGACAACTGACAACTGACAACTGACAACTGACAACTGACTAATCGTCGTCTTTTGGCCCAAAAACCATTTGTACAATCATCGTTGGTTCGCCCCGCTTGTGATAGCGATCGGCCCAATTACGAATAATTTCATCTAATTCCTCAACAGCCTGTTCTAGGCGTTCCGGCGGAACATCCAAAGTTTCCATAACTCGCATGACTTTCGGTTGTTTTTCCGCCCAATCCTTCATCAGTCGGAAATATCTAGCCGTATCCTCCACCATCGTAAACGTGCGCTCTTCCTGTTCTGCGGGAGAGTAAGTAGCGCGGGTGAGGGCATAAAAAGGCATTCCCCAAGGAGAGTCAATTCGAGTCACGGTTCCGGAATAGATCAAGCGGCGCTTGATGTGTTCTGCTAGAGCTTCGCTTAAAGGCATTCGCCTTTCTGCTGACATTTCTTCTTGCGATCGTCTATGTAGAAACTCGATCAACTCCATAAACTGAAAAGAATTGATCAGTTGAGCGTCAGGCGGATTAGGAGGAATCTTGCCTTCGAGATATTTTTTCTCATCCGCCGTCAAGCTGTTTCCCGGAATCCGAGGGCGTCCCGGAACCCAAGGATACTGTTCCAGCCAGACATAAGGAAACTGAATCAAATATCTAGGTTCTTGGGAACCCAACATTTTCAGCAATTTTCCCTTAGTCAGAGCTTCCCGGACTTCCTCGACGATGACTTTCACCCGTTTAGGCTCAATGTGATGCAAGTGTCCGGTCATCCGCAGGTTGTTTTCCTGCTCCATATAGGTCATATAAATGGCACACTTAGCTGCCGTTGCCGCCGCGTCTAAAAACGCTCCGTGCCTGTGTCCGCTGGTTCTCATGGCGCTAAACGCCAGATATAGCATGATCTGATCCATTGCACTGGGGCTCAGGCTTTTGACCAGATCTAAAGAGTCATTTTTCATAAAAACACTAGGTAAGTGGGAAACTCAGAGTATGAAAGACCTGAGAGGAAAACGACCAGGCGATTTCAATCGCCTTGAATCTTTCCATTACCGCCTTGGGGTTGTTCGATCAGGTGTACTTTTGTAATGTACTTTCGATGGGACAATTACCACCTCAAACCTTACAACCCTGTACGCATAATGTTTGCTCCTGATGGAGCCTAAGAAAGCGGGGTAATGTTCGCTTGTCGGTCAATGTTATAAGAGCTTGTGAGGCTTGCAGCACTGACGAGAGTGACTTTAAGACTGTTTAACTACAAGCGACAGAGCGGAAAACTAGCGTCGCATTCAAGGAGTGTCCTGACTCAAATAACGTAGACCTCGAAAGTCTGAGGCCCGTCAGTACAGCTTGCTCGATTACTCTTACAAGCTCAGTGGCGTTGATTCCCTGAGTTACTGACAATCTCCGAAATAGTAAAACTTGGAGGCATCTTTTCATCCTCCATAAAAGAAATATTGCGAGACCGCCGAATCAAGCATAGCCGACAGTCGCCGGAAAGCTTGGCAGCTACCCTAAGATTCAGGCCGGTTAATTTTCCTGAGGTCACTCGGGCCTTAGCTTAAAGGCGATCGACACCGAATAAGTGGTTCTTATTGGCGAATTTAAGTCGAGAGCTGCACCCTCTGCACTCAGGGTGTAGCTATATATTAAGTTAGTTATCGCACGTCAATTATAGTGCAGCGGTTAAAAATTAAACCCCACCTGTGGGGGGAAAACGTAAAGAACTATTGCGATCGGAAGAATTTGAGGCGACTCAGAGAGGGGGAGAATGGGAAAAAGAGAAAGAGCATTTTCAATACAAAACCGCCACCTACGAGAATATATCTCTACGTAGATGGCAGCTCCAGTTTATATTGTGACATTTGTTACAAAAAAAATCTTCTAGGGAGTATCAATAAAAAGTGCAGTGGCCTGACGAACCTGACAAACTATAAATCCCAGAAAATGCGATCGATCGACACGGGCGACCTCGAAACCAGCCTCGAAACCAGAAACAAGTCAGTTGCGGAACTAGCTTTCTGGCAATGCGATCGAAATTATTATAGTGCCTGAGTGTCAGTGTTGACCTGCATCAAATCATACCGTCCGGTGCCTCTGCGGGGAGCGCGATCTCCTCTTTGTTGAGTTTGCGCTGATAACATATATTGAGCGGTAGAAGTTTTTAGCTGTGGGACTGGGGATTCTATGCTTAGAGCGGCGGTAGCACTCAAGCTAAGGCCCAACAGGCTGAGTAAAGCAATTGCAGTGTAGGTGTGCATGGGTAGTATCCGTGTCAGTGTCTAGTTACAGATACGGACTTTTCCCTTGCTAATCAGGATTGATTTCCTTGAATTTGCCAGACTACCCAAAAAAACATGATGGGAGAATTATTTGATTTTAGTCCTGGACGCAGGGGCGAGCAGAAACCGGGTTTCGACTCCGCTTAACCAGCAGTTTTTTACGAAAATCTTGCGTTGTACTCCACAGATGAGGTAAAAAAACCGATTTCTTTGGTCTTAATACGTAAGTCCTCAATTTTTTAAATTGTCTCACCCAAAATAAATTTTAGTTACCTGAATTGACAGGTAAAAAGTCTGGGAGCATCTCAGTTTTGATGTTTTGATTTTATAGTGCGAGCGTCCCCGCTCGCGATCTATAATCGCGAGCGGGGACGCTCGCACTGTAAAGAAATTGCTTTTTTGCATTCATTGAGATGCTCCCAAAAGTCTCTCCAGCCTGGAACATACAAAACCGCCAAATATTGAAAGAGTAAATCCCTCAATAGATGGCGGTTGCAGCTCGATCTGCTATTATTTTTAACACGCAAAAATATCCTAATGACTGTCAACAAGAAGTGCAGTTGCCAAACGAACGTGACCAACTAGAATCCCAGAAAATCAGATCGACACGGGCGGCAGAAACCCACTCATTTGCAGAACTTTCTTTCGTCCTATGCCATTAAGCTAGTATGTAATGTGTGTAAAGATCGTGCTGAGCAAACTCTCTGCGTCCGCTGCCTCTTTCTGGAGAACGATCGCCTTTTTGTGATTGAGTGGACGCCAAGAACATATAATCAGCAGTGGCAATTACGAGCAGTTCCACTAGGCGTTCAAAATATCGAGCGGCGCTGGCACTCAAGGTAATGCCCAACAGGCTCAGTAAAGCAATTGCAGTGTAGGTGTGCATGGGTAGTTTCCGTGTCAGTGTCTATAACCTGATACAGACTTCCCCCCATCCATCAGGATAAATTTCTGGCAATTTTCGGAACTTTGCAAAAAACCTCACCTCTTCGATGTTACTGCACCCGCTAGGAGCCAAGCACCAGCAAAATTCAGCCTGCCCCATACCGTCAGAGGCTTTTCGGTTTCGCAACTCTGTAGAAATCTGTCGGTTTCCCAGTCCAAAGTCACGAGTTGCCAAGTTCGATCGGCTAAGGATGGGGGACTTGTCAGCGTCAGTGTCCAGTCTTGTGCGCCCAGACGGCGGAAAATGCCCGAAAATTGACTCTCGGTATTTGCTGTTTTACTACGCGGATTTACGTATAAACCGGGTTCAACTTTCAAAGTTATGGGTTCTAATACAGAAATTTCGTTGAGAAACCCGGTTTCTCGATCGCTTTTGACTGACACAGGACATTCGCCGCTGGCGGGATATGCTTGAGGTCGATCGAGATAATAGCGCTGCCAATGTAGCCAGTCCGATCGATCCGGTGTCAAATTAAATAAAGGAACAACTGCCGCCCTCGCCTCGGAATCTTGCAGCAAAGCTTCCTGCAAAACTCTGACAGGCAAATCGCGCGGCTGACATCCAACTTCCGCACACAAAGCCGCCGCCATCCCCGCCGCCTGTCCGATATTCATCACCAAAGGCTGCAAGCGAGTTGCACCGTTGGCGATGTGAGACACGGAAATATTTTTTTCGCAAACTAGCAATCCATCTGTACTCGCAGGAATTAGCGCACTGTAGGGAATTGTAAACGGAGTGCCAGTCCAGCGGCCGCCCCAGCGGATGGATTTGGGCTGCAAGGGAATGTCGCCGCTGGTGTAGTGGTGGTCATTTGCATAGTTGCCGATCGCAATTGTCTCGCAAATTCCCTCAGAATCGATCGGCAATTTCGCGACTCTACCCCCGACAACCGGCAAAATATCTTGTTCTTTGACTGTACTTATCCCTCGCAAACGGCGGCTTTCTCGGTAGTAGGGGTGCAAGGCGAAGGAAGACAGTAGGGAAGAATTTGATTGATTTTCGATATTGGAAATGGGGAAAATATTTTGTGCTAAACCGTAGCGGGGGCCGAGTTGGGTTTGAATGAAGCGGGCGAAACTTTGGCTGTGCCAGAGACTTTCTTGGAGAAATTGTTGTCGGGATGTTTTGGATTCAATTAGTCGATCGACCTTTTCACCATAATCATTACCACAAATCGGCCAATTAATCATCAACAATCCCCCAGGAAGTCGGCCGTAATTGAGAAATTGTTCGGGAGTGTAATCTTTCCAAGCATCGAAAAATTGATCGGGATTGTCAACAGGTGGCGCGGGAATTTCTGGCGCCACCGCGCCCTCGCCAAAATCCTGCATGATGGCCACCCAAGTTGGAGCTTGCACCGAATACCTTTGTGTGAGATCGTTAGATGCGATCGGCGCGCTAGGTTCTCCCCACTCAGCTTGAAATTCCCAACCCCAGCGATGTCCAACATCAGCTAAAGCCAGCAAATCTCCCAATTCCGTTGCATCCAAAGTGATTTTGGCAGAAACCGTAAAATCTGCAAATCTCACCCCAGAAATTCTGTTGTATTCAAAAATCACATCTTGAGCTGTTTGTCCAGAAATCCACTGCAAGTTCGGCAAAGACTTAACCCAATCAGCAAAAATTTCAGCACCGATGCGGGGATCGTAAGTAAAAAAACTGACCCAGCCCCAATCCAAACCTCCCGGTTGTCGCTGCTGGAGTTCCCGGAGAAACGCGCCCCACAAACCAGTCTGAAATGCTGCTAATTCGTTGCCGTCGGGAGCACAAACGCCGGCCGAAGTCAGCATTCCTCCCAGCCAGGGGAATTCGCTGACTAAAATAGTTTTGGCACCTCGGCGGGCTGCTTGGACTGCTGCTGAAGTGCCGCCGGTGCCGCCACCAACTACTAAAACATCTGCTTTTAAGACGGGAAACATAGGCAATAGGATTGGAGATTGGAGATTTGGGATTGTTCAAGGCTTATGTAGGCGAGCCGTGCCGTGAATATACGGATATATGTTAAACACTTGTGATAATTACCAGCAATTCGTGCCGTGAATATACGGATATATTTTAAACACTTGTGATAATATCAAATGTTGAGTACCGTTAATCTACGGATATATGCTCGATGTTTGTAATAATTCTAAGTGTTCAATGCCGTAAATATACTGTTAGATCTTCGAGGTTTGCGATCGATCGCGACTTTGAATTGAATTTGTTAAGTCTTTACAAAGAATATATCGTAAATTATGTGACTGCCGGGCATTTGTGTGGTGAGATGACCGCAGAACTCGCAAATTTTGAGTCCTCATTTTTCGCAGGCAAATCTTATCAAGATGACACCGCAAACCACGATAAGATAGAAAAGGGAGAATAGATATAGAAAATTTTACATTCTATAATTTCCCAGTTACTTATTAATGGTTGAAAATGGAAAAAGGTTTTATTTTGTGGCTTACCGGACTCAGCGGTTCTGGCAAGACAACTATCAGCAAAGCTCTCGAACCAGAATTGAAGACCCGAGGCTGCAAAGTTGAAATATTGGATGGAGATGTCGTTCGCACCAACTTGTCAAAAGGCTTGGGATTTAGCAAAGAAGACCGAGATACTAATATTCGGCGGATTGGATTTGTCGCAAACCTACTCAGCCGCAATGGAGTTGTGGCAATCACGGCAGCTATTAGCCCCTACAGAGCTATTCGCGACGAAATTAGAGCAATGGAGCCAAATTTTGTTGAGGTGTATGTCAAAGCGCCGTTAGAAGTGTGCGAAGTTCGAGATGTCAAAGGGCTGTACGCTAAGGTCAGAGCAGGAGAGATTAAGGGTTTTACGGGCATTGACGATGCTTATGAAGCACCCCTCAATCCCGAGATTGTTTGTTGCACAGACGAGGAAAGTTTGGAAGATAGTGTCAAAAAAGTTCTGAGCAAGTTGGAACAGTTGGGTTACATTTAATGTTGGCGGGGTAGGAAGAGGATAGGGGCAAAAAGCGATGGTGGTGAACAGTTCTTCGCGCGGCGCGCAACTTGAGAAAAAACCTCACCCTGCGGTTGTCTTGGCAAAAAGGAAAAGGGGAGATTTTCTCCCTTATCTTTGCAGGAAAGGGTCTGAGGGAGAGGTTTTCAGCACAATCTGCAAACAGGTTTATGGCGTAAGTAATGCAGTCAAAAATTTAATTTTCCAAAGTTTAACTGTGTCAGTGCTGGCGGCGACTGTGGGTTCATCTGCCGCGGTGGCCCAGTTTTTGCCTCCTCCTCCTCCTTCTCCTCCTTCTCCTCCTCCTTCCCCTTCTTATCCTCCTCTTCCTTCTTTTTCTCCTCTTCCTCCTCCTCCTGCTTCGGGTTCGGGTTCTCCGATTCGCGTACCGGTACCGGCAGCGCCGGGATTTCCGTCAGTTCCAGCCAGTGCACCTTCGAGTGTACGATCGGAAGTTTACACTTTGGGCGCGGGCGATCGCATTCAAATGGACATTTTCAACGTCCCAGAATACAGCGGCCCCAACGGTCAACACCAAGTACAGGCTGACGGTTCCCTGAGTTTGCCCTTAATTGGCAGCCTATCAGTGGCTGGAATGACCTTACAACAAGCTTCTAATGCTGTCAAGGAACGATACGGCAAATACCTCAAACGTCCTTGGATTACGCTGAAACTGCTGGCTGCGCGTCCTTTGCAAATTGCGATCGCAGGCGAAATCAACCGCCCCGGAGCCTATACAATATCTTCAGCAGCAGGCCCTGGAGGCACCTCAGAGCAAATAGGCACTCAAATGCCCACAATATCGCGGGCGCTGCGACTGGCGGGCGGAATTACCCAGTCAGCAGACGTGCGGCAAATCAAAATCCGCCGCCCCCAGCGCAACGCAGCAGAACAAATTATCAGTGTGGATTTGTGGGAATTATTGCAAAACGGCGATTTGCGCGCCGATATGACTTTGCGCGACGGCGACACAATATTTATTCCCACTGTAACTAGCCTCAACCGCCAAGAAGCACCGACTTTAGCAGTAGCTAACATTACCGGGCAAAGCACTCAACCAATTAATATTGCTGTAGTGGGCGAAGTAACTCGACCCGGTACTTATACTCTGGCAAAAGAGCTTCAAAGTAGGTTACAAGAGAATGAATCGGGTGCAGATTCTGGTTTGTTTGCTGCTAAGGAAACTCCCGGTGGAGGGGAAAATGTTTTGCAGCAAACTGTAACTAGGGCTATTAAAATGGCGGGCGGCATTACGCCGGTAGCTGATATCAGACAAATACAAGTTCGCCGCCTGACGCGGGCGGGCACCGAACAAATTATTAATGTGAATTTGTGGCAACTTTTGGAAGCAGGAGATGTATCCCAAGATTTAACACTGCAACAGGGAGATACGGTAATCGTGCCCAAAGCCGAAAATCTCAATGCACTCGAAGGCGCACAAGTGGCTACTTCTAATTTTTCACCGGATTCGATTAAGGTTAGTCTGGTGGGAGAAATCGTCAAACCGGGGTCTTTTGCATTGCAGCCCAACACTACTTTAAATCAAGCGCTGGTAGCAGCGGGAGGTTTTAATAAATCGCGGGCAGAAATGGATTCGGTGGATTTAATTCGCCTCAATCCTAACGGCACTGTTTCGCGGCTAAGTGTTAAGGTGAATTTTTCTGCAACCGCCAATGAGGAAAGTAATCCCAAACTGCAAAATAATGATGTAATTATGGTAAGGCGATCGGGTCGCGCTGCGTTCTCGGATAATGTAGGTGGCACTCTCGCTCCTTTCAGTCCACTGTTGGGAATTTTCCGGTTGTTCAATATTTTTCGATGATTTCAATAGACTAGCCCTAAGACCAATTTTTTATGAGGCTGCATAGAATTCCGATCCCCCCTAACCCCCCTTGATAAGGGGGGGACAAGATTCTTCTCAAAGTCCCCCTTAATAAGGGGGATTTAGGGGGATCGGAATATGTGCAACTTCACATTAAATTGGTATAAGACCTCATCAACCCGGTTTCTACAAAAAAAATTAGTTGGTAGCGATATCTCTAGTCAGAAACCGGGTTAATGAAACTGCGCCAGCATTACAAACGTTTAAACTAATAAGTTGTAGCAATCAAATGAAACCAGGTAAAAAATCTTCAATAGCACTGTTTAATCACAATAAAAAAATCCTTGGACAGCAAAAGTTATCTTCCGTACTTTATGATGAAGAGCAGTTTTTCGGCAGGGAAAATACAGAAGAACCGTTAAGTTTTTGGGAAGTTTGCCGCAGTCGTTCGTTCTTAGTTATCGGCGTAGCAGCGGCGGTGACAACCGGAGTTTTTGCCTGGACTCTAACTCAAAAAAGCGAGTATGAAGGACGCTTTCAATTATTAGTAGAAACCCCTGTTACGCAAAACACTTTAGCAAAAGTCTACTCCGGGGAGCTGAAACTACAACCAGCGAGTCCCGCGACGCCAGAAAATCCAGGTTTTGACTACGAATCGCAAATTCAAGTTTTGCAAAGCCCGCAAGTAATGTCGCCAATTATCAAACAGTTGCGAGCGAAGTATCCAGAAATAAATTACAACTATCTTTTGAACGAAAAAGCAGATAATCTGCCATATTCTCAGGGAACTAGGCTGTCAATCAATCGCTTCAAAAATACCAAGATTATTGAAGTTAGATATCGGGATTTCGATCCGAAAAAAATTCAGTTTGTTTTGGAAAAAGTTGCCCTAGGCTACCGCAACTACAGCGTGCAAGATACCAAAACTCAAATTAGCCAGAGTTTGGATTTTGTGAAATCCAAAATTCCCAACCAGCAAAAGCGCCAACAAGCTCTGCAAACAGAAATTCAAAAGTTGCGGCAGCAGTACAATTTCATTGATCCGCAAATTCAAACCCAACAACTCGCGCAGCAAATCAGCCAACTTCAAACGCAAAGATTGGACGCGCAAACGCAGCTTAACCAGCAAAGATTGCTCTATATTAACCTGCAAAATCAGCTCGGATTAAACCAGCAACAAGCGCTGATGGCTTCGGCGCTGAGTCAAGCTCCCCGCTATCAAGGAATGCTAACTCAATTGCAGCAATTGGAAGGACAAATTGCGATTAATTCGGCGACATATACAGACCAAACTCCGCAAATGCAGTTGTTGCGAGAACAGCGCAAAAATCTGATTCCTTTGCTGAAGAAAGAAGCCCAACAGGTTCTGGGAACTGATTTGGCTAAGGTGAATTCGCAAGTGCTGGCTTTTCAAGATCCGGTGCGGATTAAGTTAATCGAACAGTTTATCGGTACTGCTAATTTAATTCAGATTTTGGGCGTGCGGAATCAGGTTTTGGAACAGGCTGCTAAGCAGTTGAATCAATATTCTCAAGGATTCCCGGTAATTTTTCGGCGCTATTCGGATTTGCAACGGGAGGCGGAGTTGACTAACAATACGCTGAATGGTTTGCTGGCAAAACAGCAAGCTTTGCAGCTTGAAGCTGTGGGTAAAAAAGAGGTGGCTTGGGAAGTTATTGCTAAGCCGGAAATTCCGCGCTACAAAAATGGCGAGTTGATGGCTGTTGCTCCGATTATGCCTTTGAATTTGGCTTTGGGGGGATTGGCTGGTTTGTTGTTTGGGATGCTGGCGGCGCAGTTGGCGGAACGGTTTAATAATAAAACTGTGTTCAATTCTCCTGAGGATGTCAAACATTCGATTCGGTTGCCTTTGTTGGGGGTAATTCCTGCTAGCGATAAAATTTTGAGACTGCCACCTGCTGAGGGAACTACGATTGATGTGGGAAGTTCGCCGGTGCCGACGGATGCTTTTCAAGAGGCTTTTCGATCGCTCAATGCTAATATTCGGTTGTTAAATGTTAATAGTCCGATCGCATCTTGTGTAATTACGTCTTGTCAAGTAGCTGACGGTAAGTCAACGGTGGCGGTAAATCTGGCACGGGCGGCGGCGGCAATGGGCCAGCAAGTGCTGTTGGTGGATGCGGATTTGCGGAGGCCGCAGGTGCACGAAATGCTGGGTTTGCCGAATTGGCAAGGCTTGCACAATGTAATTGCCGAGGATGTGGATGTCGAAGAGGTGATTTTGCGATCGCCCCGCGATGAAAACCTATTTGTGTTAACATCCGGGCCAGTGCCTCCCGATCCCACAAAGGTGCTGTCTTCCCGAAAAATGCAGCATTTAATGGCAGCTTTGGCAAGTCATTTTGACTTAGTTATTTACGATACTCCGCCGCTGTTGGGTTTGGCAGATGCGAATTTGTTGGCGGCTCATACTAACGGATTGATGCTAGTGGTGGGGCTGCATCAAACTGAGCGGGAGGCGCTGTTGTTGGCTTTTGAAGATTTGAAAATGGCGGGGATTCCGCTGTTGGGAATGGTGGCCAATAACGATAAAGGCAGCAGGTATTACTATCAGTCTTACGTGCAGAATTACATCGAGGAAAAGTCTGTTTAGGAGCGTGTAGTTACTCGTTATCAGGCTCTGCCTGGTAACGGAGATGGGGAGGCTCTGCCTCCATTGTCGATTCTCCCAGCCGAGGTAGAGCCTCTGAATATGGGTTAAGAGGCTCGGGTGCATCTGGCGCAAGGCAAATATATCCGTAGGGGCGAAGCATGACCGTAGTCAACATAAGATGATAACTAATAACTTATATGCGGTCATGCTTCTTCAGGCTTCAAAAACCAGATGCACCCAAGAGGCTCTGCCTGGGAAGCATTTGCCACTTCGATCGCCAACATAAACTTTAAAAACAAAATTTCTTAAGATTTGCAATTAATACTTTGCACTATAATTAAAAACAGAGAGATTTAAACAAATCCCGGCACTTGCAAATTAGCAATATCTAAAAGTATGGCTGGTAAATCCAAATTTTGTAATACATCAATACAACTCCCGAACTAGCTTCAAAACTATAAGGGAGTTTTGTATATTTTGAAACGGAGATAGAACAATGGGTATTTCTACTATCAACCCGGCAACGGGAGAAACGCTGAAAACTTTCGAGCCGATCGCAGATGAGGCCATAGAAGCTAAGCTGGCATTAGCACAGCAAGCTTTTAACAAGTACCGCCACCAGCCGTTTGAGCAGCGAGCCATCTGGATGCAGACAACTGCCGATATCTTGGAGCGCGATCGCGAAATTTTCGCGGAAATGATGACGCTGGAAATGGGCAAAACGCTTAAATCGGCGATCGGCGAAGTAGAAAAATGCGCCTTAGTTTGCCGCTTTTACGCCAAAAATGCCGCTCAATTTATGGCAGACGTACCCGCAACCACCGACGCTAGCAGCAGCTTTGTCCGCTACCAACCACTGGGCGCTATTTTAGCCGTCATGCCCTGGAATTTCCCATTTTGGCAAGTTTTTCGGTTTGCGGCGCCGACGCTGATGGCGGGCAATGTGGGCTTGCTCAAACACGCTTCCAACGTGCCGCAGTGCGCTTTAAAAATAGAGGCAATTTTCACAGAAGCGGGCTTTCCCGAAGGCGTTTTTCAAACGTTGTTAGTGGGAGCCGATAAGGTAGCCGATCTCATTGCGGACGATCGCGTAAAAGCAGCAACTCTCACCGGTAGCGAACCAGCGGGTGAAAGTTTAGCAGCAAATGCGGGAAAAAATTTGAAAAAAGTAGTGCTGGAATTGGGAGGAAGTGACCCATTTATTGTAATGTCCAGCGCCGATTTACCATCCGCTTTATCAACTGCTGTCACATCCCGAATGCTCAATAGTGGCCAAACTTGCGTATCTGCTAAACGGTTTATTTTAGCAGAAGAAATCGCCGACGAATTCATCAAAGGATTTGTCGAAAAATTCGAGCAATTAAAAATAGGCGATCCGATGTTGCCCGAAACCGATATCGGCCCTTTAGCTACTCCCGCCATCCTCAAAGAATTAGACAATCAAGTGCAAGCCTGCATCAAATCGGGAGCAAAACTGCTGACAGGCGGTCGTGCTTTGTCAGAGAATGCCGGCAATTTCTACTTGCCAACTATTCTGACAGATATTCCCCTAGATGCTGCGGCGCGCCAACAAGAATTTTTCGGGCCCGTAGCCTTAGTATTTCGAGTTGCAGACATCGATGAGGCGATCGAACTAGCCAACAATACATCTTTTGGCTTAGCCGCGACAGCTTGGACTACAGTAAGCTCAGAAGGCGATCGATTTATTTCCGAACTAGAAGCAGGCGCCGTATTCATCAACGGCTTAGTAAAATCCGACCCCAGATTGCCCTTTGGCGGCATCAAACGCTCCGGTTACGGACGCGAATTGAGCATCCAAGGAATTCACGAATTTGTCAACATTAAAACAGTGTGGGTAAAATAAGTAAAGCTCGATCGGCTTCTTGCAAAAACCTCAATCCATCTGCGTTAATTCGCGTTGATCTGCGGTTAAAAATTCAACATTAGATTTTTGCAAGAAGTTGACTGAGGGCGGCTAAAAACTTTGTCAGCCTCAAAAGTTGTACAATAAATCCCAACCTTGTAAATTGTTTGAGAACAACAAATCCTGAGTAACCGAGGAAAAAACGGAAATGAACACAGCTCAACTCTTGGTCAAATGTTTAGAAAATGAAGGCGTAGAATACGTCTTCGGACTTCCCGGAGAAGAAAATTTAGAAGTTTTAGAAGCCCTAAGACACTCTTCAATTAAATTTATTACTACTCGCCACGAACAAGGCGCCGCTTTCATGGCAGACGTTTACGGCCGCCTTACCGGCAAAGCAGGCGTTTGCTTGTCCACCTTGGGCCCCGGCGCAACTAACTTAATTACAGGCGTTGCTGATGCGAATTTAGACGGCGCTCCTCTAGTAGCAATTACCGGACAAGTCGGCACGGATAGAATGCACATAGAATCGCACCAATATTTGGACTTGGTGGCTATGTTTGCTCCGGTTACTAAGTGGAATGCTCAAATTGTCCGCCCCAGTACGACATCAGAAATTGTCCGCAAAGCCTTTAAAGTAGCTCAGAGTGAAAAACCGGGAGCAGTTCACATTGACTTGCCCGAAAACATCGCAGCAATGCCTGTCGAAGGAGAGCCGCTCACTAAAGATAACCGCGAAAAAACTTTTGGTGCTTACCAAAGTCTGAATAAAGCTGCTGTGGCAATTTCCAAGGCGAAAAGTCCTTTGCTTTTAGTAGGAAATGGCACGATTCGGGCTAATGCTAGCGATGCTTTGACAGAATTTGCGACTCGATTAAATATTCCCGTCGCTAATACTTTTATGGGCAAAGGCGTAATTCCTTACACTCATCCTTTGGCACTTTGGACGACGGGATTGCAAAAACGGGATTACATTAGCTGTGCTTTTGAAGAAACGGATTTAGTGATTGCTGTTGGCTACGATTTAATTGAATATTCCCCGAAAAAGTGGAATCCTGACGGCAAAATTCCGATTATTCACGTAGGAGCTCTGCCAGCAGAAGTTGATAGCAGTTATATTCCTGTTGTAGAAGTTGTGGGGGATATTTCGGATTCGCTCAATGAAATTTTGCAGCGTGCCGATCGCATGGAGAAGACTGATCCTTTTGCTAAGCAATTGCGGGCAGATATTCGCGCTGGGTACGAACAATATGCTAAGGATGATGGTTTCCCGATCAAGCCACAAAAACTGATTTACGATTTGCGGCAAGTGCTGGGCCCGGAAGATATTCTCATATCTGATGTGGGGGCTCACAAAATGTGGATCGCGCGGCACTATCATTGCGATCGCCCGAATACCTGTTTAATATCCAACGGATTTGCTGCGATGGGGATTGCGATTCCGGGGGCGGTGGCTGCAAAACTCGTTTATCCCGATCGCAAAGTAGTAGCAGCCACCGGCGACGGCGGTTTTATGATGAACTCTCAAGAGTTAGAAACTGCGTTGCGCGTCGGTACTAATTTTGTCACTCTCATCTTTAATGACGGCGGCTACGGGTTAATTGAATGGAAGCAGGAAGATCACTTTGGTCATTCACATTTCGTGAAATTTGGCAATCCCGATTTTGTAAAATATGCCGAAAGTATGGGTTTAAAAGGCTATCGCGTGGAATCCGCCACCGATTTTATTCCTATACTGAAGGAAGCGCTAGCTCAAGATGTCCCCTGCGTGATTGACTGTCCGGTAGACTATCGGGAAAATGCTCGTTTCAGTCAATTATCTGACGATATGAGCTGCAATATCTAAGTTAGGAAACTGGCATTTTTGCGATCGCCTAAATCAACATAGTTCGCTTACCTGAAATCTGCTATATTTCGGGTAAGGGACACTCTTCGATTCAACAACAGATTGGTACACCAATACTCCGGACAGTCAGGGGTGGACATGACTTTGATTTAATTATCCACAGTGGCTCAAAGTCATAGAGGATAAGTCATTGGGCCATAGAAAAACTGTCCGAAGTATTGATATATCTGTTTACGGAATAAATAACCTACCTGCTCCCATATAGTCTTGGATATCGATCGCGATTTCTACAAGCTTTTCAACACAACGCTCTCGATAATCATATTCGTTAACGCGATCCGGGTCGCCAATCGTGATAATGGGAAATGAAGTTGGCTCATTTTCTTCGCGCATCACCTGTTCCAGAGAGTCTTCACCCTTTGCATTACGGTTTGCTGTCAATAAAAGCATTTGATTAGATTGAGCCAATCGCCAAACAACTCGATCGTCGCTATTAGACGCTAAGCCAATATCTTGAAATGTCACTAACCGAATGGGAGCAATATCTAACCACCCTCCTGCCACCAGACTTCCAGAAAGCAAGAGAGCTTGCCGATTCAAATTGTAGTCAGCCAGAATCATCATTGCTTTGTTGCTTCCCGCTGCACTTTGCGTTGCTGAAGTTTGACTCGCGCAGCTTCATATTCAGAGCGAGGGGGAGTTGCAGCTATGCGAGCAAAGCGTTCGCGGTTGCGTTCTTCCCAATACTGGCGAGTTTCTTCGGCTGATTTCAAAACTTCTTGATACTCAGCTTCTACATCTGTCTGGTGCGCCTCAATGTAGGAAATGGCAGCGCCCAACTGCTCATCCGTAAGGTTAAATACATCGCGAATGAATTTAGGGGGATAGTGGGCTTTGAGATGATCTATTACATCATAAAGAGTTATGCGTGTTCCCGCGATCGTAAGCCCCCTTTCTGTGCGGACAATAGTCACTTTTTCATTAGGATTCGGATTAGGATTTAATACTGTGGCATCCATCTGTTTTTTCCGGTTGGTTATAATATTTGGCATTTTAACCCATTGTTTTTCAAACATCAAATTCTTTTGGCAATGCTTTCAAGAGATGTCAGCCGTTCATAAACCACATTTTTTAAATAAGTCGGGATTATAGCCTTGACCAATCATTCAAGGCTGCGATCGCAACTTAACTCAACTCTCAATACATATCAACTCGGAAAAATATTATTGCCAAGAAAACCACTCTATGGTATACTAGAAGATTGTGAATATTAATCAAAAGTAAAGTAACAAGACGGGAGAAATCGAAATGACACAGCAAACCCTGCACGGAACCAGCCGCAAAAGAAAAAGAACATCCGGTTTTCGCGCCAGAATGCGTACCGCAACTGGTCGATTGGTAATCAAAGCACGCCGCAGCAAAGGTCGTCACCGCCTCGCAGTCTAGCACGGCCCAAGAATGAGCCCGATCGCACGCAGCCACCATGTTGCCCCTGACAAACCGACTCAAGCACCGAAAAGACTTCAGCGCCGTTTACCGCAAGGGAATCCGCCGCAACTCCGCTCATTTCAGCTTAAGAGCTCTACGCAAACCCAAAAGCGTCGAGATTGGCAAACCCACAGCCGATAAATCCTTGCAACCGAGTCGCACAGGCATTTCTATCAGCTTGAAAGTCAGCAAGCGCGCTGTAGTCCGCAACCGGATCAAGCGCCAGATTCGCGCCGCTTTGCGACAGCTATTGCCCCGATTAAAATTCGGATGGGATTTAGTAATTGTGGTGCGTCCGATCGCACAAGAGTGCAATTATGCAGAAATTCTGCAAGAATTAGAGCAGTTGTTGGTAGAAGCCGAGGTACTAGATGGGAATTCGAGAGGAAGTATATTATGAAGGCGGCCCCGCGCTGGGAGACTTGATTATCAACTTACTCCTGGGGCTGACTGTCGTGGGAATCCCCCTCGCAGTAGGAGCAATTGTTCGGGCTCTGTGGCTGCGCTACCGGATCACCAACCGCCGAGTGTCCGTAACTAGCGGTTGGATGGGGGGCGATCGCATCGACGTTATCTACTCAGATATAGTCAAAATTGTCACAGTACCTCGGGGTTTCGGGACTTACGGAGACATGGTGCTGACCATGAAAAATGGCAGCCGCTTGGAACTGCGATCGATTCCGAAATTTCGAGCAGTCTATGACTACATTAACGAAAAACTGCCCGCAGCAGCTCAAAAAGCCAACGCAGCAGCAAAAGCTAAATAACCGAAAGGCTTTTACCCTGATTTGAAGGCGAAATCTGTCGATTTTCCATTTTTTGATTTGAGATTTACTCCACAGATGAATCTGCCAGGTTGAACTCTTAGTCTAAAATTTGGGGATATTTATGACGATTGTCGGGCGTTTGCGTGCGTTTTTTGGGTGAAGTCAGCGCGAGTATTGGCTTTAGTCATTACAAAAATCTGGTAGCGGGCGGTCGATCGACAGGCAATGTCCTAAGATAGAGACAAAAGCCTAAAAGTTGAGACGGCCCGCATTCAGCGGGTAAAAATAGTTCTCAACAGTAAACTAAGAGCACCTAAATTAACTCAAAGCGAATGGATTTTGGTATCTCGTTTCTCTCCAACAACCTAATGCTGCCGATCCTAGATTTTTTCTACGGGATCGTGCCAAGCTACGGTTTAGCGATCGTAGCTCTGACGCTCGTGATTCGCTTTGCTCTCTATCCTCTAAATGCAGGCTCTCTTCGCAATATGCGGCGCATGAAAGTAGCGCAGCCGTTGATGAAAGAGCGAGTAGATCAAATTCAAAAACTGTATAAAGAAAATCCTGCCAAACAGCAGGAGGAAATGAGCAAAGTATACAAAGAATTTGGCAATCCTCTAGCAGGATGCTTCCCGTTGGTGCTGCAAATGCCGGTGCTGTTTGCACTGTTTGCAACGCTGAGGGGTTCGCCTTTTTCTGACGTAAATTACAGCGTCAACGTCCAAGTTTTGCCGAAAGAACAAATCGAAACTGTTCAACCGCAAGCCTTTGCTACGCCACCACAAAATATTTACGTGACGGGTACATTTCACGCTCCAGTTGTGGGCGTGATTCCAGCAGGTGACAAACTCGGAGTCGGCGATACAACCAAGGTTGAATTTAAGACCCCAGACGGTAAACCTCTCCAAGCTCTAGCGGCAGAAAATAAGAGCGAAATTGACTTTGTTCCCAGTTGGAAAGTCATCAAAGGCGAAGAATTCGTCAAGGTAGACGAACAGGGCAACATCGTGGCTTTAGCGACCGGTGAAGCCACAGTTCAAGGCACAATCCCCGGATTGGCTACCAACAAAGGATTCCTGTTTATCGAAGCTCTAGGCCGCGTGGGCGCGATCGACCCAGACGGCACAATCCACTGGGATATTTTGGTGATGATCCTCGGCTTCGGTATCAGTTTGTATATCAACCAAACTCTTTCGGGACAAGCACAAGGGCCAAACGACAATCCCCAACAGGCTACAGTCAACAAACTGACGCCAGTGATATTTTCGGGGATGTTTTTGTTCTTCCCGCTGCCCGCCGGCGTGTTGATGTATATGCTGATTGCTAACATCTTCCAAACAGTTCAATCGTTTATTTTGTCTAGAGAACCGCTGCCCGAAAATCTCCAAAAAATCGTGGACGAAGCAGAAGCGAAAACAAAAAAAGAACAGGGATTAGATGCACTTCCCTTTGAGCCGGGCCGTTCTAAGAAAAAGGCTTGATTGTTAAAATGAAAGAATCAGAAATGCAGCGCGGACAGCAATGGTTAGAAGAATTGCTAAAACTGTCCGCAATTCCCTCAACAGTGGTAAGCCAACAGCAAGATGATTGCTATTGGATGACAATAGATGAAAGCAATCTGACACCCGAACAAGTTGCTATCTTAATCGGCCCAGACGGTAATGTACTAGATGCGATTCAGTACCTCTGCAACACAGTTGCGAACATCGCTCACGAATCAGATGAACCCATTGCTTATACAGTCGAACTGAACGGCTATCGCATCCGGCGACAAGCAGAATTGCGATCGATGGCAGAGTACGCAGCAGATCAAGCGCGATCGACTGGAGGGGAAGTTGAACTCAAATCGCTGTCTTCGGCAGAACGCCGTCAAGTACACAGTTTTTTGAGCGAATGTGAGGATATAGAAACTTACAGTCAAGGACAAGATGCCGATCGGCGTTTGGTAGTGCGACTGCGCTGACGGTAACAAGGAAAAAAGAAAAAAGGAAAAAGGAAAAAGCCAAAAAAGAGCTATTCCTTTTGACTTTTAACTTTTTACCCGCCCAAAAACAAGTACAAGCCCCGATGCCAAAAGTAGATATCCGAAAATTTTAGAATCGTGTTTAAGCTCCCAGATTCATCTGTGAAATAAATCTAAAATCTAAAATCTAAAATCTAAAATCGACTGGCTTGTGACTTGAGACGAGGATAATAAAACGGCGAAAGATGATTATGGAGACAATTTATATCCCTCACCTACTCGCAAAAACCGAGCGGAAAGAGGTCATTGATTTTGAAGAAATTCTCCCCGATTTAGAAAGTCTGACTCCCGTGCGGGGGCGGCTGCAAGTTACTCACAAAGGTAATTTTCTTGAGGTGAAGGCGAAAGCTGAAACAATTGTGACTCTTAGCTGTCACAGATGCTTGAAACAATACAATCACCGTTTAAAAATCCAATCATCGGAAATAATTTGGCTCGAAGAAAAAGTGAGCGATCCTGATGCAAGTTCAGGAGAATTTGAAGTTGATTTAGAAGATTTGGTGGAAAATTTATCTCCCACAGGCTCTTTCTCTCCGACTGATTGGGTTTACCAACAAATGTGTTTGGAACTGCCACACAAACAGCTATGCGATGTTGAATGTCCGGGAATAGATTTAAATGAAGATGATGCAGAAGAGACAGAAAGTTCAGAAACAGTCTCTGACAGTCGCTGGGCGTCTCTGGCGGCACTTAAACGGCAATTGCCTGGCAGTTGGCAGTTGGCAGTTGGCAGTTGGCAGTTGGCAGTTGGCAGTTGGCAGTTGGCAGTTGGCAGTTGGCAGTTGGCAGTTGGCAGTTGGCAGTTGCTAATACCAATTTAAAAAATTATTGCTACAATCCTCAATCTTATTCTTATACCAATTTAAAAGTCCCAGCTACCCGCGCCGGATACGGCTCCATGCCGTGTGCCTTGTGCCTACAGATATCATCATCGCGCCTACAACAATCTATATGTAGCCATACTTTTCAGAATTGGGAGAACAACGAATAACTGTGCAATAACCAGGGCAAAAAAAATCAAACCAGCTAACTAATGACTGCTGACTAATGACTGCTGAGGGCGGGCACGCACCATCCACCGCCCCTACCAACTGACAACTGACAACTGACAACTGACAAATGACAACTGACAAATGACAAATGACTATTTTTAGCGACGAGTTTGAACTGCTGCTACGATCGCGCTACCCCCTAATCTACATTCCCACACGGGAAGAAGAGCGCGTCGAAGTCGCGATCGCCCAATGCGCCAAAAAACAGGGTTCTCGCGCCGTCTACATCTGGGATTTTGTAGATGGCTATCAAGGCAATCCCAACGATGCGGGTTTTGGCAAGCGCAACCCGCTACAAGCTTTAGAGTTTCTTGAAAAATTGCCGGCATCCGCACCAGCAATCTTTATTTTGCGAGACTTTCAGCGCTTTTTAGAAGATGTCTCAATTTCCAGAAAGTTGCGAAATTTGGCGAGACTCCTCAAATCTGTACCCAAAAATATAGTCATCGTATCTCCGATAACTTCGATCCCCGAAGACCTCAGCGAAGTAATCACAGTTTTGGAGTTTCCACTGCCTGCGGCGGCGGAAATCAAAATTGAGGTAGAAAGGCTGTTAGGGGCTACCGGACAAGCGATTGAGGGGCGTTTGCTGGACGAAACGGTGCGCTCCTGTCAAGGTCTGTCGATCGAACGAATCCGCCGAGTTTTAGCAAAGGCGATCGCCACCAGAGGCGAACTGCATCCCGACGACGCGGAGCTGATTTTAGAAGAAAAACGCCAAACCATCCGCCAAACTCAAATTCTCGATTTTTACCCAGCCCGCGAAAACATCTCCGATATCGGCGGTTTGGACAATCTCAAAGAATGGCTGCTGCGGCGCGGTGGTGCTTTTTCCGATCGCGCCCGCCAATACGGTTTGCCGCATCCCAGAGGCTTGTTATTAGTCGGAATTCAAGGCACCGGCAAATCCTTAACTGCAAAGGCGATCGCTCACCACTGGCATTTGCCCTTGCTGCGGTTGGATGTCGGGCGCTTGTTTGCCGGATTAGTCGGGGAATCAGAATCGCGCACCAGACAAATGATTCAGCTAGCGGAAGCTTTGGCGCCTTGCGTGCTGTGGATTGACGAGATTGACAAAGCTTTTTCGGGATTGGATGGTAAAGGCGATTCGGGGACAACCAGCCGCGTGTTCGGAACTTTTATTACTTGGTTGGGCGAAAAAACTTCACCGGTGTTTGTCGTCGCCACGGCGAACAACATCCAGTCTTTACCGCCGGAAATGCTGAGAAAAGGCAGGTTTGACGAAATATTTTTTGTAGGTTTGCCAAGTCAGGAGGAACGGCGGGCGATTTTTGAGGTACATTTGTTGCGGTTGCGATCGCACAGCATCAAAAATTATGACTTAGAGCGCTTGGCTTACGAAACTCCCGATTTTTCAGGAGCCGAAATCGAGCAAACTTTGATTGAAGCAATGCACATTGGGTTTAGCCAAAATCGAGACTTTACCACAGATGATATTTTAGAATCAGCTAGTCAGATGGTGCCGTTAGCCCGAACGGCGAGCGAGCAAATCCAATTTTTGCAAGATTGGGCGGCGGCGGGGAAAGCTCGCCTTGCTTCTAGATACGGCAGTTTGAGCCGCCGGATTCAGGGATAGTCGATCGAAAACATTGTGCAGAAAGCATTCGGGAGCATCTTAGTTTTGCATTTATAGTGCTGTCGAGAACTCGCGTGGGTTTATAAGCACGCGAGCGGGGACGCTCGCACTACAATAAAAAATGCTTCTTGTAAAACTGAGATGCTCCCAAGCATTCGGCCTTCGCCCGAATCTGAAATTTCCCTCCCAGCGTCTATCCCATCGAACCCAAATTTCCCCATTCGCTCTTCCTTGTTCCTTCGGTCAACTGTCAACTGTCAACCCTTCTCTTTCGCATGTCAACTGTCAACTGTCAACTGTCAACTGTCAACTGTCAACTGTCAACTGTCAACTGTCAACTGTCAACTGTCAACTGTCAACTGTCAACTGTCAACTCTTCCGCCCTATGAACAGTATATATAGCGTTTTCAAGTTTTTAGTGGGTTTTCTGCTAGCGATCGTGCTGATGGCAGGCGCTAGCGTGGCGGCTGCACTTTACTTTGCCGCTAAGCTAACTACTGTGCCCGACAGACCTGTTTTTCCCAACGACAAAACAGCAGCTCAGATTGCCGGTGCTGGGGCGAAGTCAACAGCCAAGGCCAGCCCAGTGTCTACGTCTAGCGATGCTGCGTCTGGCGATGCTGCGTCTGAGAAACCCCTGGAACCGGGAGCTTACCGAGCTCTGGTAACTCAGCCGATCGGCTTAATTCTTCGGGATAGTGGCAACCGAGACTCAAACCGCATTGGCGGTGTAGGTTATAAGGAAAAAGTTGTGGTTTTGGAAGATTCGCCGGACAAAGAGTGGCAGCGAATTCGAGTTGAGGATGGCAATCGCGAAGGTTGGGTGAAGGGTGGCAATACTGAAAAAGTTGAAGGCGAATAGCACCAAGGCTGGTGTCTACAAATTATCTGCGTTGGACTGTGTTGCTCTGCGGTTGCCCGATCGCAGATCGTATGCAATAAGTCTAAGGTTAATCTCCGCTTAAACCAACTCTACATATCACATTCTTTTTGAAAAGTCAAGTTAAATTTATTTACGCTAAAGAATTGGTTTAAAGCCCGCCCGCCCGATCGGCAAAAATTAAAAGCAGACTATTCATTACTCGAATCCTCTTCCTTCCAGGTAGAGGTGGCCCTCAACAGTCAACAGTCAACAGTCAACAGTCAACAGTCAACTGAGAGTTATGTTAAGAAACTTAGCAAAATTTTAAGCTTAGTTGCAAATCGTAGGCTTTTGTCACCGCAGTAGAGGCAAGAATGGTAGCTTAGATAACAAGATCTAAGTTTTCAGCTTGACAGCTATCAACCATAAAAAATATGTACGACAAACGTCCAGATCGAGATTTGGCGACTGCTGCTGTAACTGCGGCTTTAGGAGCTGGAGTGGTCACTTCTTTTGCAGTCAGCAGAGGGCAAAACCCTCTGGTAGCGTTAGCAATTACTGTTTTTGCAGCCGGAGTTGCTTTGATTTGCGATCGGTTCGGCTTAATTTAAGTGAATGTCCGATTTTTACAGATTAGTTAACGAATAACATCCCCATCCTGTTTGCAACTAGCAAGGGTGGGGTTTTTTAATCGATCGTCAACAACTCATATTTTTTTCTCATACAAATTTTAATTTTTAGCCAATAATACCCAAAAACTGGTCATTTTTCCCTCATCAAGGCTAAGATGTGGCTGCAAACTATTTTCCTGACACTCGCGTCTCTCTAAACAGCGATGCTATCTTGGTTGTTCCCTGTAATTATTTTTGAAGGCAAATTCTTTTTCAGAAACGGGTGCTGCGTGCAAACAGGTAAACATTAGCCTTGATAGCTCCAGGGCCGCTCAAAGCTCAGCTTGAGTTTGCTCGTACATCACAGCCACAATTTCACACTAAAAATTTATGGAATCCCTCGCCTACCTCGAACTTGCTCTTGTTTGCGAAGCACCCGCACAAGAGTTGAAAATTTTTGATCCTCCCAAGTGGCAAAACCTATCGACTCAGACTTATGTCCGTTTGCTGTCTCTGGCTTTGATGCTGTCGGTTTTGAGCGCAGCCGGTTCGGCTTTTGCTCAAATAGATCCAGGAAATCCCAATTTGCGCTCTGTTCAAGACAGATTGCGGGATCTTGGCTATTTTCCTAGATCTTCTACTGGTCAGCTCGGCCCGGTAACAAAACAAGCTCTGACTAACTTTCAACGAGACTATCAACTGTCGCTGACTGGTAAGCCCGATCGATCTACGGTGATAGCGCTCAACAGTTTAGACGAGGACGATCGACCTTTTAAAACAACTTATACAAACTATAGCTATAGCGAGCTGCGTTATGGAGACTCGGGTGCAGATGTTACCACTCTCCAGCGCAGGTTGAAAGAGCTAGGCTACTTCAACACGCATCCCACAGGGAGTTTTCGCGAAATTACTCTCAATGCGGTGAGATACTTCCAGCGCATTAATCGACTGCGGGTGACTGGAGTTGCTGACAGGCAAACTTTAGCCTTGCTGTTTGCTTCCACCAGGCCAACTCCCCCCGTTACTCCTCCTGATATTTCGGAAAATGGCGGTTGCAAGGGGCTGCGGTTCGGCGACAGAGGGGCGACGGTAGACTTGATCCAGCGGCAGTTAAAAGCTTTAGGCTATTTTGAGGGCGGCATTGACGGCAAGTTTCGCGAACGCACTCTCTACGCTGTGACTCGTTTTCAGCAAGATTTCAATCTGGTTTCTGACGGCTGCGCTGACACTGCTACTTTGAAGGCGATAGATGCCCAGATGAGGGAAGCTGAAATTACTTTATATCCAGGAGAAAATGACGATCAGAGTAATAATGCTGGAGATTTTCTGGATTTGGGCGACACAGGTCGAGAAGTAGAATTGTTGCAGCGGCGGCTGCAACAATTGGGTTATTACAGGAGCCAGATTCACGGTTGGTTCGATCGACCAACTCAAGAAGCTTTGATCGGATTTCAGAGAGATAGCGGGCTGTCCGGGACTGGCACAGTAGATCGCAGCACTCGATCGGCTTTGAGACAAGGCAACAGGCAGGCGGCAAAGCCACAGCAGCCCGTCGCAACGGGTTTGCGGCGGGGGGATACTGGGCCTGGTGTCCGACAGCTTCAGTCTGCGCTCAGAAGTCTGGGAAAAAACCCTGGCCCGGTGAATGGAGTATTTGGAGCCGAGACTGAGTGGGCGGTATTGTCGTTTCAACAGGAACACAATTTGTCACCGGCGACAGGTATTGCAACTCCGACAACTTTGGCTGCAATCCAAAACCGATTAGCTGGGCGGTTGGCTGTTCCTGCTGTGCCGATTAGCAGCAGTGTCAATTCTCGATCGAGCATTCAGCAATTACAAACGCGGCTGCAAGGCCTCGGCTTTTACACGGGTTCCGTCACCGGAGTTTTGGATGCTCCGACGAAAGACGCGCTCGATCGAGCTCAGCGCAGTTACGGGGTGAGCAGCAAGGATTTGTTGAGCCAAACTTTTTAGCAGCGGACTTGCGGGTGTTACGTCAAAGCCATCGGGTTTCTGGTTTCCGACTCATTCTGGAAATGATATATTTTCCTTCAGAAACCCGGTTTCGGCGTAACTGCGAATCACACTTGCGCCGAGTTTCGTTAATAATTCTAACCAGCCGTACTTGAAATGCGAAAATAGTGTATTCTCACTCGATTGCATCAGGGGCACTGTTGCCATTCTGGGCGATCGACCTCGGACAAGACCAATTGCTGGAAACCAAAGACGGCCATCCCATCCGCAAAGCTTCATGGCACACCGTATGAATCGTTAACTGGCAGTCTAGCAGGTGCAACCCAGACTTTTCAGCTTGTTTCATCCCAATTTTCAAAATCGAATCGTTGTTAAATTCGATCGTTCTGTTGCACTGAACGCAGACTAGGTGGTGGTGGTGGTGCGGGTAAGGCTGGTTTATTTCATAGTGTTTGTGACCTTCAGCTAGTTCGAGTTCGCGGAGCAAGCTCATCCTTGCCATTAACTTTAAAGTTCGGTAAATGGTGGACAAGCTAATGTTTTCGCCACGATTTTTTAACAAAGTGTACAAATCCTCCGCACTCAGGTGGTTGCCTTTGGGGAGGTTCTGAAACACGTGCAAGATGGTTTCCCGTTGGGGAGTCATCCGCCAGCCTTTGTCATTGAGTTCGGATTTGAATGAGGACGCGGTGTAAAGTGCCATAGTGACCCTCTCAAGAAAGTCTGCCTATTGACAATCATACACAGCGATCGAGATATTTTGCAAATATGCGAGCTTATTGAAAAAAGCTTGGGGTAAAAATTTAGTTTTTGATAATTTTTGACGGCACACATACCATAAAGCCTTAGAGTAACCCATAATTGGAGTAAATTGGAATAAATCACAACATTCCACCTATAGTTCACTTTTTCAACTCCTCCGTAGTCGCTTCCTTCAGTTTGTGGGGCTAGCCCAACCAAATAGAGCGTAGTGGAAAGGAATTTTTAGGCAGTTTACCCAAGCCTCGTACAATTAAAGTGGTAGTCGCCAAACACCGTTCTAGTTTAATTGCACACCTCAAGCATTACTGCTGTAGGCTTTTTTGATGAAGCATCACCTCTGAAAGATGGCGCTTAATTGCTTTTAGAGCCACATTACGAGCGGCATTTAAACCACTATGAGCTTTGTACCCATCCACAGTTGCTACTAATGCAGCCCCCGGTCGATAGCTATCAAACTCAGTCGGGCTTGAAGGGAATTTGCATCCTCTCCAGACAGGCTCGCCCCAAGGGGTAAGACGGCTCGTATTCATCGGACTAACGCGAGTTGTGAGAATTGCATAATCTTGATAAGCAATTCGTTTGACTTGTTCATAGATTTTGCCTTTCAACCAGTAAGCACGTTTTTGATTTGAGCGTCTTGAATATTTCCCGCGTTTGGGTCGCAAATTTCCCAGATGCTCAAAGCTAATCACATTTGCCCGCCAATGATTGGCCTGAAAGGCTAAATAGGTCTGTCATAGAAACCAGTATCCACAAAGGTTTTGGATTTTAAACTTATTTTTTTCATACCATGATTAAGCAACGCCCAATATTCAATTTCCACAGCAGATAAAGAGTCCCATGCTTTTTTAGCAAAGCCACGGGAAATGATTCCCGTTTTGCCCATTTTGATGGCGATATTTCCTAGATTCCGCTTCCTACGAGCTACATGACGCGACTGGTTAATGAAATGTCTAGCGACTTCAGTCGTTTCGCCTCTGTCGTTGGTTTCTAGGATGCTAGCAATGACGATGAACTTGTCGAGATCCATGTCAATTCCGCAGGTCCGAAACGTGCTTTTTGCCATGATTCCTTTGATGCCACCCGTAGCAGGAACGTATTTTTCAAGTGGAAAAACTATCCACAAAGAACCGTTTTGAACCTGCACTCTAGGGGAGCCTTTTACCCATTGGGTCGGAACGTCAGGGCATTGATACTGATGTTTTATCCACTTCCATGAATCGCCTACCAGCATCTTTAGAACAATAGAAAAACCATCATCCTCTTTCCACATCCCAGCATCGTACTGAGGGTTAAAGTTAAACGCTCCTTGATGGAGCGGTGGCTTGTGGTGCTTGAGCCTTTTTGGGCGATTCAACCATTTTTGATAGGTTGAATTCCAGCTTTTATTAAGCACCAATTGCTTGCCTGATGGCTGCTCTCTTCATCCCAGAAGGAAAGCCTTTTACGAAAGGATGATTAGCCGTGAGTAGCTCGTAGTAACGCCAGCCTCCATTTTCTTTGGTCAGGATGCCTTGAGGAGCTTCGGCAATTAGTAGGAAATAGAAATGAACTATCTCGTTATAGGCTGCCTTAGTTGGCTGCATATCAAAACCAGAACGAAGCAATTTCGCCTTGACTGACTTAGTGGCAATGGAAAATCCTTTTTGAGGTTTTAGCATCTTTCGACCTGAGATGTTTGTTGAACTCTGATTTTCAAATCAAGTTGCAAAGCCGATCTATTGACTTACCCCAATATACTCCAATATTCGTGTTTCTAGTAATTAGACAGAGAAATCGTGTAGAAGTAATAATTTTTTCTTCTGCTTTATGCTTTCTGTCTTCTGCCTTCTACCTAGATCCAGAAACGGACATTACCAATACACTGACATACTCCCGAACCTTGAGGAATCGGGATTCTGGATTCAAACAGACAAAGCAAGCATCGCTTGTTTGATATTGCCTAGCCCTATAGGTTGATGCCTCAACCTATAGGATTGTTTTGGGATTCTAGAGTTGAGACCGGATTTTTAGATCTCGCGCATCCACAATACATACCCTATGATGAAAGCCGTCCTATAAGAAGGACGAGGCTTTAAACCCTATTTGTCAGTAAATGCACACCAGCTAATTTAAGTCAGAGACTCAAGATAGTCGCGCACGCGGTTGCGACGCTTGGGTTGGCGGAGTTTTTGCAAAGCTTTGGCTTCAATTTGGCGGACTCGCTCGCGGGACAAGTCCAGAGCTCGACCGATTTCTGCCAACGAGTAGGGGTGTCCGTCGCCCAAACCAAAGCGCATCAGAATAACATCTCGTTCGCGGCTAGTCAAATCTGCCAACAATTGTTGCAAGTCGCGGTGCAGAGCTTCTCGCATCAGCATTTCTTCTGGCGAGATGCTGTCGGTTTCGAGTAAGTCGCCCAACTCTGTATCTTTTTCGTTGCCCACTTTAGTTTCCAGAGAAACAGAGCGAGGAACTCGCAGCAATACTTCCCGAACTTGAGCGGCAGTCATGTCCAATTCGACGCCGATATCTTCGATCGTAGCTGTGCGACCTTTTTCTTGAGATATTTTGCGCTGGGCTTTCTTGATTTTGTTAAGTTTTTCGGTGATGTGGACGGGGAGGCGGATGGTGCGGCTTTGAGTCGCGATCGCCCGCGTGATTCCCTGGCGAATCCACCAGTAGGCGTATGTGCTAAACCGATAGCCCCGTGTCGGGTCGAACTTTTCGACAGCTCGTTCCAGTCCGAGAGTACCTTCTTGTATTAAATCGAGCAATTCTAAACCGCGATTTTGATATTTTTTTGCCACGGAAACCACCAGGCGCAAATTCGCCTTAATCATGTGGTCTTTAGCTTCGATGCCTTCAGCTTGAATTTTTTCGATCGCCTCTACCGTCATCTCGGCCAATTCTGCCCACTGGCGCTTGCCTTCGGCCATAATTCGCTTGAGTTCTGGCACGTCACTGATGCCTGCGGTTAATGCCCAGCGTTCCAGGGAAGGTTTGTGTCCCAATTGTGCAGACAGGCGATCGCGCACTTCTATTAAATGCACGAAGCTTTGAATCAGCCCTTCTTCCTGGGAAGCGACGGTGTTGCGCAATTCCAGCAATTTGATGTAGCGCTGAACTTTTTGAGCTTCGGAGACTTCTTCGTCTCTACCCAAGAGACGCACCCGACCGATTTCCTGTAAGTACAGGCGCACTAAATCTGTAGTGCGGCGGCTAGCGTTTTTTTGCAATTTGGATGCTGTGTCTGCATCTTCAGTCTCTGCTGAGTCTTGGTCGATGGGTTCGTCTCCAGCTTCTTCAGCATCTTCATCCAACACATCTACATCTTGCAAGGGATTGACTCGCAGTTGTTCGTCGAATTCAGCTTGAGCGTAAAAAGAGGTGGCTGGCATAGTGATTTTCTCAATGGCTCCGGGTGAAAAGATGCTACGCTTAGCGGTTATTTATAATTATGATGCCCACTTTGTTAAGACGAAGCATCACCGCTGTTTGTTTCTTTACTAACTTTTCTGACTTTTGTGCTGTTGGAGAGATCGAGCTTTGGCTGCCCCACTTGTTTTACCAAGATTCGGGAAAACGCTAAGAACTTTCTGATGTAACAGTTTGAAGCCCCGAAAAGTGCGTTGTACTTCTTTGTTTATATAGCTAGTATAGATAGAGACTGGCTATAAACAAGTGACCAAGGTCAGAAGTTAAGTTAATCTTCATCACCAATAACCTCGTTCCCGATCACTTCGCCAAAATAGGGATTTTTTTAATAAAACTTTATATAATTCGGGGTTCTTGATTAAATACCCCACAGCTCACAGGAAGCTTAATCCCTTGCACCATATGAGATTCATGGTTTTTTGAGTCTCCCTTATCGAGTTGGCAGTTAAGGGAAAAACCGGGTTTCCTGACAAAAATTCGGCATTTCAACCCAGGAATTCCAGGAAAAAACCCGGTTAATCGATGTATTTGGCGTAGGTTGGGAGTTGGATGTGGCGATCGATCTATAACTTTTTTGGTGTTGGCTGGGGCTTCCCATTTAACCTCACCCAATATGATCGGCATCAAAAACCGGGTCTTTTGAACTCCCGCTGGCACAGAAAGCGTAGGTTTTTCCTCGCCGTTACCTATTGGTGAAAAGTCAAGAATGGCATTGCATTTGTCAATCAGTAAGATTACCGAAAAAACTGTTTTTTTAGGAGTGTAAAATTCGCAATTTGGGGGCGAGGGGCGATCGATATGGCACTCCGGACGTTAGGGAAGCTTGCAGCTATATCGATCGCCTAAATCTCAGTTTTTCACCCAAAATTAGAGCAAGCTGTAAGTATAATTGCTGAGGAGCAAATGCTTCCCTAGGTTAAATTGTCACCGAATAGCATGGGTTTGAAGCCCTTACTCAGGTCGGCAGATTGTGATAAGAGCGGAGTTTAAATCTCCGTTCTTATCACTTCGCTGTCAACTGTCAACTGTCAACTGTCAACTGTTTAACAATGCTGTTACGCGATCGAGTTTGAGTGACAATCATTCTCTCTCGCGCCAGTTCAGTTAAACTTAAATTACTAGCGCGGGTAAAGTTTCATCAATTCTCTCACCTGTTCGGCGTGATAGGAACTGCGAGTTAAGGGAGAAGCGACAATTTGCAAGAATCCCAAAGATTCGCCAAACTCTCTCCAAGCATCAAACTGTTCCGGCGGCACAAAGCTTTCTACATTCAAGTGCTTTTGAGTAGGTTGCAGGTACTGTCCCAGGGTCAAAATATCGCAGCCAACAGCCCGCAAGTCTTGCATCGCCTCGCGAATTTCGGCATCTGTTTCTCCCAGTCCCACCATAATCCCGGATTTGGTATAAACGCCCGGTGCGAGTTGGCGGCTGCGCTGTAAGAGTTCCAGGGTGCGATCGTACTTTCCTTGCGGCCGCACCTTGCGGTAAAGTCGCTTTACGGTTTCGGTATTGTGGTTGAGTACCTCGGGCCGGGCTGCGAGAATAATTTCTAAAGCTTGCCAGTTGCCGCACAAGTCGGGAATCAAAACTTCTATAGTTGTATCGGGCATTGTCGATCGTACAGCTTGAATGCACTCGACAAACTGAGACGCGCCCCCATCCGGCAAATCGTCGCGGTTAACAGAAGTAATCACAACGTGATTGAGTTTGAGTCGCTGCACCGCCTGCGCCAATCTTTGGGGTTCCGTCGGATCTAAAGCTTGGGGCTTTTTCTCAAAATCGATATCGCAGTAAGGACAGGCGCGGGTACAAGCCGGCCCCATAATCAAAAATGTAGCAGTACCTGCGTTGAAGC
The DNA here is from genome assembly GCA_004292955.1 of Oscillatoriales cyanobacterium. GTDB lineage: Bacteria > Cyanobacteriota > Cyanobacteriia > Cyanobacteriales > Microcoleaceae > Microcoleus. The sequence continues at coordinate 74,497 of RDXX01000039.1, read as the reverse complement.
ATTCGCCGATGTTCGGACACGACGCCTCCTCGCAAACCGTATTCAGGGATAAATCCCGCAAAATTTCTTTGACGTTGCCGACGCGCTCCCATTGGGGGGCTTTAACTCGCAACCACTGGGGCTTAACTGTCACGCCTGCCTCCGTCTGAGTAGTGTTTTACAAAACATTATACTAGGAGGTGGCTAAGTTTTGACTTAAAAATGTGATATCATAAAAATCTATTGACTAATTTCGGGATGTAGCGCAGCTTGGTAGCGCACCTCGTTCGGGACGAGGGGGTCGCAGGTTCAAATCCTGTCATCCCGATTGTTAAAGTAAATCGGATATTCCGCAGCAATTTCGAGGCAGAGCCTCTGGATATTCATTACCAGGCTCTGCCTGGTAACGAGAAATAAGCGCAACTGCGAACGAGTTTTTTAAACGCTCAAATTGCGCCGCAAAAAGCTTTCTAGGGATTCCATTCTCATGCCGTAAATAGATTCTAAGTGCTGGACTTCTTCGGGAGTGCAGAAAAACTCGTTAGCCAGCAATACCCGCAAAGTTCCCAAGCCTTTTTGAGCTTGAGGGTTCAATAAACCCACGGCATTTCGCAATCCGTCAAAGACAACCATTGGCGGGTTAATTACGATCGGTTCGCGCTTGAATAAGCGGCCAAAAATGCGGGCAATGTCGTCTCTGGTCAGCACATCGGGGCCGCCGACTGGTAAAATTTGGTTGCGCGCACCTTCTACTGTTGGCGAGTCTACGGAAATCTTTGCTAAGTCGTCGGTACTGACAACAGAGGTGCGGTTTTTGCCGTCGCCAATCAGCAGGTAAAGTCCGGTTTCTCGAAATCTTTCTGCTAGCGGTAACAAGCTGGAAGCAAAACCGGCTGGCCGCAAAATGGTATAATTTAATCCGCTGTTTTGCAGGTATTTTTCGACTTCTCGCTTGGCTTTGAATACTGCTGAATCTTCGTATCCGCGATCGACTCCGAGTACCGAAAGAAAGACAAAGTGCTGCACTCCCGCTTCTTTGGCGCAGTCGATCAGTTCTATGTTGGCGCGGTAGTGTACTGCTTGTACGTCGCCGCCGGTGCCGTGGGTGCTGATGATGTATTGCACTCCTTGGCAAGCTTTTTTGATATCTTTGTCTTGTTTCAAGTCGCCGATAAAAATTTCGGCGCCTCGGTTTTCTAGTTCTGAATAGCGAGAAGCGAGGCGAACAAATGCGCGGACAGGTTTGTCTTGCTGTCTGATTTCTCGTACTATTCGGCGGCCTAGTGGGCCTGTTGCTCCAGTTACTAAGAACATGATTTTTGTTGGTTGGTTGTTATGGAAGAAGAAAGTTCGGCAACGGATTTTGTAGCGGATTTAACGGATTGAAGAAGGAATCTTCTGCAAGGGGTTTGAGAAACCCAGTTTCTTAAATCTCTGGTTGTTAAACCTAAGATTTAGGATAAGCTGTCGCGCATTTAAATGGTATATTTGGAACGGGCTAGAAGCCCATTCCACAATATTATGATTGATGATTTGCCCATAATTTAAATGTACAACAGCTTAGAAACAGGGTTTTTGACCTGAGTTTTATTTATAACTTATAATTCAAATTTCGACAATTACGGGGGTGTGGTCGCTGGGTTTGACTAATTTTCTGGGAGCAATATCTATTGTACAGTTTTTGGCTTTTTCGTAGAGGGGAGGGCTGAGATAATGGTGGTCGATTCTCCAGCCGTTGTTGCGGGGAAATGCGGCGGCGCGATAGTCCCACCAGCTATAATGTCCGCCTTCTGAGGTGAATTTGCGAAAGGGGTCGCTTAATCCTAATTCGGTGATTTCTGTTAATGCTTGGCGTTCGGGTATTGATAGGCCAACGGAGTTTGCAGCAGCTTTGGGATTGTATATATCTCGATCGTCCGGTACGATGTTGAAGTCGCCACAAATGCACAGGTTGGGCGATTTGTCTAGTGCTATTTTCAGGTATTCTTGCAGCAGTTTGAGCCAATGCAGTTTGTATTGATACTTCTCGGAACCAACCTCGGAACCGTTGGGAACGTATACGGAAATGATGCAAATATCGTCTATAACCCCGGCTATGAGGCGCTTTTGTTCGTCGAAGCTGCCGACGGTTGCGTCGCCGAGAATGGGGGCAAATCCGGCGCTGACTTGTGACAGGGGCGATCGGCTAAAAATAGCGACGCCGTTGTAGGATTTTTGACCGGAGATGTAGCAGTTGTAGCCGATGTCGAGGAAGGGTTGCAGGGGAAAGTCTTTGTCTGTAACTTTGGTTTCTTGCAAGCAGAGAACGTCGATTTGGTTGGTTTGCAACCAGCTAGTAACGTGTTCGAGGCGGGTGCGAATTGAGTTGACGTTCCAGGTGGCAATTTTCATAAAAACACTCGGTAAGTGGGAAACGAGCGAGTCTTTAGACCTGAGAGGAAAACGACCCGGCGATTTCAATCGCCTTGAATCCCCCTTGCGGGGTAGAGGGGTATGGTTGCCCCTCTGTGGAGATATGGTTGTCTCCGAATCCCTTTCGGGTAATGTTAGCTTCGCCAAGGTTATAAGAGCTTTTTAGACCTGCAACACTGTTTCAGTGACTTTAAAACTGTTTAATTGCAGATGACAGAGCAAGGGACTAGCTTCGCATTCGCCCGGTGTCGTGACTCAAATAACGTAGTCAGTTAAGACTTAGGCCCGTCAGAATAGCTTGTAATTTCTTACAAGCTCAGTGGCTTCAGCCCTGAGTTCCTGACTATAGTAAGTAATAGATTAGTCGATTTTAGATTTTAGATTTACTCTGCATCGGAGTGCGATCGGGATGCTCGTGAGCGATGGTCGCAACCGCGACGCTCTATAGTATAGTACAGTTTGAGGCTGGTGAGTTCGGATGTGCGATCGGCGAAGCTATCCCGAGCGTGAATCGCACGTAAGCGCATTGAGGCAGATTTGGCTGATAGCATGGCGCAAGCTGAGGGATATGGGCTCTTCCTAGAAATTGAACTTCACACCCTGTGATACAATAAATTTAAGCAAGAAATTGTTTTCTTATTAAGTTTTTATTTTTTTAGTTATGACAACAATTACAATTCAAGTTGATGAAGATATTAAGAAGGCGTTTGAAGGGGCTACTCCTGAGACTCAGAAACAGTTAAGCTCGATCATTCAATTGTTTTTGAGAGAAAATTTACACAACAAAACTTTAACAGAGGTAATGGCAGAAATTTCTGATAAAGCACAACAGCGCGGCTTGACACCAGAAATATTACAGGAGATTTTAGCCGATAATGACGAATAGATTTGCGATCGATACTAATGTTTTAATCAGTGCTTTGCTTTTTAAAACCTCAGTACCATTTCGGGCGATCGAATTGGCAGAAAAACAAGGAATAATTTTATATTCTGAAGCGACTTTAAAAGAATTAGAGCAAGTTCTGAATCGTCAAAAGTTTAACAAGTATCTTTCTTTAGAGGACAGAAAGGTATTTTTGCTGAAATTTATCAGTTCTTCTCAGTTAGTTTCTATTACCGAAAAAATCGTAGTGTGTCGAGATGAAAAAGATAATAAGTTTTTAGAGTTGGCTGTTAGTGGTAATGCCAATATAATTGTTACGGGGGATATGGATTTGTTGATATTAAATCCTTTTAGGACAGTAGAAATTATTACTCCCGATATGTTTATTGATAGATTTAGTTAATCGCCAACTCAGTCAGTTATTAATGCTGGTTTTTCAGATACTCAATCAATACAGGCTGGAGTGTGAAAAGTGTTTTCTGACCTTGTTTAATTTTTTCAATTAATAAACGCCGTCCCAAGGATTGCACAGCTTGTAATAATGCTGATGGCGATAATTCGAGATGGGCTGAAATTTTTGATATTTCAACTGGTGCGGCTTCACTAGCTAACGAGGATATCACTTGTTTTTCTGGTTCGGTTAGCCGATCGCACTGCTGCTCCAATAGTGATTCTAAGTCACCTAAGAATAGGGTATCATAGGATAAGAATTCGGAAACGCTGCCGCCGAATAAGTCTTGAATCAATGTGGCAATTATATTTAACCATAAGGGATTGCCTCGGTAAAGGTCGATTAGTTCTGACCATTTCTCCGGTTCTGCTAAACCTTTTTCTCTGAATATTTCTTGTGCTTCGGGGCCTAAACCGTTGAGTTGCAGCGATTTACAGGGGCGGTTTTCGCCTTCTAAAGCGGCTATTTCTCTGGGTTTTTCCCAACTCAGGAGGATGAGGCAACTGTTGTGGGATGACTCGGCTATTTGTTTGAAGAATGTGCCGTAATTTTCATAGCCTGGTTGGTAGTGGCCTGCGAGTTGTTGGCTGCTGAAGATGGTTTGGATATCATCGAGTACGATCAGACAGCGGTGCGATCGCAGATATTCTAGTAGGGGCAATCCCCCCGTGGTTGCCCTTTCTTCGGGGGAGGGGGCGGGCACGGGGGCACCGCCCCTACAGAATTGAATTAAGTCGGTTTGGAGTGATGCCAGGGGTGGGGAGTTGCGGAAACTGCGGTAAATAATGCGATCGAATTCGTGTTGAATTTGTGGGATTAGTTGGAGTGTCAGCGCGGTTTTGCCAATACCTGATAAGCCGAGGATGGTGACGAGACGGGTGCGGCTTGAAATCCAGTTTTCGAGGGTGGAGAGTTCGGATGTGCGGTTATAGAATAGGTTGGGTTCTGGTGCGTCGGATAAGTCTAAATGTATTTTAGGTTCGGAATTGCTAGTTTTTTCATGAAATTTATCCTTGTCTTGCGGTGCAGGTTGTGAGACTTTGGGAGAGTAAAAAGTATCTGCGGAGATGTTACGAATATGAATACAGCCATTCCCGACGAGTGAGACATTGGAAACTTGTAAATTTTCCAGCTTTGCTCTAAAATTTGCTTTAGATACTTGTTCCTCGCCTAATGCAACTGATAGAAGTTTCCATAATTTGAAACCAACTTCTTTAACATATTTCTCTGAGCGGTGGTGTTCCTGTGCAATTTCTTTATATTTTTGATTGTCCCAAGCGCCGCGCAGTATAGCTTTTTGCAGACTATCTAAGTGTTTTCCCGTAGTAGTTAAAGCTAGATGGTCTGTAAATTTTAATGCTTCTTCAACGTCCATTAGTCACGCAAATACAAGGGGTTGACCTGATTATAGCGTAACTGTATATGACTTTTTCAAGCTTGACCAGCTAAATATGACTTTTTCTGACCTAGATATTAAGAGAAATTCCCTACTAAATATGGCTTTATATGGCTTGACAAGCTTTAGTATCTAGGGAAAAATTTATACTTAGTAGACACCAAAAGGTAATGAAACTGATGCACGGCTTAAAAATGGGTTTGTTGTTTGTTGGTTTCATCTCGAGTTTTTCTTTCGCTTCAATCGCACGAGCGGGAGAGCGATGGCCTGGGCCTGAAAAATCTGGGAGCTGTTCGGTAAATCAAACAATTTGCGACTATCCTACCTATTTCAAACCAAATGATGCTTGGGGAATAGGTGGGTTTTATGTAAATCTAATGACTGAACGCTCTTCTGCTACTATTAGATGGACAGCGACGACATGCGATAATAAACCGCTTAGTGGGACAAGAGATATTTCAAGGGGTTCTACAGGTCAAAACTACATTGACTTTCCTAACAAGTCTCCCTTTGCGTCAGGAGTTTGCTCTTTTACATTTAGTTTAGTGGGCGCAACAAATGGGTATGGGGGGGATAAAGTTGATTTGAAGACGAACTACGATGTAGATTATTAACTAAGAGAAGTGGGAAACAGAGTCTTAAAAACTCCTTTCCCAACTTGTCTAAAAGCCCGATCGCCTTTATTCAGGCAAAGTTAAAATAGTTGTAGCCTCAGCCAAGAGTTTACACTTGACTTTATTGTTTTCCCCCTCCATAAGACAATGAGCTGGATTATCCTGCAAGGGGTCATGCTGGATAATGAAACCTAAAGAACGAGCATATCCTGCTACCAAAACACCCACCTTAGTAGTATCAGGATTTTTCGCACCAGCTAAAACTTCTTGGGGAGTTGTTAGCCTCGCCAACTCAACTGAGATACTGTTATCAGGTTTTCCTCTCACCTGGAAAGCAACTGATTTTACAGTACCATTCTCATAAATATGTACATTAGGAATCCGACGATAAAGAATATCATTGTCTGCAATTTCTTCTAGCATTATCTCATCCTGACTTAGGGAATCAATAGCTGAGATACCACATTCAGGACTTCAGATAATGATACCTCGTTTTTCTCCTCAAATTTTCTCTCGCTTCCCTCTCCCTTAATTAGTAGATAGCTGAAACTCATATCAGGTTTAATCTCCACTTCTAGATTGCCGTGTAAACTCCGCCATTCCAGTTGTAGGCTACCATTAGCAATTGGTGCTGCATCATAGGGTAAAATTCGCTCGCCAACTAAAGGCGAAAGAGAGTATTTGACATGAATGAGCAACTGACAGGCTTTTACAAAAGCAACGGGCGAAACTGCTAATGCACCATAAGAATCCCAGTCAGGTTCTAGTTTGGCAAGTTGCGTCAAACGCTCTAATATTGGATCTAAGGAAACATCAGTTAATGTTGCTTGAGACATGGCTTTTACAAAGATCGTATTCTATATTATATCATAGTTATTGCTGACGATAGGTCAAGAGAGTCAGGCATGATAGCAAAAGCCCGATCGCCCTTCGTCTCCCATTTTCTGAAAAAGCGCGTGTAGCCAGCCGATTGATTACTGATTGCGTAGCAGTACGATGAGGTAAAGTGAGTCGTCGCGAAGTGGGGCTTCATTCAGTTGACAGTTGACAGTTGACAGTTGACAGCGACCTCTACCTGGAAGTCAGAGGATTGGAGTAATGAATCGTCTGATTTTAATTTCTCCCTAAAAAAGAGAGGCTTTAAACCAATTCTTTCTGGTAAGCCATCGCACCAATCGCTGGCTGGCAATACACACCCACAAACTATGAGGTTTTAATCGGAGAGAGGGACTTCTATACCAGGCTCGACATTCATCTTGACGGGAATGGCAGTGCAGAGGTTACATGATTTCCTGCGTAAATCCTGACTTTATTTCAGTTCAACATTTACAGTAGCAGACATCCCCGGTGCAATTCGCGATTCATAACCTTTAATACTGTCGGCATCAAACACAACTTTCACCGGAATCCGCTGCACTACTTTGGTAAAGTTTCCCGTTGCATTGTCTGGAGGCAATAGGGAGAATTGAGCGCCAGAAGCAGGGGAGAAACTATCAAGACGGCCTTCAAATTTGCGGCTACCAAAAGCATCTAATTTGATTTCTACTTTTTGGCCTGGTTTCATGTTTGCTAATTGCGTTTCTTTGAAGTTAGCAATTACCCATAAATCGTTACTGACGATCGCCATTAACGGAGTTCCCGACTGCACCCGCTGCCCCACTTCAACGGATTTGCGCCCGATTTGTCCGGCGGCGGGTGCGGTGATATTCGTGTAGGAAAGTTGCAGTTGAGCGTCTTTAACCGCAGCTTCCGATTGGGCGATCGCAGCCTTAGCAGCATCATACTGCGATCGACTGACCTTAGTTTGCTCGCCCGTAGCTTGAGCTTGTTGCAATCCGCCCTTCGATGCAGCCAGTTTGGCTTCGGCGGTGCTGATTCCTTCTTGGGCTACAGCGACTTTAGCTTGGGCGCTGGCGATGCCGACTTTGGCTTGCGCGACTTGAGCTTCAGCTTGCTTTACTCCTTCTTGAGCTTGGGCTACTGCTGCGATCGCTGCGGTTACGCCTTCCTTGGCTTGGGCTAACCTGGCTCTAGCTTGGGCAATTCCTTGTTGGGCTGCGGTGGTTTGGCCTTGGGCGACTTCGTAGGCGGCTCTCGCTGCGTCTAATTGCTGGCCGGCGATCGCACCTTCTTGCTGCAAACTTTCGTACCGTTTATAATCTGCTTGCGTTTTCACGAGATTAGCTTGCGCTTGCACTAACTGAGCTTGCGCTGCGGCAATTCCGGCTTCGGCTTCCGTCACTTTAGCTTCAGCTTGGGGAATTCCGGCTTCAGCTTGGGCGACTTTGGCTTGCGCTGCGGGTACGCCGGCTTCAGCTTGGGCTACCGCGGCTTCGGCTGCGGGTACGCCTTGTTGGGCTTCCCTAATTGCTGCTTGGGCGGTGGAAATGCCAGCGTTGGCGGTGCCGATATCTCCTTGGGCTTGGGCTGTTTTACCTTGGCTGGTTTGAGAGGCTAGGGAAATATTCGCTTGGGCTGCTTCGGCTTGGCGGCGGGCGTTTTCTAAGGCTGCTTGGGATTGTTGCAGTTTAACTTGGTAGTCGCGGGGGTCGAGTTTGATCAGCAGTTGGCCCGGTTTTACTTGTTGGTTATCTTCTACTAAGACTTCGCCGACTGTACCGTTGATGCGGCTGCTGACTTGGTGGATGTGTCCGGCTACTGTGGCGTTTTCGGTTTCTTGGTGGATGGAGGCGTATTGCCAATAATTGTAGCCAAAGCTGCCTGCTGCGATCGCCCCGATGCCCAGCGCTGCTAAAATTATCGCTTTCGGGGCTTTTTTCTTCGGCGTTTCCGGCGCCGGCAGGGGTGCTTGGATTTCTGTTTCTGGGCTGGTTTTTAGCTCTGCGGGGGCGCTGATTTCTGTTTCTGGCGCGGGGATTACTGGTAGGCTTTTTGCTATGGTGTTGTCGATCGGCTTTTCTAAGAGGGCTACTGCTTTGCCTTTGCCGTTACCGTTGAATTCTTCTGGGTTGATTTCGTTTGTGCCTTTCATGGTATTTGACTCCTGATACTTTAGTAAGATGTCGTTTGGTTAGGGTACGTAGTTTTTATTTAGTAAGACTGCTTTTTTTAAGAGTGCGTAGTATTTTTGAGTTGTTTTTAATGTAGTTGAGGTAGATGCTGCTGCGCTTCAGTCGAAAGAGCTATTTGTTGGCGGTTTAGGAAAGATTGACGATCGCCCGATCGATCAATTGGGAGAAGAGTTCTCGATCGGCTTTGGAAATGCCAGTCATTGACTTCTCTCGGATCTCCGCCACCAGCGGTGGCAGCACGTCTTGCAGTTCCCTGCCTGCATCCGTTAGCCAAATTCGCCAAATCCGCCGATCGCGCGTGTCTCTCTCGCGGCGGACTAAGCCTCTTTCTTCCATGCGATCGAGCACGCCTGTGAGTGTACCGCCTACCTGTTGCAGTTTGTCGCCAATACTGGAAGTTGGCAACCCGTCTTCTTGCCACAAGCAGCACAGTACCAACCAGTGAAATGGTGTCAGCCCAAATGGTTCGAGTATCTCTTGCAACCTGCGAGTCCCTAGCTGCCCTAGCAGTTTGATGCGGTAGCCCAGGCTGTAGGGGGCGAGAACGTCGTGCCACCTAGCTAGATATTTGCGATCGACTGTGGATATAGTAACCATCGGCTTATTACTTAGCGTTCGTATTATTAGTGTAAGATGTTATTTGGGAGCTGTCAAGGGGCGATCGCGGATTTTCGGTCATCGGATTTGAGATTTGAGATGGAGTCGGCAGCAAGTAAGTCAGTATAATGAGGGCGATCGCCCACGCTCGATCGCAAAAAACAGCTAAATTTTCGTCAAACTTGTTTGGATTTCTTAATTATTCCTAAAATAGGAAGCTCAAAGTTGCGATCGCACTTTATTCTAGTCCCAGGAAATCAGTACACCAAGTTCAATAATACCGACGATAATAATTTGTTCTATTCCTATATAATTTAGTCTCTCAAGGAGTGATTAATGTGATGTGCGAAGAGCAAAGAAAAAAATTAGATCAAATCATTCAGCAATTAAAGAACGCCCAATCCGAGGTGCAAGAAGCCTACGAAACAACAATGATGAGTGATGCCAAATGGGCCGTGTCTAGCCTGTGTGATGATTTAAAAAAAAATGAGTCGATCGATCCGTCTATAAAGAGCCAGCTCATGCCTTATTTTGAAGCAGCTCATTCAGCTATTCTTAGTTCTGAATCAACGCATAAACGAGCCGGAATCTGTGGTGACAAGCTGAATGAAGCAGAGTCTTGCATAATAAAAATACTGAGTAAACTCTGAAGAGAATGATTTAAAATTGGATCAGGCGAGTCCCGGAAAGTCCATCCTGGGGAATCTGTTTACATTTCTTAATTATTAGTAAAATAAGAAGAGTAAAGTTACGATCGCACATCGCACGTTATGCCACTCCAAGGAAATCAGCGCACCAAGTTAGACGACACCGACGACAATCTGTTTTATTCCTATCCCCGGTTTGTGACGCACGTAGACGAGGGATTCATTCAGCAACTAACCGACTTGTATCGGGAACGCCTGAAACCGAATACTCGGATTTTTGATATGATGAGCAGTTGGGTGTCTCACTTGCCCGAGGAAATGGAATTTGCTCATGTCGAAGGACACGGCATGAATGAAGAGGAGTTGGCAAAAAATCCCCGACTGAATCATTATTTCGTGCAGAATTTGAACGCAAATCCTAAATTGCCACTGCCCGATTCAGAGTTTGACGCGGTTGTCAACTGCGTTTCGGTGCAGTATTTGCAAAACCCGGATGCGATTTTTGCCGAGATGCACCGGATTTTGAAGCCGGGGGGCGTCGCAATTATCAGTTTTTCCAACCGGATGTTTTATCAGAAAGCAATTGCGGCTTGGCGGGAAGGTTCGGAGGGCGATCGGGTAAAATTAGTCCAGGGTTACTTTGATTCCGTCAAAGGAGCGAACATACCCGGATTTAGCAAGCCGGAAGTAATTGCTAAACAGTCTAGCTTGCCGAGTTTTATGCAAATGCTGGGGATGGGAGGCGGCGATCCGTTTTATGCGGTAGTTGCTTACCGCCAAAGTTAGGATTTTTTTAAATGTTTGTAGTGAGGACTTTAGTCCGCTGATTTTTTTGAGGACTAAGGTCTTTACTACAAACCGAGCTAGAGTTACGATCTTTATCTTAGAATATATTTAACAGTGGCTCCTAAAACATGGACAACGAACTTTTGCAACGCATCACACTCGATCCAAATATCTGTCACGGAAAACCCTGTATTCGCGGTCTCAGATATCCAGTAGAGTTGATTCTTGAATTACTTAGTTCAGGTATGAATGCTAAAGAAATTATAGATGATTATGATGATTTAGAACATGAAGATATTCTAGCTGCTTTGCTATTTGCAGCACGGCTGACTCAAGTGAAAAGCATATATCGAGTATTAGTGTAATGAAGTTTTTGGTAGATGCACAATTACCAGTACGTCTGGCACGCGTTTTGCAATCTGCTGGTTGCGATACTATTCATACTAAGGATTTACCTCGACTCAACGCAACTCCCGATTCAGAAATTAACTTGCTTTCAATGCAAGAAAGCAGAATTGTTATCACCAAAGATCGAGATTTTCTCGATTCATTTCTGATTAGCCAGCAACCTTACAAGCTGTTAATATTGACGACTGGCAACATAAATAACAACCAACTTATAGACTTATTTGTGAATAATTTGCCGCATTTGGTTGAAATGTTTGAGGAACATTCATTGATAGAAATGAATCGCGATACAATTGTAGTTCACCAGTAATAATTAAGTAGGTAAAACCTTGATATGAAACCATATCAGCAAATAGAAATTGACGAATGCGGCGAGCCTTTAGTCCCAATTCCACCAGAAGATTTTGCCTTTGAAATTCCGCACCCTTATCAAAAGTTGGGTGCTCCCTATCACAACAGCAAAGCAGATTCACCTTACTATTTGCGGCAAGGAGTTGTAGATAGTTTAGTAGCAGCTCAAACTCAGCTACAGCAAAATCATCAAAATTGGAAAATTCTGATATTTGATGCTTATCGACCCGTGGAAGTCCAGCAATTTATGGTAGATTATACTTTCAATCAAATTGCCGTAGCTCAAGGCTGCGAATTTCCGGTTTCCGAAGACAAACGCCAAGTAATTATAGAACACGTGTATCAATTTTGGGCTGTGCCGAGCCTCGATCGCGCGACGCCTCCTCCTCACAGTACAGGTGCAGCTTTAGATGTAACTTTAGTCGATGAACATAATCGACCAATTGATATGGGTTCTCCGATTGATGAAATATCAGAACGTTCTTATCCCGATTATTTTGGTAATAGCAAGGACGCGCAACAACAGCAATACCACCTGCACCGGCAAATATTGAAAGATGCGATGATAGCTGCTGGTTTTGAGCAACATCCTAACGAGTGGTGGCATTTTTCTGTGGGCGATCAGATGTGGACGTGGTTGACAAATAACAAGAATAGTGGTAGTCAAGTTATCGCCCGATACGGCCGCTATTAAACCATTTTAGATTTTAAATGACTGAATGCTCGATCGCCATAAATCATTTGGATTGCAACCGCTAAGATATAGCAGTGGACAGTTGACAGTTGCAGAACGGGAATCAAATCATTGATGCAGAACGGGAATCGACTCTATTCATGAAGTTATTTATGTCTTCACCCATGTGGCGGTTGCTATACTGAAAACCTTCTTGATTCCTGAAACCCCTGCTTTGATTACTTCTTCCTTCTGTCAACTGTCAACTGTCAACTGTCAATTGTCAACTGTCAATTGTCAACCGTCAATTGTCAACTGTCAATTCTTCCTTCTTTTGGGTCAGCTATTGCCAGCGGGGTAGCCGTGCTTTAAAATTAACGAGAGCTAACAAGTGCAGGCAAATCAAGCCAGCACCGCAAACTCTAAAGGATAACTTAGATTTCACCAATGAAAGCACTCATCCTCTCTGGCGGCAAAGGAACACGCTTGCGTCCCCTCACCTATACGGGTGCTAAGCAGTTGGTTCCTGTGGCAAATAAGCCTATACTGTGGTACGGAATTGAAGGCATTGTGGCGGCTGGGATTACGGATATCGGGATTATTATTAGTCCTGAAACAGGTGAAGAGGTGAAGGCGAAAACAGGAGATGGCTCTCGCTTCGGTGCAAAAATTACTTATATCTTACAATCAGAGCCGGCGGGACTCGCTCATGCAGTAAAAATTGCGAGACCATTTTTGGGTGATTCTCCATTTATTATGTATTTAGGAGATAACTTAATTCAGAGTCAGCTAGATCCGTTTTTAGAGAATTTTAATAAGCAAAAACTAGACGCTCTAATTTTGCTGCGCCCAGTTCCCAATCCCAGTGCTTTCGGTGTAGCAAAGGTTGATGAGAATGGGCGAGTTTTACAGTTAGTAGAAAAACCCATAGTTCCGCCGTCTAATTTAGCACTGGTGGGGATTTACTTTTTTGCTCCTACTATTCACGAGGCGATCGATCAAATTCAACCCTCGCCCCGCGGGGAACTCGAAATTACTGATGCTATCCAACAGCTAATCAATCAAGAAAAACACGTAGAAGCCTGCAATTTAGATGGTTGGTGGTTGGATACCGGGAAAAAAGATGATTTGCTGAGTGCAAACCAAATCATTTTAGATAGCTGTATTGTAGCTTCAACTGAATTAAAAGTAGATGCCAAAAGTCAAATTATCGGGCGAGTGCAAGTAGGGGAAGGTAGTGAAATCATTAATTCTACAGTTCGCGGGCCTGTGGTAATTGGGGAAAATTGCCGCATTGAAAATTGCTTTATCGGGCCTTACAGCAGTATTGCCGATCGCGTGACGATGGTTGATGCTGATATCGAACACAGTGTAATATTGCAAGGGGCGAAAATTGTTGGCATTCACCAGCGAATTGTTGACAGCGTGATCGGACAGCGAGCTCAACTCACAAATGCGCCGCCGCGTCCTAAAGCGTTGCGGTTTATGATTGGTGATGACAGTCAAATCGAGTTAGTATAACTTAGGATTTGCACTATTCTCGTAGCGGCAATTTACCCGATGGTGCGCGTTGCTACGTCTACGAGATGGTGCCCCTCGGCGCACCATAAATTTAAAGGAGGCGGAAGATTGCAGTACGAAGAAATACCGACTCAACAAATTATAGATAAACTGCGGCAAACTTTGGAGCCGCGAATTGGTATTGCTGAGTTGTCGCTGTCGGAAAGACCAAATAGTGCGATCGCCCAAAATGAAGATGACGAAGACATTGCGCTTCTCAAAGCGGGCTTTGACATTTATAACATTCCAATTACATCTTACCAAAGGCGGCTCGGTTCCGCAGTCATCGCCGTCAGAAAAATTGTCCGAAAATTGCTCAAGCCCGTACTAGACAGACAAGTAATTTACAATTTCGCCAATACCCGCGTCGTGCAAACCTTGAGCACACAGTTGCAAAAATTGCAAGAAAATCAACAAACTCTAGAGAAAAAACTTACATCGGAATTCAGCAGCGGGTTTCCCGAAGTGACAGCGCAGCTTGAGAGTCAACAACAGGCGATCGCAAATTTTCAGTCTGAAGTAGAGCAAATCAAAGCGGTACAGCAGCAACATACTGCTATTTTACAGGAGATTACTGCTCAATTGGGCGATCGACAACCATAAAGCATCAAAGATGACTACACTTCCTATATGCTCATTTATTATAGTTAACTATAATGGTCTGCGCCACACCAAAGACTGCTTGAAATCCCTACAAAAACTTGCGTATCCAGAATCACAACTCGATTTAATCGTAATTGATAATTGTTCTCAAGACGATTCGGTTCATGCTTTGCGCGAACTGTTTCCAAAAGTTCGGATCTTTGTGAATACCGCCAACAACTTTGCCAAAGCCCTCAACCTCGGCATCAGCGAAGCAAAAGGGCAATACATCGGCTTTCTCAATAATGATGCAACCCTTGACAGTCACTGGCTGGAAATATTAGTTAAACGCCTAGAAACTGACAATAAAGTTGGTGCAGCTAGTGGCAAATTGCTGTTTAAAGACGGGCGAATCAACAGCGCGGGCATTCAGCAATTACCTAATTTTTATTGGCAAGATGTCGGTTTTGGCGAGAAAGATGCGGGACAGTATAATACAGAAAGGGAAGTAGAAGGGCTTTGTTGGGCGGCGGTGCTTTTCCGCAGGGAATGTCTGGAAGATGTCGGGCCGATCGATGAAGATTTTGTGATGTATTTTGAAGATGTAGAGTTTTCCAAACGCTGCCAAAAACGCGGTTGGAAAATGCTTTATACTCCCGCAGCTATCGCCCATCACGAGTATCGAGGATCGAGTAAAGGTAGCAAACTCACCGAGTATTTCTGCAACCGCAATCGATTTTTGTATTTGGCGAAACACGAACCTCTGCAATTAGTGAAATCGATTCATACTTCGGATTTTTTTAGTAACAAGCAGTACGATTTGCTGTTCGAGAGTTTGTTTTTCGCGATTAAAAAACTGCTAGATTATCAGAAACCGGAAATCGTCGCAGCGGTACTGCCGCAGTTGACGGAAAAGTTGGCGGTGATTTACAGTAGAATGAAGGTCGATCGCATTTTACCTCGATTGGAGGTGGTTAGGGGCGATCGCAAAATGTCGATCGCAATTTACGATCACGGACTGCATTTTATCGGCGGCGGGCAAAAATACGTCGCTACCATCGCCTCGCTGCTGCAAAATGAATTTGACATTACTTTTATCGCCAACAAACCCGTGGCTGTTTCCGACTTAGAATCGTGGTACGGGCTTAACCTTTCAGGATGCAAAGTTAAGATTATGCCCTTGGCGTTTTACGAGAAACGTGGAATGCAGTGCATCGATTCCAGTATCATCGCTGAGGATATGGAAAATCCCTTTGATGAAATTGCCAGAGAAAGCAAAAATTACGATATTTTTGTCAACGCCAACCAACTCGAAAAAGTCAAACCGCTGTCGCCGATATCAGTATTTTTCTGCCACTTCCCGAATACTTTTCGCAACCGTCATTTTGCTGTGGATGATTACACTTTTATTATTGCCAACAGTCAATTTACTGTCAAGTGGTTGGAGAAACGTTGGAATTTGCAACCAACTTTTATGCTGTATCCGCCCGTGGAAATGGCTACAGCTAAAGTGTCGAAGGAAAAGATAATTTTAGCTGTGGGACAGTTTGAAGCTGGGGGAACAAAAAAGCAAATTGAACTCATCCAAGCTTTCCGCAGTTTGCTAGCAGATTATCCAGATGAACTTCAAGGATGGCGGCTGATTTTAGCTGGTAGCAGTGTTCCGAAAAATCCTTATTTAAAGACGGTTCAGAATTTGTTGAAGCAGGATTCAAGGGCGATCGAACTTAAAGTCAATGGTTCCTTAGATGAGGTAAAATCGCTTTATGCTAAATCGAGTATATTTTGGCATGGCTGCGGTTTGGGTGAAGTCAATCCCCAAAGGTTTGAGCATTTTGGGATGGCGACTGTTGAAGCAATGCAAAACTGTTGTGCTCCGATCGCGTTTTGTGGCGGTGGACAACCGGAAATTGTCGAACACGGGCGATCGGGCTTTTTGTTCAATACGGTTGAGGAACTTTGCCGCTATTCACATCAACTAATTGTCAATCCCGATTTGTTAGCAGAACTTCAAGCTGGCGCACAGCAACGCAGTCAGAACTTTAGACTCGCACCTTTTGAACACAAAGTCAAGAGTTTTTTTGAGATTATTCACCAGGAATATGCTACAATTCGGCTGCCAAATCCAGGCGAGATTGCTCAAATGCTCGATCGACCTTAAGCATACAGATATAGCTGTGGGTAAGGACGTGGCAGTGTCTGTTAGTGTTAAGTTAAGCCTCGATCCCCCCTAGCCCCCCTTAAAAAGGGGGGGACAAGAGTATTCTCAAAGTCCTGCTTCTTAAAAAGGGACAAAAGTATTCTCAAAGTCCCCCTTCTTAAGGGGGATTTAGGGGGATCTGGACTCAGATGCGAACGATAAATACAAAAGTTTTTGATCGTAAGTTGACACCAATGGGCGAAGCGTAGCGGAGGGAGTGCCATTTCCCCACAGATATCGCCGAAAATCGACTTGATTTGATATCAAATATCGACTAATCACAAGTTTATTTTTACTCAAAACGTGTCCAATAAACTGTTAATAAATTTATCCTTTCTAACTCCCGAACCCACGGGAATCGGAACTTATGCAGCTAATCTTTTCCCGCAACTGCAACACCTAGAACCAACATTACTCACTTCCCAGCAAATTGAGAATTATAGTTGCTATCAAATCCCCGATAACATCACACCGGATCGAGGCCCTAAAGGACAAATTAACAGACTGCTGTGGACTCAATTTAAATTGCCTAAGATTTACGAGAAATTGGATTCAAACCTAATATTTTCGCCAATTCCTGAAGCACCTTTATATTCCAAATGTCGCTACATAGTTACAGTTCACGATTTAATTCCTTTGCGATTCCCCCAAAAGTTATCTCGGCTGACAGCTTATTTCCGCTACTACATACCCCAGGTTTTGCGACAAGCCGAACATATTATTTGCGATTCTCAAGCAACGGCGACAGATGTTGCTAACTTTTACCAGATTTCGCGTCAGAAAATGACCGCAATTCCCCTAGCTTGTGATAATATTAATTTTCGCTGTCTCGACTTGCCAGCAAAAAATTATTTTCTTTATACCGGCAGACACGATAGTTACAAAAACTTGGAAAGATTAATTGCTGCATTTGCAAGTTTAGCCGATCGCACAAACTACGAACTTTGGCTAGCCGGGCCTCCCAACGCCTACACGCCGCAGTCGATCGCACAAGTAGAACAATTGGGTTTACAATCTTTGGTAAAGTTTCTCGGTTACGTTCCCTACTCGCAATTGCCCGTACTGATGAATCAGGCGATCGCCCTGGTGTTTCCCACACTCTGGGAAGGATTCGGCTTGCCGATTTTAGAAGCAATGGCCTGCGGTACACCAGTCATCACTTCCAACCTGTCATCGATGCCAGAAGTAGCCGGAGATGCGGCATTATTAGTCAATCCCTACAGCGTCGGAGAAATAGCCGCAGCCATGCAAACAGTAGCCACAGATTCAAAAGTGCGATCGCACTTAAAAAAATCTAGCTTAGCGCGATCGGCCGAATTTAGCTGGCACAAAACCGGACAAGCAACCGCCAACATCTTACAACAATATCTTTAAATCCTCCTTCTCTTCCTCTCTGCGCCCTCTGCGCCCTCTGCGGTTAATCAAAAAAAATCCCAACCGCCCTCTGCGCCCTCTGCGGTTAATCAAAAAAAATCCCAACCAAAAACCGCAATCCTCATAAATCTTACAACAATATCTCTCAATCCTGCCTCTCTCTATTTTCTCTCTCTGCGCCCTCTGCGCCCTCTGCGGTTAATCAAAAAAAAATCCCAATCAAAAAACCGCAATCCTCATCTGATTATATGCCAAACCCCGAATCCAACCTACTAATTAATCTCTCCTTCCTAATTTCCGAACCAACCGGATTAGCCATCTATGCTAAAAACCTATTTCCCCACCTAAAAACCCTCAATCCAACCTTACTAACAGCCCAAAAATTTCCCAATAATAACTGCTACGAAATCCCAGCGAACCTCACACCAGAACAAGGAAGCAGAGGACACATCAACCGATTGCTGTGGACACAAACCCAAATTCCCAAAATTTACAAACAGCTAAAATCTAACCTGTTATTTTCGCCAATTCCCGAAGCTCCTCTATTTAGCGGTTGTCGGTATATAATTACAGTACATGACCTAATAGCCCTACGATTTCCCCGCCGCTTCGATCCTTTGGCGGTTTATCACCGTTACTACATTCCCCAAGTATTGCGGCAGGCTGAACATATCATCTGCGATTCCGAGTCAACCGCCAATGACATTACTAATTTTTGTAAGATTCCAAGTTCTTTAATTACACGAATTTTTCCCGGCTACGATACCAGTTTTTTTAAGTTTCTAGACTTACCAACTAGCAATTATTTCCTGTATATGGGCCGCCACAATCCCCATAAAAACGTCCAGCGAGTTGTAGCAGCGTTTGCGGCTTTACCTAATAATTCCGAGTACGAATTGTGGATAACGGGATCGGAAGATAAACGCTATACGCCGCTGCTGAAGGCCCAGGTTCAAGAATTGGGATTGTCCGATCGCGTAAAATTCCTAAATTACCTCCCCGCGGCTGATTTGCCGAAAGTCATCAACCGGGCGATCGCCCTTGTATTCCCCAGTCTTTGGGAAGGATTCGGTCTGCCGGTGCTCGAAGCAATGGCCTGTGGCACTCCTGTCATCACTTCTAACCTATCTTCGATGCCCGAAGTCGGGGGGGACGCAGCATCGTTAGTCAATCCGTACAGCGTCGCAGAAATAGCCTCTGCTATGCACGAGCTGGCAATAGATACCAAAGCTCGATCGCACTTGCGGGAACTCGGTTTGGCCCGATCAAAACAGTTTAGCTGGGAAAAGACAGGCGTGGAAACTGCTGCTATTCTCGATCGATACAGTTGACAGTTGACAGTTGACAGTTGACAGTTGACAGTTGGAAGAGGAAAGAGGGAAGAGTTGGGGAGCATCTCAGTTTTGTAAAAAGCATTTTTTTTCTTGTAGTGCGAGCGTCCCGCTCGCGTATTGTAAAATACGCCAGCGGGGATGCTCGCACTGTAAATGCAAAACTGAGATGCTCCCAAGAGTTGACAGTTGACAGAAGCAAGACTGAAGAAGAAAGAAGAAAGATTTTTCCAATCTCCCCCTCTCCCCCTCTCCCCCTCTCCTCCATCTCCTCCCTCCGCTTCACCGAGGGACTTAGGCCCTTTTACTTGTTGATACCCAACTGATCGCCCCGCTTGTATTGCTGGTAAGCAGCAAAAAACAGCCCAGCCAGAGTAACAAAGATTAAACCCAGAACAATACCTGAAAGCAGCGGTTCTACCATGAGAGCTCCTTAACGTTAAGATTTAACAATCTATTTTTAATATTACCAGCACTGAGACAGATGAATTTTCCCATTCTTGGGAGTTCTGGGGGTCTGTGATCTTGATATCCCCGCTGGAAACGATTAAGCTATGTGATGAGAAATAAATTTTCTTGTAGATACTATTTTAAAATTGCACTCCTTTGAATCACCAAATTGCCACGAATGAAATTAAAAACCCGATCGAGCGACTGCTCATATTTGCGATCGCGCTGTTGCTTGCGATCATGTTGGCGACGATGACAATTCGTCAGTTTCAAGTTGCCGATCCCTACGTCAAAAGCGTGCTGTCCCTTGCTGGCGACCAGTTTCAGGGTTCCGCCATCTTTCAAATGAACTGTGCGGGGTGTCACATATCCGTCGGAGAGACTCAAGTTGGGCCCAACTTGCACCGAGTTTCAGAGCGCAAATCCGAATTCGAGCTGATCCGCCAAGTCACCAGCGGGCGAACCCCACCAATGCCACAGTTTCAGCCGAGCCCGCAAGAAATGGCCGACTTGCTGAAATATCTCCAACAAATTTAAGCAAAAAAGGGGAACGGAATTTCGTTCCCCTCATCCTGATTGTCCGGGTAATAGTAGGGTGCGCGAAGTACGCATCCTACATAGCATTAGTGTCAACTTAACCCCGAAAACCTTTGTATCTCTCGTTTACCCTGAGCGTCGATCCCCCTAAATCCCCCTTAAGAAGGGGGACTTTGAGAAAAATCCTGTCCCCCCCTTAAGAAGGGGGGCTAGGGGGGATCTGGCCCCGATCGCCAGACAGGCACTACGTTTGACGTTAAGTTGAAACCAATGCCTACTAAGGACTACAGATTAAACCACCAGCACGTTAAAACTGCTTGCCGCTAACCGGTTGGGTACTACGCCCGCCAATATAGCTAA
Organism: Oscillatoriales cyanobacterium; assembly: GCA_004292955.1. GTDB lineage: Bacteria > Cyanobacteriota > Cyanobacteriia > Cyanobacteriales > Microcoleaceae > Microcoleus. Next base: position 53,874 of record RDXX01000039.1, on the reverse strand, counting down.
AGTCTGGTTGCTGCTGGCGATCGCGATCGCAGTTGAGCCGTTAGTTTCGGTTAACAACAGTTGATTGAAGTCCAAGCCTCCCACCAACTGGATCGAATCAGATTCTGGTCTAAAGTTGATAATCGTGTCAATTCCCTGAATCGCTGCCAATACAAAGTCTTGTCGGTTGCCGTTAGCGATCAGAGTATCATTGCCAATGCCGCCAAACAGCAAGTCATCGCCGGTGCCACCAAAGAGTATATCATCGCCGCTGCCGCCCAGTAAGGTATTGTTACCGTCGCCACCGCAGAGAGTGTCATTACCTTGATCGCCCAATAGCACGTCGTCGCCGGCTTCTCCCAATAGCACGTCGTCGCCTTTGCCGCCGTACAATACGTCATCGCCGTCGTCGCCGCTTACTGAGTCGTTGCCCCGATTGCCGTAAAGAGTATCGTTAGCTCGATCGCCAAAAATCAGGTCAAAGCCTTTACCACCAAAGATAGTATTGCTATCTTTACCACCGTAGATAGTATCGTTGCCGGTATTGCCATTGATGTAATCGCCGCCCTCTTGGCCGAAGATCAAATCGCCGCCGCCTAACCCGAAGATAGAGTCAACATTGGCACTGCCCACGAGGGTATCGTCGCCGTTAGTACCGTTGATGACACCGTTGCGCGAAGGACTGGGGGGCAGATTCGGAGGGGTAACCCTGGGGAAGGGATCGGGACAAACCAAATCTGTCCCTACAGGTGTCGGCGTCGGTGTCGGCGTCGGTTCTGGTGTCGGAGTCGGTTCAGGTGTTGGCGTCGGAGTCGGTGCAGGTGTTGGTGCAGGTGTCGGCAGCGGCGTCGGTGCAGGCGTCGGTGCAGGTGTCGGCAGCGGCGTCGGTGCAGGTGAAGGTGTCGGTTCTATCCTTGCCGGCGGTGTCGGTGTCGGCTGCGTCGATGTCGGCGTCGGCGTCGGTGGCGTCGGTGTTGTAATGGAATTCCCGAAGTTGATGCCGCTGACAATAGCGCCCGAAGCCAGCACGATGTCGGCGGGGTTGGGGCTGGTTTGAGTGAAACCTATTGGCGGGGTTTCCCGGACGCGGTAGGTTGCCGGCGCTAGGTTCGCGAACACGTAGTTGCCGCTGTTGTCTGTGGTAGTAGTAACAGGAACAGCAGCAGGAGCTCCTGGGGTGGGAGCTACGACTTTGGTTAACAGAATTTGGACATTGGGTAAACCCGGTTCTCCGGCATCCTGAACGCCATTCTTGTTGTTGTCTTGGAACTTCAGACCGCGGATCGTGCCCGGTTGGGGCAGGAAGTTGCCGAAGTCAATGCCGGTGGGTTTTTCTCCTGCCTTAGCTATAACAACGTCGGCGGGGAGCGCAGTTGTCAGCGTCCAGCCGGTTTGCTGGACTTCCCTTACCTGGAAAGTACCTGCGGGTACGTCGTTGATAGTGTAGTTGCCATCCTTATCCGTGATGGTAGTCAATTCGCCCTGTTGGAAGACTCCATCTTTGTTCGTGTCTACGAAGATTTGCCAGTTTTGTAGACCCGGTTCTGTGGCATCCTTAACGCCGTTGTTGTTGAGGTCATTGAATTTTTGACCGCTGATCGTGCTCGCCTCGAAGAAGTTGCCGAAGTTGTTGTTTTGGGAGTCGAGGCCGCTGGTGAGGGCGATCGTATAGGCACCTGAAAGTGTAGTAGGCGCCGTGCCACTTGCTGCTGGAGAGATTTGCGTCCAGCCTGGTTCTGCTAACTCCCGGACGTTGTAGGTGGCGAATGGCAGGTTGGTGAACTCGTACTTACCAGTGATATCGGTGACGACAGCGGTTTCGGTTGGCTCTAGCGCGCCGTTGTTGTTGGCATCTAGGTAGATTCTCCAGCCTGCTAGCGCTGGTTCGCCGGCATCTTGGACACCATTTTTGTTGCGATCGTTAAATTTGATCCCGCTGATCTTGCCAACCTGGAAGTTCCCGAAGTTGGTAGGAAGGGTGGTGGTGTTGGCAATGTTAACGCCACTTGCGGTAGTAAGCCTCGTGGCCGCTGGGGGAACAGGGAAAGTTTGCTGCCAACCAGTCTTTTGCTCTTCCCGCAGGAGGAATGTACCAGCGCCAACGTCAGTAAAGGTGTAATTCCCAGAGGCATCAGTGGTAGTCGATCGCGGTACTGCTGTGCCGATAAAGGTCTGTGGTTCTAGTAAGATTTTCCAGCCTTCTAATCCTGGTTCGGTGCCCTCTTTGACCCCATTCCCGTTGAGGTCGTTGAACTTCTGACCGGTGATAGTGACGTTTTTGAAGATGCCAAAGTTCTGCCCGGTGACGGCAAGACCGCTTTGGGTAGTAACCGGAATAGCCGGAATTGCGCCAGCGGGGAAAGAGATGCTGGAGTTGGCTGGGGGAGTGGCTTGTATCAGGTACTTGCCCGGGCCGATGTCCGCGAAGCTGTAATCTCCTGTTGCCGTAGTCGTTTGCGGAGTGCCGACAACTGTATCTGTGGCGGCTTGGAATATGCCGTCGCCGTTGGTGTCTTTGTAGAGATTGACTACGACGCCAGCTAATACGGTGTCGTCGGGAGTGAAACCGTTGCCTGCGAGGTCGCTGAAGGTTTTGCCCGCGATCGTAGTTTTTTGGAAATTACCGAAGTTGGCGCCGGTGACATTCACAATACCTGTAGAGGGCGGAGTCGGGCCGACAGTCTGCACCCAAGCAGTGGGAGGCGTTCCAGCGGGCGGGGCTTCTGTAATCGCAGTATTTGTTTTTACGTCGCGGAGGGTGTAAGAGCCGTCGGCTGCGGTGGTAGCGCTCTTCGTGCCTACAGAAATTACCCAACCTGGGAGACCGGGTTCAGCCGCCTGCCGAACGCCGTCACCGTTAAGGTCGTTGTATTTGACGCCTGTGACGATCGGGCCGTACTCGTAGGCACCGATATCAACAGCAGCGCCGATCGTCCGAGGAAAGCCAGTACCCCGCTCGTCAGTCGCGCCAGCAGCCGCCCCAGCCGCCACATCTCCGCCATCGATCGCCGGATTAATCACTGTCGCAGTGCTATCAGCCAAAGCATAAGTGAAGGGAACGCCTGTAGCCTGGTTCAGTGCTGCGGTAGGTGCGAGTACATTAGCTAGAGGAACAGTCGCCGCCAATTGCTGGGTAGCAGGTAAATTGCTACCAGCAATGTTCCCGATCAAATTCTTGATACTGGTGGCGGCGAAAGAGGTTCCGAACACATCAGGACTCGCGCCACCAGTATTGCCAGCAACAATAGTGTTTCTGACATTCACAGCACCGCCGTTAGTAGCAATACCCCCGCCCACAGCAAGAGCAGGAGCAGTCGCAGCAGCACTGTTAGCAGTAATCGTGTTGTTAGTCAGAGTTGCAGTAGCGCCGCTGTTAACAAAAATCGCGGCCCCTGCGCCCTGGCCGGGTGTAGCGGCAGCACCGCCAGCAGCGCCGCCCGTGGCTGTGTTGCTGAAGAAAGTGCTGTTGTTCAGGGTCAAACTGCCAGCATTCACAAAAATTGCGCCGCCCAAACCAGCACCGCCACCGCCGCCGGCTGCGCTGCCGACACCGCCGGGAGCGAAAGCTCCGACAACAGCGCTGGCTCCACCTACTGTACCGCGTCCGCCGCCGCCACCGAAGCCGCCAGCGCCGCCGTTGCCACCAACACCGCCACCACCGCCACCGCCACCGAAGCCACCAGCACCACCAACACCGCCAGCGCCCGGTAAACCTGCCGCGCCAGTGCCCGCGACGCCACCAGCGCCACCAGCACCGCCAGGGCCACCACCGCCTCCGAGACCACCAGCGCCACCAGTGCCTCCGGTACCACCAACTCCGCCGTTAGTACCAGTGCCACCAGCGCCACCAGCGCCACCAGCGCCTCCGATGCCGCCGTTAAGACCAGTACCTGGTAATCCGCCGCTGCCGGCCCCGCCATTGCCACCCGTACCGCCGGGGCCACCAGGGCCACCAGGGCCGAGGCTTGTCAAACCTGTGAGACCGTTGAGACCTGGGCCACCTGCGGAAACGAAGGGAAACAGAGCTGCAAAATCGGTGTTCCCACCCGCGCCTGCTACTGCTGGAGCAACGGGAGCCGCGCCGCCCGCGCCACCCACAGCACTGTTGCCATTAAAGGTGACGCTGTTAACTGTGACAGCCCCGCTGTTGATAAATAGTGCACCGCCCATGCCGGCTGCACCGCCGCCACCGCCTGTACCGACAGCACCTGCGGATCTGCCGCCCGTAATTGTCAGGTTGGAAAATGTGACTGGGGCTGTGGCGCTGTCGATGAAGAAGCCCCGGTTATTGCCGAGATTTAGGGCGAAACCGCCGCCGGTAAAGGTGATGGGAGTGGAAATTCTCGGCAGAACTTGTCCGGGCGCGAAGGTGATGTTGCCGGTGATGAGAATCGTATCTGGATTCGGCAAAGCGTTAGCCAGAGTGATCGCATCTTGCAGTTCGCTAAATGTAGCGACTAAGACTCCGCTATATGCTTCCCTCGCCTCTTGGGAAAATGCTAAAGGTGTTTCTATTTTCCCCGTAGTTACTTCCAATTCCCAGTCTCCGCCCAAGGCTGCACTGCCGGTCAAGTTATCGGATGCGGCAATATTTGCCCCCGTGAGCTGGCTCAGCCTTTCGACGAAGGCGACACCGGCTTCTGTGGCGGCGACGTTGCAACCGTAAAGCAGAATTTCGGGTTTAGCAAAAGTAGTTGAAGACTTCGAGTTTGCTTCGGCTGCTGGCAAAGCAAACCATTTTTCTAAATAATTGCGGTAGGTTTCAATGTTGCTGAGATTGAGTTCTGTGGTTCCCAGTTGCAGGCTGGCTGCTGCGCCGTGAGACAAAATGTGGACGGCTGCAATGTTTTTTCGCTCTTTAAGTGTTTCGGCGATTTGCTTGATGCCGTCGCGATCGGCCTTGAGAATAATAACTTCTGTATCGGAATTCGCGGTTTTTGTTAAACTTTCGCAATCTTTAACTTGTGAATCCGCAAAAACTATCTGGTGTTTCCGTTCTTTATAGAGTTCCATGATTAAATTCCTCTGGTACACACACACATTAAATTCATAGCACAAACCAAACGCAGCAGCGAGATATCTTAATTTTAGGGTAGATTTTGTCGTTGGCGAAGCTCTCGAAGACGATCGCCCCTAACTTTCACCTACCTGGAAGATTGACAAAACGTTTTTTTTGTGCTCCCTATAGGATATACTGAAGTTAGTTTGATTGTGTAGAAGTTTTCAAGGGGGCTGTTGTTCCGGCTTTTACAAAAATATTTGAGTCAAGCTTGTACTCAGTTTTTAATGTCATTAGACTCGAACGAGTACAACGTATTGTCATAAATGTCAAGCAAAAAATAACTAATGGCGATCGCTCGCCATTAGTTACAATCTGATGTTATTTTTTAGGGTATTGATGCCAAAGTTATTCGTTTTTAGCTTTTGACTAATAACCAACACGGCTGCGCGAGCCTGTACAGCCTGGATCGATCGCCAATTACCAAGTTTCTTCATCGGGATGATTGGAATTGCTCCAGATTTCCACATCTAAATCATTCAGATAAATCAGAGCACTTTCAATTTGTTGACTTGTACCGTTAACGGATAAATTCGGGGGAAGAGAGGATTTTAGATTTTCGATTTGGGATTGATTCCACGGATAAATCACGTGGCGGGTACCATCAAAAAATTATTGGTCATCGGAAGTTTTGCCACCCAACAAAGCTGCATTAAAATTCACCTTTAAACCGTGTTCCGAAATCAGGTTAGAGATAACAGGTTCCTGATGGTATTCTTTGGGAATGCGAATGCGAATGCGGGTTTGAGTTGGTCTGCTGTCTCCTGACTCAGTGTGCGGTATGTCTGATTGTTGAGTTTGGTGGAAATTGTCGATCGACTCAAATTCAGGTTCGCTATTGTTCTGGTTTAACATTGTGGCCTCCTAATGTCTGTTTCTTTTCAGGGATAACGTACTACTGCTTGACGATTAGCCCTTCGATCCACCCTAACCCTCCTTAACAAGAGGGGGGCAGGAGTATTCTCAAAGTCTCCCTTAAGAAGCGGGATTTAGGGCGATCGAAACTGCGGTATCAACTGTCAACTGTCAACTGTCAACTGTCAACTGTCAACTGTCAACTGTCAACTGTCAATTGTCAACTGTCAACTGTCAACTGTCAACTGTCAACTGTCAACTTCCTTAATGCTAGTTTTCCGTTCCAAAATCTCCTTAACCACGAGAGTAACAACAGCTAAAAAACCGAGAACTACCGCAGCGGAAAATGCTGCTTGCGTCGCGTACTGCTTGTAAGCATCCTCGACAAACAAAGGCAAAGTTTGGGTTTTTTTAGCAATATTTCCCGATACCACAGAAACAGCTCCAAATTCTCCCATTGCTCTAGCATTTGTCAAAATCACACCGTAAAGTAAGCCCCAGCGAATATTCGGCAGCGTCACATTCCAGAAGATTTGCCAATCATTTGCTCCCAAAGTTTTCGCCGCTTCTTCTTGATCGGTTCCCACTTCTTCTAAAACAGGAATCACTTCGCGGGCAACAAAAGGTAGAGTGACAAAAGCAGTAGCTAGCACCATTCCTGGGAAAGCAAATATAATCTTAATTCCAGCAGTTTCCAGCCACGGGCCGAACCATCCCAGCCGACCGTAAAGCAGTACAATCATTAAACCTGCGACTACGGGAGAGATGGCAAACGGCACGTCTAAAATGGTGATTAATAGGGTGCGTCCGGGAAATTTATTGCGGCCGATTACCCAAGCTGCACACAAACCAAATACTGTGTTTATAGGTACAACTATCAGAGCTATCAGCAGGGTAAGTTGTGCTGCTGATAGAAAATCTGGTGAGGTTAAGTTGGCGAAAAATGGCTCGACTCCCTTTTTGAATGCTTGGTAAAAAACGTTGAGGGTTGGGATAAATAAGACGAGGCCGAGATAGCCGATCGCAATTCCGATCAAAGTTGGCTTTACCCAGGCTTTTTCTTTGCCCCGCGACGAACCCGCTGGCGGAACTGTGTAATTTTTAGATAAATTGATCTCAGCCGTCATAGCGTCTCCTCCAGGCTTGTAAAATATTAATTGTGAACAGCATTGCTAGGGAAATACCTAACATGACAGTGCCGATTACTGTGGCTCCTGCATAGTCGTACTGTTCCAATCTTTGGAAAATCAAAACAGGTGCAATTAAATCTTTAAACGGTACGTTGGCTGCTACAATTACCGTCGAACCGTACTCGCCAACGGCTCGGGAAAATCCGAGGGCAACTCCGGTTAAAATTGACGGAAAGAGCGGCGGTAAAACTACTCGCCAAAAGGTTTGAAATTGAGAAGCACCCAAGCACCAAGCTGCTTCTTCGATGTCTTTTTCCATTTCGTGTAAAACTGGCTGTACAGTTCGCACGATGAAGGGTAAGGATATAAAGATCATGGCTACGCCTACGCCCAAGCGAGTGAATGATATCTTGATTCCTAATGGTGCAAATAGCGAACCGATCCAGCCGTTATCGCTGTAAACTGTGGCGAGGGTTAAACCTGCAACGGATGTTGGTAGCGCAAAGGGTAAATCGACTGCTGCATCGACAATGCGTTTTAAGGGAAAGTCGTAGCGGACTAATACCCAGGCTATTAATGTGCCGAAGACTCCGTTGATTAGGGCTGCGATTAATGATGTGACGAAGGTGACATCGTAGGCGGAAAGGGCGATCGGGCTTGTGGCAATTTTCCAAAATTCGCCGGGGTTTGCTGTGCTGGCTTTTAGCAGCATGGCTGTGACTGGCAGAAATAGCATTAGGCTGAGGTAGCCGATGGTGATTCCCCAAGGTAGTGTGATTTTGCCGATCGCTCTTTTGATATTGGCGATCGCAGATTGAGGGTTGGTTGCTGGAGATGATACTGCCATTTAGGTTTGAGTATTTCTTCGTTTGTAGTAAGGAATGCAAGTCCTTGAAAAGCTAATATTTTGGGGAGGACTGAAGTCCGAACGATCGAACCGTTTGGAGAGGACTGAAGTCCTCACTACGAGCGGGTAATTCGGGAATTAGCGTTTAATCGATCCTTGGATTTTGTCAAACGCGGCTCCGTCATCAAAGAATTTCTTCTGAATTTCTCCCCAACCTCCCAAATCTTTAGCTGTAAATAGGGTTTTGACGGCGGGATATTTTTGGGCAAATTCTGCTTCTTTGGCGACTGTCTCATCTACTGGGCGAAATCCTGCTTTGGCAAATTCTCGCTGGGCTTCTGGAGTGTACAGATACTTGACAAAGGCTTCGGCGACTTCGCGAGTGCCGTGTTTGTCCACGTTTTTATCGACGATCGCAACGGGATTGTCGATCGACACATTCACATCGGGAATAATATAACTCGGTTTTTCGCCTTTCTCAGCTACTAAAATAACTTCGTTTTCGTAATTTATTAAGGCGTCGCCTTGGCCTTGTTTAAAAAAAGCATCCATAGCTTCGCGGGCATCTTTAGTCAGAATCGGAACATTTTTGTAGACTTTGGTGGTAAACTCTAATGCTTTGGTGTCGTCTCCTCCGGTTTTAATTACCGAACCCCAAAGTGCTAGGAAATTCCAGCGAGCAACGCCTGAGGTTTTGGGATCGGCGGTGATCAATTTAACTCCGTCTTTGCTTAAATCTTCCCAGGTTTTAATGCCTTTGGGATTGCCTTCGCGGGTGACTATTGCTGCTACGGATTTGCTGACGATACCTTCGCTGGGAACTTCTTTTTCCCAGCCTGGTTGGATGAGTCCGGCTTTCTCGATTTTGGCGGTGTCGAGGGCGAGGGCTAGGTGTACGATGTCTGCTTCTAATCCGTCAATTACTGCTCTGGTTTGGGAACCGGAACCGCCGTAACTTTGGCTGAAGGTGACGGTTTGTCCTTTTTCTTTTTGCCACTTTTCTACAAATTTGGGAATTATCGCTTCGTGGGCTGCTTTGGTGACGGCGAAGGAAACGAGGGTTAATTCTACTTTGCCTTTGTTGGCTGCTGGGTTTGTTGGGGTTCCCTGCTGGCAGGATACAATTGCCAAACTTAAAGTTATTCCTACTACAAATAGCGACACAAATCTTTTAAGTGCAGTCAGCGATCGATTTTGGCTAATTGGTAGCTGTTGTGGTCGGTGAAATTGTTGAGTTAGGTGTTGCCACGGGCTCATTATATTTGTTCCTTTACTAAAGTACGGTTATTAGGTCGGGATACCGTAATTATGGTGGTGAAGTACGATTATAGACAAGGGCGAGCGAAATGGCAATAAGCAAAAAAAATTGGTAAAAAAAAAGGTCGATCGGGCGTCTCTTAGCCTAGTTGCCCGGTGCTGTACGCCTGGATTCGCAGTAAAATGTAAAGAATATAAACATTGTTAAGTTAAGCTGCTGAGGCTGTAAACCTGGGCGAGACCTCAAAGGTCAAAGGCTGGAGTTGCGAGTTTCGGAGAAAGGGCGATCGACTCTAGATAGTGTTTTTTAGGGGCTTTCGCGTCGTGGGGGGAATCCGATCGCAGCCTGCCAAGTAAATCTCGTTAGGAAATTGATTCGATTGTCAGACATCTCCAATACATCGAATAACTCCTCTACAATTGACAATCTAAAATCTCATAAGTTATTTAAGAAAGACAATCTAAAATTTAATAGATTATCTAAAATCGGAAATCTCAGACAATCTAAAATCTAAAATCTAAAATCTAAAATGGTATTACCTCGCCCCGTCTCAGATACCCTAATTGAACTGTTGAAACCTGTAGCCTGCGAATTGGGAGAAAGATTGGGAGCAAGCGCTGTCAACGAACGCTATGCAGAAATTGAGCCGTCTGGTTCTTCTGCTTTGAACCAGCAAATCAAAAAAGACCCCCGCTGGACTAAAGCACAAGTGAAGTATTTGCAGCGGCAGCAGGCCCGAGAACAAGAGTTAATTGCGATCGCCAGCATAGAAGAAGAAAAGGTAAAGGAAGAACGCGCCAATCGAATTAGGGCGGAAGAATTGAGAGATCAGCGGACTATTAGTCGGCTTGGCCGCGAGTTAATGCGGGAGATTCAATCAGAAGCAATTCGAGTTAAGCTGAACGAAATTCAAATTATTTGGGACAGGGACAACTGGTTTTCCAATTTGAGCAGGCAGGAAACTGAACAGATTTTGCAGCAGCAGCAGCACCGATTGCTGTTGTTAGTTGCTCCGGCCAAAATTAGCCAAGATTGCCCGGATTCGTTTCGCCACAATCTGAATATCGAGCTGCCGGCTAAGTTGAGAACTTTTTTGAACCAGCACTACCCCCAGCACGGAGAATCCTCTCCAGTTCAGTTTTACGGAGATTATTTCAAAAACCCTATTTCTGATATTGATGTGGAGCGGTTGCAGACTGTTTTGTCTCCCGTGCCAACCGCTATATTGTACAGCGACATCAGCGATTATGAAGTTAATTTTCATGTCGGTTTTTGGGGAATCATCAATCAGAATGTTTCCCTAGTGGCGATGCAGCCTTGGAATTGGGAAGAAGTTTATCACCAGTTGGAAGCCGAGGGGAAAGATGAAAAGGTGAGACTGCGGATTATTCGGCAAATAATTGTGACAATTCATAAGTTGCTGGCGGCTTTTTTAGCGGATTTGTATTATTTAAAAATAGATTTTACTCACGAACCTCAGCTATTTAATTTAGAGGCGGAATTTGCTCAGGAATGGTTTTCTCAAGATTGGGCCCTACCGTATATGGAAACTCTTAAAGAAATTCAGGAGCAGCAGCGAATAACCTATAAGGGAGAGATGCGGCGGTTAGCACTGCGAGAGGCGAAAGCTAGGGCGGAACGCAAGCGTTTGGAGGAGGAGGCACTAAAAAGCAGACAGGAAGCTGAGGCGAAATCAAAGCGGGCGAAGGAGTTCGCTCACAAATTAAAAAATCTGAAATGGCGGTGCGCTTACACGCTGCCGGGACATTCATCGTTTGTGAATTCTCTGGCGATTAGTCCTGATGGCGAAATTCTGGCTAGTGGCAGTTGGGATAAAACTATTAAGATTTGGAATTTAGAAACAAGGGAATTAGTTGGCACTTTGACGGGACATTCCGATCGCGTAAATTCGGTTGCTATTAGCTATGACGGAAAAATGTTGGTCAGCGGCAGTTCGGACGAAACAATTAAGTTTTGGAATTTGTACAATGGCGATCTATTGTGTACTTTTCCAGGACATTCTATGGAGGTGAATTCGGTGGCGATCAACCCGAAGGGGCAGATAATTGCTAGCTGCGGCGGGGCTGATAATACGATTAAGCTGTGGAATTTGCGAACTGGTGAGTTGCTGCGGACTTTGAGGGGTCATTCAGACAATGTGAATGCGGTGGTTTTTAGCCCGGATGGTAAGATATTGGCGAGCGGGAGTTCGGATGCGACGAGCAAGGTTTGGGATGTGGAAAGCGGTAAGTTGCTGCGGACTCTTTCGGGTTTGAATGTTGGGGTGAATTCTGTGGCGATCGCGCCGGACGGTCAAATTCTGGCTAGCGTCAGCAATGATTATACGATTAAGCTGCGGAATTTGCACACGGGCAGTTTGTTGCGGATCTTAAATTCTAATTCTGCGAAGCGAAAGGGTGTAGCGAATTTAGGGATGAATGAGGCTGTGCATATTTTGCGGAATTATGTAAGTCGGGGCGATTCGGTTGCTATCAGTAGGGACGGTTTGACTTTGGCTAGCGGCTGCGATGATAATAAGATTAATATTTGGAGTTTGCAGACGGGGGAGCTGTTGAGCACTCTTGAGGGACATTCGGGTACGGTATACTCGGTGGCGATCGCACCTTCGGGCAATTTGCTAGCCAGCGGCAGCGCGGATGAGACAATTAAGATTTGGTGTTGCGATTAGGCAGTTGGCAGTTGGCAGTTGGCAGTTGGCAGTTGGCTGTTGGCAGTTGGCTGTTGGCAGTTGGCAGTTGGCTGTTGGCAGTTGGCAGTTGGCAGTTGGCTGTTGGCAGTTGGCTGTTGGCAGTTGGCAGTTGGCTGTTTTCAGATCCTATCCGCTAATTAACCACAATACTTGTACGGGCGGGTTCACCAACAATCTATAATTCCCATTAACAATCTAGATAAACCCGCCCCCACCACGCGACTTACCCACAGGGGCTAGAAACCGGGTTTCTACGAAAAATTTGGGTTGAGTGACGAGAAATATCGGAAGAAACCCGGTTTCTGATCTCGGGGTGCGCCCAGGAGACGATAATTCCGGTTCTGCCCTTACCGGAAGAGGTTTTGGGCGAATTTGCAAAAAAGTTTGCTGAGGGGGTTGCGCTAATGGCGATAAGTTTGCTATATTAATTTTCACTGCTGGTGTAACTCAGTTGGTAGAGTAGCTGATTTGTAATCAGCCTGTCGCAAGTTCGAGTCTTGTCACCAGCTTATTTCATGAAATTAAGGCTAGATATAACTTCTAGCCTTAATTTTTTTTGCCCCGCAAGCGTCTCAAAGTCCTTGTCACCCGCCTCAGCAATTTTGATTGTTAACGTAATCTTTTTTCCAAAAATAGAAATATCTATGGTTATATTGAAGGTTATATTGAATCGGGCGATCGCAAACTTGAGCGTCTGATTATCAAGTTTGATTAAATGTTGGCCACTCAACTTAGCAAGTTATTCTACACTAACTTTGTCAGCAGTTTACCGGAGCAGCGAAATGTCCCCTTGGGTAAAAGATCCACATTCAGGAGGAGTAAAAATCCCACCGGCAGTTCAAGAACGGGTGAAACAGCGTATTCTTAATTATGCTGCTGCTAACTACGCTGGTAAGTACACTCGCCTAGGCATCCGTTTTCGCAGTCAATTTTGTTACGTTGATGCCTACACAGAACCTGATGTCCCCTTAGATTTTCCGTTCAAAGAGCTTCGCGTATCTCGTGAAGAATATTTAGAACAAAGACGAAATAACCCCCTTCACCTGTGTCGGCTGCGTTACTTTAGTGATGAAGAAGCTTGGACTCTGGGATTTTACGCCTATAGCAGTGAAAAATACGAGCCTTGTATGTTCCCAAATGGCAGTTTCTACGGTACGCCGGAAGAAGCCTTTGCCATCTCTTCGATGTACTTGGAATAACCCAAAATGAGCGAATATCAATATTACGAGTTTCAAAGCGTCGATCGACGTTTGACTCAATCCGAACAAGAAGCAATCAGCAAACTGTCTAGTCGCGCACAAATAAGCTCTAGCAGAGCTATCTTTGTCTATAGCTATGGAGACTTACCGGGCAACGAAAAACAATTATTAATCAAATATTTCGATGCTATGTTTTACATAGCTAATTGGGGATCGTTACAACTAATGTTTCGTTTCCCCAAAGGTTTGATTGATATCGAACTGATGGGGAAATATTGTGTTGAAGACATAGTTGAGGTTTCGGAAATTAATAATTTTGTTGTTTTAGAAATTTCTATTAATGAGGAAGAAGGTTTTGATGGATGGATAGAGGGAGAAGGAAGTTTATCCTCTTTGATAGGTTTGCGTCAGGAAATTTTGCAGGGAGATTATCGTTTACTTTATTTAGCTTGGCTGAAAGGGATTACCTATCTTGATGAATTAGACGACGAAGATGAAGATGATGATGAAGAAAATGAAGATGATGAAAATGATGAAGAAGGGCTAGAACCACCTGTTCCTCCTAATTTCGGTAAGTTATCTTCATCGTTACAGGCTTTTATCGATATTTTTGAAGTCGATGAGCATCTACTCAAAGCTGCAATCAGTGCGAGTGTTGCTAAACCTTCAATTCCTGAAAGTAGCATCAAAGAAGCTATCAAAAAACTTGAACGTTCTGAAGTCGATACTTTTTTAATGCGGTTACTCAAAGGAGAATCTAATCTGTCTATTGAATTGAGTAAGAAATTATCAGGAATGATAGAAGTTAGACAAGAGGAAAATCCCGGTAAACGAACAATTCGTCAGCTTTTAGCAAGCGCAGAAAAGGAAGAAAAGAAGGAAGAAGAAAGAAGAGGACAGGAAGCTAAAGCTGCACGAATCAGAGATTTAGAAGCTTTGGCTAAGCGAGAAACGGCTGCTTGGGAAGATATAGACGCTCTTATTCAAAAAGGAAATTCTAGCTCTTACGATGAAGTAGTGCTGTTACTTTTAAAACTCCAAGATTTAGCGGATTATCAAAACCAAACAGTTAAATTTTTCACACGGGTTCAACAACTGCATAATAAATATAGCAGTCGCTCTGGATTGAAAAGACGTTTGCTTAAGGCTAATTTATTATAATCCAAATCAAGGTACGTTGTTGGGCTTTAGCCCTCTTTATTTATATCTTGAAAGAGGGCTAAAGCCCAACAACGTACCTATTTTTTCAATACGCAGTACAGGCTTTTTTCAACCAGGTGATTGTGGCAGCATCGAGTACGGGTGAGAGTTTCTCAACTACTGAAGCGTGATAGTTGTTCAACCATTGTAGTTGAGTTGTTGATAGCCGATCGACATTTATCAATTTTTGCTCAAACGGAATATACGTCAGCGGTTCAAATCCGTACCAAGCCGTACCGTTTTTAGACGGCATTTCCCTGACAACATAGAGATTTTCGAGACGAATTCCGCCCCAGCCTGGTTCGTAATATCCCGGTTCGATACTTGTTACCATTCCCGGTTCGAGGGGATATTGGACAAATTTGCTGATACCGTTGGGGCCTTCGTGACCGGCTAAAAATGCGCCGACTCCGTGGCCCGTGCCGTGTCCGTAATCTAGCTGTTGTTGCCATAATACCGCACGGGCGATCGCATCTAACTGCGATCCGGTTGTACCTTTCGGGAATTGCTGCATGGCACAGTTGATGTGTGCTATCAAAACTGTGGTGTAGTGTTCGATTTGCTGCGCTGTCGGTTCCCCGACTATCATGGTTCTGGTGTCGTCGGTTGTTCCCGCTAGATACTGTGCGCCTGAGTCTAGCAGCAGCAATTCTCCGGGTTTTAGCGTGATTTCGGGGCTGGGAGTGCCGTAATGTACGATCGAGCTATTTGCTCCCGCACCTGCGATCGTTCTAAATGTTAAAATATGAAAATCAGCTTCTTGCTGATAAAAACTTTCGATACTTTCTTTAACATCAAACTCCGTCAATACATTACCATTTTCTAGCTGTTCGCTCAACCACTTTAAAGTCAGAGTTTTAGCTCGACTTGCCTTAAAATTAGCTGATTTCATCTGCTCGATTTCCACCGGGTTTTTCCGAGCTTTCATACCTTCTACGGGATTTAGCTGGAAAACTATTTCTATCTTATTTTCACTAGCTTTTTGCTGGTTTAACAATAACTGGTAAGTGCCTGCTGTACTGTGTTTCGCATCTAACAGCACCCGAACTTGTTTCGGCAAATTCAAACAAAGTTCTAAGGTTGACGGATAGTCGGAGTAGGGAAGCAAAGTTACAGCCGCCGCCAATTCTTGCTCGATTTCCGGTGAAACTCGTTCGAGATTTGTCAACAAAAATGCTGCATCTGCGGTGACAATCGCGTAGGATATGAAAATGGGAATGTGGGGAATATCCGAGCCTCGCAGATTGAACAGCCACGCTATTTGATTGAGGTTGGTAATTGGGAGCAAGTCGATTTTGGCTTTCTGCATCGCTTCCCTGACTCGGACTAATTTTTGGGCGCAGGTTTCTCCGGTCAGGGATGCTGGTAAGCTAAATATAGGAGATTCGTCAATCGCGGGTAAAGTCTCTGCTGTTTGTCGAACCTTGTCTGCTAAATTCTCCGGTATCGGTACGAGTTCAATTCCCACTGTTGCAAATTTTTTCACCCAATTTTGATATTGCTCTGTGGCTACGGTAAACGGATCAAAACCGAATCTAATTTTAGTTAATTTTTGGGCAGATGCAGTCGCCAGTTTTTCTAAAGTTTCAATTAAGCTTAAATTTCCTTCTAAGCCAAGTTTTGATATTTGAATCAATCCGGCATCGACTTGCAACTCTGCTTGTTCGTAATAGCGGGAATCTACAAACAACCAAGCATAATTTTTGCCAACTAACAAATCGCCAGCCGAACCTGTAAAACCGGAAATCCAAGCTCGTCGCTGCTTGGCTGCTGGGACTGATAAATTTAAGTGTTCGTCAACTGCTGGGATGAAATAGCAATCTAAGTCATAGTTTGCCATCAAAGCACGCAAAGTAGCAATTTTTTCAACGGAGGCATTCTCAAGAATGCGTTCAGATTTAAAGTTAGTTGCAACCATTTTTTAATATCCTATGTTACTGGTTTAAAATTGTCTTCAAACCTTTGACAAGCCTGCTAATTCCTGCGGCTGCTGTTGCAATTTCTAGGGCACCGTAAGCAACGCGCAAATAGCAGCCGCTATCCATACCGAAGGTTGTGCCGGGAAGCACTGCTACTTGATGTTCGCGAATTAATCGCTCTACTAATTCCATTGTATCGAGTTCGGTGTCAACTTTCAAGAAAAAATAGAAAGCCCCGGCGGCTGGGGAAATTGTACACAGATTTTGGATGGTATTGAGTTCGTCTAATACGAGTTGGCGCACAAATGCGATCGCCCTTACATAATTATCGCAGTAACCTCTACCAACTTGCAAGGCTCCCAGGGCTGCATACTGGGAAATTACCGGCGGACAAATTAAGATGGTATCTTGAATTTTCCTCACCGAAACCAGCAAATGCTGTGGAATTACCATATACCCGATGCGCCAACTCGCAAAACCGTAGGCTTTGGAAAGGCTAAACAGGGAAATTGTATGTTCGCTGCTGTTGGAAAAACTTGCGGGCGAACAGTGTTTCACGCCGTCATAGGTAAAATATTCGTAGGCTTCATCACTGATGTGATAAATATTGTGTTGGCGGCAAATCTCGTTCACTTCCCGGAGAGATTCGGCAGAATAAACCGCGCCTGTTGGGTTGTTAGGTGAAATGGTGACAATTGCTCGCGTTTTTTCGGTGATTGCTTTTTTAATCGCAACAATATTGAGTTGATAGTTGGCATCGGTTTCTACTATCACGGGGTGGCAATTTGCCATGACAGCAGCCATTTCGTGGTTGAAATAATAAGGTGATTGAATGATAACTTCGTCTCCCGCCGAGGTGATGGCGAGAATGGCATTGGTAAATCCCATATTGCTGCCGGCGGTAACGACTATGCAGTTTTGGGTGTTAATTTCTATGCCGTTATCTGTTTTGAGTTTGGCCGCGATGGCATCTTGTAATTCTGGGATTCCTTCGACTGCTTTGTATTTATGATTGTCGGGATTTGCGAAGAAGTCGGGGATTTTTTCAAATGATTCTTGGGGCGGATTGTAGTAAACTATGCCTTGTCCTAAGGATATCGTTCCCGGATTTTGCCGGATTAGTTCGCCTACTACTGGGATGATTGGCGATTGTACTGATTGCATTCGAGTTGGGTAATTTTTCATTTAATTTAAGTCTGTTTTTAGGATTAATTTTGTTTGTATACGGCGGTTGAAACCGCGTCTACACAAGGGAAGTCCGCCTCCGCGGACTGAAGAAAACAACTGAAGAAAAAAAACATAATTTTAACGGGCAAATCTTCAACCCGCGGAGGCGGGTTTTGCTTGTGTAGACGCGGTTTCCAACCGCCCGGTCTTTTAAACTCTTTCTATTTCTATTCTAGAACCTTGGGGCGACTTAAATACTTTAACTTGTGCGGGCAATCTTTCGCCCAATCCTCTAACATGGGTAATCACTCCAATTAGCCTTTCTCGCTGCCGCAATGATTCTAGAATTTGAGTGACGCTTTCGAGGGTTTCTGCATCTAAAGTGCCGAATCCTTCATCCAGAAACAAGCTACCCAGTTGAGTTCCTTGAGATAGTTTTTCAGACAAAGCTAAAGCCATTGATAGCGAAGTGGCGAAGGTTTCGCCACCGGAAAGGGTTCGCACTCGTCTAGCTTCGCCGCCATTCCAATTATCTGCTACCCAGTATTCGCCGTCTTGGTTTTTTAACTTGTAGCGATTTTCGGTTAATTCTTGCAAAATCAAGGTGGCGCTGCCGACTAATTCTGCTTCTAAATGTTCTAAGATGTAGGATTGAAATTCGTTGGATTTCAGATTCTGCGCTAAGGTGTGATAGGTTTGCTCTTGTTCTGTGAAATTTGTAATTTGCTGGGACAGTCTTTCGGCTTGTTCGAGGGTTTGGGCTGCTACTTGAATCCACGCTAAAAGTTCGGCGCGGTTGTTGTTGGCTTGTTTGAATTTTTCTTGGGCGGCGTGTTTTGCCGATCGCACTTGTGCTAATATATCTTCATCGGTAGTCCTGCCTGCGATCGCCTCGCTTAAATCCTTCGCCCGCGTCTCCAACTGAATTTTTGACTCGCGTACACACCGAATCGCATTTTCCCACTGCGATTGTTCGCTAACGGGCGCCACCGCTGCTAGAAACGTCTCTTCTGTGAAATCAGCCGCTGTTAATTTTGCTAACCAATCCTGGTTTAACTGCTGTTTGCTAGCTTGGGCTTGTGCGAAAACCTCCCCCGCTTGTTGCTCTCTCTCGGCTGCTTGAATAGCAGTATTTTGAGCGGTTTGATACGATTTTTCGGCAGTTGTCAGCAGATTTGCCAACTCTTGCTTGTCTTCTGCTAAAGCTTTTGCTAAATTAGCATAGGGTTGATATTCCGTAATTTGATAAAGCGCATTCACACAACTTTGCAACTGCTGCTTCCGACGGTCTGATTCGGCGATCGCATCTTGATATTCTTGCTGTTTAGCTGCTTGAGTCGTCGCTGCAAAATTGAATCTTTGTTCGTAATTATTATATTCAAAGGATGCGAGTTGGAATTGCTGCTCGGTTTCGCGGTATTGGCGATCGCTATCTGCAAGTATAACCAACTCCTGCTGCAACTGCAAGACTTCCCACTGCGGATTTTCCAGAACTTGAGTGATTTGCTGCTGCAACTGAGCAACTCTCTTCTCTGTCAATTCCAATGCTAGAGCAATTTCTGACTGTTTTTGCTCGCAGGCAAAAACTGCGCTTTTCCCCTCAGCCACCGCCATTTGAGCAGTTGGCAAAACCTGATTTGCAGCCGCCACTTTCCGGCGCAAACCAGCAACATCGACAATCTTAGAAATCGGCAAAGCAGGGAGCAAATCGCTCTCAGGATGCACCCCCCCGCACACCGGGCAAGTATCGCCAGCATTCAGCGACATCCTGACAGCAGCAACACTCTCTAAACGCGCCGCTTCCGCATTAGCAGTTTCCACCGCTTCTAACTCGGCACTGCACTCTTTTAGCCTGATTTCTGCTGCTGCTAAATTAGTCGCAACCTGCACGTAATTCTGTTCGGCGCTGGCTTTTTCGGCGACAGATTTATTCAACTGTTCGCGCTGAGTTTTTACCTGTTTGGCAATTAGTTGAAGTTCCATCAATAAAGGTGCAACTTCCTGCAATTTTTCAAAACGCTTTCCTCCGGGCGAATACTTTTCGAGCATTGCCGCTACTTGAGTAACCCGAAAACCAGCCGCCTGAATTTTAGTATTAGCAGCTTGCAGTTCTTTATCTGCTACTTGAAGAAACCGCAGTTTTTCCTGTTGATTTTTCTGGGCGAGGGCAACTTCTTTGTCTAATTGAGTGCGCTGTTCTTCATATACTTTTGCAGCAGCCAGAGCATCTTCGCGAGCCTTAATTTGTGGTGCTAATACCTCAGATTTGGCTTTGGCTGCTTCAAATTGCTGCTGCTCTGTTGCTAGCTCCGAGCGAGCTTTAGTTAACCGCTCCCGCGCTGATAAAGCAGCACTTTCGGCAGTTTCATACTGACTGCGAGCCGATCGCAATAAAGCCCAATCTCCCTGTAAATGGTTCGCAGCTTGCGCTCTTTCTAAACGCTGTGCTAAAATTGTAATCTCGGCGGAACTAGCATTTAATTGCGCTAATTCTTGTTGCAACTCTTGCCAGCGAGTGATTTGGGAAAATAGCTGTTCTTCTTCATCCACAGCCTTCTGAGCTTCCATAACAGCGCGCTCGAACTGAGGTAATTGCTGCTCTAAAATCCAAAGTTGCGATCGTTTTAGCTCCACCTCATTCGCCGCCGGAGCGCTCAACTCAGCCAACTGTCTTTCCACCATTTCCCGTTCCTGTTTCAGCAACTTCGCGAGTTCGTTTGCTTCCTTCCGCATCTGCTCAAAAATCTCAAATCCCGCTAGCTGCCGCAAAATTTCCCGGCGTTTAGAAGTATCTCCTTTAATAAACTCATCAAACTTGCCTTGAGGCAGAATAATGGCTCTTGTAAAAGTATCAAAATCCATCCCCAAAATCTGTTCAATCGTATTTTGAACAGCAACAATACTCGTCCCCAAAGTTTCCCAATTGCCATCTTGCCAACATTCCAAAATCACCTTATTCTCGGGAGATTTCGGACGAAAACGCCATCTCCGCGTCACCCGATACTGTGCCAAACCCACAGCAAAACGCAACTGCACCTTTAAATTTTCGCTTCCTTGACTTACCAAATCAGCTACTTGTTTGCCACTGCGATTTGTCGTACCAAAAAGCGCGTAAGTCATGGCATCTAGCAGTGAAGATTTGCCCGCACCAGTAGCACCAGTAATTGCAAACAAATCGAGTTGAGAAAAATCTAAGCGCTGTTCCCGGCGGAAGCTGGTAAATCCTTCGAGCAAAAGTTCTAGTGGACGCATACTGATTTTAGATTTGAGATTTTGGATTTTAGATTTCGGGATTTTTACAATTACGTTGTTCGGAGTTTTAGGGTACTTATCAAGGAGAGCATCTCACTTTTGCAAAAAAACAATTTCTTTACAGTGCTGTCCCCGCTCGAGAGTGTTGGATAGATTGCGAGCGGGGACAGCACTATAAAATTAAAACTGAGATGCTCCCCTTATCAAGTTTGTTCGCGAGCTCGCGAGCAATGGCAAAGAATTACCAATTACCCATCACCAATTACCAATTACCTATTTAACTATTAACTGTTTCCTTAAACTTCTTGTACAAATTCTCAAATCCCTCCAATACAGCGGGTTGTGGTGTCGTTCCCAAGCGGTTTTGATAATAGTTGCAGAACTCTGCTGCTGGATCGAAGTTGTTGGGATCGATATTAGTGCTCTCTGTTGGTTCTAGCGGTGCATCCCGATAGCGCGGTTCAATTAACAGCGCTTGAGAACAGATTTGCCGCACGCGATCGGCTAATCCGATTTGCGGGCTATCCAATTCGACAATTACCTTCAAAAAACCAGGATGATATTGATGAGCTTCTAAAATTTGATCGAGATTGTCATTATCACATTGAAGCACTTTTAACGGTTTGTGGCAAGCCACCGGTCTAAATTCTACTTTGGCTTGACTTCCCGGCTCAACTTCGATCAAGCAAAATCCTTTTTCCTGTTCGGCTTCTCCAAAATCTAACTGAATCAAAGAACCGGAATAATAAGCGGGAGAATTCTTAGCAATGCGCTGGTGAATGTGGATGTGTCCGAGGGCTACATACTGAGCTTCTGGCGGCAGAGTTTGCGACGGGTGCAGGTATTTTTCCCGCGTGTAATAAGCGACTTCGGATTTAGCCAAGCGAGCACCGTCAATGCTCATGTGTCCCATCAGCATATTCACAGTATTGTCTCGAAAATCTGTGGTTAAATTTTGCAGTAAATCTGCTACAATCTCGCGGTAATCTTGACGGCGGTTGGCGTCGCCAGAGTGCCACAGAGAATTGGCATCTAAGAGTCTTTGTTCGGAAGCAAAAGGCATCGCTCCTACGCATAGTTTACCATTTTTGGTATTCAGAGTAATGCTGCCACCGTCTGCCGATCGCCTGGGTTTACCTAAAGCGCGAACGCCGGCAAGGGATAGCAGTTGCGCGATGCTGTCGATGCGGGATGCTGAATCGTGATTGCCGGCGATCGCAATTGCGGGAATTTCGGCAGCTTGGAGTTCGCAGAAAAATTGATAGGCAATGCGCTCAGCATAGGCTGGAGGGTTGGGAACGTCAAAAATGTCACCGGCGACCAACACGGCATCAACATCGAGCTCCTTGGCTTGTTTCAATATTTGTTCTAGGGCGATCGCAATTTCAGAAGTGCGATCGATCCCTCGAAAACGTCGTCCCAAATGCCAGTCAGCAGTATGAATTATTCGCATATTACAAGGAGTCTTTTATTTATTTTAATACTTATGGGTTTCTAACAATCGTTTAGGTGTCGCTTTCTTTTTCTTGTTCTAGAATACCTCGATCGATCTCTTCAATGTGTGCCTCAGCATAAGCAAAAGCATTTACCAAATCGGCAGCACTCAGATCCGGATGACCTTCTAAAATATGAGCATCGCTAGCACCTTGACGGCGATAACTTATTAACAGCCAAACAGGAATCCGCGTTTGTCTGATACAAGCTTCGCCGCCCATTACGCCGGGAGTCTTTTGAATTTCCGACCAAAAGTTACTTAAACTTTGGGCTAAAAATTGTATAGCTTGAGTTTTTTCCTCTGGACTTAGCGCCAGGAGTTGCGGTTGTAATTCTTTTAGTGTCATGTTCGTTATTCGTACTAAGTGGTAAAAAATATATGTTTGGTGATCGTCAAACTATTCTAGCACTTGCCACCCAGATTTATTGAGCCTATTTAAGTGCCAATTGTATAGTACGCATTGCCAGCCAAGAATAGATAATAATGTAACTCATAACTTCATTCAACAAATATAAAAACGTGCCACTTTTCAATCATCCTCATTTTCTTGAATTGCTGTTTCAATCTCGTCAGGATATGCCTCAGCATATGCCCAAGCATTTGCCAAGTCAGTGGCACGCAGAGTCGGATAATCTTCTAACAGTTCAGATTCAGAAATACCTAAACGGCGAGCATTCACCAACACCCAAACAGGAATGCGCGTTTGTCTGATGCAAGCATCGCCACCGCACACGCCGGGAGTCTTTTGAATTCCAGACCAAAAGTTGGTTAAACTTTGGGCTAAAAATAGTATAGCTTGAGTCTTTTCTTCAGGAGTTAACGCCAAAAGTTGCGGTTGCAATTCTTTCAGTGTCATGTTCGCAGTTATTGAGTTCATAAATATTAACTTGTTTTGCCCTACAGGTCTTCTAGGACTGGCTAAATCTAACAGAGGTAGGGACACGGCAGTGCCGTGTCCCTACGGCTTGTGTTGCAATACACCTAATTCTAGCGCTAAATCAAAACTTCTATTCCACAGGCTTCACATCGTGAAACCGAGTATAATCAACCACCCGCCCGCCATCCGGAGTTCTCGAAATAATATCTACAAACCGCATATTCCACACAATTTCTGACGCTACAAAAGAATGTCGCGCGTGTATAGTTTGCGAAACTGTCTCGTCAATTCCCGTTAGCGTAATTACAATTTCGGCGTGCTGCTCGATCAAATCTTTGGCGGTAAGTTGGTACAAAGGACTGTTCTCATCAATTGTGTGCATTACCGTCCAAGTTAAGGCAAAAATAGGAGATTGACTCCGCATTAATTGCAAATCGTAAAAACGCCGCATATATTCTCCTTCCGATGTTACTTCGTCGCGGATTAAAGTAGCTCGCTGCTGTGCTTCTAAAATTTGGTTGAAGCGCTGATTTCCTGCGCGGTACATCAGAGTCGGAACGCCGTTGAAAGGAGCGATTATAGCTACGCGGCTGAAGATAACTCTAGCGGTTGCTCGAGAAAATCTTGAAAAAGCCAGTCCCGTCACCATTGCGACTCCCCACAAACCAAAAAACGCTTCGATCGCAACTATAGTATTAGCGTACTCGGTGCGCGGATACATGGCACCGTAGCCGATTGTCGCCATTGTTTGCACGCTGAAATAAAAAGCATCTTTGAATGAACCAGGCCGTGCATTAGCAATGCAATCTCCTCCCGCTAAGTAAGCTAAGGCAAATAAAGAATTTGTGAGTACATACGACAGACAAATCAGCATGAAAAATTGTGGCCAAGAAAGAGTTAGCAGCCTGTGATATAGATCGGCAAAATGCAGGCGAGGTACTCCCAATTTGACAACACCCAAGGTGAATTGTCCTTTGCGATTGACTAAACGAGCCTGTGGCGGGCGGTTGCGGTGAATTTTCATTGCGATTTGTAACTGTGGCTGTGTCAAATTGTAACTATTGCTTGGAGCGGGAAAACTTATCCTTTAGACTGATGTCTAATTCCAAAAATTACGATAAAAGCGGAGTTTTAGAAATGCTTGAGCTTAACTGGCATGACAATCTGGTGATCGTTTCTTTTGTCGCTGCTATTGCGGGTCTAGTCGTGCTGAGCGATAATGCCTCCTCTGACGGGGCTGACGATTCCCTAGGGGATAGCTTCGCCGCGCGTACTTTGAGCGAAGAAATCCTGATCAAGATGAGCTTTACTTACTGGATAGTTTACTGCATATCTGTTTTCGGGCTGAAACTTCACTTGCCAGAGGATAGCTGGTTGTTGCTGAGTTTGAAGCTGACTACTGTTCTTTCTTATTTGTTGACTGCTTCTAGCATCCTCAGCCTGCCGCTGCAACGCATG
Source organism: Oscillatoriales cyanobacterium (assembly GCA_004292955.1). Lineage (GTDB taxonomy): Bacteria > Cyanobacteriota > Cyanobacteriia > Cyanobacteriales > Microcoleaceae > Microcoleus. The sequence continues at coordinate 29,469 of RDXX01000039.1, read as the reverse complement.
GCTGTCAGACAAGTTGAAGAGTGAAAAGAACAGGTTTGTAGTCAGGACTTCAGTCCTTCCGGTTGGAGTGAAGAAGGACTAAAGTCCTCACTACAAACTTAATTAATAGTTTTGAATTTTCTATTGTGAGACTGCTTGGTGAGTCGGCGCAGCCCGATTAGGAATAAAAGCTCGATCGAGCTTTTGACTTGTGCCGGAGTCCGGCAGGGGTTTAAACCCCTGCCTCAAAGCTAAAGTCGGTTAAAACCGACTCTCATATCAAATGCGGTGAGTTCGTCCCCATCGCGATCGCACAATCACGATTTAAAGCCCTTAGAGCTTTTCTTTTTGTCCTGCGGCTTGGACTTTGACTTGTGAACTTCGCCTAAAGCTTCCTGAAATAAGTTGTGCAGGTGCAGGGGAACGCTGGCAATTTCCGGGAGTTCGGGTTCTAAGGGTTTTTTATACTCTTGCAGTAGGGAATCTAAATCGGTCTCGATCTGAAAGTCTGTGCGCTGCAATACTGTTTGCAAGATTTGTGATAATTTCGCTGGATTAACTTTAGCTAACCGCCACCAAATCCAGGCATTAATTGCCGGATCTTCTAGATAGCTGCGAACCATTTTCTCGTAACCGGGAATGGTGGAAAAGTCCTCGGCTGCGAGCATTTCGGTAAACTGGCTGTAGTTAGACAAAAAGGTTTGTCCCCAGCGGGAATGAGAAAGCGCTGTCACCTTTTCGGCTTTTTTGAAGCGATCGGGCAATTCGACTTTCGGCGTTACCATTTTTGAACTCGCATTGCTGTCGATCGCCACCTCAACTGCTTTAGTATCGGCGCCTGCTGCTGCGATCGCGACTGCTTTGATTTCTTCGGGATCGATTCCGGCATCTTCAACGATATCCGCGAGAGATTTACTTCCATCGATGCCGATATCAGCTAAGCGTTTTTTAGTCATTACCTCCTGAAATTGGGCCAACTGTTTGTTGAGGTGATATCCCGATAGCGTCACTTCGTCGCCGCCAAAAAATTCGGTAAAATCGTCGTGATACTGTTCTACCGACTTCCAAGCTTGCTCTAACAGTTCTGGGGCGTCGCTGTACAGGTTATTTTTGTAATTTTGCTTGAAACTGCCGATCGCCACCGCCAACTTCGGCTTGCCCAATTTCCCCATGGGAATCGGAGGCCCTGAGAGTATCCACGCCTCATCGGTGAGAGGCGCAATCCGAGCCCGCAAGATTTCTCCTAACTTAAAGCGAGACATTTCTGGGAGGAAATTAGCGCTGTTGGGCTTGACATTGTAGTGCTTCGCCGTCAGCCAGTTTGTCACCTCGAAGCTGTCAGGGGAAATTTGAGTAATTTCAAACAAGCCGGTGAAGCTTTTTTGACCCCAACTTTTTAGCAAACTGATCTCGCCCTCGGTTAAATCGGGCTGACTTTCGACAAAAAGGTCGATCGGCGTTTTGTTTCCGACTTTACCTTCGACTGTAAAACTGTCAATTACCTGATTTTGTTGAGCAATATCGTAGCGCTCGCCCGTCGAGCGAATTGCGGCAAAAGCTTCTAAAGCTACCGCCAACTCTCCCTCAGCATCCAGCACAAAGTCAATTAAATTTTGCTTGAGTGTCCAAGCTCTTTCCAACATTGCATCCACAAGTTATACCGATTTTGAATGAAAGGATTTAGATTCTTAACAATTATCGGACTTGAAGCAACCGACGCTTTACGCTCCGGCTGGGATAGAATGGCGCAGATTGCGAAGAATGACCGAAATATGCGATCGATGCCTGAGTCCTGAATTAGTTTAATTTTAAGCCTAATATTCAAAAAATAATGTCCATCTCAAACTCCGTTGTTAATAAGTTTTTTTGCACCCCCAGCCGGAGGGTGCATCTCACTTTTGTTTGAAGAGGGCGAAGCATGACCGCATATAAGTTATTAGTTATATCTCATATTCACTGCGGTCATGCTTCGCCCCTACAGATATATTTTCTTGCACAAGCCGCTGCACCCCCAGCCGGACAACCAACCGCGCACAAATCTTGCTTTCTGAAAAAAGCGATTTCAACGCAGCCGAAAAATACCCCTCCCGATGTAGAGAGGGGCTAAAAATCCCCAATAACTTTGCTAAACTCGCCTTGAAAATAGTGTCATATGATGTCCGCTCGATTACCATAAAAAAACAGTTCGTAGTGCGGACTTCAGTCCGCAATCCGGCTGCGGACTTAAGTCCGCACGTGCGTTCCTTACCCAAACACTTCGCTGCATTCAGCAGCGCTGGTACAAAACTCCCGCACGATCGAGTTTATGTGCATCCTAGACTGAAAAATACCAGCAAAATGCTTTGACCAAGAATTTCTTGATAGTACCCGCCACGTGATTTATCCGTGGAATCAATCCCAAATCTAAAATCGAAAATCCTCTCTTCCCCCGAATTTATCCGTGGGGTCGCCTCTAAAATCTAAAATCTAAAATCTAAAATCGATTGACTCAATGTTTGTCCAAGAGCTTTTAAAACCCGCTTCATATCAACGTCTCCTCGTATTTTGTCGCAAAAATTGTCGTGTTTGTTTTCCCGATCGGGCGATCGCGCGTCAAGAACCTTGGTTGAAGCGCCATCTTTGTCGCAGCTACCAAAGAGCGATCGAGCGAACAGAGATATTTATCGTGATGTGCAACATATTAAGCTCCTGCTTGTTACCATTACTTCTACCAAAAGATAGATTAGTTAAACAAGCGGAACTCATCTTTTATGAGGTTGTCTGAGGGGCGATCCCCATTCCTACAAAAAACCCATCTAGCGGTTTTCCTATCAATTTCAAACCCTTACTCTTCTCTTCTGGGTCTTTCTATAGCAATCCTAATTGATTTGCTAGTCCTAGAAATCCTGAAATCCTTGTTCAACAAGGAGTCTCGCAAGACAAAAAGGTTTTTATCTTGTGCCAATCCGATCTGATTGCTATAGGTGGAACAGGCGTCTCGCCTGTCCTTCTTAGGTTCATCAAAAAAAGCCCCTTGACCAAACATCTAAACTTCCTATAAAAACCCGATCGAACTACAAGAAAACCTGCTCTATGTTGAGGTTTCGGTTCTGCATAGCTGCTTCAAACAGCTCAGTAGAAAGAGCCTGTTCTACCGACCAAACCCCCGGTTTTGTCAGTTTGCCCTCTAACATCAATTGAGCAATGCTGCCAGTACCGATGCCCGTTGCTGTGGCAGCATTCGGGTGTACCGCTGTCGATCGCACTTTTGCGGGTTGACCGTTTTTGATGCCGCTCACTTGCGATCGCACAGCCACGCCCACACCGCTAAAATTATTGGTAACAGAAGTCATCCCGTAGCTGACATAAGACAAAAACTCAATGACTGAATTATTTTTCAGCCAGCTATCCGGCCAGTATTTAGCAACAAACCAGGTAAGGTGATTGTAAAGGTCGGGAGAAGTGCCAAATTTAGTAATAACTGTTTTCACTGGGAAAGTTTCGGGCAAAGTAATTGCTTCCGGCATATCGAACCAGTAAACGCCTGTTTTGCCGTAGGGTGCGGGAAATTCTATCGTTTCGCGATCGGTGTAGGGTTTGATTTGCTGTAGTTTGCCATCAACCAAAACATCAAAAGGAGTTTGCAAACCCAAAAAAGTAGTACGCATGACGGTAACGCCAGCACCCCCAGAACCGCCGACAACATAACTCAAATGAATGTGTTCTGCGGTATCTAACTGCTCCACATCTCGGCGCACCATGCTGTTAGAAACCCCCGGAAAAATGCCCGTATTGATAATCGCTGTCACCCCGGCATTTTTAGCAAGTTCCCGGCAGTCTAAAGCTCTCCGAGTAAAACTGCGGCTGTCGCTGACATCGGTATAATTAACACCTGCTTCGATGCAAGTTTTCAGCACGCCAGCGTCTCGGTAGTGAAAAGGCCCGGCACAGTGCACGACGAGGTTAGAGGATGAAACCGCTTGTTGCAAAGCTGCACTGTCTGCTAAATCTAAAGCTAAATAGCGCGATCGATCCGACGGCAACTCTGCTGGAAGAGAGCCATTGGGATCGCGTCCGGTAACAGTAATTTCTGCGTCGGTATAGGTGAGAATATCTTGGGCAACGCTGCTGCCAATTCGTCCGCGCCCGCCGACAATCAAAACTCGGTTTGCCATCGCTCAAAAAAGGGTAACGCCATCTTTCACTATGTCAACTTTTGGCAGGTCTTTTCATCCACATAAAGTATGACTTTATGATAACTGATATCTCGCACCAATATCCATAACCCCAGAAGGGCGGTGAAAACCAATAAATCAAACTAATTACAGACAAGTTAAATAAACCTCCACCAAAGTAGAAAATCCTTTATTGACAAGGTTTGATATCTGAGTTAAAATGTAATCATATATGAACAGTCCGTAATATTTTTGATAATTCCTTATAATAAACCTAAAATAAAACACTATGACATCTGAAGGTAATGTAGCTGATACGGGTATTGTAGAACAAGCTAAACAACTAATCGCCGAAAAAAGAGCATCAGATATGCCTGAAGCACTCGAAATATTGAAACAGCAAGCTAAACGCGATAAAGATAAAGAAAAAATGGAAAAAATTAAAAGCACCCAGAAATTCTTTGGTGACAGACATAGCCGATCCAGCGGCAAAAAGAAGAAGACCAAAAGGTAAGCTGCTCAAAGAAATATCTCCCAAAATTAGTCTGCAATTAGTGTAGTACCACGAAATTCAGAGAGTTTTGGGGGATGTCGAATTACTCACACTTATTCATTTTGATACTTGCGTAATGCCATTCAATCTAACTGACTAAGTGTGAAAATAACCTAGGCTGGAAGCACTAAAATTTAGGGAGGTGCAAAAATTATGGATAAGCTGACAACTGAAACACTGCTAGATTATTGCGATTCAGATGATTATACCCTGCAAACAGAAGCATTGATACAGCTTGTAGATGCAGAAGTTTATGAAGCTGTACCGAAGATATTAAGATTGCTAAAATCCGCCGATGAATCAATTAGAGCTGAGGCAGCCGAGGCATTAGGTTATCTCGGTTCAGAGGAAGTAGAGACAGTTGGCATTGCATTAATGCCTTTGCTAAACGATCCTGAAGAACTGGTTAGGTCTGAAACAGTGGAGGCACTGGGAGAACTTGGTTATAGTCCTGCGGTTGTACCGATAGAATATATTCTCAGAAATGACCCTTCAGCACTGGTTCGCGCATCAGCAGCAGAAACTCTTGGATATTTAGAAGAACCATCAGCTATAGAAACTCTGGAGCTTTCACTGCTTGATGTTGATGAAGATAAAGCAGTTAGAGGGTATGCTGCTAATTCGATCGGGCTTTTAGGTACGCCGCAGCTATTGCCAAAACTGGAAGAGTATCTAAACTCGGAACTTCCTTTATCAGTAAAAGCTGAATTGCTGGGAGCGCGGTACTGGTTGGGCGCGAAAGAAGATATCGAGAAGCTATTGAGTTTGTTGGATAATGCTGATGAATATTTAGCAACGATCATCCTGAATATTTTAACAGATTTGACCGAACGGGAGGAGCAGCCAACATTGGCGAAAGATGCTCCCGATTTAGAAAGGGTGTTAAGTGCGATCGCAAATCGTTTTCCCCTCACAGGGAATCAACCCGAAAAAATTCTCGCACTCGCACACTGATAAATTAATACAAATAAACGCAGATGTAATTCATCTGCGTTTATCTGCGTTCATCTGCGGTTAAAAATCTTACTTCTAATTAATCCGAAATACCGACTTAGCCGTCGATTTCAGAGAATTAGCCGCATCGCTCAACGTTTGCGCGATCGGCTGCTGCGAGTGCATGAACACGCGAGCCGTATTGCGTCCCGGCATCCCCGAAATCGAGCCGCCGGGGTGCGTGCCGGCACCGGTGAGGAACAAACCGTCGATCGGCGTTTTGTAATTCGCCAACTCGGGTAACGGACGGAAAAATATCATCTGATCCAGCGTCATGTCAACGTGGTAATAATTCCCCTTCAGCGCCCCCAAACGCTCTCCCAATTCCGCCGGACTTTCCACGCGGCGGCCGATAATTGAGTTCTTGATATTGGGTGCGTATTCTGCTAATTTGTCAATGCAGCGATCGGCAACTTTGTTTTTCAGCTCGTCCGTCCAACCCGTACCGTGCTGGCCGGTTCCTTCAGCATTTTCGATTTGGTAAGGAGCAAAAAATTCAATCCAAGCCGTATGGTGTCCGGGGGGAGCCATTGACGGGTCTCGTACCGTTGGAAACACCACATACATCGACGGATCGGAATCGGGGATTTTGCCGATCGCAGGCTGAGTATGAGCAATTTCCACGTGTTTCACCGAATCAGCAATCAAAACAGAACCCATTAAATATTCGTCTTTATGGTTCCAGCGATCGAACTTAGGTACTTCATTGAGAGCTAAATCTATTTTCAGAATTGTCTCATTGTTATTGACAATTTTGCGCTCCAATCTTTCCCGCAAATTCGGATCGGCACTGTCAACATCGCTATCATCCATCAAGTGCAGAAACAAACGCTTCGCATCAATATTAGAAATGACGCCTTTAGTAGCTCGATATTCTGTGCCGCCTGCAACTCTAACACCGACAGCGCGGCCGTTATCAACTAATATTTTCTCGACGTGCTGGTCAGTAAGTATAACACCCGCATAGCTTTTCACTAAATTGACCAGCGCTTGCACCAATGCACCCGTTCCTCCGCGCGGCCTCGCCATGCCAGGATTGTGGCGCATTGCCATCATAATTGCGCCTACAGCAATGGTTTTTTGTGAAGGAGGCGCGCCCAACTCTGCGGCCAGTCTTGCCAAAGGTGCTTTCAAAAATTCCTCATCAAACCACTCGTTGAGAATGTCCTCAGCGCTGGTAATCATCGTGCGAATAAAGTCCAGCGTTTTGTCTGGGGAACCGATGACTGAAAATAAGTCTTTGAGTTTGGCAATATCGTAGTTGCCGGCAATATCTATGATGGATTTTGGCGGCGCGTTAAACATCGGAATCATCGCGCTTAAAGCGCGCTGCCAAAAATCTGTATATTCGGCATATTTTTTCGCATCGCGTTCGTTGTAGCGGGCAATTTCTGCACAAGTTTTTTCTACGGAACCGTGCGCCAAGAAATATTTGCCGTCTGGATGCGGACAAAACGCCACTGGATCGCAGTAAAGATATTCTAATCCGTATTTTTCCAGTTCTAACTCTTCTACAACTGGCCCTAAATGGATAAATTCGTGGTCGATCGCGCACAAGTTGAATTTAAAATCTGGTAATTCGGGAATCGCAGCTTCGGTAGTCGCGGCGCCACCGGGAACGGAACGTTTTTCTAACAAAAGAACGGTATATCCGGCTTTGAGGAGATAAGACGCACAGACAAGCCCGTTGTGACCTGCTCCTATGATAATCACGTCATACGTTTGCATAGATGAAGCTTTGGGATAGGATGTTTTTCTCATTTTACAAATGTTAACAACTTTGCGGGCTCTATCAATAGAAATAGATTCATCTTAAGAGATTAGTTTGAGCATCTTACAAAAGATGGAGTTCTTACCTAGTGCTGCTGTGCGATCGCCTTTATTTATTCTTGAATTTACCAGAAAGAATTGGTTTAAAGCCCCAATCCCGATCGGGAGAAATTAAAATCAGACTATTCATTACTCCAATCCTCTTCCTTCCAGGTAGAGGTAGCTGTCAACTGTCAACTGTCAACTGTCAACTGAACGAACGAGCGATCGCCACGCCAATTTGCCCAGCATCATATCACAGAAGTTTTAATTTATCGGTATTATATAAAAAATTAACAATCCGTAGAATTTCCCAGATAAACTATTGTTTTGTAAACCAATGAAACAAAGCCACGATCGCCACAGTAAGCTTGATAAAGTTCGGTTAAATCCGAGGTGAGTTTCTGCAACTGAGGCCCGGAGTTCGGCATATAAGATGAGCTTTGTGCCCGCCCGATTAACCCTGCTAAATCTAAATCTTGTCTGTTAGCAAATTCGATCGATCGCACATCAGTAAAATCTGCACTCGCAAGCAAAGGTTCGATCGAGCGATCGTGCTTTTCGGCAGGATAGCTCTGGGAAGCGCTCTTAACAATTTGAGTGTAGCCCTCTGTCAGCGCATCCGTGCGATCGCGCAAATTCCAAACAACAGCCAACCTTCCCGATGGCTTGAGAATTCGCCGAAATTCTGGTAAAGTTAAAACAGGATTGAACCAATGGAAAGACTGGAAACACGCGACTAAATCGAGCGATCGGTCAGGCAAATTAGTGGCTTCGGAAGTTCCGTCTCTAAACTCTACCAAAGTATGAGGTGCAGCCGCTTGTCTCATCTCGGCATTGGGTTCGATCGCTAATACTCGAACCTCTCTTTCTGCTAGCAAACGGGAAGAAATTCCTGTACCTGCACCGATATCGGCTGCGGTTAACTGTGAAAGTTCCCCAAGTCCTGCTAAAATCGCATCGATCGCAGCGGCTGGATAACTCGGGCGGTATTTGACATAATCCGTAGCGCGATCGGAAAATCGACCGAGTGGATTCATCTCATACAGTGGTGGTTTGGAGTTATGAGTCATGAGTTATTAATTATGAGTTATCAGTTATCAGTCATTAGTTATTAGCCATCAGTAATCATACCAAATCCGGGTTTAGAGCGCCGTTTATTTTCTTAGTCCGCGAAGGCGGACTTCGTTTTTGTAGAAGCGATTTTAATCGCCGAATCATAGTTCGATCGTAGCGCGGAACGGGCGATCGGCGAACAATATTAATACTCATCTACAAACTGCTCGTGAACCCAAAGAAATTCGCGCCGTCTATTCTGCACCCGAACTAAGCCACCAAAACCAGGATCTTTTGCTTTTAGCAGCGCGTGTAATTCTCGCAAAATCGAGCCTTTCGCCATGATTGCTGAGTCGCCCTGTTGCCAATCTGGGATGTCATTTTCGCCAGACAAATTAGTAGCTAAATCGCTACCTTTCAAGGTAGATTCGATGCTTTTTTGTCCTAAATCGAGTTCTTCTTCAATGCCTTTGTAGGTAGCTTCGTCTAGCATGAACTTGGTGGCAAAGGCTGCGACAGGTAAGACTAGACTCAGGGTTCCGGTCAAAATTTTGAGATATGGGGCTGCTATGGTAAACCATTGGCGCGATACTTCCAATTCATAAACTCCTTTCTGCTTGTCGTGAGGATTTAAGGCGGGAAGCGGTTGACGAGAGTGTTCGCACCAGAGGGTTATTTGCAATTTTGTACTAATCCATTTTGGGCGATCGAAAAACTTGGGATCGACGGGCTTGAAACTAAACAGGCGCGGGCCATCTTTCGCTTCATCGGTGAGCATTTGCATCAGTGACGCAAATTCTTCATCGACTTTACTGAGAATGATTCGCTGATCCTGAGACAATGACTGATATCGTTCTTGATTTCGACTATCGAAAATCACTAAATCTTCGCGGATGATTTTTAGCTCGTCTTTGAACATATTTCGGAACTGCTGAATGCCGATTTCTTGAGATGGGGGTTGAGCAATCGGTGCGTTATTCAGCAAAGAATCGATGTTTTGCCATTTATTACAGAGTGAACATGGATAATCATGACGATTATCTTTTTTGCTTTCAATTAGTTTCTCTACTTCAAATAGCGCGTTTCCAGGCAGATTTTTACCACAAGGCGCAATACAAGGAACCATCACATTACATCGCAATCCTTCCCAGAAATTCTCGACTAGCCATTTAATCTCTGCCGTGAGATAAGACAAGAACCGTTCTGGATAAGCCGCCCGCACGGTGATTTTGACATCACTGTCAATATATTCCAGCAATGCCCGACCGTTGTAGTCGTCGTCAAGCATCAAACCGCGTTGCCAATGGATACTTTTTTCGTAATTGCATCGCCCTAGTGAGTATTTGTGCAAGCGCACAATCAACTGGTAAAACAATCCTTCTGCTACTGCAAGTTGTCCTCGATCGTCCACAATGCGGCAGATTTGTATTTGTTGTCTGTCTCCGGCTTCCGGTTGCTGTCCCCAATTGGACAATTCCGGGCGTGTATCGGGTACGAGTTGAGCAATCAAGCTCGTATTGCTGGGTTTAGTTGGGTCGAGCACCACGCGGTAAGATAAATCGAAGCGTTCCATCAGCTTCAGAAAGATGGGATGTAGTTCTTTCGGATAGCCGTTCTCGCCTGGAAACGGGGGATTCCTCCATAATTCACCCAGATGCTCAAAGTCTACTAAACCGTTGCGGCGGCGGGTCGTTTCATCATCAAGTACGAAGCTAATTGCCTTGGCCAACCAGTCGGGTTTGAGGATGACAATATCCCGCAGTATTGGATCGTAGTGGTAATGGATGATATGCCCCAAGGTATGGGAAATACGAAGGAAAAGTTCTGCTTGTTCTTTATCGATTCCGTGCTGAGTGCAGATGGCAATAACTTCATCGTAGGGCAGATAGGCTTTGTCGTTTGTCTGCAAGATTTCCCGCACTCGCTGCCATTTGGCGGGAACCGAACGTCCCATTTCGGGAAGAGAGGCGGCGACATTAGCGATCGCACTTTTTAATTCTGCCACGCCGTTGCAGGAGTTCTGAGTGTCAGGTTTGCTGTCGATATGAAAGAAGCCAAGCACCGTATCGCAGCCGAATCGATCGCAAATTTCCTGTCTGTCAATGTCGGGTTGTCGCTGTCCGGGGCCGCCGTGGGTGGCGACTACTAGCACTTTGGCATCTGGTTCCCGATGCTTGATTAGGGTAATCCACTCTTTGACAAAGCCTTGCTGGGGGCCTTCCCGTGGCTTCCACACCACTAGATACACGGCTGGTGCACTGAAAAACAACTGGTGTGTGGGTCGATAAACCGGTTGACCGCCAAAATCCCAACCATTGAGGGATATTTCTGTGTCGGTTTCAGGATGGGTGACAATGACTGGCTTAATTTCAATGCCGTGAGTGGTGGGACGACTTTCTAGCCATTCGTCTTCTCGTAATGCTCCGAGGAGGCAACTTTTGCCTACCTCGCCTTCGCCGATTAAAATCAGCTTGGCTTCGTTCAGGGTGATTTGTGCTTCTGCCTTTGCTCGTAGGTATTGCAAAAGGGCTTTAGTGCCTTGTTCATAGGCGGCGGCGAGGTCAGAATTGAGAGGGTTGTTGTGGAGGTAGAGCAGTCGCAACTCGGTGAGGAAGACCATCGCTTCTGGTAGTTCCCTCAGTTGGTTACTGGAAAGGTAAAGCCCACGCAACTGGGTGAGGGAGGCGATCGCCTCTGGCAGTTTCGTCAGTTGGTTGTTGTGGAGGTAAAGCTGTTGTAATTCGGTGAGGGAGGCGATTGCCTCTGGCAGTTTTGTCAGTTGGTTGTTGTGAAGGTAAAGCTTTTCCAACTGAGTGAGGGAGGCGATCGCCTCTGGCAGTTTCGTCAGTTCCAGATCGCTAAGATTGAGTGTTTTTGCTCCCTCTCGCCGCGCTTTTCCAATGCGCTGATATGCTTTCCGATCGCCCTCAGTTCCTGACATTGCCAATTCCTTATTTTGATTTTTGTATATAAGTTCGATCATCGCCTTTTGAGATGAAAGGGCGATCTTGAGACATGATTTGATTTTGAATATTCCTTAATCTCACTACAAAATAACACGAATATTTTGGCGATTCGTGAGGTTTGAGTAAGGTTTTTGAATCTCGACGCGCCTAGTCCAAGAAACCGGGTTTCTACGGTAATTTACGCCTCCTCATGAGATTTTACGCAGAAACCCGGTTTCTGAGTCCCACGCGCTGAGTCCGAGAAACCGGGTTTCTACGAGAATTTACGCCTCCTCATGAGATGATCTGAAGAAACCCGGTTTCTGAATCTCGACGCGCCTAGTCCAAGAAACCGGGTTTCTACGACAATTTACGCCTCTTCACGAGATTTTCGCGAGAAACCCGGTTTCTGAGTCCCACGCGCTGAGTCCGAGAAACCGGGTTTCTACGAGAATTTTCGTATCTTCACGAGATTTTTCATAGAAACCCGGTTTCTGAGTTCCCGCGCTGAGCCCAAGAAACCGGGTTTCTGTGAGAATTTACGCCTCTTCACCAGATTTTCGCGAGAAACCCGGTTTCTGAGTTCCACGCGCTTAGTTCAAGAAACCGGGTTTCTGCGATAATTTAAACAACCTCACCAGATTTTTCGTAGAAACCCGGTTTCTGAGCCTCCCAGTTTCTGACTTCGGCTAGCCACTTACCTACTATCTGATATGCCACGTCGCCAAGTTATCTTGCAAGCGGGTAATTACTACCATGTTTATAACCGAGGTAATAACCGTCAGTTGATATTTTTTGAGCGAGAAAACTATATTTATTTTTTACGCCAATTAAGAAACCATCTGATTACTCATGGTGTCGATATTCTTGCTTATTGTTTGATACCGAACCACTATCATTTATTAGTTCACCTGAACACCAATCGTTTTTCCAACCTGATGCAGGCATTTACTCTGTCTTATACTAAGGCTATTAATAAACGCTATCAAAGAGTTGGTTCACTTTTTCAGGGACGGTTTGAGGCGATTCATGTGGGAGCATCTCACTTTTGTAAAAAGCATTTTTTTTATTATAGTGCTGTCCCCGCTCGCGTATTGTACAACTCGCGAGCGGGGACAGCACTATCTATATATAGCCTTTCTCAAAAAGATGAGGTATAACTGACAGCCCACACAACCCTTAAACCAAGAGGGCCCAAGCCCAACAACATCCGCGAATCTTTCTGAGAACCGCTATAAATGAAAAACTGAGATGCTCCCAGTTTCGATGGATCTGTTTGGGTTGCCCCTTTTGCTGCTGTTTTTCACGATTAATTGACCCGCCCAAAAACGGAAGTCCCCGCAGGGCTGTCGTGGGTATCCCAAGATTTTAGACCTTAGTTAGACCTCGCAGATTTATCTGTGGAGTAAATCTAAAATCTAAAACTGGTTCGATCGCGAAGTCGAAGAATCTAAAATCTAAAATCTAAAATCGACTGACGAGGTTTAAAGCAATCGAATCTACTTCGATCGCAAATTCTGACAAACAAAACCAAGCTAACACCAGCGATACCGAACGCTGGGCTTCGTTAATTGGTGGGCGAGCGCTGGTGCTGTTTGGTTTGTCGCAGCGTTCACTCAGAGGTGCTTTGCTGGCGGTTGCGGGCGGCAGTTTGGCGGCGCGCGGACTCGGGGTTGTGGAGGGTTTGCAGTCGGCTGCGGATGCGAATCAAAGGTAAAAGTGGCGATCGAATACAACCCTCCGGGCGGTGCGATCGGTGCGGGCGCTGCTAAACTATTTGGGGAAGATCCAGAACAGCAAATTGCTGACGATTTGCGCCACTTTAAGCAGTTTATGGAAGCTGGGGAAATAGCTACGACGGAAGGTCAATCTTCGGGCCGCAAGTTATAATTGCGATCGTGTTGGCTCGTCTAAAAATCATCAAGGATGAGGTACGTTGTTGCGCTTGGGCGCTATGCTAGATCTATCAAAGAGCGCTGAAGCGCAACAACGTACCTAAAGATCAATTGCCTGTTGTGTTTATGACTAAAGTTCTTACTACGAACCTTTGAGTTTGTGTTACTTAAAATATTTGTTTGTTAGATTATTAACTGATGCCACCTGAAGTGATTTTTGGAAATGCGGGTGCTGAAGGTGCAAGTCGCGGCGGTTGGTTTGCGGGTCACTTTATAATGCCCGAAGATGACGCGCGATCGACTTCTGCGTTAGAGGTAAAATGGGGCGTTCACTCGGCCGGAGATTGCAGGACTCAGTGGGCGGTAAATGCGGCAGCAACTACGCTTTCTATTCTGGTAAAAGGGCGGTTTCGCTTGCAATTTCCTTCGCAAGAAATCTTGCTGTGTTGTGAAGCAGATTATGCTCTCTGGCTGCCGGGAGTGCCTCATTATTGGTCGGCCGAGGAGGATTCGGTTATCGTGACTGTGCGGTGGCCTTCGGTGTCGGGAGATAGTTCTGCGATTAAGAATTAACTTGAACTTCGGGAACTAAAACGCGACCATTATAACCCGCGCGGTGGTAACGATCGATCGCCTCTGATGCAATAACATCGGCTTTCCCACTCTTAACCAGTGCAACACAAGCACCGCCAAAACCTCCGCCCGTCAGCCTCGCGCCGAAGACTCCGGGGATTGACTGCAAGATTGCCGCCAAGGCATCTACTGCAACCACCGAAACTTCGTAGTCGTCGCGCAAACTCGCATGGGAAGCATTCATTAAATCGCCGAAACGTTCGGCTGGTAAAGATTTTACAGCTTGCAGCACGCGGTTGTTTTCGGTGACTACGTGGCGCGATCGCCTTTTTAGGGGTTCTGGCAATACTTCCACTGCTTTGGGATCGCTGATATCCCTAAGGGCTTTAACTCCCAATATCCGGGCGGATTCTTCGCACTCAGCACGCCGCTGGTTGTAGCCACTTCCGGCTGCTAGGTTGTGGCTTTCACCGCTGTCAATGACTAAAATTTCTGTGCCTGTGGGAAAAGGTAGGGCGCGGTATTCGAGGCTGCGGGTGTCGATAAATAGCATCGTTTTGGTGTCTGCTAAACTCGACGCCATTTGATCCATGATGCCACAGTTCACCCCGGCATACCGGATTTCGGTTAGCTGTCCGATTTGAGCCAGCCGCACGTCGTCTAGGGGGAGGTTCAGCAGCGCGCGGATTGCTCTGAGGGTGGCTATTTCTAAAGCGGCGCTGCTGGACAAACCGGCGCCGATCGGCACATCGGAGGTAATGTAGAGATTTATTGGTGGTATTTTGTACCCTTCTTTTTCTAAAAGTCTGATGCAGCCACAGATATAACTGACGAATTTTTGCGGTATGGTATCGTCGTCTGAAAAATTTATGAGTTCGTCATATTCGGCTGAATAAAAATGGTGTCGGGTATCGCTGCTGAAGCCAATTTGTACTGTTGTGCGCTGCCCAATCGCAGTCGGAAGTACAAATCCATCGTTGTAGTCTGTGTGTTCGCCCAGCATATTTACTCTTCCGGGCGCGCTGGCTTGGGTTTGGGGTAATGTACCAAATACTCGTTGGAATTTCATTTTTGGGGAATTGGTAATTGGTAATTGGTAATTGGTAATTGGTAATTGGTAATTGGTAATTGGGAAGAAATAAACTTATTTTTTATCGTTAATTATTTTATGATGCCCAAGTTTTTTGCTGAATTCAACCCCTGTTTACAAAAATAAACATAACTTTAGCTTGGGAAAAAATATGGGGTTGTGATAGAATGGCAGGCTAAGATTTCTCGAAGAATTCAAAAAATGCGATCGACCAGACCCCGGAAACAGTTTGCTCAACATTGGCTCAAAAGCGAGAAAGCCTTAGATAAGATTGTCAAAGCGGCGAGTTTGTCGGGCGATCGCGTCCTGGAAATCGGGCCGGGCACTGGGATTCTGACTCGACCCTTGCTGGCTGCGGCTGAGTCTGTTGTTGCGGTGGAGATCGATCGAGATTTGTGCCTAAAACTCGCCAAGCAACTAGGCAAAAACGACAACTTTTTACTGCTACAAGGCGATTTTCTGGAAATGGATTTAGAGGCTGAACTAATCGCCTTTCCCAAATTCCAAGATCCCAATAAAGTTGTTGCCAACATTCCCTACAATATCACCGGCCCCATCCTGCAAAAACTGCTGGGAACGATATCTGTGCCGGTTGCGAAACCCTTCGATGCGATCGTCCTGTTGGTGCAGAAAGAAGTAGCCCAAAGGCTTTACGCTAAACCTGGTTCGACAGCTTTTGGCGCTTTGTCGGTGCGGGTGCAGTATTTAGCAGAATGCGAGTTAATTTGCGATGTGCCGTCTAGAGACTTTTATCCGCCGCCAAAAGTCGATTCCGCCGTGGTGCGGCTGCTGCCCCGAGTGATAGAAACGCCAGCAGTTAATCCGCGTTATTTAGAGACTTTAGTCAAGTTAGGATTTGGCAGCAAGCGCAAGATGCTGCGTAATAATTTAAAAGGATCTGTGGATTTAGATAAACTCGTTCAATTGTTAGAAAAGTTACAGATCAATCCTCAATCTCGCGCTGAAGATTTAAGCGTGGCGCAATGGGTAAATTTGAGCAATAATTTGTTTTCCGATGACTAGAATCCTTGCACTCCCAAGCTTTCTTATCTGGAAATAATCTGCGTTGCATCGTCGGTTGCATCTGCGGTTCGCCTATCAATCAAAGATTTATGCAATAAGTTTACTGATAACTGATGATTAATAACGTTCGCGAACTCTTGTTTACTCGCAAAACATGACTGATGAATAATGACTAATGACTTTCGCGTTTGGAAATAAAGTAAAGCAGTGTAATCGGGAGCGAGAAATAGGCGATCGCAATTATTGAATCTGAGGCTACGTGCAGCCAGACTAACTTGGTCTGCCATCGATAACAGCGCCCGTGGGGAATAAATGACCCCGAACTAAAAAAAGTTTTCCACATTTCCTGCATAATATTTCCTTTGAGTTGTGAGAAAATGTAGTCTGACTGGTGTCAATTAATTTCTTCAACCAGGGGTTTCTTTCACCCGCGGCTTAATCACCTATGCGTTCATATTCTCTGCTAGCTTCAGCAAAAATCAATCTGTATTTGGAGATAATAGGCGATCGCCCCGACGGATATCACGAACTGGCGATGGTGCTTCAAAGCATAGATTTGGCCGATCGAATTGACTTGCGCGCGATCGGAACGGACACGATCCGCGTGCGCTGCGATCACCCCCAAGTCCCGCCGGACAAGAATAATCTGGCTTATCGCGCGGCGGATTTGTTGGCGCAGCAATTTCCAGATGCTTTGGCGAAATACGGCGGAGTCGAGATTGCCATTCACAAGCAGATTCCGGTGGCCGCGGGGCTCGCCGGCGGTTCTGCAAATGCTGCCGCAGTTTTAGTCGGGATGGACTTGCTGTGGCAATTGGGACTCACTCAATCGGAGTTGCAAGAGTTGGGGGGAACTCTGGGTTCTGATGTGCCTTTTTGCATTGGAGGAGGTACGGCTCTGGCAACAGGTCGTGGGGATAAACTCTCTCCCCTGCCTGATTTGGGAGGTTTTTGTGTGGTGCTGGCGAAGTTTCGCAATCTCAGTATTTCTACTGCATGGTCGTATCAAACTTATCGCAAACAGTTCAGTAGTTCCTATTGTGCACCAGAAGATTTGGAATGTCGCCGCCAAAGGCTACATTCAGGGCCGATGGTGGGGGCGATCGCCCAAAAAGATCGATCGAAAATTGGTCAATTGCTGCACAACGATTTAGAAAAAGTTGCTTTACCCGTGTACCCGCAGGTGTTGCAATTGCGGGAGGCTTTTGAGTCGGCGGGGGTTTTGGGCGCGATGATGTCCGGTTCCGGGCCGACGGTGTTTGCGCTGTGTGAGTCTCCAGAGCAGGCTCAGCAGGTTCTGGAACGGGTGAAAAGTGCGATCGCTTCTCCCGATTTGGATTTTTGGGTAGCAAAGTTTAGCAATACTGGGATTCGGATTTTTTCGGAAGGAAATGATACGAAACCGCCGATTGTGAGGGTGTAACTCGCTGTCGGGTGCGATCGCGATCGTCGGTTAAATGTCAGTGGGGGCGATCCTCTCCGAGGGCTGCGCTAACGGCAAAAATGAATCTAACTTTGCGCGGAGTCTATTAAGATCGCAGAACTGATAAAATGACATGAAACACCGATTTTAGTTTTGGTAAATTAACCAGAAATCTAAAATCTAAAATCTAAAATCTAAAATCGCCATGGCTGATTTAACTAATCCAAATTCTACTTCTGAACCTCTAAGTTCGGCGCGGGATGCAACGCCTGCATCTCCCAAGCAGCCGACTGTTTTGCGGTGCGTGACAGGTTCGCTGATCGCGAGTGTGTTCGCTTTTGGTTTGTATTCGCTAACTATGTCGATCGCTCTAAATTTTGCTAGCAAGCCGCTGCATTCCACCAATATTACTGTGCTTAAAATTAGTGTCGCCGTGCGAACTTTAGTCGTGGGGATGGTGGCTTTAGGTACGGGCGTTTTTGGGCTGGCGGCAGTCGGCTTAATGCTGCTGGGTTTGCAAATTGGGATTCAAAAGTTGGTGAAGAAACCTGCTGGTTGAAACTATCAGACTACAGAAAATCTAGCCTGCAAGCTGAATACTTAATAGTAAGATCGAAGCAATGGAAGTATTTACGATCGGACACTCCAATCACAGTATTGAAGCGTTTATTTTGTTATTGGAACAACACGGAATTACAGCGGTTGCGGACGTGCGATCGCATCCTTTCAGCCGCTATTTACCTCATTTTAATAAATCAGAAATTACAGCTTCTCTGTCTGCTGCGGGCATTCAATATGTTTTTTTGGGGCAAGAATTGGGTGCGAGGCCGGAAGACTTAAGCTGTTACGATACTAGCGGTAAAGCTTTGTACGATCGCATAGCAGCGACTCCTCTATTTGCCTCAGGAATTCAACGCTTGCTCAAAGGCGCCACCAATTATAAAATCAGTTTAATGTGTGCGGAAAAAGACCCGATTACTTGTCACCGCACTATTTTAGTTTGCCACAAACTCAAAGAATTTAATTTGCAAATAAATCATATTCTGTCCGATGGCAGTTTAGAATCGCATCAGGATGTAGAAGCAAGACTTTTGAGCAAGTTTAACAAAGGTAAAAAAAATAATCAGCCAATTCAGTTAAGCTTGTTTGAATTAGAACCTCAAGTTAAAGATGAAATAGTTGATTTAGAAACAGCTTATTATCGTTATGGATTGGAAATCGCTTATGTCACCAAAGAAAGCAATTAATTTATTTACAATTGGTTTTACTCAAAAAAGCGCCGAGCAATTTTTTGATACTTTGATAAAAGCCGGAGTCCGCAGGGTGATAGATACGCGGCTGAATAATGTGTCCCAGTTAGCTGGTTTTGCTAAGCGGAAAGATTTAGAGTATTTTTTGCGGACAATTGGTAATATTAAGTATGTGCATATTCTGGATTTAGCGCCGACTCAAGATATTCTGGATGATTATAAAAAGAAAAAGGGAGATTGGGATGTTTATGAACAGCAGTTTTTGCAGTTGATTCGCGATCGACAAATTGAGCAAAAAATTTCGCCGGATATTCTAGACTGCGGGTGTCTGCTTTGTAGCGAACCACAGCCTCACAACTGTCACCGCCGTTTAGTTGCTGAATATCTCAACGATAAGTGGCAAAATGTCAAAATTAGTCATCTTTGAATTGCATAGCTGGCGGGGAGTGTACGCCATAAATACAGGAATCAATCTAAAATCTAACATCTAAAATCGAATGACTCGGATAATTTGCCTTGCTAATTCCTGGAAACGAGGTGACAGGTGCATCGCTGGAATTAATGAAATTAATGGTAACTGGGTACGTCCAATTTCCGACTTACCAGACGGCCAGATTCCTAAAGAAATACGGCAGATAAATAGACTGGAACCGGCATTATTAGATGTTATAGACATTCCTTTGGCAAATACGGGGCCGGATTTTGGTTTTGAGTGTGAAAATCTGTCTATTATTCCGGGAAAATGGCAGCACGTCGGGAAGGTTTCTTCTGCATATTTACTGAAATATTTCCGCGATCGGGCATATATTTTGCATAATGATTTGCGATTTGTGACAGTAGATTATATGCAGTCTTTGCCAAGGGAAGAGCGCATTACTTTACAATTAATAAAAGCAGTAAAATTTACCGTAAGAATGGTCGGCAAAAGATTTGAAAGTGGGAATAAATGGGAAGGATCTATTGTAACTGCATACAATCAAAAATTGACGGCAACAATTACCGATCCGGTGTTTACTAGAAGGTTGGATTTGGGTTATCGCCCGGAAAAAGCTTGTTTGCTAACCATCAGTTTAAGTATGCCTTGGCGGCCTGATGATCGGGAAGGAGACGATCCTTGTTGGAAGTTGATTGCGGGTGTGATTGAGTTGGAGGAAGATATTATTTATTATTGATTAGCAATACTTCGGACAGTTTTAGATCTAATCTAGTATCTCTCTTTAAGTCTCGCCCGCTCGTTTCAAAAAATCATTAAAAATGCCAGGGCTTACTCGCGATACGCTTACAGAGTCGTTAAAAAACTGTCCGAAGTATTGGATTAGCTGGTGTTTTGATTGAAATGGCGATCGATTATTGATTTTTGATTAATTTTAGCAACAACTCTTGACATCGCATACATTTGAAATTATGGTAGGGCGATCGGCGCGCACCATAGGTTTAGAGATTTTGTTCGAGATTTAACATTCTTCGTGCTATAATTCTGCGGGACTGTAGCAGAAAGGGGTGCTTTTTCATGAAAGCAGAATTTTATTATGACTGTCACAGATATATTTGCAGCTTAGTTCAAGTTGATTTTGTCAAAGAATTAAAAATTAAAAATCATCAAGGTTTTGTGTTGGCTGTTAAGCAAGGAGAAAAGATTGGACTTTTGGGGAAAAGTCGCCATAATGCTAAACAAGTTGATGTGTCTAAGCCGCATTTTTATAATGTAATTAAAGCAGCAATGAGCGCTTTGGAATTAGAAACTAGAAATGAAGTCATATTAGAGAGAAATCGAACTATTGCTGATGGGGAAGAAATGATTCAGCAGCAAAACCGAGAAATTCGCGTTTTGAATGAACAGCTTAGAATTCAATCGACTCAGATTGAGCATTTGTCAAGGGAAAACCAGCAGTTATCGGTGCAGCTAGTAGAGAAGGAAATTAGAGAAACTCAAATTAGTCAAGAAATTGAGGAAGATTTAGTGGCGGAAATTGACGATTGGGTTGGAGAATCTGAAATTAGTGAAGAAATCGATGAATTGCCGATTTTAGATTCTGGATTTGGATTGGAGTTAATCGAACATCAGCAGGATTTGCAGGATGTTGAGAAAGCTGAAGAAATCAGCGGAGGCGAGGTTGAAGTTTTGGATTTAGAAATTGTAGAACAAGTGGATGTTCCAGCCGACAATGAAATTAAGCACCTGGCTAAAAGAGGTTCACAGAGAAAGATGCGAAAGAAATAATCAAAAAATTTAATATTTTTTAAGACTCACAGGTTTGTAGTGAGGACTTCAGTCCTTCTTAAAGGTTCGTAGTGAGGACTTCAGTCCTTCTTAAAGGTTTGTAGTGAGGACTTCAGTCCTTGGATTGGATGCGGACTGAAGTCCTGGCTACGAACCAATTATAGGGTGCATCGGGTTTTTCAAGAGGGCGAAGCATGACCGTATATGAGTTATTAGTTATAATCTCATATTGACTGCGGTCATGCTTCGCCCCTACAATCATATTTACCAAACTCAGATCCACCCCAATTATATTTTATTATGGGTTGGAATTTTACATTTATTATAGGTTGGAATTTTGCAAAATTTCTCTAATTCTTGTCCGAAATAGACGCACGGCCGATCTTTGTCCGATCGCCCTGCTTTGTTCGATAAATCCTGGTATTTCTGCGATCGGCAAAAATGGAAAAGCTACACTTTGACCAACACTCTCGTATTTGTCATCGACAAGTTGATAAACTTCTAGAGTTTGGCGGCGGTATCTCCAAATTTCTGGAACGCCCAAAGCTGCATAAATTGCGAATTTGTTTAGAGAAGAATTGGTGTAATCCGACTCGACAGCCAAATCCGGCGGCGGATCGGTTTCCAAGTCAATATCTCTGCTTCTTACTAAAGCTTCATTCTGGATGTAGAAACAGGTATCTGGTTCGATCGCGCGACTTAAATCTTCTCGTTTAAGCAGCAGAGATCGGAGTTTCATTACCTCAATTTCTAGCTCATCTGCTAGGGCTTCAATAAAACTTTCTAACATCCCTGTAGGCATTTCATGTTCTTGGTAGGGCATTCTGATTTCTAATACTCCATTGTCATAGGCAATTCTCCACGCACGATCGTCTCCAACATCAGCAAGCAACGCTTGAAAAGTTTGCCAGCTAACGCCTTTCAAAACAACTTTTGACTCTCGGATAATTTGCTCTTGTACGGGAGGAGACGGGGTTATTGTTTGCGGATTCATATTGCGAGTCCTCTGTATTGGTTTTGCGATCGAAGGTGAACAAACTTATAGCAGTTATAAACAGCCGTGTTAGGAAAGAAGTGTTGTTTAGTATTTTGTCCGGTGCGTCGCTATGAGATTGTCGATCTGATGCGAGGTATTTCAATGGCGACACACCCTACTAATAGTCAGGTGCGTCGCTATGAGATTGTCGATCTGATGCGAGGTATTTCAATGGCGACACACCCTACTAATAGTATTATGATAGCATTTTTAGTCGGGATTTCTCGGCGATTAGGTACTCCGGTACCCAAAAACGATCGATCGACATGAGAATAGCTACAGACATGAAAATATCAATATTTTCTCCCATTTCCTCAGTGGGCAATAAGCCAAATAATTCGTCGAATTCCTTGACATCTGCTAAAATATTATCAAAGTCTTCTACAAGTTCGTCCGGGTAAATGCAGTGGATTCCTCTCTCATCTTCATAATATGCTTCTTCGTCAGGAAAGAATTGTGAGGGTTTGAGTTCTTCCATGAGATAATCTATCTTGTGAAACTCTGCTTCGGGAACGATCGCAGCTAGATCCTTCCCTGCTTGCTGTAAAATAAAACGATCGCCCTTTTGCATCACTCGTTTCACGATCGCGATCGCATTTTCGCAAAATTCCTCAACAGTTAAGCGAAAAAACCCCTCAGAGTCGATCGCCAGTTTAGCCCCCACAGCCGCGCCCACAGCAGAATTTTGACAATTATCCAGGGCGATCGGTAAGATCGTAGGTGCGATCGAACTACCGTCAGCAGCATTAAATCCTTCAGTCATCAGTCGTTCCCCAACATACGCATAATTGTTGACAATATTGCACAATAGATAAAATTGTAAATATATAGCACCTACGTCTTTTTACCGCTGATGAATAGCAAATTTCTCGATCGACTCCACCACCCCTCGCGCCCAGTCATCGTCTTCGACGGCGCCATGGGAACCAACCTGCAAGTCCAAAACCTCACCGCAGAAGACTTCGGCGGTAAAGAATACGAAGGCTGTAACGAATATCTCGTGCACACCAAGCCGGAAGCCGTCGCCATCGTGCACCGAGGATTCCTCGAAGCAGGCGCCGATGTCATCGAAACAGACACCTTCGGCGCTGCTTCCATCGTGCTCGCGGAGTACGATTTAGCAGACAAAGCCTATTATCTCAACAAAACGGCGGCTGAACTCGCCAAGAATATCGCAGCAGAATTTGACACGCCCGAAAAACCGAGATTTGTCGCAGGATCGATCGGCCCGGGTACCAAATTGCCAACCTTAGGACACATCGATTTTGACACGCTAACCGCCGCTTTTACCGAACAAGCCGAAGGACTTTATGACGGCGGCGTTGACTTATTTATAGTCGAAACTTGTCAAGACGTGCTGCAAATTAAATCAGCATTAAATGCCATTGAAGAAGTATTTAAGAAAAAAGGTGCGCGGATTCCGTTAATGGTATCAGTCACAATGGAAGCCACCGGCACAATGTTAGTCGGTTCCGACATCAGCGCCGCTTTAGCTATTTTGCAGCCGTATCCCATAGATATTTTAGGATTAAACTGTGCCACCGGGCCCGATCGCATGGCGGAACACGTCAAATATCTATCCGAACATTCGCCCTTCGTGGTTTCCTGCGTACCAAACGCTGGTTTACCCGAAAACATTGGCGGCCACGCACACTACAAACTGACGCCGATTGAATTAAAAATGGCCTTGATGCGCTTCGTCGAAGACTTAGGCGTGCAAGTCATTGGCGGCTGCTGCGGTACTCGCTACGATCACATCCGCGAACTGTCAGAAATTGGCACAACTCTTAAACCCAAAATTCGCGAAATTACTTGGGAACCAGCCGCTGCTTCAATTTATAGCGCCCAACCCTACGAACAAGAAAATTCCTTCTTAATTGTCGGGGAAAAACTCAACGCTAGCGGTTCCAAAAAATGCCGCGATTTGCTAAACGCCGAAGACTGGGACGGTTTAGTAGCAATGGCTAGAGAACAAGTGCGAGAAGGCGCGCACGTTCTCGATGTCAACGTCGATTATGTCGGGCGCGACGGCGTGCGCGATATGAAAGAATTAGTATCCCGGGTTGTGACTAATGCAACTCTGCCTTTAATGCTGGATTCCACCGAGTGGGAAAAGATGGAAGCTGGCTTGAAAGTGGCGGGCGGCAAATGTTTGCTGAATT
Organism: Oscillatoriales cyanobacterium; assembly: GCA_004292955.1. Classification (GTDB taxonomy): domain Bacteria; phylum Cyanobacteriota; class Cyanobacteriia; order Cyanobacteriales; family Microcoleaceae; genus Microcoleus. The sequence continues at coordinate 5,307 of RDXX01000039.1, read as the reverse complement.
CTACTAACTATGAAGACGGAGAACCGCGTTTTTATCAAGTTTTGGAGTTGGCGAAAAAGTACGGCGCGGGGATTGTGATCGGAACGATTGATGAAGATGGGATGGCGCGCACTGCTGACCAAAAATTTGCGATCGCCCAACGCGCCTATAACGCCGCCGTCGCCTATGGAATTCCCGCCTCAGAACTCTTTTTTGACACCCTGGCTTTGCCGATTTCTACCGGGATTGAAGAAGACCGAAAAAACGGCAAAGCTACCATCGAATCTATCCGCCGCATCCGCCAAGAATTGCCGGGATGTCACGTGATTTTGGGAGTTTCTAACATTTCCTTCGGCTTGAATCCGGCGGCGCGCCAAGTTCTCAATTCCATGTTTTTGCACGAAGCGATGCAGGCGGGGATGGATTCGGCGATTATCAGCGCTAACAAGATTTTGCCGATCGCCAAAATCGACCCCAAACACCAGGAAATCTGCCGTAAGCTGATCTACGACGAACGGGAGTTCGACGGCGATATTTGCGTTTACGACCCCTTGGGCGACCTGACAACGGTGTTTGCGGGCAAAACTACCAAGCGCGATCGCACCCAAGACGAAAACCTCCCCGTCGAAGAACGATTGAAGCGCCACATCATCGATGGCGAACGCATCGGCCTCGACATCCAACTCGCCAAAGCATTAGAAACCTATCCGCCCCTGCAAATTATCAATACCTTCTTGTTAGATGGGATGAAAGTAGTCGGAGAATTGTTCGGTTCGGGACAAATGCAGCTACCATTTGTATTGCAATCAGCCGAAACCATGAAAGCGGCAGTTGCTTATTTAGAACCGTACATGGAAAAGTCCGAATCCGGGGACAATGCTAAAGGCACATTTATCATTGCGACTGTCAAAGGCGACGTTCATGACATTGGCAAAAACTTGGTTGATATTATCCTATCAAACAACGGCTATCGAGTGATTAACTTGGGAATTAAACAGCCAGTTGATAATATCATCGAAGCCTACGAAAAGCACAAAGCCGATTGTATTGCCATGAGTGGCTTGCTGGTAAAATCCACCGCATTTATGAAGGAAAATTTGGAGGTATTCAACCAGAGAGGCATTACCGTTCCAGTGATTTTGGGCGGTGCAGCTTTGACTCCCAAATTTGTCCATGAAGATTGCCAAAATACTTATAACGGTAAAGTTGTTTACGGCAAAGATGCGTTTTCTGACTTGAACTTTATGGAGAAACTGATGCCAGCCAAATCTGCTGGAAACTGGGAAGATTTGGCTGGATTTTTAGATGAAGTTGGGAGTGAGAATGGGGCGGTGAAAGCAGCTAAAACTTCGGCAGAAACTGCGGTTGAGGATGCGAAGAAGGCAGACACTCCGGTGATTGTTGATACCAAGCGTTCCGAAGCAGTTGATGCAAATATCGATCGCCCGAATCCTCCTTTCTGGGGTACAAAACTGTTATCGCCCGAAGAAATCCCCTTTGAAGAGCTTTTCTGGCACTTAGATTTGCAAGCCTTAGTTGCTGGACAGTGGCAATTCCGCAAGCCAAAAGACCAATCGCGGGAAGAATACGATGCTTTCTTAGCTGAGACAGTTTATCCAATCTTGGAAGAATGGAAACACAAAATTATCACCGAAAAGTTACTGCACCCGCAAGCAATTTACGGGTATTTCCCCTGTCAAGCTGAAGGAAATTCCTTGTATCTGTATGACCCAGAAATTATGAAGGGCGGGCAAGATGCCCACCCCACAGCAGAAAATAGTGGCACAGGCATCTTGCCTGTGAATGCCAATAGTGGCACAGGCATCTTGCCTGTGACAACATTGACATTTCCCCGGCAAAAATCGGCGCGCCGGCTGTGCATTGCCGACTTCTTCGCACCGAAAGAATCGGGTAAAATCGATGTATTTCCGATGCAAGTAGCGACGGTGGGAGAAGTTGCTACGGAGTACGCACAAAAGCTATTTGCTAACAATCAATACACCGATTATCTCTACTTCCACGGATTGGCGGTACAGACGGCGGAAGCAGTAGCCGAATGGACTCACGCGCGGATTCGCCGGGAATTGGGTTTTGCTAGCGAGGAACCGGATAATATTCGGGATATGCTGGCGCAGCGATATCGCGGTTCGCGCTACAGTTTCGGCTATCCTGCTTGTCCGAATATGGCGGATCAGTACAAGCAATTGGATTTGCTAAAGTGCGATCGTATAAACCTGTATATGGATGAAAGCGAACAACTTTATCCGGAACAGTCAACCACTGCAATTATCACCTATCACCCAGCCGCTAAATACTTCACAGCTTAATTTATTAGTGCGCGCGGAGTACCATTAGTGTCAACTTAACGTCAAATGTACTATCGATTTACTGTTTGACGACTAGGCCCAGATCTCCCTGGCACCCCCCTTAAAAAGGGGGGAACCGGAAGATATCAAAGTCCCCCTTTTTAAGGGGGATTTAGGGGGATCTAGACTCAGCAAAAAGCGCATTATACAAATAAAACTCGGCGGTTGAAACCGCTAGTACACAAACAAAGTCCGCCTTCGCGGACTGAAGAATACACAAATTCACCCAATAAAAAAGCACCTTGAAAAAGTGCTTTCATGAACCGGAAGTTTGATTGTCCCACCAAACTTTTACAAGTGATTCCGGGGAGTGCGGGCGCCGGCAGATGCTCCGGCCATTGAAGCAACCAAACCCAATAATGAGCCGAACAAAAATGACCAACCAGCTTTAGCGGCATTTTCAGCAATATTCCGAGCATCCTGAGCAGAAACGCTAGGCGCTTGGTTGGGTAGATTTACGCCGCCTTGTTGGGCTTGATTAATCGCTGCTCCGGCATTCGCTGCTACTACGCCAAAAGTCCCAGCTACGCCATTTGCTAACAGCCAAGAGCCAATTGTTAAGGTAGTTGCCCACAAAATTGCTCCGTTCAAAAGCGCGGTGCTGCGGTTCATCGGGCCGCAAGCGCGAGCAGTTACCCAACCGCCAACGCCCAAGCTTATTAATAAACTGATAATTGACCAAATTCCTACTCCAGTACCGACGTTGCCTGCAATACTGCGCGGAGCTCCTGAATTAGCAATGTTGCTCAACCCGATCGCAGCACCCAACGCACTTAACACCAGTTGTGTGCCGATCGCAATTACCAAACCTGAAAAAATTGGGCCCCACCGCACTAAATCGTGATATTCCATGACCGGCTTAACTAGAGTCTGCTCGGTAACAACGTTGTCTACTGGTCTATTTACGTATGCCATAGCTTTTCCTTTCCTTTGAGAGTTGGTTTTATTTTTAACAATCTTTCACCTAAGCATTGATTGTGGCTGAGATTGATAGAAACCATATCTGCCTGGGGAAATAACCAGTATCTATGTCTGAAGAAATAAACTAAAAAGTCATCAGCTTTCAGCCAGCAGCTATTAGCTAATGACTGATGACTGATGGCTGATAACCAATAACTATTTTATCCAGTTAAAAAAGTTCGCTGATGTATAGAGGAAAAGCGGCTTATTAACGCAATCTGACAGCAGTCCCAACAGCAGTAATCAACAGCAAAGCCCCCGAAGAGTCTACATTAATCGTGCCGGTGTCAACTTCCACCCCGATCACGGCATTAGCACCCAGGCGCTGGGCCCGTTTTTCCAGTTCCGCGAGGGCATGTCCCTGTCCTTGCGGAAATCTGCTATGCTTGTCACAAGTAGGCTCCTAAAGTAGGGAGCTACTTGGAGAATAGAGTCTACCTAGACTAAATCTAGAAACAATCTAGAAACCATAGAACCTTGACAAACCAATAGTTTCAGGAGAAACACCAATGAAAGCTCAGAGCAAAGTTCAGACTGCTTGCGACATCACAATCGGCGTTGATCATGGTAGCCTCCGATTACAGTTTCCCTCTCGGCACAGCCCACTATGGGAAGCCCTAGACGGCAAGTTGCTAAAAGGTAAACCCAAGTATCTACCACTAGGGCGACACGGCTACAAGGACAATCCTGAGGACTGGAAGCGTGCTTCTGCCCTAGCAGCACAGATGGAAGCCGATTTAGACCATCCTGAATGGGAAAAAGCTAGCTGATGTACTTCAGATGCCAGGTGCACAGGCTACAACACCCGAGATTACCGTAGGCGAGATGTGGGAAGCGTACCTTCAGTGGAAAGAAACAAAAGTAGAGCCATCTACTTTTGCTGACCGCTATCTGCGACGTTATTCAAATATCATCAAAGGGCTGAAATGGGACAAAAAAAGCCGTAGTTTTTCCGCTACCGGGAACGACATCAGCAGTCTACCTGCTAACAGATTGTCTGCTGAAAAACTATTATTGTCACCTTACAATAAGGCTGCTATTGTCGATACCATCCGAGCGTTAAATGAAGCTTTTGATCGAGGGCAATCAACGGGCATGATAAAGAATGCTCAAAACCCTTATCGAAACTTACATCTTGAAGTTGTCGAGAATCCTAAGGAAAAGTACACATCAGCAATCGGTGTCGATGGTGAAATACTAGAATGGTGGCAGTTGCAAGATAGTAGGCAAGAGGAAGAATGCGAAACTGATGTACGTTTTTTTACCAAGAATGAACGTGACATTATTGTCAGGGCATTCTATGAATCAGACAAGCAAAATGAACGTAAAGCCGCGCCCTTGATTGAATTTTTGTTTCTGACAGGTTGCCGACCCGGTGAAGCTTTCGCATTGCGTTGGGGTGATATTTTCTTTGACCGTGGCTATATCCGTTTTAGTAAGAGCTACGCAACCAGCATTAAATCTACAAAGCGGACAAAAACTAAAGAGATAAGAATGTTCAGAATCACCCCGAAAATAGCTAGCCTTCTATCTAATATTAGAAAAAGTCAATCATCAGTTGACCTTGTATTCCCACAGGTAGGCGGCCAAACTCATAGCAACAGCAGTCACTCTTTAATATGGCTAGGCAAGGTAGATAAGAAAGAAGTAAATGGCAAAAGCTACGAATACCACTATCCTGGCGTAGTTACTCGACTTGTTTCTGAAGGCAAAATCAGCCAATATCTCGCACCTTATCACACTAGACACACTTACATTACCCTTACCGCTCACGCTAACAAAAGTGACACATCGGCTCTTCTGCTATTGGCTCACGCTTGCGGGAACAGTGTTGAAATCATTGTTAAGCATTACCTAGGATTTGATAAAGATATACATCTTGTCGAAGTTTAACCCTTACCTGGTAACCCCCTACCCCCTTTAATCAGGGGGTATTTTTTTGACTATTTTCCTGTACCTACTGTCATTTTACAAAGTAAGGCCCTACTTTAGGAGCCTACTT
>RDXX01000148.1 GCA_004292955.1 Oscillatoriales cyanobacterium | reverse complement strand
AAGTAGGCTCCTAAAGTAGGGCCTTACTTTGTAAAATGACAGTAGGTACAGGAAAATAGTCAAAAAAATACCCCCTGATTAAAGGGGGTAGGGGGTTACATTGCCTCAACTATCTGTATTGATTCGCTTACCCCAAGGTAATGCCTCAGTATCACGTCTACGCTATTACCGCAGGCGGTGGCTATATGTAATAGCGCGTTGTTATTGTGGGCATTAGCGTGAGCAGTAAGGGTGATGTAGGTATGGCGAGTGTGATATTGCGGTAAGTACCCTCCTATGACGCCTTCCTCAACTAACTGAGTGACTACACCGGGGTAGTAGTAAGTTTTTTCTGTACCATCAGCTAGGGCTCTAGTTTTTTTGAATCCCCGCCATGCCTCTTGTAGAGAGGTGATTGGAATGTATTTACCTTTTTTGTTCGGAAAGCAAAGATTGCTTAAGCTCTCGCCTTTTAGTTGGATCAGCAACTCTCTCAATCGAGAATTGTCACTGAAATAGAATAGTCTTGCCTCGCCCGTTTTGGTCTCTTTTATTTTGTGGGTGGAAGCACCTAATGATTTATTAAAACGAATTAGATTTCTTTCAAAATCTATATCATGCCAACAGAGGGCTAACGCTTCTGATGTGCGACATCCTGTTAGAAAATAGAATTCGATCAAGGCTGCAAAATGAGACTTGTTAGACCCATAAAAAGCCTTGATAATGATGTCGCACTCTATCTTGGTAAATGCGCGTCTATCCTCTTCTAGCGCTTTTTCGTCCGTCACCTCGTGCCATTGTTTCTCTTCCCCATTTACTATTTTGGATGCGTACTTTTGCTGAGTTGTGATAGCAGGTGCGCTGAATTTATCGCTGACAAAAGGGTTTTCGGTTGTGGGATTGACTAGCATACCTTTTGATTTGCAATACTCGAAAGCTAGTCGCAACTCATTGATAAAGTAAGTCTTTCTGTTTATTGTGGTATTTGTGATTGCAAACATCACATTCTGTCCATCGCTTAAGCGTATGTCGCTAATACTCTGGTCGGATTGGACGTGTTGCTTAGTTTGGTTGTTCCATATTTTACCGTAAATAATGTTTGAAAACTGTGTCTGGAAAGTTACTTTAAACGTAGTCTCTTCAATGGTTGTTTCTTTCCACTGAAGGCTGAAGTACATCAGCTAGCTTGGCATATTTGCCCCCGCCTATACCATATTTAGCAAGGGTAGGGTCAAATAGTTTTTCCCATTCAGGATGGTCTAAATCAGCCTCCATTGCGATGGCAATTTGAGTAGCACGCTTCCAATCCTCAGGGTTGTCTTTGTAACCGTGTCGCCCTAGTGGCAGATACTTGGGTTTACCTTTTAGTGGCTTGCCGTCTAACGCTTCCCATAGCGGACTGTGCCGAGACGGAAACTGTAATCGTAGGGAGCCATGGTCAACTCCAATGGTGATGTCGCAAGCTGTCTGAACTTTGGGTTGAGCTTTCATTGGTGTTTCTCTCCTGAAACTATTGGTTTGTCAAGGTTCTGTGGTTTCTAGATTTTTTCTAGATTTAGTCTAGGTAGACTCTATTTCCCAAGTAGGCTCCTAAAGTAGGGAGCTACTTTCAGTAAGCATAGCATAAGTGTACACCCAGATTGTCTGTCTTGCAGGTAAAGGTTGCACATCGGCAAGCTGACAATGCCAATATTTGCTTCCTTGAGTAATGTCAAAGTTTCTGTTACTAAGTCTGGCGGTTGTACGGCTAAACTACAGCAATGCCCGCAGATTATTTGACCTGCAAATTCATACCTAATAGCGGTTTTTGCTACTTCTCGCAGTGTGGTTGATTCTGGATCGTCGGTTTCGTCGGTGTGGAAGTCGAGGTTTAAACCGCGTTCTTGGGCTAAGCTAAATACGCGATCGAGTTGTTTGTCTAAATCGGGATTCATGTAGGCGACGCCGCCGAGAATGCCGCCGATTTGGGCAATTTTGTCTGCTAATTTTTCACCCTCGGGTGTCAGGAAATAGTCCAGGGAAACTAGGGAAACTGCTTGCAAAATTAGCCGATCGCGCCATTCGGCCTGCAAGGCTGTAAATACTGATAAACTAACGGTTCCCTGTTCTCCTGCGCTGTCGATGTGAGTGCGGATCGCCTTGGTTCCGTGGGCGTAGCTGCACTGGAGGCCGAACTGCATCCGCCGGTAAACATCCTCTGCATTCCAGTATTTTTGGGCATCAGCGTGCACTGTGTCGATCGCGCTAGCAAACGTTCCATCGGGATTGGGCGATCGTTCCCAGATATGTCCTTTGTCTAAGAGGCCTCCACAAAAAGAATGATCCAATAGCTATGTGGGTTTAGCGAAAATTTCCACAAACCATTTGTGAAGATTGGGCAGACGATTTATCTGGGT
>RDXX01000038.1 GCA_004292955.1 Oscillatoriales cyanobacterium | reverse complement strand
CCGTTGGTGCCGCACCCTTAGAAGTATTGAAAGAGTATATTAGAAATCAAGAAAAGCCGTCCTAAAAGGACGGGGCTTGTATCCCATTTTCTTGGTCACCAGCCTATGCCGTTGTCCCGATTCGCCTTTCAAACTGTCCGACAACCCACAAAAATACCTCTGCGCTGCGTTCTAGTCGGCTCTTTTGTGGTGCAAATCGTCGCAGCAGTCGGGATGGTCGGATATTTTTCCTTTCGCAACGGACAAAGAGCAGTCGAAGAGCTCGCCCAGAAATTGATCGGGGAGACGGGGAAAAGAGTTGAAGAAAAGCTGAGTGGTGTTCTCGAAAATACTCACTGGGTAAATCAACTCAACGCTGAAGCGATCGATCGCAAGGAATTAAACTTACAGTTAGAAAGCCGCCAGCCTCGGGCAGAAAAGTTCCTTTGGCAGCAAATGCAATCGTTTAAAAGCATTCAGTGGATGTCCCTCGGTTCTGAAAACTCAGGAGAATGTCTCGCCATTTGGCGCAACCCTAAGGACAAGAGCTTGCAAATTGTCGTCGCTAACAAATCTACCAACTCTCAGAACATTTACTACGCTACAGACAACAGAGGAACTCGCACGGTTCAATTAAAAGTAGAAGCAGGAACCTACGATGCTCGCCAGCGCCCTTGGTACAAAGAAGCTGTCGCAGCTAACAAACCAATTTGGACGAGCATTTACCCCGGTTTTACTCCGGGGACTGTGTTTATTGCTGCGAGTCAACCGATTCGCGATCGCAATGGTAAATTGCTGGGAGTTAGTGCGGTAGACTTTTCGATCTTGGAAATTCAGCAATATCTCCATCGCCTCAGGTTTAGCAAAACGGGGGAAATTTTCGCGATCGAACGATCGGGCTTGCTGGTTGCCAGTTCGAGTCAAGAATCACCCTTTAGAAAGTTGTCGGGAAAGCACCAGCCGGAGCGGCTGAATGTTTTAGACAGCCAAACTCCTGTTATTCGTACCGCAGCTAAGCATTTGTACGAATACTTCGGGGGCTTTGGCGAGATTAAGCAGCAGCATCAACTGAAATTTAACCGAGACGGGCAGGATTATTTTGTGGCAGTGGTGCCTTTTTCTGATAGTTACGGTTTGAACTGGCTGATTGCGATCGCAGTTCCCGAATCCGATTTCATGGGGCAAGTTAACAGAAATACCCGCAATACGATTGTACTTTGTGTGGCCGCGCTACTGCTATCGACCATTGCCGGAGTTCTGACAGCTAGGTGGGTAACGCTGCCGCTGCTGCGTCTCAACGCAGCAGCTAAAGATATTGCCCAAGGAGAATTCGATCGCACTGTTGGTGTGAGCAGGCTGGATGAAGTCGGTAAATTAGCCCAGTCTTTTAATGAAATGGCCGCTCAATTGAAAAAATCTTTTGAAGCTTTGGCGTCTAGTGAAGAAAAATTTGCCAAGTTGTTAGAAAGCTTGCCCGTTGGAGTCACAGCCCTGACTCCCACAGGTAGCACTATTTTTATGAATTCGGTGGGAGAAGAGCTCACTGGCAAAAGGGCAATGCCAAGTACAACCGCAGCAGGGCTCTCAGAAACTTATCAGCTTTATGTAGCAGGCACCGATCGGCTGTACCCGATCGATAAGTCCCCGTTTGCACGGGCTGTGAGGGGTGCAACAATGATTGTTGAAGATATGGAAATTCGCCTCGGTGGGAAAATTATTCCTTTGCAAGTGCGATCGATGCCGGTGTTTGACGCTCTTGGCAATGTCCTGTATGTGATTATTGTTTTTCAAGATATCACCGATCGCAAACAAGCAGAAAAAATATTGGCTGACTACAACCGGACTCTGGAAATTGAAGTAGCTTCGCGCACAACCGAGTTAGCCGAAATCAATGCCCGCTTGGAAATCGAAATTGAGGAGCGCAAGCAAGCTACAAAAATTATCCGCAAAGAGCGCGACTTTAACTTCAAGATTATCGAAAATTCTCCGATATTTTTTGTGGCGATCGACTGTGAGGGTAAAATCCTGCGGGTGAATGACTGTATGCTGCAAGCTGTGGGCTATACTGCCGCAGAAGTTATCGGCAAAGATTATTTAGCTATATTTGTACCCGAGGGCGATCGAGCCGGATTGCACTCGATTTTTAAGGCCGTCAAAGCCAGCCCGCAAACGGTTAATGAGCACCGGATTGTCACCAAGTCGGATCGGGGTTTGTTAGTCGAGTGGCACGGTACGCCCGTTTTGGATGAAAATGGCAATTTTGACTTTCTTTTTGGATTTGGGATTGATATTGGCGATCGCAAACAAGCACAATTAGCCTTGCAAAAAAGCGAAGCTCTGTTTCACAAATTAGCGATCACGGTTCCCGGAGAACTTTACATATTCGTGCAACATCCCGACGGCTCAGTCAAGATGGAATATATCAGTCCTATGTGCCGAGAAATTCAAGAATTAGAGCCGGAGGAAGTCAAAAACAACTCTGCTTTACTCTACGAACAAATGCACCCGGACGATCGCCCCAGCCACTTCGAGGCAATTGTCAACAGCGCCACAAATCTTGAACCATTTTCCCACGAGTGGCGGATTGTGACAGCATCGGGAAAACTCAAATGGCTGCAAGGCTATTCTCGCCCAGAATTGCGCGAAAATGGAGATATCGTCTGGCACGGCATAATACTTGATATTAGCGATCGCAAACAAGCAGAACAAGAACTCAAACAAGCCAAAGAAGCCGCAGAAGCTGCCAACAAAGCTAAAAGCATCTTTCTTGCCAACATGAGCCACGAATTGCGAACACCCCTCAACGCCATTCTCGGCTTTGCTCAATTAATAGAACCCAGTGCTAATTTAACTTTGCAGGAACAAGAGAATATTAAAATTATTCGTCGCAGCGGAGAACACTTGCTTCAACTCATTAATCAAATATTAGACTTATCTAGAATTGAAGCTCGACGCATGACACTCAACCCAAAAAACTTTGACTTGTACCGTTTGCTGGGCGACGTGCAAAATATGTTTCAACTTCCCGCACAAAATAAAGAATTGCAATTAATTGTCAACCGCTCGCCCGATGTTCCTCAGTACGTACAAGCTGATGATGTTAAGTTGCGACAAGTGCTGATTAATTTGTTAGATAATGCCGTTAAATTCACCCAAAAAGGCTCAATTTCAGTAACAGTAAGACCCAGAATAGAAGTAGCTATATCTCCAGAACCAAATAATAATATCAATCTATCAGAAGCTCAAAAAAATAATGCTTTTATTTACTTTGAAATTGCCGATACAGGGTTAGGAATTATCCCCGAGGAATTAGACAGTATATTTGAATTATTCGTGCAAAGTTCATCTGGTCAAAAAGTTCAAAAAGGTACAGGTTTAGGATTAAGTATCAGCCGCGAGTTCATCAAATTAATGGGCGGTGACATTACCGCCCAGAGCGAAGTTGGACGCGGCACAGTCTTCAAATTTGATATTCAAGTTGTGACGGGAGTCGGCCCTGTTGAACTTATCAATAAATATGTTACAGTAAATAATGTATCGGAGAGTTCAACTATTGTTACCGAAAAAATATCTGATAGTGCTGCAATATTTACGTTGGACTCTAAGCCGCAAGTTTCCCCAGAATGGACGCGCAATCTCAAACAGGCAGTCCATCAGGCTGACTTCGATTTTATTGCCAAAACAATTGAGGAAATTCGCAGCGATAATCCTATTTTTGCCGAAGTTATGATGAATTATTTAGATAATTTTGATTATCAAAAGATACTGGATTTGATTGCAAAATTTGAGCTGTAGGGTACACCTAATGACTAATGACTAATACCAGTTCTCCCCGAAAAAATCAACATTTGCTCTCCTCTACTTTACCATGTATGAGCGTGTACCTTCATAGTGAATTGGTATAAGGTGCGTCGCTATCAGATTGCCGATTAAGTTTAGGGATTTTTCATGGCGACGCACCCTACGAATACATCGCTAATAATGTTCGCGAGCGGGGACAGCGCTAATGACTAATCTCGATTTTTGGGTGTTTGTTTGTGTTGAGAAAAAACTCGACAGTTATTGAGGTCGATAAACAAATGTTCCTCTTGATTGTTGTCTGACATATTCACTAGATTGTATTGAACATTGTCTCCATAAATAGTTAGAGCAATCTGGCAAACTTCTAAAAATTTAATTAGCCACTGACATTCAGCAGCGGAGTTATCTTGATAGTATTCAATTAATCGAGCAAAACAAAGTTCTAAGTAGGTTTGGGAATACGGTGAGATTAAAATTATCTTTAGCATCAAAATCGCTAGCGTTAAAGGATTTAGTTGAGTCACGAAAATTAGAAATAAGGCGGTTGGTTCCCCAGAATTTTCCACTGTCAAACATTTGATTAGATAATTGCAAGTTCTGAGCAACAGGCTACTGTTCAAACTTTCTTCGTCATTCTGGGGATGAAAATTATCTAAAATATTGATGAGTTGTTGGTGATAAATATCAGAACTATTTTTTTTTTCATTGTAATAACATAAATACTTAATCAGAGATTCCTTGAACTGCTTGTAGGTAATATTTTGACTGTGACTGATAAAAAGATTGGCTAAGCTGCGATAGTTCAACGAGCCTCGGTTGACCAAAATTATTTTGATTAAACGCAGGGCTTCCTCTCCTAAAAGTGTGGGATTATGATAATTTTTAAATTTGAATGTGGCTGACTGAGAGCGAGATGTATACATTGCTAGGTCAAACTTATACTTGTCTTTTAACTTCTGGGACAAGAGTTTGGCAGTTTGGCGTGCTTCGAGGGTGTTTTTAGTATCGAGATATTGAGTGGCTAGCAAATAAGGCTGATAGCGAGAAGTCCAGTGCTTTTCTACGGGCCGGTAGTCGCCGTACTTCAATACAAATAATTTGATGTTTTCATAGTCTTGGCTGCTGACAAAGTTTGTCAGCCACACTTTCAGTCTTTTGAGAATATTGTCTGCGTGAGGCTCGCTGAGGGTTCTCTCGCTAATAATTGTAATTAATTTCCGAGCAAGTTCGTATTGTTTGTTGGATATCCAGTTATTTAATAAGATGTAAGAGCAGCGTTTAAATAAGTTGTTAAATTCTTGTTGACTGTTAAATTCAATTATTATGTATAGGGATTGAATTAATTTAGGGTTAACTGGAGCAATTAGTTCTATAAAGATTTTTTTGAATTCCTGGAGACTAACTTCTGGTTCCGAGTTGTTGATGTGATATATGAAAAATTTGTAAACGATCTCTTGAGCTGCGAAAACTGTCAGCTCTGATTTTTGTAATTGAGCTGTTGGTTGAGACGATCGCGCCTCGGGCAATATATTGTTTTTTAGAGTAGGTAGAACTTTTGACTCTTGGGTTTCGGATTGAGAGGTAACGTTCTGAGATGGCATACCGTCCTCGCTCAGATGATCAATACACTATTATAGTTATTTATTGCTGCTTTGCAGCTAATAATTTAGTATTTTACTTGACTTTTGGGTAGCTACAGTTAAGCCCCCCGATCGCCCTTTTGGTAAGGCAAATCGAGGGGGTTAACTGTTATTTGTCAAGTATCTGAGGGTGTCAAGCAGGGTTTGCTTGAGCTCGTCTTTGCAGGAGGCGGGCAATCTCAGCTTTTTCTACAAGCCCGACTAGGACGCCGTTTTCGCCTGTGACGGGGAGTTCTTGGACTTTGAGTTGTTCGAGGAGGGTGACGACTTCGAGGAGGGACAATTCGGGTTTGACGGTGGTGGAAAATTCGATCGGCTTCACGAGCTCTTTAACTTGAACTTGGGGCCAGCTTCCGGTGGGGATGGTTTTCATGTCGTCAAGGTCGATCGCACCTACCAATTGTCCGGCATCATCGGTAACTAGGAACCGGCGCCAGGTGTGAGTGCTACCGATGACGTAGTTGTTGGCAAATTCTCTGAGGGATAAGTTTTCTGGGACGATCGGGCTTTCGGCAGTCAAAGCATCTGCGGCTGTGAGTCCTGCGAGTTCATTTTGGACTGTGGCATACTGTGCAGACTGACCGGCATTTTGCAGCAAGAACCAACCGATTACTAGATTCCAAATATTGCCGAAGATGCCTGTAGCAATGGCAATCCAGCCAATGATTTGACCGACGCGGCTGGCAAAAATTACGCCTTTGTAAGGGTTGCCGGTAATCTTCCAGACGATCGCTTTGAGGATGTTGCCGCCATCGAGGGGCAAGCCGGGAATTAAGTTAAATAAGGCTAAAGCTAGGTTGATGGAAGCTAAAAGTTGAACGATGGCTGCGGCTGGGCCTGTGAGGGCTGCACCGACGCCGATAACTGTTAACAAACCAGCCAAAAATAAGCTGACTAACGGGCCTGCAATGGCGACCCAAAATGCTTCGGCTGGGGTTTTCGATTCTCTTTCTAAATTAGCCAGTCCGCCAAACAGAAATAGCGAAATCGATTTCACGCCAATTCCCTGTTTGATAGCTACCCAACTGTGTCCTAATTCGTGGGCTAAGACGGAAGCAAATAACAGCAGGGCTGCGAGTAATCCTAGCAGCCACGGCGCTACGGGGCCTAATGTGGGAAACAGGGCTGCTAGTGCGCCGCCGTATTGCCAAGTTACTAAACCCAGGACTAAAAACCAAGAAGCGTTGACAAAAAAGGGAATTCCAAACAGGTTGCCGACGCGAAATGTACCGTTCATAATGGCTACCTCTGATATTATGGGTGAGAGTTTTTTGCTCTCTGTTTCCTTATCGTAACGAAATGTAACTGAGATGTTAATGGTTGAATTAGGGTGTTATCCGTCTGGGGAGGTTCGGTTTGCGGAATAATCACCGTCGAGTAAGGTTCGTAGGGTGCATCTCCATGCAAGCGAATATATCCGTAGGGGCGAAGCATGACGGCAGAAAATATGGGATTATAACTAATAATTTATATGCGGTCATGCTTCTTCAGGCTTCAAAAACCAGATGCACCCGGTTTGATCGTTCGGACTTCAGTCCTCTGAATTAAGGACTAAAGTCCTTACTACGAACCGAAATTCAGTTAATTATCGATCGCATCTTCACCCAGCGGCCGGCTGTAACGCTTCAATTCATCAATCAATCGAGTATCGTTAGAAGCTGTTCTCGCACCTGCTTCGGCCGCCCACTGCTTCAAATCTTCAATTTGCGATCGCGCGATCGCAGCTAATGGTACTGTATCCTCGATCGACCTCAAAACATCCTCCGTCATCAAATCCCGGCGCTGCCCGTTCACAAAAGTGCCAAAAGCCCGGTACAATCCATCAATCACCACTTGCTCAATTTCCGCACCGCTAAAATTCTCAGAAGACTTTGCCAAAATTGCCAAATCAAAGTCGCGGAATCTAGTGGGGCGCAAACGCTGTAAATGCACCTTAAAAATATCTTGCCTTTCTGATTCCGAGGGTAAATTCAAAAAGAAAATCTCATCAAACCTGCCCTTTCTCAGCAACTCAGCGGGCAAAATCCGCACGTTATTTGCAGTTGCGACGATAAACACTGGGCTAGTTTTTTCCTGCATCCAAGTGATCAAACTGCCGAATACCCGGCGCGAAGTTCCCGAATCGCCGTCGCCGCCGCTGATGATGTTGCCGAAGGCTTTATCTATTTCATCGATCCATAAGACGCAAGGTGCGATCGCCTCTGCCAATTGTATCATTTGCCGAACCCGGCTTTCGCTTTCCCCGACAATGCCGCCGAACAATCTGCCAGTATCCAAGCGTAGCAGCGGCAAACGCCATTCACAAGCAATAGTTTTCGCCGATAAAGATTTGCCCGTTCCTTGAATTCCTACCAACAAAACGCCCTTAGGATTGGGTATACCGTAGCGGCGCGCTTCATCAGTAAAAGCATCTTGCCGCATCTTTACCCACTGTTTCAAATTCTCCAATCCGCCGACATTTTTTAAGGATTCTCGGGAGTTGCAAAACTCCAAAATTCCGGTTTGGCGAATTGCTTGCTGTTTCTCTTCCAAAACTCCGTCAATATCTGACTCGTTAATTTGCTGTTTGGCGGCCAAAGCTTTAGCTAAAACCCGCCCGATGCGAGCGCGGCTCAAACCTTGACAAGCTTTAACTAATTGTTCCTTTACTAAGCCGCTAACTTGCAACTGTTCCGGCTTTTCCACAACGTGGGAAATTAAATGATTGATTTCTTGGATGTTGGGCAAAGGGAAATCAATTACTGTTACTTCTTCTTTCAATTCCTCCGGCAATTCTAGCGCGTGAGAAGTGAGGACGATCGTTTTTTTGCTGCGCTTCAATTCCCTGGTTAAATTACGTAATTCCCGGATTACAGGAGCACTTGTACTGCTGTAGGGATATTTCAAGATTGGGTGCAAATCTCGGAGTACAAATAGAGTATATTCTTCGACAGCGGTCTTGCCGATGCGATCGAGGGCCGCCATTACCGAACCTTTCCCAGAACCGTTATCCTCCCAGCCGCGCACGATATCCCAGAACAATACTCGGCGCGCGGGTGTTACTTGCAGTGCTACTTGGGCAATTACTGCCTCGACTGGTTCCTCTTCGGCGCCGACAATGTACAGCAGGGAGTACCGGGCGCGAATCATCAAATCCAGTCGCTTGATTAGGGCATCGAAAGGGTTATTTTTACTGCCATTTCGGGCATCTAATTCTTTAGAATTGGGGTATTTTTCTGTCATTTTATTTGATATCTTAGATGTAAATTTAACTTGATTAAATATTTTGTTTGGAGTAAGGACTTTAGTCCTTATTAATCATTTCACCAGACTCAAGGTTTGTAGTAATGACTTTAGTCCATATCAAGGATTTAAACGGACTAAAGTCCGTACTACGAACGAACTTTGAAATTATAACAGAATAGGGATAATTTGGCTACTTAGCAACTTTTCGGGCTTGTTTCACCATGTCAATGAGAGTGTGGTGAGCATCTTCGGCGTCTTTTAAAGTGCGATGGCTACGCCCCGGCTTACGCCTACGAACTTTACTCTGACTGGCACTATTTCGTCATTGACTTGAGCGGTTAAATCCATACCGTTGGCATCAATAGCGAGCATTTGAGCTGATGTCGCCTCGGGTTGGCCACCGTAGGCTTGAGCGTACAAAACTACGGCGCTAGCGTGATCGTCGTTCATGTGAGTGCAGATGCGATCGCTAATTTCGGTGGAAAACTTTTCTGACATAGGGATTCCTCATATGCAATATTGCGATCGATTGTACTGTGAATCGGAGTTGACAAGATACTTCGCAATTTGCTAAGATTAAATTCAAATGATTTTAGCGAGTCAAATCGATGCGTAAATTTGTTTGTTATCCACGAACTGTATGCACGTTATC
The DNA here is from genome assembly GCA_004292955.1 of Oscillatoriales cyanobacterium. GTDB lineage: Bacteria > Cyanobacteriota > Cyanobacteriia > Cyanobacteriales > Microcoleaceae > Microcoleus. The sequence goes on along the minus strand of RDXX01000038.1, from coordinate 40,928 downwards.
TCTCAATCCGCGGGATTATATGACTGTATGCGATTTAAGGGCGATCGGGTAAATAGCTAGTTTCACAAAAATTCGAGAGTTAACAACACATTTTATAAATTCTGTCAATATCCTGAAGATATATTGTTTGATAGTTAAGAGAGCGATCGGTGCGATCGACTAGATGTTCTGCGTAATTTCTGTAATTATTGCGATTTAATGCTGCAATTTAGATTTAACTCTATTACAAAAATCGACAAAATGACGAAAAGTAGTCAATTGTTCTGGCTTCTCTTCAATTCTTTTCAATAGCTGTTCCAAATAAAAGGGCTTGAGTGCATCTCCGGGTCTTGTTTTAGAATATGTGGTATGTTTAGCTGCCAATAATGCTCTCAAATAAGCTCCGTGAAACTGAGCGTGAGTATGAAATTTGTGATATCTTCCCATCTTTTCAGGACACTCAATGGAAACATCGTAATACTTATTATAATCTAATAAATCTAATAAAAGTTGGCTTTGATGATCTCTTAAATGTTGAGGATGTCTTGAATAAATATTGCGATTGCCCAGCAGCCAACTTTCCAAGCAGCGATTTTGAACAATTAGCACAAGTTCTGTATTTTTTAATACTAGCTTTTCCTGATTTAAAAAATCATAAATTTCTGCGTACCTTTCCGCAACAGTATTTTCTTCCGCATCAAAGCACACTACAAAATAGTTGTATTTTCCACTTAAGTTAATTTCCTCAATCGAAGGAGGAATAAAATCATATAATGATGGATATCCTTCACCACTAATCAGGTAATAATTTTTTTCATTCACCTCATCGTAACTCTGAACTCGTGTTAATTCAGGCAACAGATGACTTAACCAAGCTGGATAAACTTTTCTCTCCGATTGCATCCCTTCGACTAAAAAATACAGATTCATTAAACTTTAATTCCCTCGCTGTATTCTTCTAGATTAATCAGTTGCATGAAAGCTTGATGCCTCGATTTCCCCAAATTCAAATCTTTAGCATCTATCGCAGTCACAACTCCACCTTTGCGAGTAACTATTTTCCAGTGTTCCATCCCAATATTATTGATTATATACGGATGGTGACTGGTAAGAATGAATTGAATATTTCTATTTTCCACAATCAAATCTGTCACAACATCGATACAGTTAATCCCCAAGCTGTTTTCAAATTCATCAATCAAGATTACCGTACCTTCGGGCGACAAGTACAGTTCGGCAATGTGAATGAGAGTCTTCAGCATTCCTGAAGAAATATTGTTTTGGAAAATCCAGTCATTGACACCTTTTTCTTTGATTTGAATAGGAAAACGGGTAAAAGATGGATTGGCGTTATCTTCTAATGCTTCTACTTTAATATCTTCTACCTGCTCGAAAGCATCGATAAATTTAGTTTTTATTTTATCGAAAATATCGGGACAATGCCGAGCCATTAAAGCCAATTTAAGAAGAATTGGCAGATCACTTTCCTGAACATTTTCTAAAGCAAAATCATTATCTGAGATTATCGACAGTACCCTTACAGGTATACCATAAATTCCATTTAACAAGCTAGAATTGTCGCTATAAATGATTTCATTAAAAGACTGCTGGACAGGTGAAATATCTTCTTCTTGATTTAAAATTTCAACTGCACTTTGAAACGGCGATAATTTTGGCGTTGTCTCGCCTTTGAATTTAATTTCATTATCGCTTCTTTCTATGATTACACTTCCCTCTCTCGATAGATGTTCTCGAACGATTCTAAATTTATTAATTTCGTCTTCCTCATTAGGAATGATGGCAGGGATTTTTTGTGTTTCAAATTCGCCTTTCCAGCGATATTCTACATTGTTTACTGTCGAGAATGTAACGTCCCATGCTAAGCCGTTTAACGAAGCACCATTAGCTATTCGTTGTAAATTCAAAATTCCTTTCAAAATTTGTGTTTTACCCACACCAGAGACACCAACTAATAAAGCCAAATTGGAAAAATAGAGCGGTTCAAAATGCCACTCTCGTAAATTATCCCAAAAAGCTACTTTCTTAATTCTCATTTTCCGCTCCTATCCATTAATCATCTGCGTCCATCAGCGTTGATCCGCCGATATCAGCGGTTAAAAGCTGACATAATTTTGCCGCCACCAAGCGCGGACAAACTTAATTTCCTCAAACGTATAACGTTCTTGCAAATACTCATAAATTACTCTCAATCTCTCATCTCCAACAACTTCAATTGCTTGTACAATTGCCTGTTGGCTTTCCGATTCTACTAACAAATTTATATCAACTTCCCGACCCATATCCATCAATTCTACCAGATGTCCCGCAATAGTAGTCGGACTCATGCCCCGTGCATTCGCTATTGCTTGAACAGTCAAATTTTGTCGGTACAATTCCCAGGTTTGCATCTGCGAATAAGATGGAACGTTAGCAAGAGTGGGAAGATTGGCGGCAGCAGAAGATGCTGTACCTATTGGCAATCCTTGTTCTTTGCAAAAAGTGTGAATAGCCTCTAAGAAAATTTTGCCGTACTTATCTCGCTTGTTGCTACCGACGCCGTAAACTTCTTCAAATTCGGTGAGATTTTGCGGGCGTTTTTCTGCCATGTCTCGCAAGCTTCTATCAGCAAAAACTACGTAAGGCGGTACGAATTGTTCGTCGGCAATTTGTTTGCGGAGACTTCGTAATATGGAAAATAAGCCTTCGACTTCTACGGCTAAAGAGCGAGTTCTTCCCTGTACTTCTCGTGGCGCTTCGATGGCGATTTCAACTGTGCGCTGGCGTTTCATGATTTCCCAACTTTTTTCGTTGAGTTTTAAAATGGGAAAGCCGTCTGTTTTTTCGTCTAAAAAACCTTGGTTGATCAGCGAACGACTTAACTTTTTCCACTCGTCGGCAGTTCTATCTTTGCCAATGCCGTAGGTGGAAAGTTGGTTGTGCTGGTATTGCAATATTTTTTGACTTTTGGAACCCCGCAGTACGTCTATAATGTGATTCATCCCGAATTTTTCTTGACATCTGGCGATGCAGGAAAGAAATTTCATGGCTTCAAGCGTCCAGTCTTCTACTGGTTTTTTGTTGCAACAGTTGTCGCAGTTGCCGCAATCGCCGGGAAATGAATCGCCGAAATAACTTAATTGGACTGTGCGGCGGCAATCGCTGGATTCTGCGTAGTTGATTACTCGCCGTAGTTGTTGGCGGGCTATTCTTTGTTCTTGTTCGTCGGGTTTTTGTTCGATGATGTATTCGATGGTTTTGACATCGCCGAATCCGAAAAATAAGGTGCAGTGGGATGGTTCGTTGTCTCTGCCTGCGCGGCCTGATTCTTGATAGTATCCTTCTAGGTTTTTGGGTAAGTCGTGGTGAATTACAAATCGCACGTCGGGTTTGTTGATTCCCATCCCGAAGGCGACTGTTGCTACCATTACTTGTACGTCGTCGCGGATGAATCGGGTTTGGTTGGTCGATCGATCTACATCGCTCATTCCGGCATGGTATGGTAGGGCTTGGATGCCACTTTGCTGCAATTTGTAGGCAACTTCGTCAACTTTTTTGCGACTGAGGCAGTAGATGATTCCTGAACCGCCTTTTTTTTGGATGATTTGCAAGACTTCGGCAAAACTGTGCTTGGTTTTTTGGCGGACTTCGTAGTATAGGTTGGGGCGGTTGAAGCTGGCGACGTGGATGTAGGGATTTCGCAGGTTTAGCTGCTGGATGATGTCTTGGCGGACGCGCTCGGTGGCGGTGGCTGTTAGTCCCATAATGGGGATGTCTGGGTAGCGATCGCGCACTCGCTCCATTTGCCTGTATTCTGGTCGAAAGTCGTGTCCCCATTCCGAAACGCAGTGGGCTTCGTCGATCGCAAATGCCGAAATTCCTAACTTAGAAGCTACTATATCTAAAAACGGTAAAAATCTCTCGCCCAGCAAGCGTTCGGGCGCAACGTACAGTAGTTTAATTTTACCTTCGAGAATTGCTGTTTCGCGCGATCGGGTTTCCATCGCGCTCAAAGTGCTGTTGAGAAAAGTCGCCCCAATCCCATTATCCTGCAAAGCTTCCACCTGGTCTTGCATCAGGGCAATCAGCGGCGAAACCACCACCGTCAATCCCGGTTTCAACAAAGCCGGTAATTGAAAACACAAAGATTTGCCACCGCCAGTCGGCATGACAATCATCATATCGCGTTGTTGTAAAGCAGCTTCGACAATTTCCCGCTGGCCCGGGCGGAAAGAGTCATAGCCAAAGAAATGTTTGAGGGATTGTTCGAGGGATGAGGGCGCGAGAGATGTTGGCGGATTCGACCCTGACATTTGCAGTAATTGGTTGTTGACTTCAACCTTATTCTAGGTCTTTTGAGCACAAATACAGTTACAATATTTGAGAATCTCAATTTAAGCAGATAAACCGATGCCGAAAGCAATTTGGAATGGTGCCGTTTTGGCCGAGAGCGATAAGTGCGAAATGGTAGATAATAACTATTATTTCCCGGCGGATGCCATCAACCGCGAGTATTTCAAGGATAGCAGCACTCACACTACTTGCGGTTGGAAAGGTGTTGCCAGTTACTATAGTGTTGAAGTCGGCGGACAGGTTAATAAGGATGCTGCTTGGTACTATCCTACTCCGAAAGATGCTGCTAAAAATATTGCAGGATATGTTGCTTTTTGGAAAGGAGTTAAGGTGGAGGCTTAGGTCTTTTTCGCAGGTTTCTTAGCCACGATTTAGACAAGTCAAGATAGAGGACACAACGTTGTTGTGTCCCTACGGGTTATTTGAATTAAATTTGATATAATACCGGGCGGTTGAAACCGCGTCTATACAAACCAAACCCACCTCCGTGGGTTGAAGAATGATATAATACCGGGCGGTTGAAACCGCGTCTATACAAACCAAACCCACCTCCGTGGGTTGAAGAATGGACGGAGATTAATTCAAGATAATTTGCGAGTTTTGCAATTCAAGTCTAATTCCTCTTAATTTTTAATCTTGTTCCCAAGCGGCGGCCGCTTCCCATCCCAAACCGCGACGAACGACAATTGGTTTGTTTTCAGTTAAATCGAGAATGGTAGAAACTTGATATCCTGGATCGGAATCATCATCGACAATGATATCTACTAACTTTAAAAAACAGTCAAATAGTTCAGCTTTGCCAAAGCTTTCTGCTTTTGCAGCAGGTACTGGTGCAGCACCTTCATCATCAGTGGTAATGTGAGCAGATGTGGAAATAATCGGATTTCCCAAAGATTCTAGAAGTGTAAAACAAAGCGGGTGGTTGGGAACGCGAATTCCCGTGGTTTTGCGTTTTGGGTTCATTACCAATTTGGGCACTAATTTGGTAGCTGGTAGCAGAAATGTGTAGGGCCCGGGGATTAACCGCTTGATGATTCTGTATGCTTCATCGGTGACGGCAGCATACTCGGTGATATTTGACAATGAGGAACACATAAATGTTAAAGGCTTATCATTGGATAGTTGCTTGATCCGCCTGACTCGTTCTACGGCAGATTTGGAGTTGAGATCGCAGCCGATCGCGTAAACTGTATCTGTGGGATAAAGCATCACGGCCCCATCTTTGAGAGCTTTTGTAATCTTCTCGATTCGGTCTTTCTGGGGTGCAACTGGATGGAGTCCGTAAATAATTGCCATGTTAATATATTCCAGGCTAAGTGGGCGATCGACAAATGTGCTAAAACAATCAATGTTGAAAATTAATTGTTAATAATGAATAAAATAGCTTATTTTGACTGCCCAACCGGCATTGCTGGCGATATGTGCCTCGGAGCTCTTGTACACGCGGGCGTTCCCTTAGAGTACCTAATCGAAAAACTCCATTTACTAGGCATTTCGACTGAGTACCAATTGCGGGCCGAATTAGTTCACCGGAATACTCAACAAGCAACTAAATTTTATGTCGATTTAGCTGCGGATTTGCCTTTAAAATCAAACAATCTGGCTGCTGACTCCGCCCTCGATCCCTCGGAAACTGAATCGCCGACTTTCGATGCGCGCCACCACCATCACGGGGAAGAACATTCTCACACTCACGGCGAAGCAGATGCGGAAATTAGCCACACTCATCACCGCCACTTACCAGAAATTGAGCAAATTATCGTCGCTGCAAAATTGCCTCCGCGGGTGGAAGCTTGGAGTTTGGCCGTATTTGGCAAGTTAGCAGATGCAGAGGCTGCCGTACACGGTATTCCCCCCAGTGAGGTTCACTTCCACGAGGTGGGGGCTACGGATGCACTTGTTGATATTGTCGGTACTTGTTTGGGTTTGGATTGGTTGGATATTGATGAGTTTTACTTTTCGCCGATGCCGACTGGTGGGGGTACGGTGAAGGCGGCCCACGGTAGGTTAGCTGTACCTACGCCTGCTGTGATGCGGTTGTGGGAAACGCACCGAGTACCGGTTTATAGTAATGGAATCGATCGCGAATTGTGCACTCCTACAGGAACTGCGATCGCCTGTACTCTCGCCTCTGCTTTTGGCCCGCCGCCACCGATGCAAGTTCAGCTAATTGGTTTGGGTGCAGGTTCGCGAAATCTGGCAATTCCTAATATTTTGCGCCTCTGGATTGGTAGGAAGGAAGAAGGAAGAAGGGAGAAGGAAGAAGGAAGAGGGAAGAAGGAAGAAGGAAGAGGGAAGAAGGAAGAAGGAAGAGGGAAGAAGGAAGAAGGAAGAGGGAAGAAGGAAGAAGGAAGAGGGAAGAAGGAAGTATTTAACCAATTTCCAATGCCCAATGCCCCATCCCCAATGCCCCATTCCCAAGAAACAGTCTGTGTTTTGGAAACGCAAATTGATGATTTAAACCCGCAGGCGATCGGCTATGTTTTTGATGCTTTGTTTCTCGCCGGAGCTCTGGATGTTTTTACTACACCAATTGTGATGAAAAAGTCGCGGCTGGGGGTTTTGTTAAGTGTGATTTGTCATCCCGAATTTCAGGATGCTTGCGAAGCTGTGATGTTTCGAGAGACTACTACTCTGGGAATTAGGCGATCGACTCAACAGAGAACTATTTTGGATAGAGAAATCCAGAAAGTTCAAACAGAATACGGCGAAGTGCAAATAAAAGTTGCTAAGTCGGGAGAAACGATTGTTAACGTACAGCCGGAATACGAAGATTGTGCGGAAATTGCCAGACTTAAAAATGTTAGTTGGCGCGAAGTTCATCGGTTGGCGCTGCAACTTTGGTACGATCGTTAAACAGTTGACAGTTGACAGTTGACAGTTGACAGTGGGTGCAGCGACCTGTGCAAGGCAAATATATCCGTAGGGGCGAAGCATGACCGCAGTCAATATGGGATTATAACTAATAACTTATATACGGTCATGCTTCTTCAGGCTTCAAAAACCAGATGCACCCTTGGCAGTTGATTTGAGTAGGTACACAATGGACACCTTACATAAAGGTTTTTTACAGGTTTTTACAGCAGTCTGCGGGTTTGTAAAATTTGTTGTTGCAATTCCTCGAAAGCGGGCAGTTTTGAGTTAGGATTTTTGTCAATGAGATCCTTTATTTGGTCGATTAGCTCGATCGCCAGCGGTACGCCAAGTTGCAATTGTTCCAAGACATCCCGCTGGGCAAAAACGGCTTCGGGTGTGCCTTCTAGAATCAGTTTTCCGCAATCCATCACAAACACCCAATCGGCCCAGCGATAGATGAAATCGAGGTCGTGACTTGCTAAAAGTATGGTGGTTCCGGCTGCGTGAATTTGTTGCAGCAAACCGATCAGTTGTTTGGTGTGGCGCGGATCGAGATAGGCGGTAGGTTCGTCTAGCAGCAGCAGTTTGGGTTTGAGTACCATGATATCGGCGATGGAAACGCGCTTTTTTTGTCCTAAACTAAGGTTGTGGATTGGTTCGCGGGCGAGTTCGCTTAAGTTGAATTGCTCGATCGCCTTTTTTACCTGTTGAGCAATTTCGGATTCTGGCAATCCTAGATTGTACAATCCGTAGGAGATATCCTCTTCGACTGTGGAAGCAACTAACTGATGTTCGGGATTTTGAAAGACGAGTCCGATTTGTTGGCGCAGTTTCATGAGAGATTTGCGATCGTAACGAAACGGTTCGCCTTCCCAGCGAATGATTCCCTGTTGCGGTTGGTACAAGCCATTTGCTAGCAGAAACAAGGTGGTTTTGCCGCAGCCGTTTTGACCGATGAGCCCGCAGCGCTTCCCGGCGGGGATTTTGAGGCTTAAATCGTGAATTGCTACTCGCGAAGTGCACGGATATGAGTAAAAAGTGCGATCGAATTCTAGAATTGATTGAGACATATATTGGTAATTGGTAATTGGTAATTGGTAATTGGTAATTGGTAATTGGTAATTGGGATTTGTGGGGTGGGCTTCTAGCCCGCACAAAAATTAAATTTAAATACTGTCATACGTTAATATGTCATTGCGAGCTCTTAGCGAAGCAATCCCCGAGATTATGCGATTGCTTCGCTAGGAGCTCGCAATGACAATGACAGCAATTTGTATAGACGCGGTTTCAACCGCCCAATCTTCTATTTGCTGCGTTCATCTTTTTCTCTCAACTGCCAAAGTTGAATCTCATAACAAAGATGCTTTTCAAATAGTTGACTCGCCTCCAATCCTTCAACCACCAATTTCTTAAACCAGCGGCGAAATATCCAACGCAGAATTTTATGAATCGGCGGAACCGCGATCGAAATTAAATCTGCAACATAAATCATTGTGTTCAGTCCATACCTGCGGAAAGTATCGACATACAAATCAATTGTTGGTACAATATGAGCAGAAATATCCTCAGCTTTTACTAAATTAAACCCCGCTTGCATCAATGCAGATTCCAGTTCTTCCACAACATGACAGTTAGAAAACATTCCTTCTGTATAATCACGATTAGAGCGCAACATATCCGCAAGCAGTACGTATCCTCCAAGATTGAGCACAGCCGCAGCGCCTTTGGCTATATCGACAGCAGACATATATTGACTGCTTTCGCTAAAGAGGACTAAATCGTAGGAATGGGTGGCTTGGAAGTCTTCAAATTTGGTGAGGTGGAAGATGGCGCGATCGCCTGTACACTTGAGAAAGCGCTGTTGTTGGAACGGATCGGGCGCTAGTCCTTCGACTCCAAAAGCGCGATCGAGCAAATAAGCCGCATTTCCCCCAATCCCGCATCCTACATCTAGGACAGTCTTAATGTCTTTCGGGATAAAATCTAACAACTTATCCGTATAAGCTTGCTGGGCGATGCGTAGCCGCGCGAGTGTTAGTTCATCAGCGGGCACAGGTAAGGTTTCCCAATAGCCATAGTGAAGATAGGGAGATTCTGTCAAGCCCAAATAGTAATTCAGCGCTGCATTTTGGTAGCGAGTTACTTTGGAAATTTCGATTGATGGTGATTTCGGCATAGGGAGAATTGAATAAACTTTAGGATTTCCGGGAGGGTTAAAATTCTTCCCAGTGCTTGCATATATGTTAATAGCACGCGAACCGCATAAATTGCCAACTTTTGCCACAAAATCCCAAATTTTCTTGTCATTCGCGATCGACAAAAACACAATTACATAGTTGAGTTCGTAGGTGGCAATGATTTCGAGCAGACTTGAAACAGTATTTTCCTCTAGTTTTAGCTGTTGCAAATAAGCATTAGCCTGCAACCAGGAAGTGAATCGCCAATCATACAATATCTATACTCAAATTAACAAAGTTATTAATTAGAGTATTATAAAGTAGCTGCTACTGTTTCACGTACAGAATCAAGAAAGTGAACAATCTCCTGCATAACTGAAGACGATCGCAAAATCTCAATATCTTCATTAGTCAAATGATCGATTATTTGTGAGCGATCGTGAATATTTTCTGATCGGGCAATCAATTCTTCTAAAGCTTTTCTAGGTTGACAAACTGCCAAGTCAAGTACATCTTGAGGAGGAATGTATCCTATCAACCGCGAAAGCAAAGAGACATCTTGAAAAAAGATAATTTCTATTTCAGGAACAGCAGAAACTACTTTAAATGGTGTCTTACCCGCTACAAATTTAAGTATTTCTTCAATATCGTTGCGACGTAATTCAACTAACTCCGGTACTACTGAATCTGCATCAAATACGATCAGAACTGGTACTCGCCGCCGCACAATTAAAGACATAGCTAGTGACTTAATATTATATACTTTACCACCAACAACAACTCCCACATCAGTGAGTAAATTTTCTGGTAGCACAGTTTTAAGTAGTTGTGCATCAAAAGCCCCTTCACAAAGAATGTAAGTAATCATTGAATATCTCCCTCGATAACGTTGTAATTAGGCAATCCTTCTTCTACACAGGCACGGTATTTTAAAGTTAATAGTTCGCAAATTTTTTCCTGTTCTAAGGCATATTTTAGTTCTGCTCCATTCCACATCAGAATCGCCTGTGGCAGCGAAAAGTATGAAAGACTGACAGCCGCATTTGTGAACCCAGTACGACTAAAAATTAATCCAACTGTACCGGCGGGACGGCGTGAAAGTTGATTGCGAAGTTTAGCAATAGGAGTAATATCAACTGTTTTGTCTGCAAAATCTTTGCTTTCAATTAAACAAGAAAGTCCCAAACAATGGACAGCGCCATCAATTTGTTCGACTACCTCATCAAAAAGTGTCACGCTGTAAGGCCATTTTACCTCTGCACCATCAAGTTGAAATGCTCGGATAATCAGGTACTCAAAGGCTTTACCCGCGTCCCATCCTGGAGTGCTACGATTCTCGATATTGTTCCATAGAGTTCGTAACTCATCCCATTGCAATGATTGAATCATTCTTTGGTAATCTTTTTCCGCAACCAACTATAATACCTCAGCAATTATACACTTTTCAATCAGCGATCTATTTAAGTTTATCATATTCAAAACTTGTGGGTAGGCATCGTGTCTCCCCAAAACAGGCTTCTCACTGAAGAGTCTATTTTGCTGATCCGATCGCCTATTTACCCTCACTGTTCATGCTTCTTTCATTTTCCCCGATTCTGTGATAAATTTAAATAATGAAAAGATTATGAAAATTAGCGATAGTCGATCGGGCTGTCTGCCGTAATCTGTGGCAAATTTAGCTAGCATTTTGGAATATATGCTCAAAAAGCGTCAAATTATGACTCCATCTCGCCCTTTCCCCCTATCTCTCCTCTCCTCTCCCGTTTGGAAACAATATCAGATGATTGGATTGGGGCTGTTGCTGGGAGTGTGCGTCACCGCGTGCAACACTCAGACGACGGTAGAGCCTCAAACCAATCAAAATCGAGATTCTAGCCCTACTGCCACCGATTGGTTCCGAAAAGACAAAAAAGTCATTCTCACCACCTTTACGGTGCTGGCAGACATGGCGCAGAACGTCGCTGGTGACAAGCTAACTGTTCAATCCATCACAAAGCCTGGGGCGGAAATTCACGGCTATGAAGTCACTCCTAGCGACTTAAAACGAGGGCAAGGTGCTAGTCTAATTTTGGATAACGGATTGAATTTAGAACGCTGGGCAACTCGATTTTATAACAGTTTTCCCAAAGTTCCCCGCATTACCTTAACTGAAGGAATTAAACCGATTAATATTGCCGAAGATTCCTACAAAGGTAAACCGAATCCTCATGCTTGGATGTCCCCTAAAAATGCTTTAATTTACGTTAGAAATATTCGCATAGCTTTGTCAAATATCGATCCAGCTAATGCTGCAACCTATGAAGCGAATTCGACAAAATACAGTCAGCAAATTGAAGCGATCGATGAAAAGCTCAAACAAGCTATCTCAGCGATTCCGCCAGACAAACGCTACATAGTAAGTTGTGAAGGCGCATTTTCTTACATTGCGCGCGACTACGGTTTGAAAGAAGTTTATATTTGGCCTGTAAATGCCGAACAGCAATCTACACCGAAACAAGTTGAACGGGTGATTAATACAGTCAAAGCAAACAAAATCCCCGCCGTATTTTGCGAGAGTACCGTCAGCAACGAAGCACAGCTTCAAGTAGCAAAGGAAACCGGGGCAAAATTTGCCGGGGTGTTTTATGTCGATTCCCTCTCTCCATCGGAAGGCCCTGCATCAACCTACCTTAAGATGCTTGAATACAACGTCAATACTTTGATAAAAGGACTACAGGGTAATGGGGGATAGGGCATTGGGCATTGGTAATTTGGTAATTTGGAGAAATTGGTATGGATAGAATCAGTATTGACATTGAAAATGTCACGGTTGCTTATCATGGTAAAGTAGCCTTGCACAGAGCCTCTCTGCAACTTAAAGCGGGGACAATTTGCGGTTTGGTGGGGATGAATGGTGCGGGAAAATCAACCCTGTTTAAGGCAATTATGGGGTTTGTGAAGCCAAACACCGGACGAATTTTAATTAATGGCTTGCCGATCCGTCAAGTGCAAAAAAGCAATCTGGTTGCCTATGTGCCTCAGTCGGAAGAGGTAGATTGGAATTTCCCGGTGAACGTTTATGATGTGGTGATGATGGGGCGCTACGGCTACATGAATCTGTTGCGGATTCCGCGTTCGATCGACAAACAAGCGGTGCGAGAAAGCTTGGAAAGGGTGGAAATGTGGCCCATGCGCGATCGCCAAATCGGAGAGTTATCCGGGGGACAAAAGAAACGCACCTTTTTTGCGCGGGCTTTGGCGCAACAAGCAAAGGTTTTACTGCTAGATGAACCCTTCGCCGGAGTTGATATCAAAACCGAGAAAATGATGATTGATTTGCTGATGGAATTGCGTCAAACAGGCCATACAATTCTCGTTTCAACTCACGATTTAGAATCGATTACTACATTTTGCGACCAAGTAGTATTAATTAATCGCAGTATTCTCGCCTACGGCAACACCTCAGAAGTGTTTACAGAAGAAAATCTTTCCCGCACCTTTGGCGGTTCGGTTGGTGATTTTTCGTCTGCAAAAAGTCGGTTAACTCAAGTGAATCGGGAGAAGCAATAATGGACTTAATTCAGTGGTTTACCGCACCGTTGCAGCATGAATTTATGGTGAAGGCGATTTTAGTCAGCGCCTTAGTAGGGATTGTTTGTTCGGCGCTTTCGTGCTATATGACTTTGAAGGGATGGGCTTTGATGGGCGATGCGGTTTCCCATGCGGTGATGCCGGGGGTTGTGATTGCTTATGTGCTGAATATTCCTTTGGCGGTGGGGGCGTTTTTGTTTGGCGTGGGCTCCGTAATTGCGATCGGCTTTATCAAAGCAAAAACTCGCGTTAAAGAAGATACAGTGATTGGTTTAGTGTTTACTGGATTTTTTGCCTTTGGTTTGGTGTTAATTTCTAAAGTCAGAAGTTCGATCGACTTAACGCATATCTTATTTGGCAATGTCTTGGGTATTTCCGATTCAGATATTGTTCAAACTGTGATTATTAGTGTCATTACCTTAGTGACGCTGGCAATTTTACGCAAAGATTTAATCCTGTTTTGTTTTGACTCGACTCACGCGCGATCGATCGGTTTAAATATCACTTTCCTTTATTACGTGTTGCTGTCTTTGCTATCGCTGACAGCAGTTGCGGGACTTCAGACAGTCGGGATTATTTTAGTAGTAGCAATGTTGGTAACTCCGGGGGCTACGGCGTATTTGTTGAGTGATAATTTTGACCATATGACGCTAATTGCGATGACTTCGGGAGTATTTTCTAGCGTAATGGGAACTTATATCAGCTATCACATTGATGGTTCGACAGGCGGATGTATTGTGGTGCTGCAAACGCTGCTGTTTGTGTTGGCGATGGTTTTTGCCCCGAAATATGGTTTGTTGGTGAGATCTAGGGACTCAGGGGCGATCGGTGAATAGATCAGAAATCAATTATCTTTATTTCTTAGTCCGCGGAGGCGGACATTGTTTGTGTAGCAGCGGTTTTAACCGCCGAGCGATCGAGAGGTAACTATTCACTAAACTCAATATTTTCATACAAATCTGCTACCGAAATTTCCACCTGCACAGACGTTAACATCAGCCGATCGCCCGCACAGCTATATTCCGAAAAAATCCACTTATTCGCATCAGTTTTAGAATACTGTTGCACCTGTACTCGATATTGGTCGATTAATAAATATTCCTGAAAACTCGGGATACTGCGATAAGCCGCAAACTTGTCATCTCGATCGTAAGCCCTAGTACCTTTAGATAGCACCTCAGCAATCAACAGAGGATTAGTGATTGTATCAGTGCGTCCAGATTGAAGTTCGATCGGTTTCGCCGCCACTATCAAATCCGGGTAAGTGTAATTATTAAGCTGGGGAACCCAAAGCCGTTGATCCGAACTAAAAGTCCGATATGGTTTCCCTTTTAACGCCAGTTTCAGCGCCCCACCTAAATTAAGGGCAATTTCATTGTGATCCGGTGAACCGCCAGCCATCAGAATAATCTCCCCATTGATAAATTCATGCCGATCCACAGAATTGACTTCAGCTTCTAGATATTCTTCAGCCGTGTAGGTTTTGGTTTCAACTTGCGCGATCATACACAACTCTCTCCTTAATCGACTGATTCCAGTTTATCATAAAAATTATTCTAATTCAATGTAAAAGTCCATAGATATTTGACCCTAGACTGCTTAAATAATTCGGCAATGTCGATATTACCATATTGTTTCGAGGCCTAGCCTCCAGATAGGTATTCCCAGGCAGAGCCTGGGAACGATAAACCAAATTCATAATAATGCTAGGGCGATGAGGACACTACAAGTAATTGCGATCGCCTTTGACAAATTCATGTGTTTGTGTCCAACTATAAACGTCATAATTTTGTGCCTCTAATTTTCAGAACAGTAAAGTTTTATGATTTAGGTACTAATTCCCAATTGCAGATAGACTCTGGTTTGAGAGGGCAAGTTTTGGGGGCGATCGGATTTCCGCCGAGGGAGATATTAGTCAGCTTAGTCAAGGATTGTAAGGGTTTAATATCGCTGATTTGATTGTTGTCGAGAGCGATAAAATTCAGCTTAGTCAATGACTGTAAGGGTTGGATGTTCCTGATTTGATTGTAGCGAAGACTGAGATAATCCAGTTCAATCAAGAATTGTAACGGTTTGATGTCACTGATTTGATTGTTGTCGAGAGTGAGAAAATTCAGCTTAGTCAATGACTGTAATGGTTTAATGTCACTGATTTGATTGTTATCGAGGGAGAGCACAGTAAGTTCAGTCAAAGATTCCAAAGATTTGATGTCGCTGATTTCATTTCTGCTAAGGCCTAGATCAGTTAGTTTAGTCAAAGATTGCAAGGGTTTGATGTCGCTGATGTCATTTCTGCTAAGGCTTAGATCAGTTAATTTAGTCAAAGATTGCAAGGGTTTGATATCGCTGATGTCATTGTTATCGAGGTCGAGTTTTGTGAGACTTGAAAGTTTCCGATCGGCCGCATCACAGTCAGTAGTCTTTGATTTCCGCAACATCACTTCAACAGTATGTTTAGTTTCTGGATTTAAAGAAGCTTTTTCGCGACACCAATCACCAAATGTTTTGTTTGCGGGTTGTGTCTGTGCGACTGACAAAGAAGATATATTTCCACACGATCCTAAACCGATCGCACTAAAAGCAACTACCACCATCAACCTTGGTAAATTCATGTGTTTGCATCCAAATGTAAGTGTCATCATCTTGTAGCTATATTTTTTGAACTGTCAAGTCTTACCATTATTTAAGTAAGGGTTCCTAATAGCAGATAGACTCTGGCTTGAGAGGACAAGTTTTGGGGGCGATCGGATTTCCGCTGAGTCCGAGTTGTGTCAGCTTAGTCAACGATTCTAGCGGTTTGATATCGCTGATTTTATTATTTCTTATGTTGAGTGCAGTCAGGTTAGTCAAAGATGCTAGCGGCTTGATGTCCCTGATTCCAATGTTCTCGATACTGAGGAAAGTTAGTTTAGTGAAAGACGCCAGCGGTTTAATGTCCCTGATTTTATTGTTGTCTAGAGCGAGCTCAGTCAGGTTAGTCAAAGATTCCAATGGTTTAATATCGCTAATTTTATTGTTGTTGAGAGCGAGCGCAGTCACGTTAGTGAAAGACGCTAGTGGTTTGAGATCGCTGATTTCATTGTTGCTGAGAATGAACGCCGTCACCTTTAAAGATATTAGCGGTTTAATGTCGCTGATTTTATTATTGTCGATGGTGAGAGAACTTAGTTTAGTCAAAGATGCTAGCGGTTTGATGTCGCTGATTTGATTTTTGTCAAGGTAGAGGCTAGTCAGGTTACTCAAGGATGCTAGCGGTTTGATGTCATTGATTTTATTGTTGTTGAGTTTGAGATCAGTCAGGTTAGTCAAAGATGCTAGCGGTTTGATGTCGCTGATTTGATTGTAGTTGAGGGTGAGATTTGTCAGGTTAGTCAAAGATGCTAGCGGTTTGATGTCACTGATTTGACTATCGCTGATGGTGAGATTTGTCAGGTTAGTCAAGGATTGTAATGGCTTGATGTCACTAATTTTATTATATCTAAGTTCGAGATAAGTCAGTTGAGTCAAGGATTGTAATGGTTTGATATCAGTGATTTGATTGGCGCTGAGTTCGAGATAAGTCAGTTGAGTCAAGGATTGTAATGGTTTGATATCAGTGATTTGATTGTTGCTAAGGTCGAGTTGCGTGAGACTAGAAAGTTTCCGATTGGCTGCATTGCACTCAGTAGTCCCTGCTTCCTTCAACAGCACTTCAACAGTATGTTTAGTTTCAGGACTCAGAGAAGCTTTTTCGCGACACCAATCACCAAATGTTTTGTTTGCGGGTTGCGTCTGTGCGACTGATGGAAAAGATATATTTCCACACGATCCTAAACCGATCGCACTAAAAGCAACTACCGCCACCAACCTTGACAAATTCACGTATTTCTGCATAACCATAAACTTCATAATTTTGCACCTCTAATTCCCTAAATAGTAAAGTTTTAGACAAAAAGCCTTCAGAGAGGACAGTCGTCCTCTCTACCAATTACACTCAACTCAAATATCTAACAATTCACCAAATGCTGCATCAATATCAGTCTCAGCAACAGCCACAGACTGAGCAACTGGTGAACGATCAGGAGACTCCACCGACTCCACCGAATGCACTTTTACTACAGGTGATTCGGCCACAGGTTCCACAACAACAGACTTAGATTTCTTCACATTAATTACAGGCGAATCTGCTCCATTTTCTCCATTTTTACTTGTTTCATTCCGCAGCAACATTGCCATCAAACCATCCAACAAACCCCCACTACCGCCGTTACCATTGACTGTGACATCGGGAACAACGCGAACGCTACCATCCGAAACCGCTTGCATCAATTGCAACAGCGTGTAACTCTGCGTACCGAGGGCATTAACACCAACTTGATAAGCATCCGCTTTTGCTTGTCCCATTAACCGAATCCCTTCTGCTTCACCACTTGCGTGTTCGATCGCAGCAGTTGCACTCAATTGAGCAATTTTCACCCCTTGTTCCGCCGCTACCACCTGATTTTGAATATTGGCGATCGCAGTTGCGCGCACCAATTCTTGACGCTGATACTCTGAAATCCGCTGTACTTCGTAGGTTTTTTCCTGTTCCTGAGCAATTTTGCGATCGGTCAATGTTTGCATCAACTCTGCTGGCGGCGAAATCAAACCGATCAGCGTGTCCACAGCCTGCACGTCATAGGCACGTAAGGCTTGACGGACGTGTTCGGCGGCCTCTGCTTGGCGTTCGCTGCGTGCGATTAAAAAGTCGAGAATCGTATATTCTTGAGCCGAATTCCGAAAGTAATTGCCCACAATTGGACGCAACACTTGGTCGATGAGATTTTGCATCGAACCTTGCCGCGAAATGACTCTCGGTGCATCCAAAGTACCGATATGAATGATTTGAAAAACTTCTAACTCAAAGGTAAATCCGTCAAAAGAAAGCAATTTCAAAGCGCTTAATTTCGAGTCGTAGCCGTGTTCTCCGCTGAACCGTGTTGTGAAGTTTAAAACTACATCGGTAGTGGGAACAAGTTCGACTTTCATCACCTTTGTATTGATCGGATGTTTGCCTGGGTAAAGCGGTTCTACCCACACGCCTTTATCACCTTTGTTGACGAGATTTCCGTGGGTAAAAGCCACACCGCTGACATCTTTGTGCGATTCCCCTACATAGGAAATGACTACGCCAACATAGCCGATCGGCACTTCGGTCATTTTCACTTCTTCAACTTTCACAAACCAAGGGTTCAGGTTCCAAGAACCGGATAAAATTACCTGTTCTTGCAAGCCCCTGCGCCCGCCACCTTTGATGAAGGATTGCGCTTTTTGGAAGTTGTCGTGACCGGGAATTATCGGCCCAGCGATTTCACCTTCATCAATCGGAACTCCGTCGAGCACGTTGGCGATTCCCACGAGATCCGGAGCAAGTTTGTATAGATGAAGTTCCGATGGCTGCATACCTTTTGCCGCAGCATTGGCTGAAGTAATGACCTCAAATACAGCCGTATTGATCCGATAAGTACCAGTGGTGATGATGGCGAGTTGCCGTCCTTTTTCGCCACCGTCGGTGAGGAATTTGCGAGCATTTTGGTAGTTGTCGCAATCGACGACTTTGCCTAAAATGCGATCGGAGGGAATGGTGGCTCCGTCATTAGCAATAATTAAACCAATTTCATCTTGAGGGACTACAACAACAGGTTCTTTGCGAACGCTATATTGCCAGGGAAAATAACCAAAATGCCAGCCGGGAGGCAAGGTATCTGCTTGCAAACCTCCTTCACCATCGAGTGCAATCAATCTACTGGATGGCAAGTTTTTGCTGGAGAACTTCTTGACTACAATGCCCACTTCTCGTTCGCCGATCGCAATTAAGCCCAAAGTCCAACCAATTTTGGGGATAAACATGAACACAACGAACATTGCGCCTACGGGAAAGATCCAAATCGGGATGGTAAACCCTTCTGCTGGCGCTGGTTGGACTGGTTGGGGTTGGGGAGGTGGCGGATTGGTTTGTGCGGGAGTTGGTGGGGCAAAAGTGCCTGCTAGTGCGATCGTGGTTGCGAAAGATGCTGCTAAGGGTAAAAGCTTGCGAAGCCAACGTGATTTAGTCATAGTTTTTAACCTGCTTTAAGCGAAAAGGTACGGGAAATTTGTTTACTACAATCAGTATTCAATAGATTTCTGTTGGAGTCAATTCATTAAAGTCATGAGTTATGCTCATAAAAGTCATATTTGGAATATGGGTGGCCAGAAACCGGGTTTTTTCCGAAAGACTTCGTTTATAATCCATAGATTAGCTAAAAACCCGGTTTCTTTGGTTGTGATGCGTAACTCCTGTTGATATCAACCACCACCACCACCACCGCCGCCACCGCCACCACCGCCACCACCGCCGCCACCGCCGCCACCACCGCCATCACCACCGCTACTAATGATAATGACTGGAATTACTTCTTCGTACTCCTGATGGTAAGAGCAGTTTCCACAGTGATGGGTAACATACCTGTTTCCTGAAGTGCTAGTAGTTGCAGGAATCAAAACTTGATAAGTCCGTTTAAGATTGAACGTTTTGCACTCAGGGCATTGTCGATCATTGATTGATTTCTTGATTCCTTGGTAAATAATGACGCTGAAAGTCAACACAAAGAGAAGAATCATCAACGGAAAAAACACTACGGACATAAACAATACCAAACCAACTAGCAAAAAACCGATTACACCCATTATGTTATTTATGAAAGAGCCTTCTCCTCCCTGGTTGCCACTTTGTTGCCAACCAGGTGTAGGTACATTCAGAATCGCCTGCGGAAATGTAATCTGCACTTCTAATTCTTGTTCGGGTTGAATAGGCTGACTTGCCACAAATTCAAAGGTTTTCGGATCTACTTGACGAGGAACTGCTGCTGCACCAAAATTCGTAAACGAGAGAACTTTGCCTGACAAAGCATCTGGTAAATTCACCGTAACTTTTCCCGTATTAACTGGCGCTTTGCGACCCGCTGCAATCGCTTTCCAATAAACTAGAGTATTCCCACCATATAACTGCAATCCACCTACCACACGATATTTGATGACAAAAGTATGTGAGTCTGGTGGTTTTAATTCATGTTGCCAGCGAATCCACAGTTGATTATTTTCAATTCCCGTGCTGCTGGCAATTATTTGATTATTTTCAGAAACAGTGACATCTTGAATTGCATCGACTTTATCTAACGGAATATAGCGATACCGTTCATTGTTGTAGGCTGCGGTGAATACATATTTTTGCGTTTCCGTAACTAACATATCTCCGTTGGTCTGAACATCGATCGCAACATTGATGTTATCCCAGTAGAACGGTAGTTGTTGGGCTGCTGCATGAGTTACTGTGACTAACAGTAGGCTTAATGAAGCCATTAAGCAAAAAACTATTTTTTTGAGAAGTCGTTTATTTATCATAGGATTTCCACAAGATAAGTGTTGACTACAATTATTCAACAGGTTTCTTGTGGAGTCAATTCATTAAAGTCATGAATTATGTTCATAAAAGTCATATTTTGAATATGATTTTGTCGGGAGTGCGATCGGTTTTGACTGGTTCCCCGGCTCTGCCTGGGAACCGATGTCTAGAGGCTCTGCCTCGCTGTTTGACTGGTTCCCCGGCTCTGCCTGGGAACCGATGTCTAGAGGCTCTGCCTCGCTCTTAGAGCTGGGAAATTGGAGGCAGAGCCTCCTGATCTGCGTTCCCAGGCTCTGCCTGGGAACGAGTAATTTAATTTTGAAATAGCACGTTTAACAAAGTTAAAACTGTGCAACCAAACACCGCTTCAAATGTGTATCTTCGCGAAGGTTCGTAAGGAGAAGAATGCCAAACCCGCAATTCTCCATTAAAGCCACGCGATGCTAAACTCAACGAAACTTGACGGTAGTTTACCAAAGTTCGCTGAAGTAATTGCCCGATTAATATGCCCAAACTACGCATTCCTAGTTTCCAAGTGCGATAGCCACAGCGGGAGTTTTGGGCGATCCAAAGTTCATCTGCGATCGCCAATAAGCTAAAAATAAACCGATACATCAGCAACAAAAGTTCTGTCAGCAAAGCCGGAAAGCGCAATTTTCTGAGGATTTGCAAGGTTTCTGTGAATGGCACCGTCAACAAAATGAAGTACATACAACTTGTCGATGCCAAGGTGCGCGGAAATAACAGACTCACTTGGTATAAACCGGTGCGACTCACATACAGATACAAATTGCCGATGCTAATTCCCCAACTTTGCCAAATATCCCACTGCATTGCCTGGATTTGATTTAACTCAATGCCATTAATCGCCAAAGCAGGCAAACTCGTCAACAAAAACATCAACGGTAGCGACAACAACCGCAGATATAGTTTCCCCGGAATGCCCGCGTAGATGATGATCCAGACTGCTAACCAAAGGGCGATCGACAATTGGACGATCGCACCAGAAAGCAGAGATAGAATCAAAAGGGCGATCGCAAACGATAATTTGTGAGTTGGCGGCAACCCACGCAAACGATTGGTATAAGCCAGACTATCAATCTGATGATTCATTCCAACGGCGATTTATCATCAGATTTCTGAGATTGCGATCGGCCTTTATACAGCCCGATCGCATATCCGATCGCACCAGCCCCCAGCGCCGCTTGAGTCGCAAATAATAAACTAGCAATTTCAGCGCTAGGCGGTTCAAACAAGTGATTAAACCAAGGTTCATAGCCCGGTTGAATTTCGGTAATTGCTTTCTGTGCGCGATCGTCCGATCCGCCGTATTCACCCCGCACAAAAACTAGGGGAATCACGGCAAGTGCGACAACTGCAATTACTAACATCCAATTTTGTTGCGAAGTAGCTTGCTGATTTTTCGTCGGTTTTTGACTCATGGCTTAGGACTCCTGTTTCAATAATTTCAGAATTTCCAACTCTGGTTGGCCGTAAGAATGCAGCCAATTCCAAACCAATACAGTCAGCAATCCCTCACTAATTGCCAGCGGTACTTGAGTAATTGCAAAAATGCTAGCAAACTTGAGAAACGAAGCCATAAAACCGCCACTCGCAGCCGGAAAAGCTAAGGCTAACTGCATAGAAGTTACCACATAAGTCAGCAAATCTGCGATCGCAGCCGCACAAAAAATTGCCGCCCGTTGGCTACCAGTTCGCATCAACAATTGATAGATAAAATATGCAGCAAACGGCCCCACAATCGCCATCGAAAACATATTTGCGCCCAACGTTGTCAGCCCGCCGTGGGCCAACAAAACCGATTGAAATAACAGCACTAAAGCACCAAGTACCGCCATCACCGAAGGGCCAAACAAAATCGCACCCAAACCCGTACCCGTTGGGTGAGAACAACTCCCAGTTACCGAGGGAATTTTTAAAGCAGAAAGCACAAAAGTAAATGCGCCTGCTAAAGCTAGTAATAATTTAAGTTCCGGGTGTTCTTTGGTGATGCGAGTAATTTCACGCAAACCCAACACAAAAAAAGGCAAAGCCACCATCCACCAAAACGCAGCCCATTGTACAGGCAAAAAACCTTCTGAAATGTGCATAGCAGCGGCCGGTGTTGCCGAACCCAAGACAAGATAACAACTCAAGCCAGCCATCAATCCCAGGCTGACTAATTTCCGATTTCGCGCCTTCATCAAGTACCTCGCGGATGAGACTATGTGAACCAACACATCGGCGGGCGTTCTGACTTGAGAGGTAGAGGACTGAAGTCCTTACTACAAACCTCATTACAGTTGCGGGACAGCGTTGGATTTGCACCAAACTTTCCCCGTTTCCTCTAATGGCTGTTCCCCATTAGAACCGACTGCTTAGACATAGTTTAGTCGATCGCGCAACTCTGGGCCGATATTTTACAAAAATTAATTCAGATCAAATAAGTCAATATTACCTATCATCTTGCTTTTCTTCCTTTTCTTACTTAGCGTCTTTGCGATCCATAATATTCTTAATCAAATACAAAAGAACACCCAACAACTCAATGCTATAATATTAATGAGTTTTGAGAAAAGCCGCCATGTTAAATTACAACTTCCCGAAGCACTGGCCCTCAGCAGAAGAACTACCAGACTCAGATGAAACACCAGTGGATAACGAACTGCAAGAATTAATACCAGGATTGCTGAAAGCAATATTGCTCATAATTTGGGCAGAACGCATGGACTGGTTTTTTGGCATAGATATGGGTCTTTACCATCACCCTGACAAACCAGCTATTGTGCCAGATGCTTTCTTGAGTTTAGGTGTGGAAAGGTTTTATGACGAAGAATTGCGTCCCAGTTACGCGGTATGGGAGGAAAAAGTAATGCCAACTTTTGTCCTCGAAGTTGTTTCCCCAACTTATCGCAACGAATATACCGCCAAGTTGGAAGAATATCAAAGTTTAGGCATACTTTACTATGTCATTTATTCTTCTCGCCGCCGCCGCAAACCCCGTTTGGAAGTACATAAGTTAGTCAATGGCAAGTATGAGTTACAGCCAGGAAATCCTGTTTGGATGCCAGAAATTGGTTTGGGAATTGGTTGTGAAAGGGGAAATTATTCTGGGGTGACAAGGGAATGGTTGTATTGGTACGATGCGGATGGCAAACGCTATCTGACTCCTGAAGAACAGGTGAAGGAATTAGCCCAGCGCGCCGATCGACTAGCTGAACGATTGCGCGAGTTGGGGATAGATCCTGATAATATAAGCTAATTGAGAGGAAAGAGTGCCAGAATGACGCAGCCTGCGGGCGATCGCCAACCGAGTTTTTTCACCGATCGCGATCGCCCTAAACGCAAGATTTTCCCGAAAATCCCGATTTTTGCGTCCCGAAATGTGTGAAAATTATCAAAAAAATTAGGAAAGATGCGGCCTTATTTGGAACAGACAGAGAGTTTGATGGCAAAAATTGAGATGCAGATCGACAAAATGGCGATCGGGAGACGTGATTAAATAATGCTCATGGATCTACGTTCTTACGATATCATCTGCTTTGGTGATGAAGTTCCAGGAGTTCTAGCTGTTATCTCAGCAGCCAGAGAATACCGCCGCCGGACAAAGCTTTATCCGCGAGTTTTGCTGATGTCTAAAGGAAGCTTGCAAGAAGGAATTGGCGGACATTTAGTCAGAGGCGGCCTCGCTTATTTAGATCGAAGTCAGGTTAGTCAAGAACTCCAACAATCTTTAAATTTAGACCCCTTCGGTTCACCGCCGACAATCTATAAAGAATTCCTGCAAAAATCTGGTGTCAGCGCGATCGCCCTTGACCCCAGCAAAGCCACCGCAGCCCTGAAAGCAATGCTGGTACAAGCAGGAGTTGCACTCCTGGGCAAAGTAGAAATTAAATCAATCAATAAAGAAGGCAAAAAAATTACTAGCATAATTACCTCAAAAGGGACAGTTTATGTAGCAAAACAATTTATTGATGCCACTGTCAATGGCGAATTAGCTCAAGCGGCAGGTGTGCGAAAGCTGAATGGATTTGAAACCTTTGGTTTGCCTAACTCAGAACTTCCAGTCACCCTAGTTTTTGAAACTCAAGGACTCAGTGTCAGAAGACTGAAAGAACTCGATTATATTTATCTAAAACGCTTCACAAACCTTGCCGATTCTGAGGCTCAAAAATTTTTGCTGTCTGCTGCGGGGAAAGATGCCAAGCTAGCAGAAGAACTCCGCCTGGAAATGATCGACACCAGAGGAAATCTCAAAACTCTGTGGGCGGGCAACGATTACATTGATGTGCGATCGCCAGCTTTGTCTGTAGCATACCACTCTTTTAGAGGCAGAAAGCTATCTTTTTCTGAAACTGGCATAATTTTAGACGAAGGAAATATCGCCATACTTCCAGACGAAAGACTTTCGTGGAATGCGCTGTTATTTGCAGTCACTGGTAGCGAAGCAGAAGCCTTAGCGAGAAACGGGAGCAAACCCACAGCTAATATGCAAAAAGAGATGTCATTTCTGACCACTTGGCTGAAAAGTTTGGGGGCTACCTATGTTACTCCGGCTTCAGAACTTTATATCAGACACGCCGGGAATGTGACGGGAGTTGTAGAACCTTTAATAGGCGCACAAATGCTGCGTGGTGGCGTACCAGCTACTGAAGCACTGGGAACATTTAGCTATCATTTTGATGTCCGGGGAGGCATTCCGGGGATTGGCGACAAAGCAAAGAGTCGAGGGTGGTTTAAAAGTCTGATGTTCCAACAGCCTACCTTCAATATTGGCATCCGCCACGCATTAATGAACAATGTTCCTAACCTGGCAGTTGTCAGTCCCTGTTCTGGATTTGAAGGGCTTGCTTGTGCTGTGGGCAGAATTGTAGAATTCAATGTAGCAGTTGGTCAAGGTGTCGGTATTGCGGCCGTTAATGCCATTCTCAATAACAAAAATTTAGCCGATATATCTAACCGAGAAGTCAGACAAGTTCTAGTTGAAACAGGCCAGTTACCTAAAATTTTTGGAGTTGCAAATAACACTGATGGAATGCTATTAGCACAATTCGAGACTCTTGTAAGTGCCGATGCTATTGCATAATATAGCACTTCTCAAAAGGTAAGGCACGTTGTTGGGCTTCAGCCCTTCTTATAAGGTACGTTGTTGGGCTTCAGCCCTTCTTATCTAATTGGTAGTATGTGGAGCCATCCATCCTACCAAACAAAAGACAGAAAAATAAAGGTTCGTAGTGAGGGCTTTAGCCCGCAAAAAAGAAGGACTAAAGTCCTCACTACGAACCAAGTCTTAATTTTTTGGCGGGCACTTCGGATGAGTCCCTCCCTGCAAACAAATGTAAGCAATTTGACTTTGATCTAAATTCTTAACCTCCGCAAAATTAATACCTTGGAATCGACCTGATTTGCTACCAGCCTGACTTTGAATAAACTGATCCGAAGTCCCCTTCCCCAGGAAAACAGCGCCTTGAAAATTAGCTCCCGCTAAATTCGCACCTCTAAAATCAACCGAACTCACGTCCGCATTCCGCAAATTAGCATCTTGCAATCGAGCATCTTTTAAATTCGCGTTGGCAAGTTTAGCCGAACTTAAATCAGCATTTTGTAAATTTGCGCCGCTCAAATCAGCACCGGACAAATCAGCACCTTGCCATTCCGATTTAGACAAATTTGTTAAAGATAACTGAGTGCCTTGAGCCTTGACTTTGCTCAAACGCGCACTTTCTAAATTGGCTCCCGAAAAATTCGCGCTGCCGATATCTGCCCCGGTAAAGCTTGCCTCTTTTAACATTGCTTGCTGCAAATTCGCCCCAATTAAAAGACTGTTGCTAAGATTAGCTCCATTCAAATTTCCATTTGACAAATTAGCTTTGCTCAGGACAGCGCGCACAAAAGTAGTGCGGTTCATTATGGCGCTGTTAAAAGATGCTCCGGTTAAATTTGCTCCTTCAAAATTAGCTTCGCTTAAGTCAGAAATCCAATCGTCAAATGTGCCAGGACGCCTGTCTTCGCCGGTGCCATAAAAGCGAATTCCCTGCAAGCTGGCATTTGTTAAATTGGTTTTTCTCAGCTTAATTCCTGATAAGTCAACTTTGTCTAATACTAAAGTAAACTGACCGGGGCCGGCAGGACTTTGACCTAAATCTGTGCGGCTCAAATCTGCACCGTTGAGCTGGCTGCTATACACTGTGAGAATTTTGCCGATCGCCCTTTGCACTGTTCTCTGACGGGTAGCCGCTAACTCGCGTTCCGGAGTCTTTCCACCGTAGCGCAGGGATTCGAGGTCATTGCTGAGGGCTTGGTTCAACCGCTGCAAGTCAGGTAAAGCTTTCGGCCCGGTACTGACTAAAGCTTGCTGGATCGCGTCCAGCATCGCCTTGCTTTCTTCTTGAGCCAGCAAATCCGCTAACAGGGGTACGGCGCGGGAGTCTTCCACCGCCCCCAAAGCCAAAATAGCCGATCGCCTCCCCGATGTTCCGCTAGCCGAAGCAGGAGACAATTTGCTAACTAAAGCTACAAATAATTCGTCATTCCGCTGCCGAGAATCCCGCAAATTAGCTTGACTTTGAGTGTAGATCAGAGTGCCAACAAACAAACTTAAAATCAATCCCGCACTGCCAATAGTAACTATCACTAAAGTTGTGCCTGGATGTTGGCGAATCCAATTCCACAGACTCGGATCTTCTTTCATATTGGTTTCTGGAGTCAAAACCAAAGCCGCAATTTGCGCGTCTTCCTCAGTCCAATCTTGACTCTGGACAGGATTGGGTGACAGTTGGTGCGATTCCCTACGGGATAGCTTCGCTTCACGACTATTGACCACCAAAGTATTCGCAAGGCGATCGTGCCCCGATTGCCGTTTGTAGCGCAATCCAAAAGCGCCATCTGCCAGCACTGCCAAGCCGCTCAACGCCCCTAAAATGATTAAATCTGGAAACGCGCCAGTCAAGCGCCAAACCCCGTAAGCGACGCCCAGAGGCACTCCCCAGCGCCCCAAACTTTCGCGAACCAGCACTCGCACCCAACCCGGAGGAGTACCCGAGGCTGTGACAACTTTCACCCCGAACCAGCGTTTCGGGAGAGTTTGACCGGTTCTGGCGAGCAAAAACAACTGCCACGCCGCTAAAGCTGCCGGCGCCAGCAGCGCCCCCGACCAGAATAGATTAGTTAGGGGTGCAACTCTGGGGTTGCGATCGCGCACGGGGATAGCCAAAACACGCGCAACAGTTTCCGATGCTGCTGCTACCGACGGATTGAGTGGCACGGTTTGAGCTTCTTTGTTAACCATTGCCCCGATACTGAAGGGAACCAGGGCGCTAACTGCGATTAACGAAATTTCAACAGCCCAAGCGCCACACCGGCGAACCAGCAGTGGCATTGGCTGGGATTGTCTTTGCCAAGACGGATCGGGTTGATTAATATCACCGGGTGCAGTTGGGTTAGACATATTTATAATTTCCTATTGTTAATCCTTAGTTGGAGGAATCAGGAGATATTGCCAATTTATACGCTATGTAGATTAGCACTCCGAGAACGCCAAGAGTCATCACGGCGGAAAGTAGCTGTACGATACTATTGAAGACTGTCAGAACAACGATCGCTCCGACGGCAAAGACTGCCACCTGTCCCGGTTTGGGGAGTTTCTGAAACTTCTCTAGAGATTGATTGTAGAAGGTTCCGATCGCTTGATAGCTGTCTGGATTTTGTTGGATGAGAGGCGATCGTTCTAGTTTAGCTTTGAGTTCTCCGATCGCTTGCTGCCAATTGAAGTTATTTTGAGGATTCATAAAAAAATTCAGTAGTTAATTAGAAGGAAGAAGTCATTAGTCATTAGTCATTAGTCATTGGTCATTAGTTAACTGTCAACTGTCAACTGTCAACTGTCAACTGTCAAAGACATACACAGCAAGCTTGTTAGCGATCTATATTTTACTTTAATTAGGTAGATTTTACTTGATTGAGATCCACGTGTTTGGAACCGCAATTATCATCTATCGTCTAAAGAAGTAGGACTAAATCCCATTGTGTGAGGAAATATGAAGATACACTGTGCGGGCGATCGCGACAAACGGTGGTTTAGCCCGATCGTAACCGTAGCCTTGGCAATGATTTTAGCGGATGCCGGAGCTATTCGGAGCCAACCGCTGCAAATTGCTCCAGGATTTCCCGAACCGCTGAGAGTTTCGGGAGTTTCCGGCGGCCCGAACAATAGTGGCGACTGCGGTTTCGTGGCCCAAGGCCCCAACCAAGTCATCGAAGTAACGCAGGATTTGCCTTACTGGCGGATTGCAGTACAAACTGCGGGAGCTCCCAGTTTGATGATTCAGGGGCCGAGGGGTCGTTTCTGCGTCCTACCGGCGAATGCTGCTGCGGGGAATGTAGAATTTTCTGGTTATGGAGACAAGGGGACTTACGTGATTTTCGTGGGCGATCGATCGCAAGGTCAACACCCTTATTCTCTCTCAATTTCCCAACAGCGAAATTAACAATATAACGGGATGATAACGCTTGGTGTCAAAAAACAGAAGATTTCATATCAATTTTGTACTTGCTCTCTAACCCATTTGCGAAACAATCGGAGAGTTTGACTCGTCCCCGCGGTTTGACTTTGTTCGCAATATTGAGAAATCGCTTCAATAATTGGCAGATTGGGAAATATCGGACTAAATTCCGATTCAACATATTTCCCATCTTCAAGAACATTAATCTCAAGCCTTTTATTTTCATAGCGCCAGATTTCCGGGACTCCCAGCGCCTCGTAAGCATCCAGTTGAGTCTTGGAAGTGAGATCGACTTCAATTGCTAAATCCGGCGGCGGATCGACAGTTAAGTCGATGCGCTTTTTGCCAATAATTCGAGCGTAATTCTGGATGTAAAAACATTCATCAGGCTCAATTCCTTGCAACATACTTTTTCGTTTGAAAGTCGTCGAACCAAATGGTTCAAAGTCAATTTCAAGTTCCTCAAACAAAATTTTTACTAAATAGCCAATAATAATTTTAGCCTTCTCATGTTCTGGTAGGGGCATCCTAATCTCCAAAGTTCCTTGACTGTAAGCTATTCTAGAGCCACGGTGTTCTCCGAACTCCTCTAAAATCGCCTCAAATTCCTGCCAGTTGACATCGTTCAACAGCAGTCTATGTCCTGGCGGCACACTGATTTGCCTTAATTGCAGCGTTACCATTTCAACCTCCGATTTATTTAAATTTATTATAACTTGTGCATTAAGGTATGTTGTTGCGCTTCAGCGCTCTTTCTTATACATCAAGCAGTACGGTTCACTTAAGACTGCTAGTCAAAGGTACGTAGTTGCGCTTCAGCGCTCTTTCTTATATATAGATCAATACAGTTAACTGAAAACTGGTAGTCAAAGGTACGTAGTTGCGCTTCAGCGCTCTTTCTTATCTTTCTTATATATAGAGCAATACAGTTAACTGAAAACTGGTAGTCAAAGGTACGTAGTTGCGCTTCAGCGCTCTTTCTTATATATAGAGCAATACAGTTCACTTAAGAGTGCTACTCGTGAAACTTCTATGAAAAATAGATACAGTTTGCTTCGTTCCTCTCGAAGGACAATCTTAAGTAAACCTCATTGATAGATAAAGAGCGCTGAATCGCAACAACGTACCTAATAATGAACACCTATTAAAAAAACTAAAGTCCTCACTACAAACAAAAAATCATCTACTTACTCAACGATTTTTTGCTGTTTAAAAAGTTCCTTAAACTTGCGCTGCTGTTGATTGTGATCTACAATCGGATCTGGATAATGAAGCAGCCGACGTTCTATAGGCGAAATATTTCCAGTTAGCAAAAGCTTAGTATCCACTCGGCGCAATTCTGGAACCCAGTGCCGAATATATTCCCCTTCCGGGTCAAATTTTTGAGCTTGACTGGCGGGATTGAATATTCGCAAAGGTTTCGGATCCATGCCACTCGATGCACTCCACTGCCAGCCGCCATTGTTAGCAGAAAGGTCGCCATCAATCAATTTTTGCATGAAGTATTTTTCGCCCCACTGCCAGTTAATAATTAAATCTTTGGTGAGGAAACTAGCAACTATCATCCGACATCGATTGTGCATCCAACCTGTTTGATTTAACTGCCGCATTGCCGCATCAATAATTGGATAGCCAGTTTTGCCCCTGCACCAAGCTTGAAACAGCTTTTCATCGTTCTCCCAGGGAAAGTCTTTGAATGCTTTACGGTAGGGGCCATCTGCTAATTCAGGGAAGTTATACATCGCGTGTTGGTAAAATTCCCGCCACGCTATTTCCTGTTGCCAAGTGCGGATACTTGTGCAGGCTTCTTCGCTGCGGCAAGTGTCCATTACTATCTGGGTAGCTTGCCAAACAGTGCGGATGCCTATTGCACCAAATTTGAGGGCGGCGCTGAGTTCTGATGTACCCTTATTTGCGGGGAAATTGCGCTGTTCTTGATATTCGTAAATAGCGTTCTCGCAAAATTCTTCTAATTTTTTTTGCGCGGCACCTTCTCCGGGTTCTATTACTAATGGATTTTCCCAAATGAATCCCAAACTCAAGGCCGTTGGCAGTGTTTTCATGGCACCTGTTTGGTTGGCTATTTCTTGTTCTTCTGCGGTTAATCCCGTCATTAATTGCGGATAATTTATCGGCAGTGTCTCTACAGCTTGGGCTTTTGGTTGGCTGTTCCATTTTTTCCAAAATGGTGTATAAACTGTGTAGGGATTCCCTGTACCAGTCCGTATTTCGTCCGGGGCGTGCAGAACTTGATCCCAGAAATTTTTAACTTTTATTCCTGCTTGTTGGAGGGCGTTTGATACGGATATATCGCGCTCTTTTGCATAGGGTTCTACATCTCTGTTCCAAAATACTGCTTTAGCATTAAGTGCCGCGGCTAATTTCGGTATTCCCATACGCGGGTCATCTTGAATTATTAGTAATTGGCTGCCTGCTTCGCTGTAACGTGAGGAGAGTTTTTGCAAGCAGCCGATCATATAGGTGACTCTGGCTGGCGCTACGTCATCGCGATCGAGTATATTGCGATCGAGACAAAAAATCCCGACTACTTTCGGACTTTGCTGGCGTGCTGCTGCGAGTCCAATGTTGTCAGAAATACGCAAGTCGCGACGGTGCCAAAATAAAATTAAATCAGACATTCGATTTTAGATTTTAGATTTTAGATTTTAGATTTTAGATTGACTCCCACGGATCGAGCCGGGGATTGTTAGAATGCAGAGCTTTTCATAGTCTCTATCCCGCTCATTCCCCCGGTTCAAGATGCGAATCAATGAATCCGGGGGCTGGTTACCAGAAAGAATTGGTTGAAAGCCTCTCCCCGATCGGGATAAATTAAAATCAGACTATTTATTACTCCAATCCTCTTCCTTCCTCAACTGTCAACTGTCAACTGTCAACTGTCAACTGAACAACTTTGCTTTAAGTCAAAAAAGGACGCGCTAAGAAGAAGCTAGAAATAGATTTCGCATCAATTGGTTCCCCGGCTAAGATAGCTTTTTCTAATTCTTCTGGAGTGAATAAAACTGTCTCCATGTCTTCATCATCGTCTTGTTCTGGCGGCTGTTCTAGTTTGACCAAATCTTGTGCTAAAAAAGCATAAATGATTTCGTCAGAATAACCGGGTGCTAGCATAAATTTGCCTAATTCCCGCCATTTTCCGGCGCGATATCCGGTTTCTTCTTCGATTTCCCGTTTGATAGTTTCGGCGGGGTTTTCATTGATTTCGACTGTACCTGCGGGAAATTCTAAAATCCGCCCTTTGGCGGCGAAGCGGTATTGTCGCACCAAGACGAGTTTACCTTCGGGGGTAACGGGAACTGCTAGTGCTCCGCCTGGGTGGCGAATACATTCCCAATCGCCTTCGGAACCGTTGGGAAGGCGGAGGCTGGCTACATCAAAGTTGAATTTGCGCCCTTGGTAAAATAGGCGCTGTTTGAGGAGTTGGGGTAGTTCTTGACCGATCGACATAAGTGAGAAGCGAATAATGTTTGATTGCACCGATTTAAGACATGATATCGTTTCCGGTGGCATCGGAATAATAATTTGGATGCTGTCAGTGCGAGCGTCCCGCTCGCTACCCAAATCGCGAGCGGGACGCTCGCACTACATAATTCCGATGCCAACGGATTTGACATCATAGGCGATCGCCGCCCTGAATTTTGCTCATTTTCTACACTTTCATTTTTTGCACTCCGGAACAGTCTGCGGTTTTCAGGATTTGGCCGATCGCACTTTTCGTCACAGGATGCGCCCAATCCGGCGCAATTTCTACCAAAGGTACTAATACAAAAGCTCTTTGGGTCATCCGGGGATGAGGTAAAGTCAGTGTCGGAGTTTCTAGGATTAAATCATCGTACAGCAGCAAATCCAGGTCGAGGGTTCTCGGCCCCCATTTTTCGCGGCGAATCCGATTAAATTTTATTTCAACTTCTAATAAAGTTGCTAGCAATTGTTGTGGTTGTAGCGTAACTTCTAGGATGGCACAGGCGTTAATGTAATCGGGTTGCGGCGGCCCTACGGGGGCGGTTTGATACCAGCTAGAATGGGATTTTACGGCGATTCCGGGGGTGTTGTTGAGAGTTGCGATCGCGCTTTTGAGCGTGGCGAGGGAGTCGCCTAAATTGCTGCCAAGGGCGATCGCACATTTTGTTGATTTCATTGGGAATTGGGAATTGGGAATTGGGCAAACAGGTCATTGGTCATTGGTCATTGGGAATTTAATCAAAGCTTAATAGACTTTTAATTGTTGTTGATTATAATTGATAAATCTTTCAGTATTTAATTTAAAAATTAATGAGTTTACACCGTCGGCTTTTCTCTGCCATTATGCTAGTAACTATCAATTTAACAACAAGTGTATCGATCGGTTTAGCAGAAGCTAAGGAAACGTACCTTACCTTAAATTCGGACGATAGTCAATCTTTCGCGGGTTTAGTTCAGCAGGCGGAAGATTTAGCCGCATTGTCGATCGCCCGCGAGTTTCAAGAAAATCCGGCGTTAACAGAAGTTACCATCATCATTACAGCCGATCGCAGCCGACAAAGAGTTCCGGTTTTGCGATCGAGAGTATCCCGCAGCCAGTGGCAGAAAGATTCGAGAATCGAACAGTGGACTAGATATTTTGCTGATTCTCAATACCTGCTGGGATTCAGAGATAGCTATATTTCGTCGGGAAATTCAGGGCGATCGCAAACTATTAACGTGCCCGCCCCCAGCCGGCCTGCATCCCGACAAAACGATCCGGCTTTTCGAGATGATTGAAGAATTTGGGCATGGGGCATGGGGCATGGGGCATGGGGCATGGGGCATTGGTTATTGGTTATTGGTTATTGGTTATTGGTTATTGGTTACTGGTTATTGGTTACTACTGACAACAGTTAACAGACAACAGTTAACCTTTTGTTAACCTAAATATCTCCCAATTTTAATTAACCTTAAGGTTAACTTCCCTTAATTTAACAGTGATAAATTTCTAGGTAAATCATGATTAGGGATGTTGGGTTGAATAGGAATTTATGTCTAAAATAACTCGCCGACAACTGTTAATTTTCTTCGGTAGCAGTGCAGCTACGACTGTGCTTGCGCCTCAACTCACTGAAAAACTATTCGGCATCAATTCCACCTCGGCCGAAGCTGCCTTAAGTCCTCTATCTTTCACTCCGTTAAGACTACCTCATCCACTGCCAGTTT
Source organism: Oscillatoriales cyanobacterium (assembly GCA_004292955.1). Lineage (GTDB taxonomy): Bacteria > Cyanobacteriota > Cyanobacteriia > Cyanobacteriales > Microcoleaceae > Microcoleus. Next base: position 6,903 of record RDXX01000038.1, on the reverse strand, counting down.
ATAAAGAATTGTCGAGCTTTATGCCTACTGCATTGAACGGACAGGGTACGGTAATGGCGGCCTCGCAAAATACTAGATTAACCAGCTACAACGTAGTTGACGATGTGGTTGTCCCGCCGGAATACGAACGGTACGTGATTCTTCGCTGGGGCGATCGAGTTTTCCCCGATTCGGCAGACTATTTTGGCTACAACAACGACTACACCGGCTTCGTAGAGATTCGCGGCAGCAATGACGATGGCTATCTCTGGGTTAACCACGAATACATATCCTTCCCGATGTCGAAAGTGGCACCGGAAGCGCCGGCAGATGTGGCATCTTTCCCCGCAACCGATCGCGCTGTCCTCGGTTTAGACTTATCCGTAAAAAATCGCGCTACCCTCGGCGAATTTCTATACAATCTCGGTGGATCGATCGTCCGCATCACCAAACAAGCTGATGGACGCTTTAGGGCGATCGCCCGCGATTCCCTCAACCGACGCATTCACGGACTTTCCGGCCTCGGAATCAACAGCCAGCGTGCGGACAAATACAAAGATGTCACCTCCTGGGGAACCAGACGAGGCGACGACAAATATCTCACAGGTACGGGCCCCGCAGCCACCCAAGTCTTCGCCCAAGTCAACAGCGACGGGCTCGGAAACCGGATCGTCGGTACAGCCTACAACTGTTCCGGCGGCACAACCCCGTGGGGAACAATCCTCTCCGCCGAAGAAAACTTCCAAGGTAGCGAACTATTCTTCGTCGGAGTTCAGGAAAACGTCAAACCCAACGGCGGCCAAACGGGCTACGCCAAGGGCACGACGGGCGAAGAATTCGGCTTAGTCGGCGAAAAATACGGCTGGATGGTAGAAGTCGATCTCCAAGATCCGAATTTCCGCCCCCGCAAACACACCGCTTTAGGCCGTTTCCGCCACGAAAACGTCGCGATTCGCGCCGAAGCAGGCCGCAAGTTAGTAGTGTACATGGGAGACGATCGGCGCGGCGGACACACCTGGAAATTTGTTAGCAACGGTACTGTCACCAATCCCGCAGATAAAAGCAACAGCCGCTTGTTTGAAGATGGCACTTTATACGTCGCCCAATACAACCGTAACGGTGCTGGAAGATGGTTGCCACTAGCATTAAATAGCCCGACGAATCCGATACGTCCTAGTAAACTTGGCGAAGCGGAATTAGCAAGTTTTGGCAAAGCTCAAAGAGATGCTAATACTCGCTTACCCAAACGCGCCGGAATTGCAGGTCAAACTGAAGATGGTGGTTCATTTGTAGCGGATATAACTAATGAAGCAACAACACTTGCTGGCTACAGAAATAAAAGTCTGGCTAATTTCTATACCAGCCAAGGTGCAGTTTTAGTTGATGCCTTTTTAGCTGCTAATTTAATTGGTGGCACTCCGACGGCGCGACCGGAAGATTTGGAAATTAATCCTACTACCAAGGAAGTTTTCATTGCTTATACTGACGCCGCACCGGGTAGCGACGGTTATCCAGATTCTCGCATTTTTACTGTTGCTAAATACACTGCCGCGCTCAATAGCACCCAGCAGTCTGGAGGAATTTACAAAATTATTGAAGATAGTTCCGACGGTGCGGGTTTGACTTTCCGCTGGCAGCGTTTTGCTCAAGGTGGAGAGGCCGGTGCAGTAGCTGGGGCGGGATTTGCTAGTGTAGACAATTTGGCTTTTGACACTCAAGGTAATATTTGGGGTGTCACCGATATGTCTACTAGCACGCACAATGGTTTTGATGTCGGTGCTGCGGCAAAACAAGCGACGATCGACCACAAAAAGACGGGTAATGTGTCGGAGTTTACTGGTGTTTTTGGCAACAATTGGCTGTTTTACATTCCGACTTCCGGCCCGAATGCAGGAACTGTAATTCCTTTTGCTCAAGGCCCGAACCGATGCGAAATTACTGGACCAACTTTCATCGGAGATACGCTGGTAGTTGCGGTGCAACATCCGGGGGAAGATTGCCCGATCGATGATGGTACTGTACTCAGCCGCCAAATTGAAATGTTGGATTTGAGTGGTGCTGTTTTCAATCAAACTCGGACTGTTGCTCGCGGCAGTTTGTGGCCGAGTAATATTGAGAATGACAGGCGCCGATCGCCGATGCCTTCGGTGATTGGGATTCGCCGCGTGCGATCGACGACAAGCGGTCAATTTGTTTAAATAGGACTTGCGCGTGAAGCTCTAGAAACCGGGTTTTTGCCCAGATATGTCGTCGCAGCCGACAGATTCGATAAAAACCCGGTTTCTTTTCTCAGCGACGCACCCTACAAATTAGTAACTACCGTCACACAGCAGGACGAACAACACGAATCAGTTTACCTTCCAAAGATTCTGCTGCTGTAATAGCCGCATTGATTCGGTTAGCCAGCGCTTCCCAATTGCGATCGTTCGTACAGGCGATAATGCCAGCATGAAGGGGCTGTATGCGATGCAACCGAAAGAAATCTTTACGGTTTTCAGTAATCACGGCACGTTTTTCGCTACTGGCAAAAGCTAAAACATCCGAGTCAGGAATTCCTTGATTAGCTCTGCCTGCTTCTTGGACAGTCAAAATATCGTGACCTAAAGCTCGCAGTAATTCTACAACAGGATAGGGGTATTGCTCATCGGCATAGAGACGTGCCATCTGCTACAAATCCTCGTACATGACTTCATCGTTTTCCCGAATTTCGGTTTCGATTTCATCGGGAAAGGCTTCAGCATAAGCCCAAGCGTTGGCAATATCAGTAGCAGATAGCGATAAATAGCTTGTGAGTAAATCGGCTTCGCTATAGCCAATCCGACGAGCTTCTACAAGCCCCCAAACGGTGATGCGAGTTCCAGCAATGCAGGCACTGCCACCACAAACACCAGGCGTTTTTTCAATACCGCGCCAAGGACTAATTTTCCCTTGGGATAGCAGTTGAACCACTTGAGCTTTTTCGTCGTCAGAGAGTGCCAGCAATTGAGGCTCTAATTCTTTCAGCGTCATGGCAAACAATAGAATTGCGGTTACTTTCTATCTTATCAAACAACTTTTAAGAAAGTCATCTTAAAAAAGAGCGATCGCCCGAGAGTCAAGCGATCGGCTGGTATTATCAAACAGTCTGTATTGACTGGAAAACCTGTTTTCGCACAAAAATAACCGCAGAATTTCAATAAGTTTTATGTACCCACTTTGGAATCAAGGCTAAGCTGGATGTAATAAGACTCTACAGCTTGTATGAAAAAAATGCTTTATTCACTTTTGCCTAAATCTCAACTCAACATTCGGGTTTTAAAACATTTAGCAGCCGCTGTTTCTGCATCTTTAGCTCTCAGTGCAATTACCACTTTGAAACCCTCGCCAGTAACGGCTGCTGGCGATATCCCCCTAACACAAACCTCGACTCAGCTAGCAGCAAAACCTGATTCTAGGTTGCAGCTAGGGCAGTTGCGTACCACTGTTCCCGTGCAGAGAATGCAGCTCGATGGGGGTGGATTTATCCCGATCGCGATCGGCGGTATGATAGTTATTCTAGTGCTACCGCTATTTTTTGGCGGATTAGTCGTAATTGGCGATCGCGAAGTCGGAATTGTCAGTAAAAAGTTTAGCTTTGGCGGCAAGTCTTTACCCCCAGGCGATTTAATTGCCTTAAACGGAGAAGCTGGATATCAAGCTGATACTTTACCCCCCGGTTGGCATTGGGGTTATTGGCCTTTGCAGTACAACGTTCGCAAAGAATCTCTGACGATAGTTCCCCAAGGCGAAATTGGTCTGGTGATCGCAGCAGGCGGCGAGTCAAATCCACCGCAGCGCATTCTCGGCAAAATCACAGAATGCGACAATTTTCAAGATGCTCGCAAATTCCTCAAAGGCGGCGGCGAAAAAGGGAGACAACTCGGAATTTTGACTGGTGGCAGCTATCGAATTAACACGGCATTATTTACCGTAATTACAGCAGCAAATTCTCCCAAACACGGGATGACAGCCGAACAGTTAAAACTGTACACGATTGCCCCGGATAAAGTAGGAATTGTCACCACTTATGACGGCGTTCCGATTCAAGATGGCGAAATTGCCGGCCCGATCGTTCCGAATCATGACAACTTCCAAAACTCGCAAAAATTTATCACTGCTGGCGGGCGGCGCGGTTTGCAGGAACAGGTTTTGCTTTCCGGTTCGTGGAACTTAAATCCTTGGTTTGTCGGGGTTGACCAAGTGCCGATGACCGAAATCCCGATCGGCTATGTCGGCGCCGTGATTTCCTATGTGGGTCAAACCTCGGAAGATGTCAGCGGCGCTGCTTTCACTCACGGCAACTTAGTAAATGTCGGGAATAAAGGGGTGTGGGTAACTCCGCTTTATCCGGGCAAACATCCGCTGAACACTCGCATTTTGAAAGTAGAATTAGTACCAACTACCAATATTGTTTTGAATTGGTCGAGCAAAATAGAAAGACACAGTTACGATTCTCAACTTTCATCTTTAACAGTACGTTCTAGAGATGGTTTTGCCTTCGATTTAGAAGTAGCTCAAATCATTCACGTCGGCGCTTTAGATGCTCCGAAAGTCATCTCTCGCGTCGGTTCGATGCAGAACTTAGTTGACCACGTTTTGCAGCCGACAATCGGCAATTATTTCCGCAATTCGGCTCAATCTTATTCTGTGTTAGATTTTCTCTCCGCCCGGAGCGATCGGCAAGCGGAAGCAGCCGAGTATATCAAAGCAGCTTTGCGTACCTACGACGTGCAAGCAATTGATACTTTGATCGGGGATATTTTGCCACCCGCAGAGTTGATGCAAACTCAAACCGATCGCAAAATTGCAGAGGAACAATGCAAGACTTATGAAGTGCAGCAAATAGCACAAACTCAGCGACAACAATTGGTGCGGGAAACTGCTTTAGCTGAGATCCAGCAAGAGATGGTGAAATCGGAACAAGGTGTGATGATTTCTGAGTTAAAAGCGAATTCTCAGGTGAAACAAGCTCAAGGCGAAGCTGAATCTATTCGAGTGAAAGGAAATGCTCAAGCTGAAGCTTATCGCGCGGGTGTTGTGGCTTTGGGCGGTTCCGGTTATACGGCTTTGCAGTTAATGCAAATTATCGGTGACAGTCATGTGCGAGTTGTACCGGATGTTGCGGTTAGCGGCAACGGTAGCGGCGGCGGTTTGGTTGACGGTTTACTGGGAATGATGATGTGGAATCAAACGGGGAAAAATGGCGAAAATGGCGGGGAGTTACCTGTAGTTAAGTTACAAAAATCTGAATCTGTGGCCAAGTTACCTGTAGCAAAGGTGAATTCTGTTAAGTCCCCGGAATCTCGCCCTAATTCGCCCCCTGTTGCGAATTCGGATAGTGATATTGATTCGCTGTTTGATGAATTGCCATTTGACAATTCATAAAGGTATGTAGGGCTTGCTGAAAAAGTCAGAAAACAGCATTTAGAAAGATAAGTCAATTCGAGATCGCCTCGGCAATATAAGTTTTGTCAATTTTATGATGACGAAACATAGCTTTTACCAATGATTGGAACCCAAAAATATCCAAAAAGGTTTTTGTTATGAAATAGACAGAAAAAAAGCCAAAAAGCCTGCCTTCTTCTGGGCAGAAAGATTCATCACCAGAAAAGTTATAGCGATACTTGTTTCAGAAGTATTATTAAGTTTAGCCATCACTCTACCGAGGCTAAATCTTCTTTTAGCTTCTCCAAATTTTCCCTCAATTAAGTTACGAATTCTCTCGTCTGATTGAGCTTGTTTTTTTATTGATTTGCTCAGATATTTGGGAGGTCTTCCTAGACGGACACCGCTCATTCTGATGCCGAGTTATTTGCACCAAATTCTATTTTCTTCCGTTCGATATATCCGATCTACATGAATTGATTCAGGGTAAAATCCGGTGAATCGTTTAAATGCTTCTACTTGTGTCTTTAAGTCTCCTGATTCGTTGAAATTATCCCAACTAAGTAGGTCTAAAAATACGTACCCATTTCGACAACTAGCTGACAGTTTTGCCCCAAATTCAACGGATTTTCCGGCTTTCCCTCTAACAATGGGGCGGATCTGTGGTTGCTTTAAACTTACTATTCTGTCGGGAATACTATGTTCTTTCTTTTCATACATTGACAACTGTTGACGGTAGACTTCTGCAACTACTAACAGCATTTTATAATGAGATTTATTTAGTAACTGTAGCTCACCCATTCGCTCTATATTCGTCAAATTTCTTTGGATGTATTGCAGTTGTTTTTTAATTGCTTTTCTTCTTGATTTTCGTCGTGGCTTTCGTTGTTTGGCTATGGTTAGGTATTCTTTTCTGGCTCTGTTTCGATATGTCAAGAGGCTTTTTTTTACGGGTGACTTAATTTGATTGTGTAGAGCATCTATGATTTTTTTAGTATGCTCTCTTGCTTGATTTAATAGTCCTAAGTCCGTCGGATATTTAAGGTCGGCTGGCGCACAGGTTGCATCTAATATTAATTTTCCTTGATTTTTGGGTTCACTTATTTCTGATGACTTTTTTACGACGAGAGTTCCTGCCACTTCTGTCTGCTCTTTGACCATTTCTTCGTTAATTTTATTGACTAGATTGACACCTATTCTTTTCCTAAAATGAACGAACATGGATGAATCAAATGGTGATTCATTACTATAGGCTTTCATGCCTATAAAGTATTGTAGGTATGGGTTTTCTCTTATTTGTTCTACTGTTTCACGCTGAGCTAGTTCCCAGCCTTTCTTTAATTATTAATGCCCCCAATGCCATCCTAAATGATTTGGTCGGAGCTCAATTAGATACTGTAAAATTTTGGGCATATTCATCTTCAACCCACATTCCGCAGATATTCGATCGGATTTAATTTCAAAAGAATTCAGAATTCTCAAAACCTCAAATAATTGCTCTGCAATCATTTGAGGCTTTTT
>RDXX01000143.1 GCA_004292955.1 Oscillatoriales cyanobacterium | reverse complement strand
ATTCTAATAATAATTTTTTGTACGGCACTATACTTGATTTACTTTTTTATACATCATACTTAGTGTACCACTTGTTCGACCTTAAGTAAACCGTATTGCTTTATAAATCCCAAGGAAGGTACTCGGAAGCGGAATCGCTGTATTTTGATGCAGCGGAAATTATTCGCACCAAATTGCCAGAAAATCATCCTAAAGTTCTCATGTGTTGGAAAAATTATGTTGGATTGTGTCGGGAAGGCATCAGCAAAGGAGATTTGACATATGAGAAATTGCAAGAACATCCTTTCGGGGAACAGTTATTAGCAGAACTTCAGGAATAACAGAAAATTGTATCACTTCCGGTAGTATCGGAATGATATCATAGCGATTGCGATTGCTTCGCTAAGAGCTCGCAATGACATACTTATGTATTTTCCCACTCATCTACTTACGGACTGTAACGAAGTATTCTGATGAAAATCTGCTTTCTGGACTCTTGCGTAAGTGCAGGTTAAGATGGTGGAGATATCAGTAGGAATTAATGCCAAATTGCTATGTTAGTCAAGTCGCTGTCAATTAAACCCCTCTCCAGATTATTAATGGTTTGTGTTTTTGCGATCGCCCTTCTCCTCCTGGGCCCCCATCCAGCCAAAGCCGAATCGCGAGAACAAGCCGTCGATCGATTGACAGACTTCCTATTCTACAGGGTAAATCCTCAACTAAACAATCGCAAACTCCAAACGGACGATCGCGAATATAGCAATCAATGGCAAAAATTACGCGAGGCGATCGATCCGCGAGTCAAGTCGGTACAAGAAGTCTGCTTTAGGCCCGCCCCAGGAGAGACAGGATGGGAATTCACCACAATTAACGGCGAAACCTACGAGCAAACTTACGATCGCCTTGCAGATACAATTTTTTACAGCCGCCATCCTCAACGGACTGGACAGCAAATCCCCAAAAGCGATAAAATTGGCATCAGCGAATGGTCAGCAATTCGACGCGAGATGTTTCTTTCTAATTGTGGACTATAAGACTGGAGCGCATCACTATGCTAATTAAATCGCGATCGATCGAGTCAATCTCGAAGTTTTCCGCAGTGTGTATGTTAACTTTTGCCATGTTTCTCGGCCCAAATCTAGACTGTGCTACAGCGCGGGATTTAGAATCACGAACTCAAGCCGTGGATAATCTTACGGATTGGTTTTTCTACAAGGTTAATCCTCAATTAGGCGATCGCAAATTGCGATCGGACGATTCTCCTGTCTACATCCGCGAATGGAATGCGATTCGCCGTACAGTCGATCGCGAAATGATTGCTACACCAGGAGATTGCGCCGGTGATGCTTTCTGGGACTTCGACTATCGTTCTCACGGGCGATCGCTTGTTAGCGGAGCCCTCGAAGAGGATCGCATTGCAGATACAATTTGGACTATCCGCGATCCATCGGGTGACAAAACTCGCGCAGATGTTTCTAAACAACAATGGAAGAAGCTGAGACAATCAATATTTAGAGAGCATTTTTGCTATTAATGTGCAACATTTGTCAGCAGAAATTCAGCAAAAAATAAAAATATAGCTCTCAGTTACAAATATTGTTAAAATATAGAATATGCACCCTAGGTTGTATATTTTTCTATCAAAAGTCAACGAAAACAGGGGTGCATCTGGCGCAAGGAAGAGGGCGAAGCATGACCGCCTATAAGTTATTAGTTATAATCCCATATTTTATGCGGTCATGCTTCGCCCCTACGGATATATTCGCCTTGCGCCAGATGCACCCGAAAACAGAAAACATTCTATAGAAAAATAAAAAAATAAAAAAATGGGCAGAGTTACCGCAACAATAACCGTGACCAATCACATTGATGAAATCCTGGGAGAAAGAGGGTTCATCCCCCCAGAGCAAATACGCTCTATCACCATCGATAACGTCTTAGTCGATACAGGAGCAACTCGACTCTGTTTGCCAGCAGATATTATCAGTCAGTTAGGTTTAACCCTAGTTGGTGAAATCCAAGGAAATACAGCAATAGGAGCCAGACAATTTCGTCTGTTCAAAGATGTCACTATTGCCGTGGCTGGCCGGGAAGGCAGATATGATTGTGTAGAAATTCCCGCAGGAGAAGAACCTTTACTCGGCTTAATTCCCCTCGAAGATTTGGGTTTAGAACCGGACTTGAGAAATCAGCGGTTGATTGTTTTGCCGGCAGAGGGAATGCAAAGCTATATTCGAGTGTAGCTTTCACAGGAATTATACCAATTTCAAACATCCTTGCTACAATAATTGATGTTGAGTTTGTTTTATAAAATATTGTCTATGGTGCGTCGCTCGATAGATTTTTTGCCTCTTTTTGGATACTATCGAGGACGACACACCCTACCAATATCGTTGGTGCGTCGCTCGATCGATTTTTCGCCTCTTTTTGGATACTATCGAGGAATCCACACCCTACCAATATCTTTGCATTGGGAGCATCTCATTTTTATAAAAAGCATTTTTTTCTTATAGTGCGAGCGTCCCCGCTCGCGTATCGTATAATACGCGAGCGGGGACAGCACTATTAAATGCAAAACTGAGATGCACCCGTTGCATTGATTTCTCATTCTTGGTATTAGCTATGGATATCCGTACTGAAAAGCCAGAAGATTTAGCAACTGTTCGCAATGTCAATATTGTGGCATTCGGGCGAGAAAATGAGGCAAATTTAGTCGATCGCCTGCGGGGAATTGCATCTACATTTTCCTTGGTTGCGGTACAATCGGATCGAGTAGTCGGACACATTTTCTTCAGTCCGGTTGTCATCGCAGGAGAATGTTCTAGCACTTTGTCAATTCTGGGGTTGGCGCCAGTCGCAGTTTTATCAAACTATCAGCGGCAAGGTATCGGATCGCTGCTGATCCGCGAGGGTTTAAAACAGTGCGCCCGATCGCACTTTCAGGCAGTGGTTGTGCTGGGATCTCCTGATTTCTATTCGCGTTTCGGGTTCGTTCCTGCTAGTAGCAAGATGTTGCGATGCGAATATGATGTACCTGATGAAGCTTTTATGGTGTTGGAGTTAGAAAGAGGTGCTTTGCAGGATTGCAGCGGAACGGTGAAATATCGATCGGAGTTTAGTCTGTGCGAGTAGCCAATAATACCACTTGCCTAGGTCTTAAAATTTATTTAAACGCTGCCTTTCCCCCTCTCCATCTTGGAACCGTGCAACACAAAAGCCGGAGTCAGAGCAGATTTTCCCTTCAAAGAAACAGCTCCCAAAGCCTCGCAATCGAAGTTTAGCCCGATCGACTCAAACACCCTTTCGCCAATCAAAATTTCATTTTCCCCCGCCTTGCTCATCAGCCTAGCAGCCGTATTCACCGTATCGCCGAGGATATTAAACTCCCTGCGCCCTCGCGGTTCCCCAACCTCAGCAGCAAACACAGGGCCCCGAGACAGCCCAATTTGACAGCTTACTTTCACATTTTCACCGCCGATAACGATCGGAGGTAAACTGGCAATTAGATCCCGAATTGCGATCGCCGCACTCGCCGCGCGACGTGGATCGTCGGTATGAACGTCCGGTACACCAAAATAAATCAATATATCCGAACCGTCTAAATGCGCCGTTACTTTTTGCAAGACGCCCCCTTTCGCGGACACCACAGCATCAATTAGCGCAAACACCCGAGAACAGCCCAATACCAAATTAGCTTCCTCGGCTGGCGTTGCTTTGTCCACCAACTCCGGTAAACCGATCAAGTTGACAAACATCACCGTCGGTTCGGGAAAATCCGGCGGGATTTTCCGCCTGTCGGCATTTTCAACCAGCAGTCTCAAGATGGTTTTGGGAATATAACTAGCAAGGGGTTCAACCCGCTTCACAGCTTCCTCGATTTCGCTCACCAAACCCGATACCGTGCGATCGAGCAATATCGAACTTGGCATCCGCCGCCCAGTCAAAGTAATATCGTACTCTCCGAGTAGATCGTCCGTGAAATCATCTGCCACTAACAAATAACCCGGTTTCCACGATTCAAAACGAAATTGCTCCCCCAAAGACGAACTAGCAGTTTCAGTCAAACACACCCGCCCCACAGTCCCAGAACCCTCAGCCTGCTTGGCTTGCTGGACTGAATGCCCCAGCAGTACGTGAGCCATCCGCAGCGGTGTACCGATATCAGCACTAATATAGCGACCGCAATGGATACCCACCCGCATCCTCAAAGACAAAACACCCCGTGCCGTTTCGATATTGGCAAATTTAGCCATCGCCCGCTGCATCCGCAAACCCGCCCGCACCGCCCTAGCTGTATCCTCCTCTTGGTCAATCCCTCCCAGAAACTGCACCAGCAGCGCATCTCCTGTAAACTCCAGCAAATCCCCCCCCGACTTGCTGACGATTTCAATCATTGAGGCAAAATAGTCGTTAATCACCCCCAACAGCGTTTCAGCGCCCTTGCGCCCCTGGGCTGTGTTTGCTTCCAACAGCGACGTAAACCCAGCTAAATCTGTGAATAGCAAAGTGCCTGTTTGCCATTGGTAGCGAACCTCCCCAGGGTTGGCCGGAGATTCGGACACGGGCCTGGGCACGTAGTCGTGGAGGATGTAGCGGAGACTCCGCAGGTGCTCGAACACCCCTATTAACGTCGTGGGGGACGGATCTACCCACGCACCAGCGTATAGTTCAGCCGAAAGCAGCTCGCGGAGTCGCAGTTCGATCGCAGCCAAGGGAGGATTGTAAGTTAATGTATTAATTTCCACCTAGTCTATTCTTAAAAAATAAGGTAAGTTCGATCGATCTCAAGCCAAAACCAATAGCTAGACCTATACCATTATCATAAGTTTCCCGTGACCCGATACCAGCCCAACTCAGAACACCGGATAGAAATTTCCCAAAGTCACAGCTTGATCGCTCCCGATTTGATCCGAGTTGCTCGATCGGCCTATGGTATGTATTTGAAAGTGCATTCCGAGCAGATGCAGCGTCCTGCCGGTGTAGTTGTCAGTCAAGGAAGCGATCGAGGTCAGCTAATTTTTGCTTCGCATCCCGTTTTGTTGCCCGGTGAACGTTTTGTTACTTTTGACGAAATTGAATCTCAAATGTATTAGGCAGTTGGTAATTGGTAATTGGTAATTGGTAATTGGTAATTGGTAATTGGTAATTGGTAATTGGTAATTGGTAATTGGTAATTGGTAATTGGTAATTGGTAAT
>RDXX01000037.1 GCA_004292955.1 Oscillatoriales cyanobacterium | reverse complement strand
GTTTTGATCTATATTACCTGTTTATCTTGCACTTTTTTCTCCCTCGCGCCATCTAAACCTATGCCACGCAATATGTGATTGATTTTTCAGCAAGCCCTAAACTACAGTAATTAACTCGAATTATTTAACAACACATAACATTACGCATAATTTCGTAAGGTGGGGATTGCTCGCCCTACAATTTGTATTAGATGCAATAGAAAACTGCGATCGAACTGGACGCTTCTCTCAAGTTGGAAGTACATCCGAGACATCTTCCTGCGTCAGTATCCTCGGTAACAGGGAATGTTTCGCTTACAATACACTTGTAGCATCTCACGAAAAAGAGCGATCGCACTATGGGAATGACCATCACCGAAAAAATCTTGGCCAAAGCATCGGGCCGCACCAAAGTCGAGCCCGGAGACAACATCTGGGTAGAAACAGACGTATTGATGACCCACGATGTCTGCGGGCCGGGCACCATTGGCGTATTCAAAAAGGAATTCGGCGATAATGCTAAAGTCTGGAATCCCGACAAAATCGTCTTAATTCCCGACCACTACATTTTCACTAACGATGAACGCGCTAACCGCAACGTCGATATTCTCCGCGATTTTGCCGCAGAACAAGGGATAAAATACTTTTACGACATCACGGATCGATCGAACTTCAAAGCTAACCCCGACTATAAAGGAGTTTGCCACATCGCCCTCGCCCAAGAAGGCCACACGCGCCCGGGCGAAGTGCTTTTCGGTACAGATTCCCACACTTGCAATGCCGGTGCTTTCGGACAATTTGCCACCGGTATCGGCAATACCGACGCGGCTTTTATCATGGGAACCGGCAAATTGCTGATTAAAGTGCCGGCGACGATGCGGTTTGTGCTCAACGGCGAATTGCCAGATTATTTGTTAGCAAAAGATTTGATTTTACAAATTATAGGCGATATCAGCGTTGCCGGTGCTAACTATCGATCGATGGAATTTGCGGGCGATACAGTGGAACGTTTGACGATGGAAGAACGGATGACGCTGTGCAATATGGTGATTGAAGCTGGTGGCAAAAATGGCACGGTGGCTGCGGACAAAACCACGTTTGATTACGTTAATCCTCGCACTAATGTGCCGTTTGAGGCATTTTACAGCGATGAGGGCGCTCAGTTTTATAGCGATCGCACCTACGATGTCAGTAAATTAGAACCAGTCGTCGCCAAACCGCACTCCCCCGACAACCGCGACTTGGCCCGCAATTGCAGCGATGTCAAGATCGATCGAGTTTACATCGGTTCCTGCACGGGCGGCAAAACCTCCGACTTTTTGAGTGCCGCCCGCATTCTCAAAGGAAATCAAGTCAAAGTTCCGACGTATTTAGTACCGGCAACTCAGAAAGTTTACGAAGATTTATTTGTCACCAAATACGACGGTCAAACGCTTTCGGAAATCTTCTTAGCAGCCGGCTGCATCGAACCAGCCGCACCTTCTTGCGCCGCTTGTTTGGGCGGGCCAAAAGATACTTTCGGGCGGATGAACGAACCGGAAATTTGCGTGTCTACAACTAACCGCAACTTCCCCGGCCGGATGGGGAACAAAGAAGCACAAGTTTATCTAGCTTCGCCTTACACGGCGGCGGCTTCGGCGCTGACTGGACACGTCACAGATCCGCGCGAATTCCTGCGTTAGAAAGTAGTTTGTGTGTGGTGTGCCACAACCCCAGAAGGTGCTTGTGGTATACCCTACGGGATGAATTTAAGCCTGTTGGCGCGGATGTTTTAGCTGTAAGTGCGATCGGCTTGCACAGCAACAATCAGTAAAATCGCGATCGCAAACTTAGGCAATAACCCAAGTAAATTATTCTGAATTGAATAACTACTAGATGCACAATTTATACAAAAAATCTAAGTGTTGACAATTAAATCGCACAATTGATACAAAAAATCAGCTAAGTGTTGACATTCTTTGCATAAGGTAGTAAATTTGAGCAGACTTTATTGATTTCAAATTCCGCAATCTCAGTTAAATCTATACAATTTCTAGAAATTAGAGTTAGACATTGCTAAAGGTTTCTATTAGTATGATTGCGCTGGTGGAAACAATTTGTAACTCTAACTTTTAGACTTGCAGGTTAGTCAGGGTGCATAATTAACCCTAAAACTTTAGAGAGTGTGAGCATGAACAAAAAGATAAAAATTGGAGTTGCTGAAGCTTTAGGCACTTTTGTGCTGGTATTAGGTGGATGCGGCAGTGCAGTTTTAGCTGGAGACAAAATCGGCTTTTTGGGAGTGTCGATCGCCTTTGGCTTGTCCCTCTTAGTCATGGCTTATACGATCGGGCCTATCTCTGGATGCCACATCAATCCAGCGGTAAGCATCGGCTTAGTAGTTGCTAAACTGATCGATGCTGTTTTGCTTCCTTATTATATAGGAGGTCAGATTGTCGGCGGAATTTTAGGCGGTCTTGTTTTGTATCTGATAGCATCAGGAAAACCTGGTTTTGATGCGGCGGCTTCGGGATTTGCGTCTAACGGTTTTGGAGAACATTCTCCCACGGGTTACGGACTTTTGGCAGCAGCTTTGACGGAAATTGTACTGACGGCTTTTCTATTATTTACCATCATGGGTACTACCCATCCCAAATATCCTGTCGGTTTGGGCGGAATTCCGATCGGCTTGATGTTGGTGTTGATTCACTTAGTCGGAATTCCCATCACCAATACTTCCGTCAACCCGGCTAGAAGTATTGGTGTGGCACTCTTTCAAGGAACATGGGCAATCCAACAGTTGTGGGCGTTTATTGTATTCCCGGTGATTGGTGGAATTATCGGTGTTTTGGCTTATAATTTCATTAGACCGACTATGGAAGAAATTTGATCTAGAATTAGAAATAGACTGGGTTTCTTGAAGTTTTTCTGGTGCAGGAGCGATCGGAAAACTTGAGAAACTCGGTTTGTCGATCGCACAACTCGATCGAATCCTAAGTATTCGGTAAAGGGGCGCGATGATTATTATGGTGATGGGAGTCTCCGGTTCGGGTAAAACTACTGTTGGCAAGTTGCTAGCGGAATCTCTCAATTGGGATTTTAGCGATGCCGACGATTTTCACCCGCCAGGAAACATAGAGAAAATGAGTCGGGGCATTCCTTTAGAAGATGCCGATCGCCTGCCTTGGCTGTTGCACTTGCAAGGTACAATAGACAGGTGGCTGTTGGAAAATAAAAATGTCGTGTTAGCTTGTTCTGGCCTCAAAGCATCTTACCGCGAAATGCTGTTTCGAGACAAGCAGCGAATGAAAATAGTTTATCTCAAAGGTGATTTTGAGCTATTCGCAGCCCGGTTAAAAACTCGCGAAAATCACTACATGAAAGCAGACTTGCTGTCAAGTCAGTTCGCTACTCTCGAAGAACCTGAAAATGCAATTATTATAGATGCTTCGCAGCCGTTAGAGGTAATTGTCCGCCAAATTATAAATTATTTGATGTGCGGTTAATCTCAAAATAAAACAGGTTCGTAGTGAGGACTTTAGTCCTTCTTTCGGAGGACTAAAGTCCTCACTACGAACCTATAGAGGTTTGGTGTGCTAATTTTTGTTGTACAAATACAAGAAAGCTTCTACTTCAGCCGCAGTTGGTTGCGCTGCAATTGCCCCATGCTTCATCGCCGTCATCGCACCCACGGCACTGGCATAGGTTACAATGTTTTGGGCAATTTCTGGATCTGCTAAATTCTTAATTCCATACTTGCACAACTGCCGCACAAAACCAGCAACAAACCCGTCGCCGGCACCTGTTGTATCCTCAACATCTACTGCAAAAGCGGGGATTTTTCCTTCATTTTGCGAGAGACAATAGCCGCAACCTTTATCGCCCGCCGTCACCAAAACGCCTTCTACAGAATCGAGACGGTAGGTAATAGCTCCAGCGTCGCTAGTTCCAAACAACCATTCGGCTTCGTCGTCAGATAACTTAAGAAAATCTACTTTTTTTAATAGTTGTATGATGGGTGCTTTTGCTTCGTCTGGATTTGGCCAAAACACCGGACGCCAATTGATGTCAAGTATAATTTTAACGTCGTAACGTTCTGCTAGTTCGATCGCTCTGGCGATCGCCTCTCGACTTTCAGGGTAAGCTAATTCTAAAGTGCCGAGCACTAAAAACTCCGCATTTTCAAACAGCGCCTCGGGTATTTGGGCAGCCTGGAAGCGGGTGTCGGCAAAATCCGCAGTATCCATTTTACCAAAACCGGCAAAAGATCGATCGCCCGCTTCATTCCGCAAGACATAAACTTGCCGCGTCGGCGCACTCGGATGGCGTTGCACTCCAGCGATATCAACCCCTGATTCTTGCAATACCTGCACCAGAGACTCCCCCAATTCATCCCCACCTACAGCACCGATAAATCCCACCGCCGTCCCCAATTTAGCTAAAGCACAGGCAACATTAGCAGGAGCACCGCCAGCATATGCCGTCCAAGATTCTACCTCTTCTAGAGATACTCCTGGTTTGTCTGCTAAACAATCAAATAAAATTTCACCCAGACACAAAACGCGAGGATAAGTCATATTGATTTTAGATTTTAGATTTTAGATTTTAGATTTTAGACTAGCACCAGACTGGTCAATAATTATCTCTACCTAGATTCCCAGTAGGGAAAATTGCCAGCTATTTTGTAATAGCTGCTCCTATAATATCAGACTTACTGATAGTGGCAGTTACCCGCTCAACGCACAAGTACAGCGCGGGCGTATCAGTAGTTTGACGTGCCAACATCTGCGGTTTTTTGGGCGCGGATTTCCAGTGCGCGCAGGTAAATCTAGCATCCGCTACCCCACGTGCAAGGCTGGGTTTACACATCTTGCTGCGATTCTGCAAGCGAGTTGGTGATCCCGTGCCCGGGCCAATTTAATTTTCTCTTCATACTAGATCCCTCATCCTCTAGAATTGTATATAGGTAAATATGCACACATAGGAAAAATTTATGAACGGGAGCGTCTCTGGCACCCCTGTCACCCTGTCGGACAGAGAATTGCAAGTGGTAGAGTTAGTAGCGGCGGGATTGACCAATGAGAAAATTGCTGAGAAGTTAGAGATTAGCAAGCGTACTGTTGACAACCACATTAGCAATATCTTGAACAAGACGCCCGCTGACAATCGAGTTTCGCTGGTGCGCTGGGCTTTGCAGTGGGGGAAGGTATGTATGGAGAATATTAACTGCTGCCCTCTACCGGGGCCGATCGATAAAGAAGTATCTTAAATAGGGGTTATGGTTGGGGACAGGCAAAGAAATGATGCAAACGGCACAAGAAAAACAACTCCGCTATCAAATTCAATGCCCGGGATTGCCGCTGGCGGTGTATCGCGAAGTGGCAGCCCATTTGCGTCAAGTTGAAGGGGTGGAAACCGGTTTGATTCCGCAGCAGTCGCAGCGGTTTGATTACAGCGACAGCCAAGTTGGGGGTTTGTGGATACAGTATCCTGATGGGTTCGATTTGGCCTGCCGCGAGCGGGTCGATCGCATTTTGGCTTATTATGGCGATCGCTACGGAGCTTGGGAATTATTAAGTTAGTAGTTATTAGTTATTAGTTATTTGTTATTGGTTATTTGTTATTGGTTGTTTGTCATTCGAGCCAAATAGCAATTAATACGAAGTCACAAATAAAAATCACCAGCTCAAAAATGACGAGTAACAAATAACAAATAACAACCAACAACCAACAACTGACAACTGCCAACTGACAACTGACTAAAAAAATGAGTGCAATTAAAACTTTACCGGGAACGCGGGATATTTTGCCCGCTGAAATTCAATATTGGCAAAATATAGAAGAAGTCGCTAGAAATATCTTAAAAAAAGCGGCTTATCGAGAAATTCGGACGCCAATTTTTGAACAAACATCTTTATTTGAACGCGGCATCGGCGAAGCTACCGATGTTGTGGGCAAAGAAATGTACACTTTTAAAGATAAGGGCGATCGATCGACTACTTTGCGCCCAGAAGGCACCGCCGGAGTAGTGCGAGCTTTTATTGAAAACAGTTTGTACGCGGCTGGTGACGTGCAGCGTCTGTGGTATACTGGGCCGATGTTTCGCTACGAACGCACCCAAGCAGGCAGACAGCGACAGTTCACTCAAATTGGCGTGGAAGTATTGGGGAGTGCAGATCCCCGTGCAGATGTCGAGGTAATTGCGATCGCCTGTGATATCCTGCAAGCGATCGGCTTAAAAAATTTGCGCCTCGATATCAATTCTGTCGGAAATAAGCAAGACAGACAAAATTATCGGCAAGCGTTGATTGATTATTTTACACCGTACAAAGACGAATTAGATGCGGATTCCCAAGATCGCTTGACTCGCAATCCGCTGCGGATTTTGGACAGCAAAAATCAGCGCACTCAAGAAATTGTTGCTGGTGCGCCGAGCATTTTGGAATATTTGGGTGAGGAATCGCGAGATCACTTTGAGCAAGTGCAGCAAATGCTCACAAGTTTAGGAATTAGCTATCAGTTAAATCCGAGATTGGTGCGCGGTTTAGATTACTATACCTACACCGCTTTTGAAATTATCTCCGAGGATTTGGGAGCGCAAGCAACTGTTTGTGGAGGCGGCCGCTACGACGGTTTAGTCAAGGAATTGGGCGGCCCGGATACGGCAGCAGTCGGTTGGGCTATGGGTGTTGAGCGGTTGATTATCCTGCTGCAAAAATTGCAACCTCTGCCCGTTCCGCAGTTGGATTTCTATTTGGTATCCCGGGGCGATAAAGCCGAACAGCAATCGGTATTGTTGGCTCAAAAATTGCGGAGTGCGGGCTTTAGTGTAGAGATAGATTTGAGCGGCAGTGCTTTCGGGAAACAGTTCAAAAGAGCTGACAGAAGTGGTGCAGTTGCGTGTTTGGTTTTGGGGGATGCGGAAGCTGAAAGCGAGACTGTACAATTGAAGTGGTTGGCGAGTGGCGAACAAAGTGCGATCGGGCAATCTGAACTGCTAGCCATGACAGATGAGCTCAAACAGAAGATAAAAGCTGCGTAGGGCGATCGAATCGAAAAGTAAACTCTTAAGGTTCGTAGTAAGGACTTTAGTCCTCAATCTCTGAAGATAAGGACTAAAGTCCTTACTACGAACAATATTAACATTAATCCCCAAAACCAAAAGATATAATTTAACCATTAAAACATTTAACCTCTGATAAACTATGTTTGTAGCAACTAAAAACTCAGCCACAAAGCTCACAATCACCTGGCCGCTACTACCAGAAGATTTCCAACTACCAGATGACCCCGTGGAAGATGAAAGCCAACCATTGTTAGCCGCAGCTTTACGCCAGCCACTAACAGAATTTCCCGAATTAATCCAGGATGCCTTAATAGTTTCCAACTTTGCCCTTTGTGCCGGCATAAGTTTCCCAGAAGCAGCCACCGACGAACAGCGAACTATTTGCAAAGCGCCCGACTGGATGTACATCAAACCCGTAAATCCCAAAAATGTCTCGCAAGTTCGCCGCAGTTACACGCCGCATACAGAAGGGACAATTCCTCAAATCGTGATGGAATTTCTCTCAGAAACCTACGGAGAAGAATACTCTGTAGAATTTACCTCACGGGTGGGAAAATGGTTTTTTTATGAGCAAGTAATCAAAGTACCGAGATACGTCATATTTCGAGCGAAAACAGCTCGTTTAGAAGTTTATGCTTTGGAATCAGAGCACTATAACTTACAAAAAACAGATGAAAACGGGCGTTATTGGATACCCGGATTAGACCTATTTTTAGGTATTTGGGAAGGAACCCACGAAGGGAGAACAGGCTGTTGGCTGAGGTGGTGGAATGCAGCAGGCGAGTTATTGTTGTGGTCGGAAGAACGAACTGAACAAGAACGGCAACGGGCCGATCGCGAAAGTGTCCGCGCCCAAAGACTAGCAGAAAAATTGCGTCAAGCTGGGATCGAGTTAGACGATGAAGAATGAAATTATCAAAATATAGTCGAATTCGACTATATTTTGGTATAATTACTATCTTGTGGTGCCGGCATTCAGCCAGCCCTTGTCCTACTGCGAACTAATATGTTAATCGAACGTCTCAAGCCGATCGCCTGGAAAACCAAACCGCAACTGATATCATTGTTTTCAGGTTGTGGCGGCATGGATTTGCCATTCCACAAAGCCGGATTTGAGGTGGTTTGGGCGATCGACTCCAACAAATACGCCTGCAAAACATTCAGCAGAAATATCGCCAATGTCATCGTCAACGACAGCATAGAAAATATAGACATTACCCAAGTTCCAGATGCAGACATATGTATAGGAGGATTTCCTTGTCAAGACTTTTCCATGATTTGGAAACGTCCAGGACTGGAAGGAACCAGAGGCAATTTATACACATACTTTCTAGATTTTGTTAATAAAAAACAGCCAAAAGCTTTTGTAGCAGAAAATGTCAAAGGCTTATTAAGCGCCAATAATTATCAAGCAATCAAACAAATAATTTCCGACTTTGAAAGTATCGCTCCCGGCTACTTGGTCAAACCAAAACTATACAATTTTGCGGATTACGGAGTCCCCCAATTTCGCCAAAGAGTATTATTAGTTGGCATTCGCATGGATACAGGATTTAACTTTGTACATCCTCAGCCAAAATACGGTGAAAATCGCAATTATCCTTATCGAACTGCCGGCCAAGCACTCAAAAATGTCGAAAAAGTCAAATATAATCAAGAACATCAGAAAATTCAGCCACGAACCATTGAAATTTTGAGTCGCATCAAACCGGGAGGGAATTTTACTGATATTCCCAAAGATAGTCCATACTATGTGAAAGGCATGATCAGCCACGTTTATCGGCGAATTCATCCAGATAAACCCTGTGCTACAATTATTGCTGGTGGTGGTGGCGGTACTTGGGGATATCATTATCCCGAACCCCGTTCATTGACAAATAGGGAAAGAGCAAGGTTGCAAAGTTTTCCCGATGATTTTGTTTTTGAAGGTTCTATTACTGAAGTAAGAAGACAAATTGGCAATGCAGTTCCGCCCGATGGCATAGTTGAAGTTGTGGAATCACTGATTCCCTTATTTCAAGAGGATTATCAGAAAATCGATTTATACAATTTAAATAAAAAATTGCAATTAATGTCAATTAAAGAACGATTAGAACACGCAGAATCAGAGGCTTCTCAACAGCAATTACAATTTACGATTAATGTTTAGTCAAGTGAGGTGACTTAATGTCCATACCTACCATAACTCCAGAAACACCCTATGTGGACATATCATTATCAAGAGTTGATAAACAGCAGCAATCAAATCTCAATACTTTTTTTGGCAAAGGGCGCGCGAATAAATCTGGTAAAGTTATCCCAAGAGATTGGTACGAAGTTGAACTTATTGTGGATTCAAAAACAATAAGCGATCCTATCTATCCAAAAGGTAATTTTCTCGCTCATACAGATGATGGTTTAACATTTGATTGCCAAACTCAAGGAGCAAATCACAAAAACTTTAGATCCAAAGATGATTTAAAAATTTTAGGACGTTGGATTAAAGGCAAGCTAGAAAAAAGTGGTGTCCTGAAACAATTTGAACCTGTTACAAGCCAGACACTTCAAGCCTATGGTAGAGACTATATCCGTCTGTATCAATTATCTGATTCTGAATACTACTTAGAATTTGATGGATCTATTCACCATAAGATGCTGAAAGAACTTCACCTAAAATGGGTGGGAACAGCTCCAGAATTCGATGTTGAATTCGGCGAAAGAATCAATTTGTTTACTGGAGACAATGGTCTTGGTAAAACTTTTTTGCTAGATATTGCTTGGTGGGGACTAACCGGAAACTGGGTTGATCGACCTGCTTGGCCTCAACAGGTAGAAGGGAAAACACCAGAAATTACTTCTGTGTTGAGCCATGAGAGAGATTCTGAGGAATATCGTAGCCTTTTTAGTTTTTCAAATGAGAAATGGCTGAATCTGCGAGTACCTCCCTTGTTAAGAAGCTTGATTATTTATGTCCGTGTTGATGGTGGATTTTCAGTTTTTGACCCGGTTCGTCAACAGTCCAGTATCTATAACTTTACTTCCGATCATCTTTGGAATGGCTTAAGAACCGATAATAAAGTTCTATGTAATGGTTTAATTCACGATTGGGTCAATTGGCAACGACAGCGAGAAGAGTCTACATTTGAAATATTCTCTTCTATGATTAGAAAACTTTCTTCTCATGAAGATGAATTGATGGAACCTGGGAAGCCCACACGGGTTTCTATAGAAGATACCCGTGATATTCCTACGCTAAATTTTCCTTATGGAAATGTGCCTATTATCTATGCATCAGCAGGAATAAAACGAATTTTAGGACTTGCTTACATACTAATGTGGACGTGGCATGAACATATCGAAGCAGCTAAGTTACGACAGAAAGAACCTATCGATCAAATAGTCTTTTTAATAGACGAGGTTGAAGCTCACTTACATCCAGCTTGGCAACGATCGATTCTTCCTGCGATATTAGAAGTAGTTAAAAGTCTTAAAAATGAAATGCAAGTTCAGTTAATAGCGACCACTCATTCTCCTCTTGTACTTGCCTCAATCGAGCCTGAATTTGATGAGGAACAAGATAAGTTATTTTTGTTTGAGTTACATGGTAAAGATGTAACTCTTAATCAAGTTCCTTGGACAAAACATGGGGATGCTGTGGGGTGGCTAACTTCCGATATTTTTGGATTAAAACAAGCGCGTTCTCGCGAAGCAGAAATAGCGATTGATGCAGCATATACCTTCATGCGAGGAGACAGCATGGAAACTTTTCCTGAATACCTGAGAACTAAAGAGCAAATTCATCAGGAACTCCTGCGAGTTTTACCAGAACACGATCGCTTCTGGCCTCGATGGATTGTCAGCACCGAGGTAGAGTAAAGATGATGCGATTTACTCCGCCACCGGAACCAACGAATTTTGAGGAACAGGTGCGAAAAGCAGGGAATCATTGGTTAGATAAAAATCCCGGTAAAGAACCAAAAGATTTTTGGTCTAGCTTCAAACCTCAATTAGCTAAAGAGTTCCACAATCTTTGTGGTTATTCGGTGATGCACATACCGAGTCGGATGGGTACTGTGGATCATTATTTGAGTAAAAGTAAACCAGAAAACCGCCATTTGATTTATGAATGGAAAAACTATCGCTATGCTTTGCAACGGGTAAATAGCTGCAAAGGAACTTACGATCGACAAATTCTCGATCCGTTTGAAGTAGAAGATAATTGGTTTGAGATTATCCTACCTTCTTGTCAGTTGGTTTTGACTGATGCGGTTCCTGCTGGCGATCGCGATCGAGCAGAATTTACTCTCAAAAAGTTACAGCTTCAGAATAGTGAATGGGTGATTGAACAACGTCAGGAGTGGTATCGGATGTATCGAGAAAATGAACTTAATTTAGAAGGATTAGAAAAGAAAGCACCTTTAATCGCTCGTGCTGTTAAAAAACAGGGTTCTTCCGTATTTATTGTGCTAAATTTTTAATAAAGAGTTCACGACCAAGTTTTGCAGGAATAAAACATGAAAAAGTTGATGAGAAACATATTAAATTTACCTGGCGTGATATTGCCTTTCTCAGTAACAGTGCGGTGATCGTCAGGCATGGGCATAGGGCATAGGACATAGGGGGTATAGAGCATACCTGACTTATTTGAGAAAGGCTATAGTAGAAGATTACAAACAGACAACATCAACATTAATTTTAGCAGTAAAATCACAAACAAAAACAGCAAACTGCGGACTGAAGTCCGCTCCATGAAAGCGGACTGAAGTCCGCACTACGAACTAATCTTACTGCGGGTAATTGATCCCACACGATATAACTCACTGAGTAGAGCGTAAATGCAAAAAACCATAGTACCTTGTAGATACTACGGTTTTTGATGACCTACTGATTGATCTTTCTATGCCAAAACTGGCACGGGTTGCGGCCAACGTTTCATGACTTTACCAATTACAGCCAATTCTTCCATCAACTTGTCGAACTGATCCGGTGTTAACGATTGCGGCCCGTCAGACAAAGCTTTTTTCGGATTCGGGTGCACTTCTATCATCAGGGAATCAGTACCGGAGGCGATCGACGCAAAGGCCATCGAAGGTACAAACTGCGCCCAACCGGTGCCGTGACTGGGGTCAACCATCACCGGTAAGTGAGTCAGAGTCCGCAGCACTGGAACCGCCGACAAATCCAGCGTATTCCGCGTATACTGCCTGTCATAGCCACGAATACCGCGCTCGCACAAAATCACGTTGGGATTGCCCGCAGCCATGATATACTCGGCAGCCATCAACCATTCTTCAATGGTGGCGGAAATGCCGCGCTTCAGCAAAATTGGTTTGTCTTGAGCTCCGACTTTCTTCAACAGTGAGAAATTCTGCATATTTCTCGCGCCGACTTGTACCACGTCAGCTACTTCTACGATCGCACTTAAGTCGGCCGCATCCATAACTTCGGTAATAATTCCCAAACCGCTAGCTTCCCGCGCCGCAGCTAGCAATCCCAAAGCACTCTCGCCGTGGCCTTGGAAAGCGTAGGGGGAAGTTCTCGGTTTGTAGGCTCCACCACGCAGAAATTGAGCGCCAGCAGCTTTGACGCGCATTGCCGTTTCGACAATCATTTCTTCGTTTTCGACCGAGCAAGGGCCTGCTACAACTGCGATCGGGTGATTTAAGCCGATCGTCACAGTTCCCAAAGGAGTAGCAACTTCTACGGCGCTGGGTTCACCTTGGCGGTATTCCAGAGAAGCGCGTTTGTAGGGTTTTTCCACCCGCAGCACTTCCTCAATCCAGGTGCTCATTTCCCGCAGTTGCATCGGTTCGAGCTCAACGGTGTCGCCGACTAAACCCATGACGGTTTTGTAACGCCCGACGATTTTTTCTGGTGTCAAACCCCAGCTAGTGCGGAGTTCTTCGTCTAGGCGATCGATCTCGGCCGCTGGAGTGCCGGCTTTCATGACAATAATCATATTTTTTTCCCTTGGTCTGTTGCGCTAAGACACGAATTATGACACGGATTTAGTGAGAAAAATAGATGGAATTGCGATCGACTGGTTTGTCGTAAGGACTTTTTTGGACTCAGCGCGAGAGACTCAGAAACCGGGTTTCTTCTCGTGAAAATACGTCAATTGCCATAGAAACCCGGTTTCTCGGACTCAGCGCGAGAGACTCAGAAACCGGGTTTCTGCGTAAAATCTCGTGAAAATACATCAATTGCCATAGAAACCCGGTTTCTCGGACTCAGCGCGAGAGACTCAGCGGGGAAAAGTGAATTGCGACTTGAATAGGTTTTCTTCTGGTAGTTGGGAGCAAGAAACTTCTTGTTTCAAGTTTCAATCCCCTTGCGGGGAAAAGTGAATAGCGACTCGGCCACCTAGTCATTAGCCTGGCTCGTGCAGATAAGCCAGAGTTTCAATCCCCTTGCGGGGAAAAGTGAATTGCGACACAAAAAAATGATAGATACAATTGAGCAAGTAGTAGGAGGGTTTTAATCCCCTTGCGGGGAAAAGTGAATTGCGACTCAATATATCGACTGCTCTCAGAAAGACTGGTGGGGGAAGTTTCAATCCCCTTGCGGGGAAAAGTGAATTGCGACTTCTGATGGTCACAAAATCTATCAAAAGCAATTATAGTTTCAATCCCCTTGCGGGGAAAAGTGAATTGCGACTTTATTTCAACGACTATTGCTACTCTGAACAAGTGGTTATAGTTTCAATCCCCTTGCGGGGAAAAGTGAATTGCGACTTAATATGGCTTACAGTTCGGATATATCAGAAAAAGAATTTGTTTCAATCCCCTTGCGGGGAAAAGTGAATTGCGACGGTATGTCCAAAATGTAGAAAGGGACAACGAGACGACGTTTCAATCCCCTTGCGGGGAAAAGTGAATTGCGACTTACCTTATACTTCTGAGGAGTTGCCCATTTAACAGTCTTAAGTCGCGTTTCAATCCCCTTGCGGGGAAAAGTGAATTGCGACGATAATAGTTTAAAAGTAGTAGAGAACTATATTGAGGTTTCAATCCCCTTGCGGGGAAAAGTGAATTGCGACACTAGCAAAGTCTATTTGTGAAGACCTTGAGCTAGAAGTTCCTAAGTTTCAATCCCCTTGCGGGGAAAAGTGAATTGCGACTTTAGAAACAGTGGAGAGACTATCTCTACTAGAGTTTTAATCCCCTTGCGGGGAAAAGTGAATTGCGACCAATTACCATCACCCCTTCTCCAATTTTGAACGAATCGAAGCGTTTCAATCCCCTTGCGGGGAAAAGTGAATTGCGACTCGAATAGCATCTTCTGCTGAATTATTCGGAGAAGGGTTTGAGTTTCAATCCCCTTGCGGGGAAAAGTGAATTGCGACACTCCAGTAGTGACTAGTTGTAAAGAAATTTGTACGGAAAGTTTCAATCCCCTTGCGGGGAAAAGTGAATTGCGACACTGCAAAAATTTCTGATGGTCTCGAAGCAATTTTTGGTTTCAATCCCCTTGCGGGGAAAAGTGAATTGCGACTTTGTGTTATGTGAGTTTCATATCTATCTTCTACTCCTTCGTTTCAATCCCCTTGCGGGGAAAAGTGAATTGCGACTTAATTAGTGACGAATTAGCTAGGACTTTTCTTTATAGAGTTTCAATCCCCTTGCGGGGAAAAGTGAATTGCGACGCTTAGGTGCTATACTAGGTGTAACAAGTAAAACAAAGGAAAGTTTCAATCCCCTTGCGGGGAAAAGTGAATTGCGACTTGGTAGATACCTATCCTAAAGGTAATATTCACTGTATGTTTCAATCCCCTTGCGGGGAAAAGTGAATTGCGACTGGACTCTGCGGTTTGATGATCCAAGATTAAATGAAGATGGAAAAAAGTTTCAATCCCCTTGCGGGGAAAAGTGAATTGCGACCTTGCTATTATAGGTTTAATAGCATGGAATTTAGCCTTAAGTTTCAATCCCCTTGCGGGGAAAAGTGAATTGCGACTACAAGAGAAAGAATACTCTGATGAAAACGATATCATTTGTGTTTCAATCCCCTTGCGGGGAAAAGTGAATTGCGACAGAAGACTTCTAGAGGAGGTCGCATTAATCTACGCAAAAAAAGTTTCAATCCCCTTGCGGGGAAAAGTGAATTGCGACGCGACGACAGATTGCAAGTACTAGAAAAATCTATCCCTACTCAAAAGTTTCAATCCCCTTGCGGGGAAAAGTGAATTGCGACTCACAATCAGGTGGAACAAAAAAAGCAACTCTTTTGCTGTTTCAATCCCCTTGCGGGGAAAAGTGAATTGCGACAAAATTCACGAAACTTAGTGGCTTTACTGTCACTGGTGTTTCAATCCCCTTGCGGGGAAAAGTGAATTGCGACAACCTGAGATGAGCAGAAGAACGATGAAACGTTTCGCTCAGTTTCAATCCCCTTGCGGGGAAAAGTGAATTGCGACATCAATCCAAAGCCAAGAAAAAAAGTTCAGGTTTTTTAGTTTCAATCCCCTTGCGGGGAAAAGTGAATTGCGACTTTAGTAGACACTAAATTCTCTTCTAAAAGACTACTACTTTTAGTTTCAATCCCCTTGCGGGGAAAAGTGAATTGCGACTCCAATACTCTTTTTTCTAGGGGTTCTATCTATAGAGGTCATGAAAGTTTCAATCCCCTTGCGGGGAAAAGTGAATTGCGACTTTTTGAAATCCTAACTGAAAATGGTGTTTCGATACCAGATGAGTTTCAATCCCCTTGCGGGGAAAAGTGAATTGCGACACTACGCCTCAAGGTCCTGGCGGAAAAGCAGCCGGAGGCGAAGTTTCAATCCCCTTGCGGGGAAAAGTGAATTGCGACTCGATCGCCGCGAGCGCGACCTTAACGCGCTATGCCAAAGCGCCGGAACAGTTTCAATCCCCTTGCGGGGAAAAGTGAATTGCGACTTGCTAAAGTCTGCTCTGAAAAGTTTAGGAATTTAGTTGTTTCAATCCCCTTGCGGGGAAAAGTGAATTGCGACGAGAATTCTATGTCTGTTAGTAGTATTACATTTATTGTTTCAATCCCCTTGCGGGGAAAAGTGAATTGCGACTTCCAATATATATGAGTAAGAAATGGAAAGCTAAAACTCCTACAGTTTCAATCCCCTTGCGGGGAAAAGTGAATTGCGACCATAGGTACTTTTAGAGGTCAGCAGCGTTTCTAGTGTTTCAATCCCCTTGCGGGGAAAAGTGAATTGCGACACCTCGTTGTGAAAGCCGTGCCCAGTAAAGGCTCTAGAAGCCGTTTCCGACCACCTCTGATGCTCAGCTCACTTAGAGCCGAAAATCAGCTCTCAAAAATCGCTGAAACCCTTACGGGACAAGTGAACGGCCGCCTATACGAGATAATCGGTGTTTCAGCCATTTAGCGAGGCGGTCGGATAGCTAAATGATTGAAGCGCTAAAACACTACTTTAATCTATTCAATTTTCTAGGTACTGGTGCTGTAGATTTGGGTAGTAATTAACACGGCAAGTTTGTATGGGCTTGTGTGGATTACAATCATAATCTAGCAATAGAGCCATAGTAACGTAGATTTCTCTGGCTGTCAAGTGTTAAAAAAAATACTTTAAACAATGACCGAAGTCGGCGGTTGAGTCACCGGCGGGCCAGAACCCCAAGTTTCCACCTGCCCGATCGCCCGCGTTGACAAAACATAAAAACGGATATTATCTTCATCCAAATTAACCCGTCCCCGCAGGCGAGCGCGCAACTCCTCAAATTGACGCTGAGATAGGGCACACTCAAAAACCGAATATTGCACCCAAGTACCGTAACCGGAAAGCAAGTTAAAAACTTTCTTGCGACGCTTGTCACAAGGAATATCATAGACAACAACGTACAAGTGCATGATTAATTTCCGCTTGACCAAAAGTCAGGAATTACGCAATAAATAAACGCCATCATGTCATTGCGAGGGTCACTCAGCAATCGCAAAACCTGGCGATTGCTTCGTTCCTCGCAATGACAGAAATACGTTGTTAGTCTTGAAATCTAATAAATTCGATAAGGCTTGTACAGCATTTGTGGATTGTAAACAAACTGCTTGTAAGCCTTAACTTGCTGCACAAACAAATCCCAGCGCGGCTGTTTTTCGCCCGAATCAGTCTGAATTTCTTCTTCCATACGCCGTAAAAAAGCATGGAGAAATTTTGCTCTGCCGGAATCGTTCAAGAAACAGCCGCTATTGCGGTAAACAAAGTCGAGGGTGGCATCCATGACTTTTGAATTAATCAGCCACAGCACCAAAGAATCGATAATCGGAGCACGAAACTCTTCTATCAAATCTGAAGCTAAAGCAGCATGACGTTCGGAAGTTTGATGCAAACAAGCTTGATACGGATCGAGTCCTTGGAGTTCAATCAAACACAGTAAATGATTCCACAGGATTTGATATCCGAAGCTAAGCATGGCGTTAACCGGATTCCCTGGCGGACGGCGGGAACGAAAAACAAATACAAATTCGGGAACCGACAAACATTCGCCAAATGCCGAAAAATAACTGGCTGCCCCGGCTCCTTCCAATCCCATTAAGCGCTTCCCCGACTTCGCAAAAATTGTCGGGGATATCAACTGCAAAAATTATTGAGGACTACTTTATTTATATCAAGCTCAACTAAGTAGTTTTATGCAAAAAACCAATTGTTCACAAAACTTAAATAGTATTTTGTAGGGAATTTTACGTAGAATTGGTGTCAATTTAACTAGAAATTACGTATAAACTCTATTGGTAGGGTGTGAAGTGGGCACCTGACTACTATTAGTAGTGTCTAAGTAATATCAGGACACGGCATTGCCGTGTCCTCTTCCGACGAAGAAAGCTATTGATTCATGACTATTGACACTCTCAGCGCTGAAGCGACTGAGATTCTTAAGAAATTTCATTCTTAATATCCCTACTGCTAGGGTTCCCAAACTCAGCACGTTTGCACGCAAGTGCGTGCTGATATCTTTTGGGCGTTTAGGTGTTCAACACCAGGTTTCGCGGAGTCCCCGCGTACCATTTTCGATGCTCGATCTCTGATAGTTTTGGCAGCGCCAATGTCGGCGTGTTCGTGATAGCCACATTCAACACAGATGAACTTTTCGCCATCTCTATTTGATTTGTCGATGTGTCCACAACTTCTGCATTCTTGGCTAGAGTGCTTAGGATTAACTTTGATTACGATTTTTCCTTGCTTTGCAGCTAGATACTCAATCTTTAATCCTAAGTCGCCCCAGCCTGCATCAGAGATAGCGCGATTCAATCCTTTTTTTCTGGATTGCCCATTCTTGAGAAACCTCCCGGTTTCCTCATCAGTTTTTACCTTACATCGACGCATCATCCCAGAGATGTTCAAATCTTCTAAGGCGATTACATCAATATTACGAAATACTATTAAATTCGCAGTTTTCCATTGGTGCGCTTGGCGTTTATCACCAATCTTTTGATGGAATCTGCTAACTCTGATGACTGCTTTTTTGCGGTTTTTACTGCCTTTTGTTTTGCGGTTAACTCGTCTCTGTCTAATTTTCAGAGTGCGTTTAGCTTTTTTGTTGGTTGAAAATCTAGGGTTCTCAATTTGGTAGCCATCAGAAAGGTGAACCAGTTTAGTGAGTCCCAAGTCGCAACCGATTACTTTGGGATTGTTGCCGAGAGCTTTGGGGCTGTATTCAGGTACAGATTTATCCTCTATTCTAATAGAAACATACCAGCCATTCTGGCGTTTTCTAACTGTGCAAGCCTTGATAGTAAAACCACTTGGGATTGAGCGAGAGTTGTAAAACCTCATTCAGCCCAGTTTTGGTAGGTAAATTTTATTGCCCTTGATTTTCACTCCCATTGCGAAGGTAAAAGAAGTAAAGTTACTCCGATTTTTGAATTTCGGAAATCCTCTACCTTCAAAGAAGTTTTTGTAGGCAATATCTAAGCGTTTGACATTTTGTTGTAAAACGGTTGAATCTAGTTGGGAATACCAAGGTCTAGCTATTTTTAACTCAGGTAATGCTGTTATTTGAATATCACCAGCACTTCGGCGAGGATTTCTAGCTTTACCTTCTTTGTCAATCTTAGAGTTTTTCCAGGGATTTCCAGTTGCGCCACTTTTACTTACGAAGCAGGTCAATGGTGAAGCTTCGCCTTTCGTTCTAATGTCACAGTAATCGCCTTGGATAAACTGCTGATTGTACTGACAGATTCTGTCATTCAAGCACCAATTATACAGGCTTCGCAGCATATCTACCCAGTTCGACATTTTTAATGCTTGCGTTTGATTGGGACGCAACTTATAAGCGTAATTTGTCAACAATCTTGCTCACCTCCTTGTTTATATCTTATAGCGGTTCTCAGAAAGATGAGGTACGTTGTTGGGCTTCAGCCCTCTTGGTTTCAGTGGTTATATAACCTGTCAGTCATACCTCACCTTTTTGAGAAAGGCTATAGCGTCTTTCTCTAATTTTAAATATTAAGAATCAAGAAAGATTCACGGCGGTTAAAACCGCCCGTGTCGCTTGCATCTCAGGGCTGAAGCCTCTGAGTTTTCCGCTTACCGAATGTTTTCTATAACTACTGACTAACTTTTAGATTTCGCATCGCGCCACGCTTCTCGCATCCGTCCAAAATTAGTATTAAATTCTTCCCACCCGAGAGTGCTTCCTGAATTTTCTTCATCCCAGGAAGCCGAGAGGACTCCGTAGCTTAATCCCAGTACGCCTAGACCAAAACAGCCCATGCTTACCAATAATACTGCTGTGTTGGGCAAGTCAAACCAGCCTTTGCTGACTATCAAATAACTCACAAAAAATGTGGAAATTCCCAGGAGTGTGGGGGCGCCGCAGAATACCGCAATGCGGGAAATCATGCGTTTGCTGACTGCTTCTGGGATGGATTGCGCCTGGGGGCCAGTTTTTTTGGTGGCTTTGGGCTTTTTGTCTGATTTTGGTTCTTCTGTGACTGGATTTGCTTCGGCTTCTGGAGGCTTTTTAGCGGTTTTTTTCCGATTTGAGGCCGGTTCAAAGGGTAAGCGCTGGGTGGGTGGTTCGGAGGACATATTTTTTGTTTAACCTGAAATCTCGAACAATTATCAAAGAAATCTTGGCGAGGGTTTACGCAACTCTGATGGTTAATCAACGGTTTGAAACGGATTTGTTATCAGTGCGTAAATCCTGCTGGCGTTTGTCCAAGATTCTTGAATATTGTCGCAAATTTTGGCTTTGGTGTTTAGCCGCGAATGCCTAAACGGGCAATTAATGCTTTGTAACGATCGACATTTTCCTTTTGCAGGTAGGCCAGGAGGCGCTTGCGGCGGCTGATCATCATCATCAAACCGCGCCGGGAGGCGAAGTCTTTTTGGTTGATTTTCAGGTGGGCGCTGAGTTTGCTGATGCGATCGCTCAGCATGGCGATTTGGACATCTGCTGAGCCTGTGTCGGTTTCATGGGTTTGAAAGTCGCCCATGATTTCTTGTTTGCGCTGTTGTGTAAGAGCCATGAATTGAGTTTAGTTTTTTTTGTACGTTTGTCACAATCCCATATAGTATCACAGCGGAACGGTGAAGGAGCAAATTTTCGACACGGATGGGTTGGTTTTTTGAGCTGAAAGACTTCAATTGCAAGCCCTACTTAGGACGGGCGTCCCGCCCATCCCACAGGAAAAAAAATGTCGGATGGGCGGGACGCCCCTCCATGGTGTTTATTCCAGCCCATCCCACAGGAAAAAAATTGTGGGATGGGCATCTTGCCCGTGTTAGCCATAAATTTTGCAAGAAGTCTATTGGGTGGCCGATTATCGGCTCAAATAGGCGATCGCCTCACGAATCCAATCATCCGCATTAGCTTTGTTTGCCAAGTTGCTGTCTTGACTGAGGGTTTGCAGCGCTTGCAAGACTTCCGTCGCAGTATATCCCATCGCCAGCAAAATCATCTCCACTTCTTCTTGAATCGCTGCGGGGACTCCGGCGGCCACGGAAGTTGTCAAACCTGCTTCCTGTCTCCATTCCGAGAGTTTGCTTTTGAGTTCCAGGGCGAGGCGTTCGGCGGTTTTTGTGCCCACGCCGGGGGTTTTGGCGAGGATGCGAGTGTTACCGCCGACGATCGCCTGAACTAAATCTTGCATTCCTAAAGTATCAAGAAGGGCGATCGCCAGTTGAGCACCCACACCGCTAACACTCGTCAACTGCCGAAACAAATCGCGTTCGGCCGTGCTGCCAAAACCGTACAATACGATTTGGTCTTCCTTAACTTGCTGGTGGGTAAAGATTTGGGCGACTTCGCCGGATGCTGGTAATTGGCCAGTCACGCGCGGCAAAATTTGGATGTCATAGCCAATTCCACTAACTTCGAGAGTCAGAATAACGCGGTTGCTGCCTTTGGCGATATTGGCGACTGTGCCTTTGAGATAGCTGATCATATAGTTAATGGTACACCGATAGGGTAGCGCGCCTTTTAAAATTGCGATCGGACTAATGCAAAAAAATCGTTTCCTCCCGAATACATTAATAACTGCTAAGGGAAAGGTAGAAAAACAATTCTATCTTGATATTCATTTTCTTGGGATGCCAGAGCCGCTAAAATCAATTCTTCTAGGTTTTCGCCAATGCTTAAATTAGGATTGATGATAAAAATCCCTGGAATGTGACGATTTACCGCCATATGTTCGGCTAAGTGCACTGGCATAGAAGTTCGGTTATTTGTCACCAAAACACAGTTATTATCTTCACACCAGTAGAGAATTTCTGGGTCGAGAGTTCCTTTCGGCGGTGTTTCCGGTTCTCCCACTACTTTGACAGCAATATCTGATTCTCGTTGCCTAATTTGATTGGGATAAATTGGATTGACATTTTCATCAATTAGGTATTGCAGGTTCATGGGCTAATTTTGGCTTTTCTTTCTGCCCTCAGTTGGCGGAGCTTTTCAGAAACAGGCGGGGGATTAAGGCGCTGTTCTTCTCTCATTTTGTGACCGTGTTCTATCCAATTTTTGAGGTAATCACTCACAGGTTCTTGATTTTGGAGATAATACAGAATTGTCGCATAAACTTGTTCGAGGGTGAGGGAAGGATAAGTTTGGGCAATTTCATCAGGTGCGCGACCGCAATCGATGTAATCATAAAGAATTGTTTCAATGCCAATTCTTGTCCCTTTCAGTCGAATATCGCTGGGAGTGAGAAAGTTGAAATAATCTGTGAGCGTTTGGGTTGGCATAATTTTGCTGTATACTCAACATAATTTATTATATCACTGATATTTGCCCGATAGAACTTGAAGTAAACCGCTATGCTGATCTTTCAATTCAAAATAAGATGCTGTTTAACCAAAGACAAATCCGTCTTCCCAAAATTTACCACTAAGGCCACATTTAAATTTTCCAATGATTTTATAAACCACATAATTTCATCAGAAGCTTTACCTTCATAGTGATTGAACAAAATAGAAAATCGCTTTTCCAACTCAGGTTTAACTTTGCCAGAAAGCAGTAATATTTTCAGCAGCAAACCCATTGTCCTGCTGGGCCCGAGGTTGTATACTAAGTCATAAAAAATGTAGTGGTTGGGATGTTGGGAATTTTCCACTACTAAAAAGTTGAATAACTGGTTGCAAGTCTGAGCTAACAATATATTATTTAATTTCGCCGAGTCGTTTTCCGGAAATGTATTTTTGATGTACTTGTACAACTTATCATTAAATTGACGACCGCCATATTCTGGTTCTACCGATGATATCAAATATTCATATAAATCCACTTTAAATGAGCTGTAGGATTGAGTTTTCCTGGCATCTCTCAAAAAAAATTGAGCCGATTCTTTGTGGCTGCGATCGTCTGTTACTTTCCCGGCAAATTCCCTAACAGCTAAGTGCAATTCCGCATCGTTCAAAAGTGTGGGATTTGGCGTCGGCTGTACAATTCCTATTTCTGTATTTCTCGGCTCAACCAAATAATTTAAATATTGAGACAAGTTTTTTTCAAATAGTCGCTGTCTTTGAATTTCCAGCTTTTTGATGGTTTGCTGGTCTTCCTCCACGCTCTCCTTGCTCAGCAAAGAATGCCCGTACAAATAAGGATAGCGACAAATCAATTCGCCCAAAGGAGCATGACTATCTTGTTTCTGCGGTTGTGGCTCTTGTTCTACTGCTTTTACTAAGCGCTCTAGGGTCTGGAATTCTGCACTTTTAGTAAAGAATTCTATTTGTTCTTGCAAGCGCTTGACTATGTAAAATTCCATCCCGAATCGGGGAGAAGTCTGTTTAAATAAAGCTACTAAATTTGCAATACTCAATTTGTGCTGTGAGTGCAATTGCCAGCGGTTGATCGGGATGTAACAGCAGCGGTGGATGATATATTTAAACTCCCGATCCGATCGCTTGACGGAGATTATATTGTACAAAGTTGCTTCTATTTCGCGATCGGGGTAGCCCATACCGTCGATAAATAGTTTGCGGAACCGCTCGATTATCTGTGCGGGGGATTCTTGTTCGACGCAGGAGACGATGTGATCGTACAATACCTGTTCGTTGCTGCCCGATAGAAAAGTATCTGAGGGCGGGGTGAGAATTCTCTCTGCACCGATGTCTGGGCTGCTTTGTACAACTTGTGCGACAGCGACTGTCGGTTTTTTCTGAAAAGTTCCGGGATTCAAGAACCAATAGTGTTCTTGGCTTAATTGTTTGTTTGCCGCCCAATCCAAGGCTGACTGCAAAGTTTCCCCCGTCAATAACTGCGACTTATCTTCGCGATCCGAAGCCAGCCATGCTGCCAAGGCCTCGCGGTAGGGAGCCAGATTTCCCAGTTCTTTTTCCACCCAAAACTGATTGAAAACAGATTGATAAACTAGGTTAGCAGCTATTAATTTACCATGAGATTTGACCACCAATCCTGACAGTTGCAATTCGATTTGTTCGGGAGAATAATCGACAGCAACTCCTGGCAATTCTTCCGGTTTTTTGGGGTCGGGCGGTTGCAAAATTTTCTGGTACAGCGTTAACAGCTTGGTGAGATCGCAGCGGCTGTAGAAAATGCGATCGCGAATTGCTGTCAAATGTGGGGGTTCGTCCCAGTCTTCCCAATTTTTAATAATTCTGTGTTTGAGCAGTTGTTCCACCTGCTGGGCTTCGCAATTTCTGCCAATAAAAGACCCGTATTCAAGCACCAATTGGCACAGTCTTTGAGTCAGAAAAGGTTGACCGTCCGTCCAAGTAAATATTTCTTGGAGCACTTTTTGGGGACGAAAAGCTTTGAGTGCCAATCCTTTTGTTAGTGACACACTTTCGTCTAGTTGCAATCGACTTAAATTAATTGGTCGTCCAATATTAAAAGGGTTGCAGCTTGGATCTCGGATCAATTGTGACGGGGCTGCTACTCCGAAAACCGCAAAATTCAGGCGATCGTATTCTGGTTGCTCTGCCCGCTTAGAATAACAACCTCGAATTGAGGCAAAAAAATCGCTGGTACTGAAATTGAGGATGTTGGTGGTGTCAATGTCATCTATCAAAATGACTAAATTTTGCCGCAGTGACTTGAGCAAAACTTTTTCGATAAATATCTCCAATCGCTGCACCGGCGATAGCACTTCGCGATCGTTCCACCACTTGAGGGCATCAAACCTGTTTGTGAGGCGCAAGCTGCTGGCGATGCGGTGGACGATCGCACCATACCACTTTTCCAGGGAAATTTCTGGGGTGCTAATGC
This sequence comes from Oscillatoriales cyanobacterium, assembly GCA_004292955.1. Lineage (GTDB taxonomy): Bacteria > Cyanobacteriota > Cyanobacteriia > Cyanobacteriales > Microcoleaceae > Microcoleus. Next base: position 104,138 of record RDXX01000037.1, on the reverse strand, counting down.
TTCTCAAGTTGACGGCGGCAAAAGCTGTACCTTCTGCTTGCAACCTTTTGGCCGTTTGCACTAGCAGGCTGGACTTTCCCATTTGTGGCGAACTCAATACGTAGCAGAATTGTCCGGCTTTGAGTCCTTGGTAGAGTTCGCTGTCTGCCGATCGCCTGACATAGGTGGGCGCACCGGCAGGCAAATATCCTCCGACTTGATATTGGTTGGTTGAGTGGACTTCTGCTGTCATCTGCGAATTCATCAAGATGCTGCGCCCCTATGCTGTGCGATGGAAAAGTTACAAATTGCAATTATTGCCAGCTCATACTATTTTAGATTTGAGATTGGTCAATGACTGATTCAATAAGGGTTTGGAGTTTACCTACAGTTGCGTTCTTTTTTTGAACTGGTGTTACTGTGGTTGAAATTTTTGTGACTCTTTCTCTATTGTCTACTAACTCAGCGTTGTCATTGTCAATCTTTACCGTATCTTTGCAACCAACCGTAAATCCAGCCAGGAGGGCGATCGTACTCCGGCACTTTTTTGTTTGTACTCGTTCGCATCCTCATCTGAATTTTTACTCAACCGGATTGAAAATGCCCAAACGCCATTGGGTTCACATTTTTTTACAATCATACTTTGAATTTCACCCGATGGTATGATGTTGCCAGGGAAACTCATAACCGCAGCGCCTTTAAGGTACTGCCTAAGGTTCTGCCTAAGGTTCTGCCTTGGGGGCTGGCTACCGAATGCCGTCCAGTCAAAGCACTGGAATGGCTGCTACCAATAAAAAACCCCAGCGTTTGGCTGAGGACTGCTTGAGTGGGAGATATCGTTAATCTGCGTTTTTTTTAGTTGACTTAGATTGCATGGAATTCCATGCCGCTGACACTTCCCCGGCTTTCGCGTGGGGGAATTTTTAAGAACAAACTTTTGGGGATAAATCCACAAAAAGTTTAATTCTTAAAAGCGCTGTCAGTGCGCTGCTAGCCACTGGCTCAACGATTAAAGTTAAGTTTGTGGCTAATTGTAGTAGAAGATGCGCCCTGATGAATTAACTACCCGATAGATGAGCACCCTGATGGCATAACTCCCTGATGGATCGACGCCCTGATGGCCTTAGCCCCACTACCCAAAAAAATCTGGTTGGTGGATGATCGTGGACATAAGTAACACGTCACTTCCGGCGTTTCCGATCGCTCTTCGGGTGTGCCTGTCTGTATTGATTATGGCAGGCAGATTTATCAGAAGACAAGTGGGCTATTGCATCAACCCACTTCTGACAGATCGGGTTAGCCAAAAGGTGTCTATCTACGTTAAATCAGGGTCATCGAACATGAAAAACAGCATCTTAGTATTAGCAGTAATTGCCTCCGGTGGCATCGGCTTATTCCATACAAGCAGGGCCAGCGCTTTTGCGATCGTCCCACAATCTTCATCAACCAGCAGTTTGACTGCTCTTGAGAGTCGTCCCGACATTAACTACACTGGAACGAATGAAGATGGAGAGCAAGAAGAGGTAAAGACAGGCAAAGGCCGGAAATAATTAGCCCTCTGAGTGGTTCGCCGGCGCTGCGGTTGTGATTGCGATCGTGTTTGTGGTGTATTTGTTGTCGCCACCACCTTGGCTCAAGGGGGTGAAAACTCGGGCCGAATATCAGTCCACCTAATCCGGGGAGTTGAAGTCTCAACAAAGTGAATGGGAAAATAAACAGGTAAGGCGAGTCTGTCGGTGGAGTTTCCCCGCCTAGGAACTTCCTTACCTTCTGATGTTCGGGATTCGGATCTGGCACAATCGTATTTCATCTCGTAAAAACCCAATGGAAAATACTCTCGAAACTACCCGCAGACAGCGCGTATTGACAAGAACCCAGGAACGGCGTCAGGCGACACCCAAAGAAAAACAGTTAATTCACCTGCTGGCTAATATGGCTTGCAGTTTGATTAACTATGACTACAAACACTCAGCGGGGAAGGAAACTCTCGCGCCTTCGGAACGGAAGCGTTTAGCGGAATGGCACTACCTGCGAGTTCAGCAAATTCGCCGGATCGAACGCTCGTTGGAACCCGTAGCGACGCTCAAGCGCGTGTACTACAAGAGCATTCTCAGTCCGAGGGATCTGAAGTCTTTGAAACTTCTGTGGCTTGAAGAGGACAAAAACCGCGTCAAACGGGTCGATCCTGAGTTGGACGACATCCTCAGCGAAGCTTTGGATCGGGGAGATACTTTGAAACAGCTATTTCACTCGATCGAATCCAAGGAACGGATCTTTGCGGAAACTCCTCGCCCGGGCGTTGTACCGCTGTGGGTGAAAGAGTGGGAAGACTCGGAATATGACATCAACTTTTTTCCGCCTTCGTTCTCTGCATGGGTTTCCATCGTGGACGACTAGGTTCAAGAAAAACTCTTTTACATGGGAGCGATCGCAAAAATCTGAGGGTAAAGCTATTTGCGATCGCTCCTATTGACGAGGAATGTGCGATCGCGGCGAGGTTAGCTCGTCGTGCAGCGCACAACCATCGGAGTACAGAGAAGTAAATCGGAGTCAGTAGCATTGTACAATGGAGGAAAACCAGGGCTTCAGCTAATTGCTGATAGCTGATAGCTGATAGCTGATAGTTTCCCATGACTGACTCGATTTCTACTTCTCCATTAGACTCGGCCGCCGATACAGCCGAACTCCGCTCACAGTTGAGGTCGGGTTCAGAGAAAACTCAACTGCAACTGCTGCAACAACACATAGCAGATGCGGGCTGGGACGTATTGATGGAATTTTTATTAGAGCGCAAGTCGGAGGAACCGACGGCGGTAATGGGTAAGGCTTACCAAATTCTTTATTGTGCGGATTCTGCCAGAGCGAGGGAGTTTTTGCAGGCGAATTTTCCGACTGGAGTAGTGCAATTGCGATCGGACTCTAACATTGACTACACTCCGCTGCAACAATTATTGGCCCTACAGGAATTTCAAGAAGCCGATTTATTGACTTTAAACAAACTTTGTGGGTTGGCGGGCGAGACTGCTGCCGCGAGAAAGTGGTTGTATTTTACGGAAGTTGAAAGTTTGCCTATGGCAGATTTACAAACAATTAATACCCTGTGGAAAGTTCATTCCGAAAACAAATTTGGCTTTTCGGTACAGCGGGAAATTTGGCTGAGTTCGGGCAAGAATTGGGATAAGTTGTGGCCGTTAATTGGCTGGAAGAAGGGGAATAATTGGACGCGGTATCCGCAAGAGTTTATTTGGGATTTGAGCGCGCCGAGGGGTCATTTGCCGCTGTCGAATCAGTTGCGGGGAGTGCAGCCATTTGCGGCTTTGATGGCTCATCGGGCTTGGGTGAAGTAAGACGTACGGTTGAAACCGCGTCTACACAAACAAAGATCGGACGGCGGTTGAAACCGCATCTACACAAACAATGTCCGCCTCCGCGGACTCAAGAGAATAATATAAAACGTAATTTTAACCGCCTATTCTTCAACCCGCGGAGGCGGGTTTTGTTTGTATAGCCGCGGTTTCAACCGCCGGGTCTTTTTTGAGGAATGTTGGGAAATAACGTAATTTTAACCGCCTATTCTTCAACCCGCGGAGGCGGGTTTTGTTTCTGTAGCCGCGGTTTCAACCGCCGGGTCTTTTTTGAGGAATGTTGGGAAATTTTGTATAATTGATATTTGAATTAATTAGCGAGAGGGCTACGAGTCATGGTAGGAATCGGAACCAAACTCACTTTAGAAGAATTTCTAGCGTTGCCCGACGGAGACGTATATTATGAGTTTGTAGATGGTGAAGCAGTTCCTAAAGTGTCTCCAAAAAAATTCATTCCAGTTTACAGGGAGCTTTATGTCGCCTCAGCAATGATCCACTTATCTGTTTTAATTGCTGTTTTAACCTTGTTGTAAAATAAGTTGTAAAATAAATTTTTACCCGTATAGATTAACTTGAATTCGCAGCTACCTATATTATACACCCTACCTGATGTGACGCAGTAGCATAAGTCCAAATCAAATCAGCTAAATTTCCCGTGCCATCCATACCAAAAAGCCCAAAATTTGATCGACAGGAGGCAGTGGATAATCAATCAAGTCAATTGTCACTGTTTGCCCTTCTAGTTTCAAAAATCGCCACTGAGTGCCATTGGTGACTGAACCGTAAATGATAGGAATTGGCTTTTTCTTAGCCTCATTAAATTTTTGTGCAGCCACCATTTCAGCAATACATTGTCCGAATCCTGTTCTGATGTCAGATTTCTTTGCTTCCACAATGATAACTGCCGGTGCTTCAATTTCTAGAATTTCTTCGGAACGGCTAAAGAGAAAATCACACACGCCGTTTAATCCCATTGATTCATCTACTGTGAAGTCTTCTCCTGAAAATAAACTGACTCGTCGCTGTAAAATTCGTCTCGCTTCTAACAAGACAGGATAAATAATTCCTTCTGAACGAGCTTTTTCGCTTGCAGATGAGGCTAACGGTAAGCTTTCTTCCAAAAAAGCAATCAATGTTTGAGAAGGGGGAATTGGGTCAATGTTAGGCAAAAAACGAACTGCTTCTACAGTGGTTAGATTAAATGCTTCCTTGACTTTACCGATTGTGGTGAAAGAACTGTAGGGCATAGCAATTAACAATATAAGTTGATTGTGAAATTATAGTTAAACTCACAGAGATTGATTAAGTTTTTTTTGTTCTCCTTCCGGTTGCACTTGCTTCTGCAAGCTAATTTTGTCGCCTACTTCATAACCGGAATTAAAACCGACTTCGCTGCTGATTTGAGCACCGGCTCGGGTTTTGACTTTAACTCCTTGGCTTTCTAAATAATCTGCGATCGCCTGTTCATTCTTCTCAAACATCGATCGCACTACAATAGCAGGAGTAGCCGCTGTATCAACCGAGCCCGGAATCCCCGACTCCTCCATCTCCCGCTTTTGTTCCAGCAGCCTTTGTCGCAACCTTGTGGCGCATCCCACCCGAAAAGCGTTCAGATACGCCAGTCCCCGGCCGCTTCCTTTGCGATATTTCGCCCGTTTCTCGATCGCAGAACTCAAATATTCATACAGGTGCTTGCAAACAATCAGATTTGTAGAGCTTCCCACCAAAAACATACTACCACTATAATTGTTCCGCATACCTGTACAACCGTTGGCTTCCGCAATTCCCGAAAACAGGATCATTTTCCAAGTGACAAATTTGGATGTTGTCTCAACTCCGCTTTGATCGATCTCTTCTTGGTGATTGGGGCCTAAATCGGCGAGGCTGAGATTGTACTGCGCCAGTAAAACGGAAGCTTTTGCTGCCGCAGCGGTTGATTCGTTTTCGTTGGATGAGGTGGCGAGGGCTAACAGCTTTTTGATTTTTTCGACAATGCTTGTTTCTACCATTTTTTGATTGGTTTGGGGGTGAGACTACGCGGTGGCAAGGTTTTGGGGATGTTTCTATTTTACTAGAATGTTGGAATGTGCGATCGTTCTTTTAGGATAATTTAATTTAAGAGGTTTGAACCGCAGAGGCCGCAGAGGCCGCAGAGGAAGAGAGGGAGAGAGAAGTTTGCTACTGATTGGTGTACTATTCGAGGATTTCTAGGACTGATTTTGGCTGCAATTTATCTTTAAACCAAACTATTTTTGCAGGAACTTCTTTTACATTAACCCCAGCTTTTTCCAGATTCAGCCGTTCGGAAATAGCTAAAATCAAGTTGTCGCATCCAGATTTGTGTACTTGAGCAAATTTCTTTTGCAAATACTCCGGCCGCCAATAGCCGACTATTTCTAATATAAATACTCGTCCGTCGGGATGGACTAACCGAAAGTCGGGAATCATCACGCTTCCTGGAATTGGGATTAAGTCAACTTCTCGTTCGAGTTTCCACTCGGTTTTTAAGCTATCCCACCTGCCAGCAAATGCTGCTTCTAACATACTATCATAGGGTTTGCCTGGGGGATAGTGGCTGACTAAACCGCAGTCGGAATTTAGGGTGAATTTACCTGTTTTCACAACGCCGCTGAAAGCATCTTTGGTTTGCAGAGTTGAGTGCATACTCCATTTGGTGACGTGTAGGAGTGCGGGCAGCATTTTGGCGAGGGCTAAGCCGTAGCGGGTGCTGGGTTTGAACAAGCTTGTGGGGCCGTCGATTGTGAGGGTAAATCCGTGGTCTGCATCGCCTTCGATGTAGGTCATTAATTGAAATAATTTTAAATAGCGAAAGAGGAGTTTGTATTCTCCTGGATCGTTGCGGTGCGCGGTTAATTGAACTTGACTTGCTCGGTAAAATATGCCTTGGACTTGGGAAAGGTTGTATCTGTGAAGTAAGTTTTCGGGTGTTGGTGCGTCAAATTCGGTGAGGATTTTGTTTTCGTTTAAATCGGCGTATAAACCTGTTTTGATTTCGTGGGTAAAAACTTCTCTGTTTAAGTCTTGGCTGAGCTCTGTGGCTACTGTTTCGAGGGTTATTTGGGTGGATTGTGGGCTGGGTGTCGATCGCGCTGACAAGGCAAATACGCGCTGTCTCAACTCCAATGGTTCTAGGGGGCTAACAACTTCCAAAGTAGAGAAACCGCCTTTGAGGAGGTGCGCTAATCCCCGTTTCAGCCGATAGTCGGGGCTGTCGCCTTCTAATTCTAGCAAGCGTCCGTCGAGTTCGCCTTGGGTTTTGCCGATCGACTCCTGGAAGCAGGCGATCGTTTCGGTAGCTGCTTCTAGGTTTTTAGCATCTATCTTGAGGCGTAGCGGGATGATTGATTCGCCGTTTTGACGGTGGCTTAGTAGATCGGTTGGTAGCATTTGACAGTTGACAGTTGACAGTTGACAGTTGACAGTTGACAGTTGACAGTTGACAGTTGACAGTTGATCGAAGGAAGAAGGAATAATTTAGGCGTGCTACCAGGGAATGTCATCATCATCTCCCCATTTTGCGAGTGATTCTGCGGCTTTTTTGGTTGTCTTGGGAATGTCATCATCATCTCCCCATTTTGCTGGTGTTTCTGCTGCTTTTTTGGTTGTCTCTCGGTTGACTCCGTAAATCGGTGTTGGTTTGACTGTTTCTAATTTTGGATATTCTGCTGGTGGTGGTTCTATTGGTGTTTTTGGTTGGGGTTTGTGAACTTGCATTCCGCCTCGGCGGCGCTGGGATGTTCTTTCTTCGGTGGTGTCTTCGGTGACGACTTCGTAGAGAATTGCTAGTTTATTTACATCGCTGCTTTTTCGCAAAACTCGACCCAATCTTTGGATGTATTCGCGTTCGCTTCCCGTACCTGACAGTATAATAGCAATTCTGGCGTCGGGTACGTCCACTCCTTCGTTGAGAACGTGGGATGCGACTAGGGTTTTGTATTCGCCGCTGCGAAATTTATCGAGGATTTCGTGCCTTTCTTTGACTGGGGTTTGGTGGGTAATTGTGGGGATGAGAAATTCTTGGGAAATTCGGTAGACTGTGGCGTTGTCTCCGGTGAAGATTAGGGTGCGCTGCGGAGAGTGTTCGGCTAAAATTTGAGCTAAGATTCGCAATTTGCCTTCGGTACAAAGGGCGATTTCTTTGGCTTGGCGGTGGGCAATCATGGCGCGCCTTCCTAGGGGCGATCGCGCGCTGGCCATGATAAACTGTTTCCATCCTTCGAGGCTGGATATTTTGATGTTGGACTGTTTGAGGAAGTCGTTGCGAATGTTCATGGCTTCGCTGTAGCGATCGGTTTCTTCTTTTGACAGTTTGACCATGATTTGCACTATTTTATGGTCGGCTAAGGCGTCGCCTGCTAAATCTTCGGGTTTTTTGCTATATACTGTGGGGCCGATGAGGAAGTGTAAGTCGCTGTGGCGTCCGTCTGTGCGATCGGGTGTTGCTGTCAGTCCGAGTCGAAAAGGCGCGATCGCATATTCGGATATTACTCGATAAAAGTCCGTTGGTAAATGGTGGCATTCGTCAAACACCAGCAAGCCGTATTTATTTCCCAAGGTTTCGGCGTGAATGCTGGCGCTGTCGTAGGTTGCTACTAAAATTGGCGTTTTGTCCCGCGAACCTCCGCCTAACAATCCAATTTCGATGTCGGGAAAAGCTGCTTTCAAATTAGCGTACCACTGGTGCATTAAATCGAGAGTTGGTACTACGACTAATGTACTGCGGCCTGTGACTTGCATGGCTAATTGGGCCACATAAGTTTTGCCCGAAGCCGTGGGGAGGACGACTACTCCTTGGCTTCCTGCTTCTTGCCAAGCTGCTAGGGCTTCTTGTTGGTGCGGGTAAGGCTGCATTGCCACGCTGGATACGAGTTCGAGTAGTTCGTATCCGCGGGCGTCGTCGGTGAAGTTAGTGCAGTCGGCCTGAAGCGATTCTACCAGCGGGCGGTAGTGAATTGCTCGAATGCGAAATTTTTCCACGCGATCGTCCCACGTGGCAAAGTCCGCCCAGTCTCGGCCTCTGGGCGGTGGGTGCAGTAGGAGCGTTCCGCGATCGAATGTTAATGTAGGTATGCGTGGCATTTTTTTTGAGACGCGGTGAATCGTTGCTGTTAAATTATATAGGATATAGGAAAAGTAAGGACTGAAGTCTTTACTTTCAAATTAAAGTTCTCTTACTTTTGCGATCGTATGTTTGACTTTCTGCAATACAAACAAAATTTTTTAGCAGCGACTGAAGGCTGGGATAATGAGAAATGGAATAATTTTAATGACAATCCATTGGTACTTGTTTCGCCAACACTGCAAAATTGCCATGTCAAAAACTGTCGCCTGGTTGAAAGTCGCATCAAAATATTGGAATGTTTACCTAAAAATAGTGTGGTTGCAGAGGTTGGCACTCAATATGGGCGATTTGCCGAGAAAATACTTGCTATTACCCAGCCCCAAAAGCTGCATTTAATTGATGGTAATTTCGAGGCATTTAAAGCGGAAATCGATCGCAAACAAAATCCCCTATTGCAAGCAGGGATAGAAAATGGGACTGTCGAACTTCACGAAGGTGATTCATCGACAATTTTAGGCGGTTTTCCAGAAGAGTATTTTGATTGGATTTACATCGATGCCGATCATTCTTATGAAGGTGTATGCAAAGATATCAATCGAGGTTATACAAAGGTGAAATCTGACGGGATGATGGTTTTTAACGATTATACGAATTGGTCTGTATGCGAAATCATGCCTTACGGTGTGGCGAAAGCAGTTAATGAGTTTTGTATTGCGAATGACTGGGAAATAGTATTTCTGGCGCTTCAGTTCCTAGGCTATCACGATATTGCGATTAAGAAAAATACTGGGGAAAAGGAGGTGCGAATTCAGTTGCAGGAGGTTAAGTCCCAATTGCAGAGTTCGCAAGCTCGGATGCAGCAGCTTGAGTTAGAGTTGGAGCAGGCTAAAAGATCGATCGACCTTATGGAAAATGACAAATTTTGGAAATTGCGATCGCAATGGCTGAAAATCAAACAAATATTCTCCTAGCCCAGCCCGATTCCCAAATCTAAAATCTCCAATGGTATTGTCCCGCTAGGGCTGATTTTTGCGTTAAATTCGATCGACATAAGCCTGAAATTTGAGGTTATAGATGGAAATAGGCGTCCCCAAGGAAATCAAGGATTTAGAGTTTCGAGTCGGACTCAGTCCCACCAGCGTGCGGGCTTGTTCGGACAAAGGCCACACAGTTTTCGTCGAAACGAATGCTGGGGCTGGGGCTGGTTTTGCTGATGAGGACTACATTGAAGCCGGGGCGAAGATTGTCTCGAAGGCTTCAGATGTCTGGAACCGGCAACTAATTGTCAAAGTTAAGGAACCATTACCTACTGAGTATCCGCTGATCCAAAAAGAGCAGTTGCTATTTACATATTTGCACTTGGCAGCCGATCGCACATTAACCGAGCACTTAATCAACAGCGGAGTCCAGGCTATCGCCTACGAAACCGTCGAACTCCCCGACAGGAAATTGCCCCTGCTAACCCCGATGAGCATTATTGCAGGGCGTTTGGCCGTGCAGTTCGGTGCTCGGTTTCTGGAACGACAGCAAGGCGGCAAAGGCGTACTTTTGGGGGGCGTACCGGGGGTAAGACCGGGCAAAGTTGTAATTTTGGGCGGCGGAATCGTCGGCACAGAAGCAGCCCGCATTGCTGTCGGAATGGGCGCTAGGGTGCAGATTTTAGATGTAAATGTCGATCGGCTAGCCTACTTGGAAACTTTATTCGGTTCCAGAGTAGAATACCTTTACAGCAGTCCTTTGCAAATAGAAGCAGTTGTTCCCGATGCTGACTTATTAATCGGTGCAGTTTTAGTCTTAGGAAAAAGAGCTCCGGTGCTACTTTCGCGCGAATTTGTCGCCAAAATGCAGCCCGGTTCTGTAATTGTTGACGTAGCCGTCGATCAAGGTGGCTGTGTCGAAACTTTGCGAGTAACTTCTCACACAAATCCTACTTATGTAGAGGAAGGAGTTGTGCATTATGGCGTACCAAATATGCCCGGTGCAGTGCCTTGGACTGCAACTCAAGCTTTGAATAACAGCACTTTGCCTTATGTTTTGCAGTTGGCAAATAACGGGATTAAAGCTTTGGAAATGAATCCGAGTTTGGCGAAGGGATTGAACGTGCAGAATCACCGACTGGTGCATCCGGCCGTCCGGGAAGTTTTCCCAGATTTGGCAGATTAAATTGCCTCTTTTTTTAAGTAAGTTGTCCCGCATCTAAATTGTATTTTGGCGCGGGCAGGATGCCCAACCCCTACTCCCCACAAGAAAATTCATGTATTGTGGTTCTCAGAAAGATTCGCGGACGTTGTTGGGAAGAGAGCCCTCTTTGTCTGGGAGGTTATGTAAGCTGTCAGTCATACCTCATCTTTGTGAGAAAGGCTATATTGTGGAACGGGCATCTTGCCTGTTTCTAAACAAAAAAGGTAATCGATCCGGTTTGCTTTTTCATCGACGACGGGAGTTACTCGGTTCACGGATTTTCGATCCTCAAAGCAACAGTTACCAGAAAGAATTGGTTGAAAGCCGGAATCATTTGAGGGAGAAATTAAAGTCAGACTATTCATTACTCCAATCCTCTTCCTTCTAGGTAGAGGTTGCTCTCAAACTGTCAAGCGGTCAACTGTCAAATATCCAGTTTTGCCAAACCCAAATACCGGACACCTTCGGGAGTTACGTCAAAGCGGCAAGGCAAAACTTCCACACCTTCACTGATGGCCTGTCTGAACAATTGTCCGTAAATGCGATCGGCACTATCCCCAGGCGCAAAATCCGTACAATCGCCGCGATTAATAAAATACAGCATTACAGCCCTCGAACCCTGCCGCACCACTTCGATCAATTCTCTTAAATGTTTCTGTCCCCGTTCTGTGACTGTATCGGGAAATAAAGCTAATGTATCTTTAACCCAAGTTGTATTTTTAACTTCCACAAAAATCGGTTTTTCCCCACCAGTCAGCCAAAAATCCACTCGACTTTTTTTATCTTTTCCGTAAACAACTTCCGGCTGAATCAAACTGTAATTTCCCAATTCAGGAAACAATCGCAATTCCAAAGCTAATTTAATTACTCGATTTGGCAGCCCGGTATTAACTCCCACCCAGGTTGGTACAGTATCGCAAACTTTAATTAATTCCCAAGTATAAGCTAACTTGCGTTTGGGATTGTCACTGGGAGATACTAGCACTGGATTGCCGGGAATTAAAACACCAGTCATCGGGCCAGTATTCGGACAGTGCGCGGTGATAATTTCTCCCGAAGCCAGTTCGATTTCTGCGAAAAATCGTTTGTACCGCTTGATTAAAGTGCCGGGTAAGAGAGGGGGATATTTGTAAATTAAGTCGTTCATGGGGATAGGGGTATGGGGCATGGGGCATTGGTAAATAGACATAATTGCTGTAGGGGCGGGTTCACCAACAATACGTGCCAATAATTGACAATCTCAAAAACCCGCCCCCACTTATTTATCTTCTCTTCTAAGCTCATTAATTTCATCATTTAAAGGCTGCTGTTGTTTACCTTTCATCAACTGTTTCATCTGCGCTTTAAAAGCTTCCACCAGTTCCGGACTGGCTTGTGTTTCTTTCCAAGAAGCGCGGGAATTTAAGCGATCGCACCAATCCTCCAATTTGGGGTATTCCTCCAAAGACAAGCCTAACTCGGGCAGCCAAGGCACGGAAACACCAGCCACAACATCCGCCAGGGTAATCGTGTTACTGCCAAAAAAAGGTGTATCGCCCAACAACTCCTCAAAAAATCTGAGTACCGCCGCCACTTGCAGCGCAGATTTTTCCAGATTCTCCGGTTCGCCTGCGCCGCCGAAAGTCTGGCGGACAAAGGGACTCAGCGCTGGTGTCAATTCGTTGACTGTTACCATTTGTACCATGCGGACGATCGCCAAATCCCGAGCATTCTGTGGCAATAGTGCGATCGTCGGATACTTAGCTTCCAGATAATCAAGCATAGCGAGACTTTCTATTAAATGAAAATCGCCATCAGCCAAAACCGGAATGTGGTGAAAAGGGCTAATATCCAAAAAATCTGGTTGAAACTGATCGCCGTTTAATTTCATCGACACCAATTCAAACTCAATCTCTTTTTCTAGCAAAGCAATCCAGACGCGACGGGCATTAGCGGGACTTAAACAGAAAATACGATAAAAATAGGTTATAATGCTTACATAGCAAGCAGATAACGTTAAAAAATGACCCATGAAAGAGACAACCCCTGCCGCGATGCCCCCCTGCTTCGATAGATGGTGTCAAAGATTTGACGATATTTTTGGTCATCTTGCCCAAAAACGAGAGTTTAGGAACTATTTAGGGGGATTATTGGGAGAAAGCGAACGAAAAAACCTGTCACAGATGGCAGAAAACGCTGTCGGAGTAACTTACCACAAATTACATCATTTTTTAACAACAGCGCCTTGGTCATTCAATGAACTCAACGAACGTCGCTTAGACGTAATGAATCAGTGCAACTTGCGCCAAGATTAGTCGAGGATTTAGCCTGATAATAGATGATTCAGGACATAGAAAAAGTGGTAACTTTACCGACGCTGTAGGCAGACAATACATCGGACAAATCGGAAAAACTGATAATGGGGTAGTAGTAGTTACCAGTCATCTATATGATGGTAAGAAGAGCCTGCCATTAGATATTGAATTATATAAAAAAGCCGACTCATTACCAAAAGGAAAAGATGACCCAGACTTCAAAAAGAAGCCAGAAATAGCCATAAATTTAATCGACAAGACCTTAGCGAGAGGCTATAAACCAGGAATAGTCTTGATGGATGCAGGGTATGGTAATAACACCAGTTTTTTACAAGAATTGGAAAACCGAAAACTAAAATATATCGGAGGACTTGCCAAGAATCGTAAAGTAATAATTCAAAAAACAGTAGATGAAACAGAAGAGATTCGAGTAGATAATTTAGCTAAAGCCTTACCTGTAGAGGCTTTCACAAAAATTCAACTTTCTTTAGAACGACCTAGAACAGTATGGGTAGCAATTCAATTCGTCGAATTATCAAAATGCACGGGTAAGAAAGTAATGGCCATCGTCATGAATGCAGAAACTTTCGATACCGCCACTGAAATAGATTATTTGATCGGTAATGTTGACGTATCAACAGCGACAAAGGAGTGGATAGTAAAAACTTATTCACTCATAAATTGGGTTGAAGTTTTCTATCGGGAAGCCAAGGGCTGGTTGGGCTTAAATGAATATCAAGTCAGAGATGAAATCAGCCTAAAAAGACATTTCATTATGGTGTTTTGTGCTTACACTTTCATTCTCTGGCATACCTTAACAGGAGGATTAAGGCGCCAATGGGCAAACAAACCTTTAAACACTTTTAATGATGCACTCGAAGCATTTCGGACAGCCATATCTTTTAGATTTGTGAAATGGTTGAACCAAAATTGGGACGTATTCTCCGCTTATAAAGCCAGTTTAGGCCTTGTTTGGGCTTAAAATTTGTTTAAGTCCCGCTAAGGGAACCGCACTCCTGTGTGGTCAGTTCAACAGCGGGCGCAAATCCTTGAGACATAACGGGAACCAAGAGGTGGGAACACCCAGAGAGTGTCACCTTGTGTCAGCCTCGAAGCGGGGAAATCTCACAAACCTTTAGCATTGCACCTTTAACTTCAGTATCTGGCTTATTAATCTGTATCCTGAGCTACTATTTAACGTGCGCTTACCCTGGATACTAGGTCGATCGCCATCCCACGCTCTACTCTAGATCAAAATCTTTTCGCCACTTTGAGAGATACATCAAAATGAACAACAACGGACTGCCACAAAAACAAGGGCTGTACGATCCGCAGTTCGAGCACGATGCTTGCGGAGTCGGATTTATTGTACACGTCAAGGGTAACAAATCCCACGAAATAGTTGAACAGGCATTGACAATCCTGTTAAATCTTGACCATCGGGGTGCGTGCGGCTGCGAAGCCAATACCGGAGACGGCGCGGGCATTTTGATGCAAGTGCCCCACAAGTTTCTGAAGAAAGCAGCCGCAGCCGAAAACATCGAACTTCCAGCAGCCGGCGAGTACGGTGTTGGTGCGATTTACTCATCGCGCGATCGGACTCAACGGGAAAATGGCAAACGCATCTTTGCCGAAATCGCCGCCGAAGAAGGATGTCCCGTGCTCGGTTGGCGCGATGTCCCCACAGATAACTCGTCTCTGGGCGACACCGCCAAAGCTAGCGAACCATTTATGCAGCAAGTGTTTGTCAGCCGCACCCCAGGTATGGACGAGGCGGCTTTTGAGCGCAAACTATACGTGATCCGCAAACGCGCCCACAATGCGATTCGCAGGACAGACAAAGACCCATACTGGTATAATTCCACACTGTCATGCCGGACGATCGTCTACAAGGGAATGTTGATGCCGGTGCAAGTTGGAGATTATTATCCCGAACTACACGACCCCGACATGGAAAGCGCTCTAGCACTGGTTCACTCGCGCTTCAGCACCAATACTTTTCCAAGTTGGGAACGATCGCACCCTTACCGCTACATCGCCCACAACGGCGAAATTAACACCATGCGCGGCAACATCAACTGGATGAACGCGCGGCAATCAATGTTCGAGTCGGAACTATTCGGCGATGATTTAAAGAAAATCCCCAATTTAATCAATGTCGATGGTAGTGACTCAACTATTTTTGATAATGCTTTAGAATTGCTGACTTTGGCTGGGCGTTCTTTGCCTCATGCCATCATGATGATGATTCCCGAACCGTGGACAGCACACGAGTCGATGAGTGATGAGAAAAAGGCTTTCTACGAATACCATTCCTGTTTGATGGAACCTTGGGATGGGCCTGCTTCGATCGCGTTTACTGATGGTACATCGATCGGGGCTGTGCTCGATCGCAATGGTTTGCGTCCTTCTCGTTATTGCATCACTAAGGATGACTTAGTAATTATGGCATCGGAAGCGGGTGTTTTGCCGATCGCACCGGAACGAATTCTTTCAAAAGGCCGCTTGCAACCAGGCCGGATGTTCCTGGTAAATACCGCAGAAGGCCGCATCATTTCTGACGATGAAATCAAACATCAAATCGCTTCGGAACATCCGTATCGCGAGTGGATTGATAAGCACATGGTCGAGATTGCCAAACTTCCAGATGCTACGGAAGCCAACCCCCCCAACCCCCCCAAGGGGGCAGCCAACCCAGTGCCTTTATTGCAGCAGCAAATGGCTTTTGGCTACACCTTTGAAGAACTGCGGTTGCTGTTAGCACCAATGGCAAAAGATGGGGTGGAAGCTGTCGGCGCGATGGGCGCGGATACGCCACTTGCCGTTTTGTCGAACAGGCAAAAACTGCTTTACGAATATTTCCAGCAACTGTTTGCTCAAGTTACCAATCCGCCCATTGATTCGATCCGCGAAGAGATTGTCACTTCTGCGGAAACGACAATTGGATCTGAACGCAATTTGCTGAAGCCGGAACCAGAAAGTTGTCATTTAATTGAGTTGAAAACACCAATTCTCAGCAATGAAGAATTGGCTAAACTCAAACACGTTTCCCAAGGCAATTTCAAGTCGATTACGATACCGATTTTATTCGACCCCAAAACTGGTGTAAAAGGTTTGGAACAAGCCTTAGAAGATGTTTTTGCCGCAGCCGATCGCGCGATCGCCTCTGGGGTGAATATTCTCATTTTGTGCGATCGGGGAATCGATGCCGAAAACGCTCCAATTCCAGCATTGCTAGCAGTTGCGGGACTCCACCACCACTTGATCCGCCAAAGTACGCGCACGCGGGCGGGGCTCGTGCTCGAATCCGGCGAACCGCGCGAAGTTCATCACTTTGCGACTTTAATCGGATATGGTTGCGGTGCGATCAATCCGTATTTGGCTTTTGAGACGATCGCAGATTCGATCCGCGAAGGTTTGCTGGTAAATGTTGATACCAAAACAGCTTGCAAAAACTACGTGAAAGCCGCAACCAAAGGCGTGACTAAGGTTGCGTCGAAAATTGGGATTTCCACCATTCAAAGTTACCGTGGTGCTCAGATATTTGAGGCGATCGGCTTAAACAAATCCGTAGTCGATAAATACTTCACTTGGACAGCATCGCGAATTGCCGGAGTAGACCTCGAAGTCATCGCCCAAGAAGCGATTTTACGCCATACTCACGCCTTCCCCGATCGCCCATCCAGCGGACACACCCTCGATGTCGGCGGCGAATATCAATGGCGGAAGGAAGGTGAAGCCCACTTGTTCAGCCCGCAAACTATTCACGCCCTGCAAAAAGCCGTGCGCGAAGGCAGTTATCCACTTTTCAAACAGTATTCCGGGCTGGTTAACGAACAAAGTCAACAGCATTTTACCCTGCGCGGTTTGCTGGAATTCAAGCAGCGAGAATCAATTCCGATTGAGGAAGTTGAGCCCATCGAATCTATTATCAAACGCTTCAAAACTGGGGCGATGAGTTATGGTTCGATTTCCCAAGAAGCCCACGAATCTTTAGCCGTCGCCATGAACCGCATTGGTGGCAAATCGAACACTGGTGAAGGTGGCGAAGATCCCGATCGCTATACTTGGACAAACGATCGCGGTGACTCGAAAAACAGTGCGATCAAACAAGTTGCTTCCGGGCGTTTCGGTGTTACCAGCTTGTACTTATCCCAAGCGAAGGAACTCCAAATCAAGATGGCGCAAGGGGCAAAACCCGGAGAAGGCGGGCAGTTACCCGGTAAAAAAGTATACCCGTGGATTGCCAAGGTACGGCACTCAACTCCTGGTGTCGGCTTGATTTCACCTCCTCCTCACCACGACATTTATTCGATCGAAGATTTGGCCGAATTGATTCACGACTTGAAAAATGCCAACCGGGAAGCGCGGATTAGCGTCAAATTAGTGTCGGAAGTGGGAGTCGGGACGATCGCAGCCGGTGTAGCCAAAGCCCACGCCGATGTCGTGCTGATCTCAGGCTACGACGGCGGTACAGGCGCGTCACCCCAAACTTCGATCAAACACTGCGGATTACCTTGGGAGTTGGGATTGGCCGAAACTCACCAAACCCTGGTACTCAACAATCTCCGCAGCCGAATTGCCGTGGAAACCGACGGACAACTCAAAACCGGCCGCGATGTAGCAATTGCTGCCTTGCTTGGCGCTGAGGAATTCGGATTTGCCACCGCGCCGCTGGTAACATTGGGCTGCATCATGATGCGTGTTTGCCACCAGAACACTTGCCCCGTCGGTGTTGCGACACAAGACCCCCTGTTGCGGAAAAACTTCACGGGAGATCCTGAACACACGGTAAACTTTATGACATTCATCGCCCAAGAAGTCCGCGAAATCATGGCGCAATTGGGCTTCCGCACGCTGAATGAAATGGTCGGGCGCACCGATGTTTTGGAAGCGAAACAAGCGGCGGAACACTGGAAGGCCAAGGGTTTGGACTTCTCCAACATCCTGTATCAGCCGGATGTTGGGGCGGATGTTGGGCGCTATTGTCAGATGTCGCAGGATCACGGGTTGGAAAAGTCGATCGACCTTAGTGTACTGCTGGATTTGTGCAAAAGTGCGATCGAACACGGCGAACCAGTCCGCGCCAAACTCCCAATTACCAACGTCAACCGCGTTGTCGGCACAATTCTCGGCAACGAAATCACCAAACGCCACTGGGAAGGCTTGCCCGATGACACCGTGCACCTACACTTCCAAGGCAGCGCTGGACAAAGCTTTGGCGCATTCGTGCCCAAGGGAGTCACCCTAGAGCTCGAAGGCGAAGCCAACGACTATTTGGGCAAGGGTCTCAGCGGTGGCAAAATCATCCTGTACCCGTCGCCAGATTCTACCTTCATCGCAGAAGAAAACGTGATTGTCGGCAACGTAGTGCTTTACGGAGCGACATCTGGCGAGGTTTTCATCCGAGGGCTGGCTGGGGAACGTTTTGGGGTGCGTAACTCCGGCGTTAACGCAGTAGTCGAGGGTGTCGGCGATCACGGTTGCGAGTACATGACTGGCGGCAAAGTTGTAGTTTTGGGCGAAACCGGGCGCAATTTTGCAGCGGGAATGAGTGGTGGCGTTGCTTACATTTTGGATGAGGCCGGTGATTTTGCAACTCGCTGCAATATGTCGATGGTGGCGCTGGAAAAACTGGAGGATGTTGAGGAAATTAGCGATTTGCGGGAGTTGATTCAGACTCATTTTGATTTGACTGGAAGTGCGAAAGCGGCGAAAGTCTTGGCAAATTGGGATGGGATGTTGCCGGTGTTTGTGAAGGTGATGCCGAAGGATTATAAGCGGGTGTTGCAGGCCATTGAAAGGGCGATCGCTGCGGGTTTAAGCGGTGATGATGCGCTGACGGCTGCATTTGAAGAAAACGCTCGTGATGTGGCCCGGATTGGTGGAAGTTAGTCCAAGAAACCGGGTTTCTGCGACAATCTTGGCATCCCCACCAAGATTTAGGAAGAAACCCGGTTTCTAACTCCCCACGAATCACCCCAAAGTCCAAGAAACCGGGTTTCTGCGACAATCTTGGAATCCCCACCAAGATTTAGGAAGAAACCCGGTTTCTGAGCCCCCACTAATCACCCCAAAGTCCAAGAAACCGGGTTTCTGCGACAATCTCGGCATCCCCACCAAGAT
The DNA here is from genome assembly GCA_004292955.1 of Oscillatoriales cyanobacterium. GTDB lineage: Bacteria > Cyanobacteriota > Cyanobacteriia > Cyanobacteriales > Microcoleaceae > Microcoleus. The sequence goes on along the minus strand of RDXX01000037.1, from coordinate 85,110 downwards.
TTAGGAAGAAACCCGGTTTCTGAGCCCCCACGCACAATCCAAGAAACCGGGTTTCTGCGATAATTTTGGTGAAGATACCAAGATTTAGGAAAGAAACCCGGTTTCTGAGCCCCCGCGCACAATCCAAGAAACCGGGTTTCTGCGATAATTTTGGTGAGGATGCCAAGATTTGGGTGAGAAACCCGGTTTCTGAACCCCCGCGCACAATCCAAGAAACCGGGTTTCTGCGACAATCTCGGCATCCCACCAAGATTTAGGAAGAAACCCGGTTTCTGAGCCCCGCGCCTAGTCCAAGAAACCGGGTTTCTGCGATAATCTTGGTGAGGATGCCAAGATTTGGGTGAGAAACCCGGTTTCTAACCCCCCACCAGTTCCCTCACCTACCCACCGATATGCCATATGCCACGTCGTGAAGTTATCTTACAAGCGGGTAATTACTACCATGTTTATAACCGAGGTAATAACCGTCAGCTCATTTTTTTTGAACAACAAAACTATATTTATTTTTTACGCCAATTAAGAAACCATCTGGTTACGAATGATGTCGATATTATTGCCTATTGTTTGATGCCGAACCACTATCATTTATTAGTTTACCTGAAAACTGATCGTTTTTCCAAACTGATGCAGACATTTACTCTCTCTTATGCTAAAGCTATCAATAAACGCTATCAAAGGGTAGGTTCACTATTTCAGGGACGGTTTGGGGCAATTCATGTAGATAGAGAAGAGTATTTATTGCACCTCACTCGCTATATTCACTTAAACCCAGTTTCAGCTAATATAGTTAAAAAAGCCGAAGATTGGGAATTTTCCAGCTATCAAGAATATATTGATTTGCGTCGGGGGAGTTTACCTAAAATAGATGAAGTGCGATCGCAATTTCAGTCAGCAGACGCTTATCGCTACTTTTTAGAAGACTTAACTAGCGATAAATTAATCCAGCATCTAACCTTTGAAGAATAGCCAAAGTCCCAGAAACCGGGTTTCTGCGACAATCTCCGAATCCCCACCCAGATTCAGGAAGAAACCCGGTTTCTAACTCCCCACGAATCGCCCCAAAATCCAAGAAACCGGGTTTCTGCGACAATCTCCGAATCCCCACCCAGATTCAGGAAGAAACCCGGTTTCTCACCCCCTACCAACAGCCCCAAAATAACGTTGAATTCTTCGATCTGTTGGGAAACACTGTAGCAGTTGCGACGCTACCTGGAAGTTATTTGCGATCGCAAATAAGTACCGCAGTTGTTGCTTTTTCTACTGCTGCTTCTGCATGAATCCTCGTTGTCGGAAACAATCCAACCATAGCATCTCCAGTATGAATTAGTAACTCAATCTCTGTGCAGCCTAAAATAATGCCTTCTGCACCGGATTCAACTAAGCTATTCATAATCTCGATATATTGCTTCCTCGATTCTGGATTGATAATTCCAAGACATAGTTCTTCATAAATGACTCGATGTACCACCTCTCGTTCATCATCATTTGGAATGAGCACCTCTATCCCGTATTTATCAACCAGTCGCCCTCGATAGAAATCCTGCTCCATCGTAAAACGAGTACCTAACAAGCCGATCTTTTGAATGCCACTGGACTGAATCTTCTCAGCCGTCGTATCCGCAATATGGAGAAACGGAACTTGAATATTTGCCTCAATCTCATCCGCAAGTTTATGCATTGTGTTAGTACAGAGAACGATAAAATCGGCTCCTGCCCGTTCAAGGCTTTGTGCTGCTGCAACCATCAAACCTGCTGCTTCTTGCCAACGACTTTGATGTTGCAAAGCCTCGATTTCTGCAAAGTCAACTGAGTACATCACGCTTTTAGCAGAATGCAATCCCCCAAGCTTGCTCTTGGTGACCTCGTTAATAATGCGGTAATACTCAATAGAAGATTCCCAACTCATTCCCCCAATTAGCCCAATTGTTTTCATGGTGGCTCCTCAAATGACTAAAACGATCGGCTACAATCATTCTAGATTACCACAACTTAAGGTCAATCGGAACCGTGACAAGATTTACAATGAAGTTTCAATATGAATTATCAACTTTCTTCAGATGTCATCTTACTATGCAACTTTCCCGAAGAAGGACTTTCTCCCGGCGATATCGGTACAGTTGTTGAACAGCATCACGTTGCAGGACTAGAAACACGTTATAGCGTTGAGTTTTTCGATCTGTTGGGAAACACAGTAGCAGTTGCGACGCTACCTGGAAGTTATTTGCGATTTAATTGAGCGATCGCAACCGCTACACAACCCATCGCAATTGAACTCACCCTCGAATTGCTGTTGCCCCACCCGTTTGATATAATGTTGTTACTAGATAGATGACATCAGATAATTCTACTCAGACAGTCACAATTTATAAAGCTCCCCAACCAGGGTTAGCGCAAAAATTACTGCAAGATGGTTTCCAGCCAGCGGACTTTCCACACAATCCACCCTACGAAAATGGCAAATGCTACTTCGCAGCCCCCGATTCGAGAAGTCTGGCTGAAGAATATAACAATCATTACCAGCAAGGAATATTGGAGGTGATAATAGACAAGCAAACTTACGAGATAACATTTAAGCCACTGGAAAGATTCTATCAGGGCGGCCCAAGTATTGAACTAGCAATCCCGCACAATATTTTTCCCATTTTGAATCAGTTTCCTAGAATCCTAAAACAGCAATAGTTGACTATGAATCAAGAATTTTGGAACTCGATCGAGTCCAAGTATCCACTTGGAAAACTCATATACGGCAAGATTGAATTTCATAAACCTTTTGGAGTTTTTGTCAATCTAGGCGATGCAGAGGTAAAAGGACTTATTCAAATTTCAGACTTTCTCGATACCGGCTCGATGACACCAGAAATGTATCCCGATATTGATTCGCCTGTTGGTGCTGTTGTCATTGGCTACACTAAAGACGATCGCCAACAAGTTTGGTTGAGCGTTAAACCCAGTGTTCTACAAAAAGCCCTTGTCAAGTTAAAAATTCCTGTTGCAAGTCAGCTATAGAACCTTCTTCACTCAAGATGCGATTCAATTAATTGTAAACAGACATCAACTTCCGCTAATTGTCGTCAATACAGAAGTAGAGGAAATAGTACAATGGATAAACTAACCGAGTATCCCAAGCTAATCAAACGGATTTTAACCGAGTATGTAGAATTGTCTAATCGCCGTCCTCAACCAGACATCGAAACATTCTTAATTACCGACGAACAAAACGGTCATTATATGTGGATGAATCTGGGCTGGCAAAAGGGAGAACGAATTACCGGCATGACTGTATATGTTCGGATTCGCGATCGTAAATTCTGGATTGAGGAAGACTGGACAGAAGATGGGATTGCAACGGATTTGGTGCGTGCAGGAGTTCCCAAGGAAGATATTGTCTTGGCATTTCACGAGCCTGGAATGCGGCAATACACCGATTTTGCAGTAGTTTCCTAGCAGTTTATGAAACTTTATTCAGATGTCATCTTGCTGTGCAACATTCCAGAAGAAGGACTTGATACCGGCGATATCGGTACAGTGGTCGAACAGCATCACATTGAAGGACTAGAAATAGGTTATAGCGTTGAGTTCTTCGATCTGTTGGGAAATACTGTAGCAGTTGCGACGCTACCTGGAAGTTATTTGCGATCGCCCGCAATTTGAATTGTCACAGAAACCCGGTTTCTGAAACCCGCACGCTAATCCGAGAAACCGGGTTTGGGGCGATCGCTTGTACCTTGGGAAATCGAGCGTTCTGCTAAGCGTCAAAAAGGCATTGATTATACCTCAGATTCCTCTTCATTTTCTTCATCCTCGCTCGCAAATTCGCCGATGTAATCTCCCACGAGCGGTGTTTAGTTCAAATTTGCCAACACAACCTTTGAGTCGTCGGAGGAAGCGTCACTAACCATCGCTGAATATTCGCCGTTATAGTTGGTAAATTCAGACGGAGATCTCCGAATCTTAGATAGACGAATTTGCCAATCGGAAACCTGCTCGTAGGTAAGGTGCTTAGTATTGGAAGTCGTTGTCCATACCCCCCAAAGACAGGGGTCTTCAAACTGTAGCATTCCTGATTTCCGTAAGTCATAAGATTGCGGAGTTCCGGGCAAGGGAATAATGCTGTAGCACGAAGTCTGAAATTCCAATTGCGGGTTAATCTCTACCAGTTCATCGACCAATTCTGAGATGGCTTCCTCAAGAAGTAACAAGTCCTCATGGTCATCGTCGGGTAGCCCGATAATGATCCCATAAGCAATCACAGGTACACCAGTTCTGACCACAGATTTCATCAAGGTACAATGCTCTTGCCAAGGAAGGAGCTTCTTGTAAGCTTCTCGTCCAAAAACGGGACGTTCGGCAGGGATATAAGCCAAAGGACAACCGACTTTGCCGTCCCAGCCAAACAGTGCTTCAATCAGTTCTTCGTCAGGTCTGAGGTCGCTGCTTTCATAGTTACGCCCAGCGCCGAGAGTTGTTTTCCTCAGTTCTAAACCATTGGGCCACATCAGAGTTATTCCCATCTCCCGCGCACCATTGGTAATGTCGAGGATCTCTTGTCGCCCCTCAGGAAAGAGTCCACGGGCGAGGAATTGATCGGAACCGATATTGATCGATCGAGCCCCCGCTTCTTTCTGAATCGCCAACCATTTGAGGGATGTTTCAGGAGACATTCTCCGAAAGCCAGTGCCGTAGGTAGGTGTCATGCAAAAATCGCAGGTGCGATCGCAACCAATGTCAGCTACCAACGAACCTACTGGAACAGTTCCCTGGACATTGGGCAGTGTCCCTAAACACTCCCGCGCCACTTCCACCGATGGTAGTGCCCACTCCTCTGGACTTTTGGCTTTAGCCTTCCTGGGATACTGTCTACCATCTGCGAGAATGACACCCGTGAGTTCTTCTCGTGGGGTTTTTCCCAGTACATAGTCAAAAATAGCCCAATTCGCTGCCCCAGATTTATCCTGAACGACTGCTGCTGCGCCAGCCTTCAAGTAGTGGTGCGGTTCAGCGAAAGCATCCGACCCACCAACGACAATGGGACGACCTCCCTTAGCCAGATGCTCAATCACCATACAAGTGACTTGACGGTCTTGGGAGAAATTCACTGTAATGCCCCAAGCATCGAAGGCCTGGGGATCTAGGGCAGCAATTTTGCCCCCAACGTAAGTTTTCCGCAGGGTCATCCCTTTCCAGACAATTTCCCCAAATTCTTCACTATAATTGTCGTCTCTGAGGTTGACCAATCGGGCATCAAATCCTCCTGCTTGCAAGTCAGGAATCAAAACTTGCTTGCTGATTAAGGAACGATGTCTGTATAAAGAAGTCCAATTTTTACCTTCTGCATCATAGAGTCCCGTTGCTGGAGGTTCAATCAGTCCAATTGTGGGAGAGTTTTTAGCTATCATAATGGAGGATTGGGAATGTGGGATAAGAGGATGGGATTTTTTCCGGCTCGCGATCGCCTGCGACACCAGGGAAGCCAATCGCAACCCCTAGACGGTAGCACAAGTCGGTGAGCTACTCTTTAATAAAATCAGACGATAGCATAAAAATAGATTAATCTAGATGAGATGAGTCAAATTGACTATTTTATTAATCATTTAGTTTTTCGATTTGTTGGGAAATACTGTAGCAGTTGCGACGCTACCTGGAAGTTATTTGCGATTTAATTGAGCGATCGACAACCGATCGCAATTGAACTCACCCCTGAATTGCTGTCAAGCCACCCGTGCGATATAATGTTGTTACTAGATTGTAGAATAACAATCAAAAAAAAGGGATAATTATGACCGTCGAACAAGCCATTTTGGAAAATGTGAAGGTCTTATCGCCAGACCAGCAACAAGAAGTCTTAGCTTTCATCAAACTCTTGCAGTCAGATAAATGGGAGCATATTTATAAAGGACGCTTCAAAGAACTCCAGCAAGAAATTCGTCTGGGAATGGATGCGGCCGATCGAAGTGAAGTAATTAATGCTGAAGATATGTTTCGGAGTTTGCGCTTAAAGCTGCAACAACGTCGCACGCACGCAAGCAGATAGATGAATCAGATTTGTAGATTTACAGTTCCGGCAAGTCGGGATATAGAAAACATTATGGACTATATTGCCGATCGCAGCGGTTTTGATGCAGCAGAAAGCTTTCTGGACAGAATTAACAATAAGTGTCAAACTCTCTCGAAGTTTCCTCCTTCTGGGACGCAATCGGGATGAGTTAATGGAAAATGTACGGAGTTTTCCGATCGATGATTACCTAATTTTCTACAGTGCGATCGAAGCAGGAATTGAAGTTCTGCGGGTTGTTAGCGGCTACCGAGATTTAGAAGATTTATTCTCTGAGTGAACTGTATCGAGTTTCTGATATTATGAAAGCGATTGAAACTACTGGAAAAATTGACGATCGAGGAATGCTTTGTATCGATCGCCCCCTTGCTTTTGCCAACCACAGCCACGTTAGGATTATTGTTTTAGTACCGGAAGATACTGACATCGATCCTGATGATGACCCCATTGAAACAGTCCTCGAAGGGATTCAGCAAGGCTTCCATGAGGCAATTACCGGACAAACCCTCCCCTTGTTTCAACTTTAATAGTTGACTAGGTTTGTGAAGAAACCCCGTTTCTGAGTCCCCCCGCGAAATCCAAGAAACCGGGTTTCTGCGACAATTGACGCCTCCCCACGAGATTTTACGAAGAAACCCGGTTTCTGAACCCCTGCGCCCGATCGCGCCCAACCTTATCTAGCGGTTATAATAGATAAACCTGAGCATTAAAATCGCAAATGTATGACAGCAAAAATACACCTCAGCAACTTGGGTAATTCCTTAGCTTTGCCAATACCAGACTATATTGTAAAATTGTTCAATCTGAAAGCAGATGATTCCGTAATTTGCAGTATAGAAAATGGAAAAATGGTCATAGAACCTGTAAATCAGAAAATTTCCAAATATACCCTAGATGAACTATTGGCAGGCGAAATAGAACCCAGCGAAGAAATCTCTTGGGGGAAACCAGAAGGAGAAGAAGTTTGGTAAACTACATCCCCGAACGAGGTCATTTTATTCGCCTCAATTTCGATCCTCAAGCCGGACACGAACAAATGGGTACTCGACCTGCACTGGTTGTGAGTCAAACTAAATTTAACCAAAAAATGGGGTTTGTGTTTGTCTGTCCGATTAGCACCACACAACGAAAAAATCCGTTTTATGTTCCCATTCCAGAAGGTGAAGCGGTGACAGGTGTAATTATGACAGATCAACTACGTTATGCAAGATTATCGCGCAAGGCAAGCAAGTTCGATCGGTGAATGTCCAGAAGATTTAGTTAAAGAAGTCTTGAAGAGAATTGAACCTATTTTGTTTGAAAATATGATTCTTGATGAGTAGTTGATCATCAAGAATACGGCAATTATGTGGTTAGACTTGTTAACTGATATCATGTATAGAACTAGGGAAATCAACAAGCAAAATGATTCAATCCATACCGAAAATATCCATCAAACCTGGATATCGTCCCCAGTCAGATGATAAAACTCCTGAAGCTGATGCAATTGATTTCTACCTACTGCGACAACTCACCAATTCCCAACGCTGGCAAATAGGGGTAAAATTAAATCGTTGGGCAAAAACTGTTAGCTTGCGCGGCATGAAAAAAGCTTGTCCCTCAACTTACAAAGAGCGATTTGCCCGATCGATCTTACGTAGCAAATGGCTGCCAATTTTAACCCCCACCAGTGAACCCTCTATGTGGACGCAAGACCCCAGCCACATCGCCCGACTGTTGCACCCAATTTTTCAAACATTATCTATTCCTTATTATATTACAGGAGGCGTTGCCGCTTCTGTCTATGGCGATCCTAGAACGACACGGGATTTAGATTTAGTAATTGAATTACTCCGGGACAATATTTTTCGATTAGTTGAAGCACTAGAAACGGCTGGTTTTTACTGCCCTCCAGGTTCGGTAGAAGATATTCAAAAGGGCAGAGGGATGGTGTTGAGTGTCACTCACATGACTTCCGTATTAAACGCCGATATCGTGCTGAATTCTGATACTGAGTTCGATCGCTCAAAAATGACAAGGCGACGACTAGAAGCCCTTGACGAAGCTGGTGTAGAACAATTTTGGATTGCTTCTCCTGAAGATATTGTGTTGGCAAAACTGCTCTGGCGGCAACAATCTAAGTCTCAAAAACAATGGAATGATGTTTTGGGAATTCTGAAAGTCCAATCTGAGCATTTGGATCGGGGTTACTTAACAGACTGGGCGCAACGATTGGGGTTGATTGATGATTTGAATCTAGCTTGTACTGAATCTGGGATTTGATGCGATTCCAAATTGTTCATTTTGCGATCGCACCCACTCTCTCTGTATCATTATAGGTATGGACTTTTAAAGCTTAATTATTTTTATGCAAGTTATTTTAGGCAACATCACACAACTGAAAGTAGACGCGATCGTCAATGCTGCAAATACCAGTTTGCTTGGAGGTGGTGGAGTAGATGGCGCAATCCACAAAGCAGCAGGCCCGGAACTTGTTGACGAATGTCGATCGCTCCGAGGATGCAAAACCGGGGATGCTAAACTCACAAAAGGATATCGCTTACCTGCGCGCTTCATCATCCACACCGTAGGCCCCGTATGGCAAGGAGGCGACTGCGGAGAACCCGAACTCTTAGCCCAATGTTACCGCAAATGTATGGAAATCGCGATCGAGCAAAAGTTCGAGAGTATCGCATTTCCTTGCATTAGCACCGGCATTTACAAATATCCTAAGGATTTAGCAGGTGAGATTGCAGTCAAAATCTGCTACGAAGAAATGCAAAAAAACGGCGCTCCTCAAAACATAACTTTTTGCTGCTTCGATTGGGAGAATCATCAGGTTTATGAGAAGATTGTAGCAGTTCTCAGGCAGAAAGGCTATCAGAAAAATGATTCCAGAAATCAAAACCTATTTAGCAGCGACTGACATTATAGATCGCGATCATCCCGCAATTTTAGCACTCGCGAACAAGATAGCATCACAACATCATACATCAGAGGCGATCGCCCAATCTAGTTTTGAGTGGGTTAGAGACGAAATTCGCCACAGCTACGACTATCAGATGAATCCCGTCACCTGTCGAGCATCCGATGTACTAAAGCACAAAACAGGTTATTGTTTTGCCAAAAGTCACCTATTAGCAGCATTGCTGAGGGCCAACAACATTCCCGCAGGTTTTTGCTACCAAAGATTGAGCTTTGATGACAAAGGTGCGCCCTACACCTTGCACGGTTTCAATGCAGTTTACTTACCCAAAGTAGGCTGGTATCGCATTGATGCAAGAGGAAATCGCGACAATGTTAATGCTCAATTCACACCTCCTCAAGAGCAATTAGCATTTAAAATTCAGTTTCCTGAAGAAGCAGACTTTCAAACCATTTTATCTGAGCCGCTACGAGTAGTTGTAGAGGCTTTACAAAATCACAGTACATGGGATAAACTGCTGCTCAATCTTCCAGACGTTTCTCTCGACTCCGCACAGAAATACGGCCTTGCGATCGACTAGAAATTACTCAGGATAGTGAATTAAATAATTTACAGAAGTTTGTGGTGTGTCCCGCCCGTCCCACAATAACAATTAAATTTGTAAGTTATTTAATTCGCGAGCCTCAGCAACAAGCTGAGGCTTTTGGGAAGTTTTTTTTCACGTCGCTCCGAGGTTGTTAAGGTCGATTCTCCGAGAATTATAAAACAGTATTAGTTGACTGTGCAAGAAGCATTTTTTATGGTAGTGCGAGCGTCCCCGCTCGCGTGCTTGTACAAGCACGCGAGCGGGGACGCTCGCACTGTAAATGCAAAACTGAGATTCTCCCCAAATATCAACTTTAAAAACTCATCTAAATAACTAATCTGGCACTCTCAAGCCTTTAAGCTTTTCCCCTTTCTCCTCCTCACTCAGCCCCTTACACTGCACCAAAACCCCAAACCCCCCCAAACCCATCTGATCGATCAATTGATACAGCGCTTCCCGCCTGCGTAAAAATGTTGCCAAATCCAATACTTGTGCATCATTTGCAGATAGAGAAGCAATTCTATCGCCCACACCCAACACCATCAAAAACCAAGCCTGCTGAGTAAAACCCATCATCTCCAAACCGCACAATTCACCTTGTTTTTCCAGCGCCGTAAAATCAGCGTGGGCCGTTAAATCCTGCCACCCCACATTAATATAAGGATTGCTGTGATAGCGGTGGCGGTAATAACATTGCAGCGTTCCCTCTGTGCGTCTCGGATTGTAATATCGGTGCGCCGGATGGCCGTAATCAATTGTCAACAAATAACCGCGCTGCAATTTTTCTGCAACTGTTTTTATCCACTCTAAAGCTGCTAAATTAACTTCACTGCGATAACCATCCCCATAGACACTTGCCGATAAATCAATTCCTACTAAATCAAAATATTCGGCAATCTTAGGATTTGAAAGCTCGCCTACTACTTCAATAAACTTGCTTCCAGATTGTTCGTTTTTTTCTTCGTTTGCGGTAACGTAAATTTCCCGAAGTTGCCCTTGTTCGATGATAAATTGATGGACTGGAAAAGCATCTACTAACTCGTTAGAAAAGAAGCATCCGACAATCGAGTTATTAGCTATTTCATCCCACTTGCACCACTTGACTATTTTAAATTCAGCTAAGTTTTGCTGCTGCACCGCTTGCTGTACAGGGGAAATCTCAACAATAATGTATTCTAATATTTTAAATAAATCGGGATGTTGTCGTTGCAGGTATTGCAGTAAATGTGTGGCAAAGGTTCCCCGCCCCGCACCCATTTCTACTATAGTAAAATGATGAGGTTTGCCGAGAATTTGCCACATTTCCACAAATTGCTCGCCCAAAACCTCAGCAAAATCTGCGCTCCAATGAGGCGACGTGATAAAATCGCCTTGTTTGCCGATGTTCGGTCGATCGCCATTATAGTAACCATACTGCGGGTGATATAGTGCCAAGTCCATATATTCCGCAAAGGTAATGCGCTGCTGGGGACTGGCGGCAATTCTTTCGCTGATTAAAGCGCAGAGTTCGGGGTTGCTATCGTTAATATCTAATTGCTGGACTGTCATAGTTTATAGTTGATGTTATTTTATTGAGGAAATAAAGATTTTTTAACCGCAGAGGGCGCAGAGGACACAGAGGAAGAGAAAAGAGAGAAATTTTGATGTTCATAAATTTGGCATTCATTCTGTAACATCTCTATTTTTCAAAATTTATTATATCATTTTGACGCCGATCGCAAAATTGAGATTTGAGATTGGCAATTTTCGCTCGCTGTGATAAGCTAGCCTTAGCTTTTAAATATAATCCTTCTGTATGTCGAGAGAGTCTTGTTTAGAAGAGTTCAAAAATTCAAGCGAGTTATTATTACCAGCTTATTTAGTTATCTTCGATCTTGCAGACACAAAAAGACGCAATAATTACTTAGGTCACGATGAAGTAGACAAAGATATCATCGCCTTCGATAATTTGTTAAAAAATTGCGTTTCTTTAGAAAGATGCAAGAGAATTGCCGGCGATATATGGGTGGCTTGTTTTACAGAACATCAACTAAACGATATCCCGGCTTTGATAGTGAATTACGCACAAGAAGTTCCTATAGTATTAACATTGTGGAAATGCGAGGCGATCGATCCCAAGGGAAACTCTATATTTATTGAAGAAGAGAGAAACGTTTCGATCTGTCGTGCTGTCCGCTGCGGCTATTTGTGGGTTGAAAATGTTAATGAATTAAGTTTCAAAGTCAATGAATTACTAGATAGGGTATGGAGTTTACCTGTTAATACATTAACTTCCCTAGAGTCAGAGGTAGCTGTTAATTTACCAAAATGGCAGTGTATCCCCACTGAAAGTTTATCTGTCACTCAGTATTGCCCCTACTGCAACAGCACAAACTTGCGCTGGTTAAGAGTAGATGAGGATATTAGTGAGTATATTTGCACGCAGTGCGGATCTCAAGTAATTTTTAGCTATGATTTTTATTGTTGAGATTCCATAGTTTATAGTAGCCGATCGAGGATTCAAAAAAAGGGAGATCGCACTTTTTAGCAAATAGCCCAAAAATACGATCGCCCTTTTTCATCTAGCGATCGACAGAACCCATGATAATATCGATACTGCCCAGAATCGCCACCAAGTCCGCAATCTTTACACCGCGCACGATGTGGGGCAAAATCTGCAAATTATTGAAATCCGCAGCGCGAATCTTCCAGCGCCAAGGAAACACGCTGTCATCGCCGATAATATAGATTCCCAACTCACCCTTGCCGCTTTCAACACGCACGTAATGTTCGCCCTTAGGAATCTTGAAAGTTGGCGCTACTTTTTTGCCAATAAACTGATAGTCGAAACTGTTCCACTCAGATTTTGGCCCGCTTTCTAAGCGCTTGGCTTCCAAGTTTTCGTAAGGGCCGCCGGGGAGTGCTTTCAAGGCTTGATAGAGGATTTTAACTGACTCGCGCATTTCCCGAATTCGGACTAAGTAGCGGGCTAAACAATCGCCCGCAGCTTCGGTGCAAACTTCCCAGTCGAAGTCGTCGTAACATTCGTAATGGTCAACTTTCCGCAAATCCCAATTCACACCGGAACCGCGCAACATGGGGCCCGATAGTCCCCAGTTAATCGCTTCGGCGCGGGAAATCGTACCCAGTCCTTCAATCCGGCGGCGGAAGATCGGATTGTTGGTAATTAAACGTTCGTATTCGTCAATTTTGGGAAGGAAGTAATCGCAGAAATCTTCGCATTTGTCTACCCAACCGTAGGGTAAATCTGCTGCGACTCCGCCGATGCGGAAGTAGTTGTTGTTTACCATGCGGTAGCCGGTGGCTGCTTCCCACAAGTCGAGAATTGGTTCGCGATCGCGCATAGTGTAGAAAAAGGGAGTTTGCGCGCCCACGTCTGCCAAAAACGGCCCCACCCACATCAAGTGGTTAGCAATCCGGTTCAACTCCAGCATGATTACCCGAATGTAACTCGCCCGTTTGGGGACAGCTATATTCGCTAACTTTTCCGGCGCATTGACTGTCACCGCTTCGTTAAACATCCCCGCAGCGTAGTCCCAGCGGCTCACGTAGGGGACGTACATCACGTTGGTGCGGTTTTCGGCAATTTTTTCCATGCCGCGGTGTAGATAGCCCAAAACAGGCTCGCAGTCCACTACGTCTTCGCCGTCCAGGGTGACAATTAACCGGAGTACGCCGTGCATGGATGGGTGGTGCGGGCCCATGTTGAGCACCATTGGTTCAGTTCTAGTCTCAATTCTTGACATAATAATAGGTAATTGGTAATAGGTAATTGGTCATTGGTAATTGGTCATTGGGCATTGGGCATTGGTCAGTGGTAATTGCTCAAACAGGTCATTGCTCATTAGCAAAAAAACTTTCTAACTAGGAACTGAGAACAACTGACAACTGACAACTGACAACTGACAACTGACAACTGACAACTGACAACTGACAACTGACTATTGTTGATTTTTGTTTCACTTTTATAGATTATGAAGGATATCGAGCTATCTGAAAAGGATACCCCTGGATCGGATGTCAGTGTTGACACCTATCACGTTCCTGTTTTGGGAAGTGAGTTAATTGCGGGTTTAGCTGTGCGTGCCGGCGGGCGCTATTTGGATGCGACGCTTGGGGGCGGCGGACACACGAGTTTGATTTTGGCGGCGGCCCCTGATGTGACGGTGGTGGCGATCGATCGCGATACAGAAGCCATCCGTTTTTGCCAATCCCGATTTGCCAACTCGCCCGTCGAGTTTTGGCACGGCAATTTTGCCCAATATCAGTCTCCTGATGCCAAATTTGATGGTATTATAGCAGACTTGGGCGTTAGCTCTGCTCAGTTCGATACACCGGAACGAGGCTTTAGTTTTCGCCATCCAGCTCAACTAGATATGCGTATGAACCAGCAGCAATCTTTGACCGCAGAAGAGATTATCAATCACTGGGAAGAAGTTAAACTAGCAGATATTATTTACAGGTACGGCGAGGAACGACTGTCGCGGCGCATCGCGAGGCGGATTGTGCAATCGCGTCCTTTTGAAACTACTACAGAGCTCGCAGGTGCGATCGCCTCTACCTTCCCACCCAAGCAGCGCAACGGTAGAATCCATCCCGCCACCCGCACTTTCCAAGCTTTGAGAATAGCTGTCAACTCCGAACTAGCGTCTTTAGACACTTTCCTCAACCAAGCGCCTAAATGGTTAAAACCCGGTGGGAGAATTGGAATTATTACTTTTCACAGTCTCGAAGACAGGCCGGTCAAGCACCAGTTGAGAGCAACAGAGTGTTTGCAGGTACTGACAAAAAAGCCGATCGTGCCACAATCCGACGAACTAGCTAGAAATCCCCGCTCTCGTTCTGCTAAGCTCAGACTGGCAGAAAAATTAACTTGATTCGGCTGTAACGGGAATAAAGGACGAGCTCTCAAAGGCGGCGAGGTCTGTTCAGTTGACAGTTGACAGTTGACAGTTGACAGTTGAGGGCGACCTCTAAGAAGGAAGTCCGAGGATTGGAGTAATGAATAGTCTGATTTTAATTTCTCCCGCTCAACCTTGGGGCTTTAAACCAATTCTTTCTGGTCAGGCCGCGACCGGATGCAAGTTCCGAACTTCCTTGTGGTATCACTAACATGGCACTGACCTATGAAACCCGAACCCCTGATCCTGATTCGGCTCGGCCCAATCAGCCAAGGGTACTTGACAAGCTAGTTTTAGACCTGATTAATTCGCCTAGGAGTAGGGAATAGCATGAGTCGGGGAGATGGAAGCAAACTGAAACTAATGGTAGTCGATGACGAACCCGACAACTTGGATTTGCTGTACCGGACGTTTCGACGCGATTTTCAGGTTTACAAAGCAGATAGCGCCCTCAGCGCCCTGTCCGTTCTAGACGAACAGGGCGAGATGGCGGTGATTATATCTGACCAGCGGATGCCAGAAATGAATGGTACCGAGTTCTTGGGGAAAACAGTCGATCGCTTTCCTGATACGATTCGGATTCTGCTGACAGGATACACCGATGTTGAAGACTTGGTAGAAGCAATTAATGCAGGTCAAGTTTTCAAGTACATCACCAAACCGTGGAATCCTGAAGAGCTCAAATCAGTTATCAATCAAGCGTCAGAAACTTACAAATACTACAAGCAGCGCAGCGTTGCACTGCGCCGCGCTTTACGCAAGGAATCTCTGTTTAATGAGGTGATGGGCGTGATTCGCGGGTCGCTAGATTACTCTAGTATGGTACAAACTATTGTTCAAACCGTAGGTCAAACTTTTGAGGCCAACTATTGTATGCTGCGGCCGGTAGAGGTCGATCGACTATTACCCAGTACCTTTCCCTACCAAGCCCAAAACGCCGAACCTAGCAGCTTTTCTTTTGATGAAAATTTGCTGGTTCAAGCCGTAGCCAGCCGCCAAACTCAAGTCAGCGCCAACAGTGGGGCTGACGGTAACTCGGTTGAGATTGCTGTGCCCCTAACTTATCAGCAAGACTTGCTGGCGGTACTAGCCCTGTGTCAGCAAGGTGGCACTAACCCTTGGTCGGGAGAAGAGATAGAGTTAATAGAAGGTGTAGCAGCTCAAGCTGCTCTCGCCCTGTCTCAAGCTAAGCTCTATCAGCGCACTCTGGATTTAGCCAATCAGATGCAAAACGAGTTGGAGGTGGCCCGCCAAATCCAAACAAACTTGTTGCGCCAAAGTTGGCCGGATTTTGAAACTGTCAGGGTGCAAGCTTGTTGCTATCCCGCGCGGGAAGTTGGCGGCGACTTTTTTGAGGTCTACGTCCACTCTCAAGGGGATATTTGGATAGCTGTGGGAGATGTTTCCGGTAAGGGTGTTCCGGCTGCTCTATTTATGGCTAGCGCGATTTCGGTGATGCGGCGCGAACTTTCTCAAGAAGTTTCTCCCGAACCCGAGAGAGTGATGCAGAATATGAACAGCAGTATGGCTGACGATCTGATCGGCAACAACCATTTTATTACAATGGTTGTAGCTCGTTACACTCCGTCAACAGGACACCTGGCTTTTGCTAATGCTGGTCACATTTATCCGATCGTTTGGTCTAACTCAGAGGTGAAAGCTCAAGCAGCTAGCGGTGCAACGCCAGCAGAGCCGAATTTCCTCAAAGCTCGCGGTATTCCCTTGGGGATATTGCCAGTCTGGAAAGGTAAAGCTGGTGCGATCGAATTAAAGTCAGGAGATGTATTTCTGCTGACAAGTGACGGGATTACTGAAGCTAGCGTGACCACTAAGGCGGTCGCAGGGGGCGAAGAAACCCGTTCTATGCTACAACAAGAAGGGCTTTGGCAACTTTTGATTCAAGAGCCTGGTTCTTTCAACTTGGACAATTTGTTGGCTTACATCCGAGCTGACAATCCCGTTCAGGAAGACGACCAAACCATACTCTCTCTGGAGGTTCTCTGAATCTGTCAGTCATGCCGACGAAGAGTCGGGGGCTTTGGGTCTCAAAAACTCCAGCCGTCAGTTTAGGGCCTACAGATTAATACAGAGAACGCGGGCGATGCTCTTCTGCAAGCTTCGCTAACGGCAAAAGTTACAGAACTAGCGCGTCAGTCGATTTGAGATTTGAGATTTGAGATTTGACTCTCGCATTCAATCGCGGGAGCTTGAACTTTCCTCTAAAATTTGGATCTCTCCACGACGGTGGTAAGTGGCACGGTATCCGTTTTTTGGGCGGGGTAAATGCCTAACTTTTAACTGATGCTTTGCGATCGAGGCTTTCAAAAAAATTGTATTGCATCGATCGCCCGCCATTGAGTATCCTCTATGTAGCGGCAAATATTAACGCCAGATAAATTTGGTGCGTCATGTTTCATAAAACTAATACGGGATGCGGGAAACTCAGAGACTTTAGTCCTTCCTAGGAAAGCGACGCGGAGGACTTTAGTCCCCGTGTTCTTCGTAGTATGATACAATTTAGATTGTGAGTAAGAACAAAAACATCTACGTCTTGAAACATCCTAGTATCGGAGAAATCCCTGCAACTTAGTACGCCTATTGAGAGGCAACACAAAAAGAGCTAATAATGGCAGGATGTCGAGCGTACCGCGTCTTGGCTTAGTGATGGATTCTGAAAGCATTAGAAACAACAATCATTAGCTAGTAACTATCGCTTGACGATGAGTGACTAAGTAGACGGCGCTTGACGGTCGTAACGAGATTAGATTTAGGTCACACCCTTTGTCTAATTCTGTCAGTAGAATCTCAGCGGCTTTAGCCCGCTCGAGTGTCAAACCTGGTCTGAAGACACAGGGTTTTCAAACTTACGGGATTTTTTTATGAATACTGAGCTTCATGTGCCAAGCGACTTGCGGTTTTTAACAATAGTTGAAAATTGGTTGCTGAGCAGTTTGGAAGTTGAGCTAGGAGAGCACGTCGATTGGCCGCGTCAGTCGAATCGTTTGCGCTTGGTGTTAGCAGAAGCCTATTCTAACGTGATCCGCCATGCTCACAAAGATCAACCCAATCTGCCAGTTTTAATTCGCTTGAATTTAAAAAATCGGGATATTGGTTTAGAAATTTGGGATTACGGTAAAGGTTACGAAATGGATACTTACAGTCCCCCGAGGCCGGAAGCTAAACAAGAAAGTGGCTATGGCTGGCTGATTATGAGCCGACTTATGGATCGGGTGGACTACACTTTGCAATTAGACGGTCGTAACTGTCTGAAGTTGGAAGCGAGTTTGCCGGAAAAATCTTAATTAGTCATTAGTCATTAGTCATTAGTCATTAGTGATTGACAATGTTTTTGATTCTAGTGGTTGTCTGTCGCACCGTTTAGTCATTAGTCATTAGTCATTAGTGATTGACAATGTTTTTGATTCTAGTGGTTGTCTGTCGCACCGTGCGGTGACAGCCACTTTTTCTTGCAATCTCGTCCCTCTCTAACCAGACTCTAAGATTGTAGAGCCGAAGGAAGAAGAAAGAATTAAGAAGAAACAAGCAACAGTAGCTGTAGGGTGCGTCGCTATTAAAAATCCGTAAAGAAAAGCGACTTTTAGAGTAGCGACGCACCTCTATCGCGAGTTAAGCAAACAACTCCTCGTTTTACTCATCCCCAACAATTATGTACCAATACTTTTTATAAATCGTATAACATAACAACGTTTTAGCTGTCGGCTGCGGTTGCTCTAGGTACTGTTGCGGGCTGATAAATACTGAAAAAATCGGCTTTCTATAGCGTTGGCTATGCTTAGATAGATGGGAGCCTCTCAGTTTTGATTTTATAGTGCTGTCCCCGAAGAGCGATATATTCAACACTCGCTTTTCGGGGATAGCACTGTAAAAAAATTGCTTTTTTGCATTCATTGGGATGCTCCCTCTGGAGATGAGGTTATTCCTCACTATAAAACAATTTCATTGCGGTCGCTTTCTTGGCAATTACCAATTACCAATTTGTGCCTCACTCCCTGGATAATTCCTATATTAAGAACCGAATTTCTTAGGTCGCAGAGTCAGCAATTCTTGGGGAGACGCTAAGAGTTTGACGGTAACAGAAAGAATTTCTTGCTGAAAATTGAGCAGAAAAACCCATCCGACATTAATACCAAATGCGGGAGTTTGCACCCGGCCGCTGACCTGAATTTCAACTGTGCCATCTTCTAAAATTTTGCTTGCACTTTGCTGGGGTTCGAGATGCATTCCTGGCGCTTCTGTTTTTAGATAACGGGCGATCGAGCTTTTGCCGATAATTGGCTCTTCAAAGGGCGCGTGCAGAACCCCGTCCTCAGCAAACAAATTAGCGGTCGCTTCAAAATCGCCCGCGTTAAAAGTTTCAAAATATTGCTCTAGCGCAGGCTTTGTGAGACCGACGATATTTATAGAGCGAGTTAAAATAGGTCGAGTTGTGGCGGTCATATAAGAAATGATTGGAGATGAATGAATCTAATGTAATCATTCTCTTGGTCACAGCAAATCCATCAAAAGATATAGCTAGGGTCATAAATTTTATCTAAAAAAAATCAATAATGCTATGCGCCTCCTGGAGCTTTGAGGCCGATCGACCGAAATTGTACCAGTTACCAAAAATAATGCAACTGTAGGCAAGTCGCAAACCCTTATGCCATCAGCCATTCCCAATCCTTGAATCCTTCAAATCTCAAATCAAAAATCGAAAAATCTCAAATCTCAAATCAACTAAACCCAGACACCTCGTGGCATCTGGGTTGCTGTAGAGTCTTTGTTAAACAAGAAGATGCTATTTGCGCATCAAATTCATCAATTCCTTAGGAGAAGCCAACAAGTCGATCGCCACAAAGAAAATTTGACCTTGAGGATCGAGCATAAACCGCCACGCGATGTTCATACCCACATTGGCGCCGAACCAAGGAGTTTCGACTTTACCCGTGACTTTCACTTGGCGGTAGCCATCTTCAGCAGGCTCCGACACACCTCGCTCGGGCAGCATTTTCAGGCCGATGCACTCTTCCCGCATATAGTTGAGGATAGCTTCGCGACCGACGATCGGCTTTTGGAAAGGCGGTTGGAGAGCACCGTCTTCAGCAAATAAACCGACGGCTGGGGTGAAGTCGAAGGCGTTCATGTTGTCGATGTAGCTGAGCACAGTTTGCTCGCTGATACCCTCAATCTGGGTTTTCACCCGCTCTGCTACAGCGGTTGGAGTGCTGCGAGGAGCAGAGCGTTTGCCGTATTCTTGGCTGAAATCGGGATCGTAGCCCATGTGAACTACGGTGTTGCGAAGTACAGTAATTTGTTGACCCGGATCGAGCTTCTTGATGGTTTCAAGGACTTGGGTTGCTTCGGGAGACATTTGATAGCCAGCAGGGATGGGAGCGACAGCGCCCTGTTTCATCAACTGTCCCAACTCGTACCAGAAACCGAGTTTAGTATTGACGCGCAATGAAGTGTAAATCCGGCCGATGGTGGTGTCGGCGTTGCTGGCTAGGTCAAACATGGTTTTGCTTTGAGCAGCCGGCGACATCTGTTTGATTTCGCCCAGGACGCCTTCAACCAGCGCCATGCTGGCTACTCCGGGGGCTGCTGCGGTAATGGAAATGCCCATTTCCGTGTAAGCATACCAGAGCAGTGCGAGTTGGTCTTCAACGCTGAGTTTGTAGAACGAGTCCGTGGTGGCCGGAACAGCACTAGCAATCTCGGTGTTCGAGAAAATAGATTGAGCTGATTGAATGCTAACTGCCATGTTTATACTGTGGGATTCGCTGTAGGTTTGATTTCCGTACTTGAGATGTGCGAATCGAATTCTCCCTTAATTAAAATTATGTAACGTTTTTGACAAATTACAGTTCAAATTTATAAATATAAAGATTGTGAAAGTATTATGAATTCTGTCGTAAAATCAGTCTAAATATTAATAGACTTATAGCCCATTTTGTGATATGGTTTTTTATCCGATGAAAATAACAATTAATAGCGATCGCATTAAGCAAAAAGGCCTAGAGTTGGGATTTCACAAAGTCGGGATCGCCTCAGCAGACGCAGATGTCGATCGAGAAAAACAAAGATTGCAGGCTTGGCTGGACAAGGGTTATCAGGCGGATATGGCATGGATGGCTAACCCGAAACGGCTGGATATTCGATCGCTCGTGCCAGATGTGCAGTCATTAATATGTGTCGCCCTCAATTACTACACGCCTCACCAACGCCCCGAGAATCCCCCGTTGGAGGGGGGGGACGATGCAGTCAGAGAGTATGCTAAAATCTCTCGCTACGGCTGGGGGCGGGATTACCACAAAATTTTGCACAAAAAACTGAAGCTGTTAGCAAATTGGGTGCGATCGCAAGGCGAAGGAATTGAAGCACGGTATTATGCTGATACCGGGCCGGTTCAGGATAAAGTGTGGGCCCAGCGGGCGGGGATTGGCTGGATGGCTAAAAATGGTAATGTAATTTCGCGAGA
The DNA here is from genome assembly GCA_004292955.1 of Oscillatoriales cyanobacterium. Classification (GTDB taxonomy): domain Bacteria; phylum Cyanobacteriota; class Cyanobacteriia; order Cyanobacteriales; family Microcoleaceae; genus Microcoleus. The sequence continues at coordinate 64,188 of RDXX01000037.1, read as the reverse complement.
ATACGGTTCTTGGGTGTTTTTGGGCGAAATTTTGACTAATATCGAGTTAGAGCCGGATGCGCCACACACCGAACATTGCGGTACTTGCACTCGCTGCATTGAGGCCTGTCCGACGGGGGCAATTACTGAGCCTTTTGTCGTGAATGCCGATCGGTGCATAGCTTATCATACGATCGAGAATCGAGCCGAAAAACTGCCCGACGAAATTGCATCTAATTTACAAGGTTGGGTAGCAGGTTGCGACATTTGTCAAGATGTTTGTCCCTGGAATCAGCGATTTGCCAAACCAACGGATGTTGCAGAATTTGAGCCTTATCCTGAAAACATAGCACCGACACTTGCAGAATTAGCGGAGATTTCCGATGAAGAATGGAACCGCCGATTTACAGCTTCGGCGCTGCGGCGAATTAAACCCGAAATGTTGCGGCGGAATGCGAAAGCAAATCAAATTAATAGTCAGTTGACAGTTGACAGTTGATAGTTGTCAGTAGTTTCAGTCTTTTTTTCCTTCTTTCTGACATCCGTTACATCCCGTACATTGCTCGTTGCCGAACTTCCTTCTTTTAAAATCGATGTCTGCAAACGAACCTACCAAGAAAAAATGGTGCGTCAGTTTTGAGATGGTTGGCAGGAAATAACAATTATCGCAACTGACACACCCTACTTGATAGTTATTTATGTCTAGAGTTTGTCAGCTTGGCAATTCTCAAATAGTTGCATTTAAAATGTATAATGCAATGGGGCAGCGTAGCTCTTTTAGAGGCGACCCCACGGATAAATTCGGGGGAAGAGAGGATTTTAGATTTTCGATTTGGGATTGATTCCACGGATAAATCACGTGGCGGGTACCACATCCAGAAATTCGCTTGTCAAGGCGAGAGACAACCGTTTGATTCGGTTCGCTGCCACCAGCAACGTAGTTTAAATGGTAGAATTCCCTGGAGTATACCGGGAGATGCGGGTGCGATTCCCGCCGTTGCTATCTTTTTTTTGCGTTAACAATCAAAAGGCAATGAGTAATATAGAAGAGATTTCCCCCTCGTGATTTAATCTTCCCCAATGACCAAAGTAATTATTTTTGATTTTGACGGTACTTTAGCAGATACAATCGATATTCTTCTGAACATCACCAACCGTTTGTCAGCAGAATTCGGCTTTAAGTCTGCGACAAAAGATGAACTCGCTCAATTAAGCAACTTAACTTCTTGGCAAATCCTCCGGTATTCTGGCATTTCTATCTTCAAATTCCCGCTGCTGATTAGAAAATTGAAAGCAGAGTTACGCAGTGAAATTCCTAAAATTGAATTATTTGCGGGAATTAAAGAAGTTTTGCTAGAGTTAAAAAACCTTGGCTTTCAATTGGGGATTATCACCTCTAATTCCCAAGAGAATGTCTTAGCCTTGCTAGAAATCAACGGGTTGCAAAACACTTTCAGCTTTATTTACTCGGGTTCAACTTTTGGCAAACATAAAGTTATTAATAAATGGCTGAAAAAAGAGCATATAAATCCTGAAGAAGTCGTGTATGTAGGAGATGAAATCCGAGATATAGATGCTGCTAGAAAAACTGGTATTAAGGTAATTTCGGTAAGTTGGGGTTTTAATTCTCAGGAAGTTTTGGCTGCACACAATCCCGATTTTTTGATTGAACGGCCTCAGGAATTGCTCGATATTATGAGTAATCTGGGAAGACTGTAACTTTTTGTAAAGAAATATTTTACATTGTAAAGTAGTAAATACTTTATGTCCGGACAGGTTGAAGAAATTGATTGAGGCTGATATAAAGAAAAAGGAAAAGATTTACTCGATCGCTCAAATAAAGAGGAACAGTATTATGTCAGCCTTTGAAACTTTCTTGACGTTCGGCTTGGCTTCAGTTTTCGCCGTAGCTACTTTAGCAACTTGGTTGCGTTTCACCAATCCGCCTTCTGTTAAACGCAATTAGTTCTATTATTGTTTTGAATTTGATATTAGAGTCGGGTTTCTTAACCTGATGGATAGTTAGCCGAAAGCCCGTTGCTCTAGAAATGTTTTGCCATCCAATAGATATTTTCTCAGAAACCCGGTTTCTGAGACTTTGCATAATTAAAAGAAACCCGGTTTCTCTCGAAATGTTTTGCTACCCAGCAGATATTTTCTCAGAAACCGGTTTCTTAGACTTTGCGTAATTCCCAGAAACAAAGAAAGAATAATCTTTTAGTCTGCTTCACTTCGTTTCAGTGCGGCTAAAACTGCTTGCTGGCTAACTGTTTGGTAGATTTTGCTCAAATGCTGTTTGATGCCGTCTGATGCGGGGGAGGATTTGGTAGTTGTCAGTTTGGCGTCGGTTGCCAGGGGAATGGGGCCTAAAATATCTAATACGGTTTCGCTGCTGGGCGGTGGCACAATCACGACTAAAGATGATTCTAGCTGTTGGTTGTATTCCCAAAAGCGATCGACCTTTGGCACTTTAGCATTCGCGGCGGGGGAATTGTCATAGGTGTTTAGCTGGGAATTTTCCTCTGCTTGGGTACCGCGTCTCTGGCGGAGTGCGGTTAAAATTTGCTCTTTGGTTCTACCGCGCAGTTGAAACAGTACGAAGGGGTCTTCGCCGAAGCGATCGCCCAATAAGTAGTATACTGCACTGATGTGTTTGCAAGGATTTTTCGAGTCAGGACAGCTACAGCGCGATCGAATATCTGACAAACTTAACGGAAATAGGGTTTTTCCGGCCGCCGCAAATACATCTTCAATATTGTGAGGCATTTCTCCAGCTAATAGTTTAGCTGAAAAAACCGCTCTTTGCGACATATTTTCAATCACGTAATCCCAATCTTCATCGGTTAAAGTATCGAGTCCTAAAGAAACTTGATAGGGTTTAGGATCAGTTCCTTGAACTATGGCAATTACTTCTTGGTTGGGAAATTTAATGCTGAGAACTTTGCCTTCCCGCGCATATTGCCATCCGCGTTCTAATCGCTTTTTGAAGCGGTAGGTATTGATTAAATCGAGCCATTGTTGTGTCCACCATTCTCTGTCAATCATAAGCGGAAGGAAGAAGGAAGAAGGAAGAAGGAAGAAGGAAGGAGGAAGAAGGAAGAAGGAAGAAGGAAGAAGGAAGAAGAAGGTTTGTAGTGAGGACTTTAGTCCGCAAAAATAAGGAAAAAAAGAAATAAGAAGGTTTGTAGTCAGGACTTTAGTCCGCATTCAAAAAGGAAGAAGGAAGAAGAAAGAAGAAGGTTTGTAGTGAGGACTTTAGTCCGCATTTAAGAAGGACTGAAGTCCTCACTACGAACCCTAAAAATTATTCTTCTTCTGTTTCTATAATAGCATTGCGATCGAGAATTAGTAAATTGCGAAGTTGGTCAGTATCGAGTTCAGTCAGCCAGTTTTCGCCCGCGCTGACTACTTGTTCGGCGAGAGCTTTTTTACTTTCGATCATATCGTGAATTTTCTCCTCTAATGTGCCAGTACAGACAAATTTGTGGACTTGCACGTTGCGGGTTTGCCCGATGCGAAATACGCGGTCAGTTGCCTGATTTTCTACTGCGGGATTCCACCATCTATCATAGTGGAAAACGTGGGTTGCTCTGGTTAAATTCAAGCCAGTGCCGCCCGCTTTTAAGGATAATATCATAATCGGCGGGCCTTGCGGATCGTGCTGGAAGCGATCGATCATTTCTTCCCGCTGCTGCTGCTTAATGCCGCCGTACAAAAACAAAACCTCTCGCCCTAAATGCTTTTCCAGATGCGGTTTCAGGAGTTTTCCCCATTCAGCAAATTGAGTAAAAATCAAAGCCCGATCGCCCTGGGCGACAACCTCTTCCAACATTTCCACCAACCGCTGCAATTTTCCCGATTCTTGGCTGTTAATGCTCAATTCCTTCGGCTTACCTTCTGCTTTCACAAGGGCAGGGTGGTTGCAAAGTTGCTTCAGTTTTACCAGCAAAGCCAGAATCATGCCTCGGCGCTGAATGCCTTCGGCTGATTCTAAATTAGCGATCGACTCTTCGACAATTTTCTGATATAAAGCCGCCTGTCCTGACGCCAGACTGCAAAATACAGTCATCTCCTGTTTTTCCGGCAAATCTTGGATGATTTCTTTGTCAGTTTTCAGGCGGCGGAGGATGAAAGGCCGGACGAGCGATCGCAAAGTATGCAATGATTCTCTATCTCCATATTTCTCGATCGGAATTGCAAACCGGCGCTGAAAGAAATTGCGCGGTCCCAAATAGCCGGGATTGAGAAACTCTAAAATTGACCACAATTCTTGCAATCTATTTTCCACCGGAGTTCCCGTCAGCGCAATTCTAAAAGATGCCTCTATTTGCCGCACCGCCTGCGACTGCTTCGCCTCGGAATTCTTAATGTTTTGCGCTTCATCTAAAACCAATCCCTGCCATTTAGTGCTTTGAATTTCCTTAGCATCGCGAAACACCAGAGAATAACTGGTAACTATTAAATCTTTTCCCTTAATTGCGGCCGCAAATGCTTTACCTTTAGCGCGTTGATCTCCATAATGGAGTAACACTTTCAACGTCGGGCCAAACTTCTTGACTTCGCGTTCCCAATTCCCTAACACTGATGTCGGACAAACCAGTAAAGTCGGGGCTTTTAGGGCATCCTGTTCTTGCAAATGCAGGAGAAAAGCAATTAGCTGAATCGTTTTGCCGCAACCCATATCGTCCGCGAGACAAGCACCTAAACCCCAGCGTTCTAAAAATGCTAACCAGCCCGCCCCTAGCGCTTGATAAGGCCGCAATTGTCCTCGGAAAGTGGCTGGAGTTGCGATCGCACTTACGGCCTGATTATCGCTCAAAGTATTCAACAATTCCTGAAGTTGACCAGTTGCTTCAAAATTCACCACAGGCAACTTTTCAATCATCTGGGAATCGCCCGAAGCCAACCGCAAAGCATCTTCCAAGGAAAGAGTCATTTGCTCTTTGCGACTAGCAAAGAAACTTTGAGCCGCCCTGACATCGGTTGCGCGCAACTCCACCCACTCGCCGTTAATTTCCACCAAAGGCGAATTCAACGCGATCAAGTTGTCAAATTCTGCCTTAGAAATGCGCTGTCCGCCGATCGTCAATTCCCACTTAAAACTTAACAGACTTTGCAAGCCCAACCCCCCCTTGCCCCCCCTTACTAAGGGGGGGTTAGTTTCTCCTACTCCCCCCCTTACTAAGGGGGGGTTGGGGGGGGTTTTTTCCGCCTTAATACTCAAACCCAAACGACTCGCCCAACCATCAGCCTTTGTCAAACTCGGCGGCAAAACCACGCCCAACCCGCTATCAGCAAACCGCCAAGCCACAGACTTAATAAACTCGTAAGCTTGCAGCGGATTTAGTTGACAAGATTGCGGTCGTTGTGCTTGCAAACTCGGCTCAATTAACGGATAAAGTTTCGAGGCTAAACCCAAGCCACTGAGCAAAGTTTCTTGAGGCAATTCAATTGTCCGCCCCGCATAATTTAAACGTTCGACAGAGTTGTTCCAAACAGTTGTCGCATCTACCAAAAAATCGGTTTCATCTACTGCTTGCAAGCAATAATTTAAACTCCAGTTAACTTTGCCGGGAGACGGCGGTAGTAGTTGAAAACAAGTGTGAAATTGATTTTGTTGAGATAGTTGATTTTGCAGCGGTGCAGCCCAAGCAGTCAGCTTGGTTGCCAACTTTTCCAAAGCTGCTGATTCGGCGCGCACAATCCCAGATTCCTGCTGCAAAGCTTGCAACCATTCGCGGGTTGGGGAAACTGTTTTGATATCTAAAGTTGAGCCAGCAGCCGTTAGCGCAGCCCTCGCAGACGATCGCACTTCACAATCTACAACACTACTCAAAAACCCCAACACCAAATCCTCCGCCCCCACCGGCAAATCCACCGCCAAAGCCCATTCCCCGATTTCTGCTTCCTTTCTTCCTTCTTCCTTCTCCCCTCTTCCTTCTTCCTTCTTCTGATATATTCGACAAGCCGCCGGCATTTGCTTGGAAAAAGTAGCGAGGCGGAGTGTATCTGTAGAACTATCTAACAAAGGTTGCCATTTAGCAATAGCAGAACCGTCAGGTTGTGGTTCTAATGCTGGCAAAAATTTGCACCTCGCCAACAAATCCAAACTCCACCTAGCAATATGAGACCAAAAACGCAAATCCGATCCGACAAAAGAGTCTAGTTCTGTGCTATTGAGTGGCAGTGATTGCAAGAAAACAAAAGCTGCTTGAGGGTTGAGTAAATAACCTTCTACTTGCCAAGGATAAAGGTAAATTTCCTCGATTTTTGTTGGTTCTTCAAGTGCTGCTGCTGAGTGCTGCGGGATTAGTGTGGCGTTGTCTGCGGAGATTTGGGTGGGAAGTGCGATCGCCCGAACTTGCCTCTGAATCGATAAATTTTCCGTAGGAATGGCTGCGGTGGTCGTTTTGGGCGATCGTCTAGTCTTCTTGCTTTTCTCCTGAATATCTGCGGTTTCGGGTAATTGCCAGTTTAGTTTGCCCGACTGCTGCAAGGAAGTTAGAAAAGTCTTCAGTTCAGATTCGGTCATTGCCAAAGGATGCTGTAGACTCATCCCCGATTTAACGGTATCAATCGCCCCAACTTTCCGCCAAGTTTCTCCCCAAATAAATAAGCCACTTTTTTCTTTTTCCAGTAGCCAACTGCCGTGTAAAATTGCCATTTTTAAATCCTAATATTTTTATTTAATTGCGAGACTTGCTACAGCAGTCCTGTTTGATTTGTGAATAATATAACTCTTGCAAAAAATCCGAAATATCTTGAAATTATCTGCGTTAATCTGTGTTTATCTGCCTGACATCTGCGGTTGACCTAATTGATCCAAATTTCCCAATCGAAAATTCATAGTACCATCTATGGAATGTGTTTGGCGGGCGATCGACCGGAGAATCGACTGGAGAACATGAAAAAAAATTAAAGAGTATAAATGCTTACAATCAAGACACTGACAGTCGATCGCCCGCCGATTATCTCTCTCTTTTGGCTGGTTCCTCTCAAACATCCTGTGGTAATGTTACGATCCCGACAGAGAAAGAATGTGGTAGATAAGGAAGCAGTGCTACATGGTAGAGATAGACAAGTCAATATCTTTTGATGGACGGGATATTAGACTGAAGATTGGTTTACTGGCGCCTCAAGCAGGCGGTGCAGTTTTGATTCAGTCGGGTGACACGGCGGTTTTAGTGACAGCGACTCGATCGCAGGGGAGAGAGGGAATTGATTTCCTGCCCCTGTTGGTGGATTACGAAGAGAGACTCTACGCTGGCGGTAAAATTCCCGGTGGATTTTTGCGCCGGGAAGGGCGTCCCCCAGAAAAAGTTACTTTGACTGGGCGTTTGATCGATCGCCCGTTGCGTCCGCTATTCCCTAGCTGGCTGCGAGATGACATCCAAGTTGTCGCAACAACGCTGTCGATGGACGAACAAGTGCCCCCCGACGTTTTGGCAGTGACAGGCGCTTCCGTCGCGATTCTGCTGGCGAAAATGCCGTTTTACGGGCCGATGGCGGCTGTGCGAGTTGGTTTGGTAGGGGACGATTTCATCATCAATCCCACCTATAGCGAAATCAAAGAAGGCGAATTGGATCTCGTGGTAGCCGGTTCTCCAGACGGAGTAATCATGGTGGAAGCCAGCGCCAACCAATTGCCGGAACAGGATATCATCGAGGCGATCGACTTCGGCTACGAAGCAACCTGTGACTTGATTCAAGCCCAGCGCGAAATCATGGCAGAATTGGGCATCGATTTCGTGGTAGAGGAACGCCCACCGCAAGATTTCGCCCTCGAAAACTTCATTCGCGATCGCGCCCAAGAACCCATCCGCATCATTTTGTCAAGATTTGAAAAAGACAAAACAATACGGAATGCAGCTTTGGACGAAGTGAAGGCAAATGCAGTCGAATCTGCGATCGCCGAACTAGCCGAAGACGATCCGATCAAACTAGCAGCCACCAGCAAGACAATTGGCAACGTTTTCAAAGACGTTACCAAGAAAATGATGCGGAAGCAAATCATCGAAGATGGCGTCCGTGTAGACGGCCGCAAGCTAGACGAGGTGCGACCCGTTTCTTGTCGTGTAGGGGTGCTGCCGTCGCGAGTACACGGCTGTGCGCTGTTCAATCGCGGCTTAACCCAAGTCTTGTCCGCAGCAACTCTGGGAACCCCAGGAGACGCCCAAGATTTAGCCGATGACTTGCACCCGCAGCAAGACAAACGCTACCTGCATCACTACAATTTCCCCCCATTTTCCGTGGGAGAAACCAAACCGATGCGATCGCCCGGACGCCGAGAAATCGGTCACGGAGCCCTTGCAGAACGCGCTTTGCTGCCAGTTTTGCCATCCAAAGAAGATTTCCCCTACGTCATTCGCGTAGTTTCCGAAATCCTCTCCTCCGACGGTTCAACCTCAATGGGTTCAGTTTGCGCCTCAACGCTAGCGTTAATGGATGCAGGCGTTCCCCTTTCGCAACCCGTCAGCGGCGCGGCCATGGGATTAATCAAAGAAGGCGATGAAGTCCGAATCTTGACTGACATTCAAGCAATTGAAGACTTCTTAGGCGACATGGACTTCAAAGTAGCCGGTACCGACACCGGAATTACTGCTTTGCAAATGGACATGAAAATCAAAGGTTTGCCCTTAGATGCGATCGCAAATGCGATCCGTCAAGCCAAACCTGCGAGACTGCACATTTTAGAAAGAATGCTAGCAACCATCGACACTCCCCGCAAGGAAATGTCGCCGTTTGCACCGCGTTTGCTAACGCTGAAAATCGATCCCGAATTTATCGGTTTGGTAATTGGGCCTGGTGGTAAAACTATCAAAGCCATCACCGAAGAAACTGGTGTCAAGATTGACATCGAAGACGACGGAACCGTGACAATTGCTGGTAACGACAGTGAAAAAGCTCAACGGGCTTACAATATTGTCCAAGGCATGACGCGGAAGTTGAATGCTGGAGACGTGTATGTCGGCCGCGTAACTCGAATTATTCCGATCGGCGCTTTTGTCGAAATTCTGCCAGGAAAAGAAGGAATGATTCACATTTCCCAGTTAGCGGACTACCGTGTTGGGAAAGTGGAAGACGAGTTAGCTGTGAATGATGAAGTGATTGTCAAAGTGCGAGAAATTGACAATAAAGGTCGAATTAATTTGACCCGTTTGAACATTCATCCCGACGAAGCGGTAGCCGCCCGCGAAGCGTTGAATAAATAGTTGACAGTTGGTAATTGGTAATTGCTTTTGGAGTAATTGCTAATTGCTGATTGGTAACTGGTAATTAGTAATTCCTAATTGCTAATTGAGATAAAATCTGATTGTTTCAGATTGATTTGGGAGTAGGTGCGCGACAGCGACAGATCGACAAAAGTGCGATCGGCTGTGGAAGTTCATACAGTCGCGCACTTTCCCCTCGGCACTTAAAACTATCTGCGATCGTTTGGCGGTTGAAACCGCTACTATACAAACGAAGTCCGCCTCCGCGGACTGAATAAAATATAAAGTATGCTTAGCTGTAGGGTGCGTCGCCATTAAAAATCCCTCAAAAAAATCGACAATCGATCGAGCGACGCACCTTACAAAATGGTCAGTATAAACAACCCTCTGCTTAACTCTTGCCCAAAATTTTATTGTACCAAGATTTTTGAGAAATAGTATAACCTAATACGGTTGACTTAAGAACAATCTGAGTTGAGGGTACGTTGTTGCGCTTCAGCGCTCTTTCCTAATATTTATAAAGAGCGCTGAAGCGCAACAACGTACCTAATTTGTCTCACGGGGAAGTAGGGGGCAAGAATTCGGAAGATCGAGTCCTAATAATCAAATAACAGCAATACAATCAATCTCTACCAACACATCCTTCGGCAAACGCGCAACCTCGACACAAGCGCGCGCAGGTGCAGTTTCCGCATCAAAATATTTCGCATAAACCGCATTCACAGCGGCAAAATCATTCATATTTTTGAGAAAAACTGTAGTTTTTACCACATCCAACCAAGTCGCGCCGGCTTCGGTGAGAATGGCTTCGAGATTTGCCATAACTTGTTCGGTTTGTTTTGCTACGTCGTCGGTGTAGACGATATCGTTTAGTCTAGTGTCGATCGCAATTTGACCAGCTACAAACAGCATAGTGCCCGAAGCGGCGATCGCTTGATTGTAAGGGCCCACTGGTGCGGGTGCTTTGTCAGTACGAATAATTTTGCGTGTCATAGATGTTTCTGTTTGGGATAGTTTTTCGGAGGTTTCTTGGTTGTAGATTTCTCCATCAGGCATGATCGCACCTGTGAAGTCTGCATTTTCTATACTTACTGCATAAATGTTTGCATCTGTCAAGTCTGCTTGTTTCAGGTTTGCTCGATCGAGGTTTGCTTTAATCAAGTTTGCCTCTTGCAGATTCGCTGCTTCCAGACTTGCACCTTGCAGGCTGGAGTTTTTGAGATTTGTCCCTTGAATATCAGCTCCAACGAGATAAGCTTCATCCAAATTCACCCATGATAAGTTAGATTTAGATAGCTTAGTTAACTGAAGTTTCGCTCCCTGTAAATTTGCACTTTGAAGCGTTACACCAGTTAAGTCTGCGCGACTTAAGTCTGCTTTAGTCAAGTCGGTTTTGGTCAAGATTGCACTACTTAAGGTGGCTTTACTTAGGTTTGCCTCAATCAATGAAGTTCTAGTTAAATTTGCACTACTCAAGTTAGCACCACTAAGGTTTGCCTGATTTAAGTTAGCATCCCAGAACTTGGAATGATTGAAGGACGATCCGCTTAAATTAGCACCGCTAAGGTTTGCCGAAATCATATTTTGTGAATTTCCCTGCGCCCCACTCAAATTTGCTCCTGTCAGGTTTGCCTTACTAAGATTTGTATTGTGAAGGCTTGCCTTGGTCAAGATTGCGTCACTCAACTGAGCTTCTGATAAATCAGCACTGTTTAGGTCTATTCCACTCAGGTATGCACCTTTGAGGTCTACCCCTCTTAATTGTTCATTAGAAAATTTTCGTTCGCCTTTGGCGTATCTTTCTAAAAGTTCTTCAGCGTCCATTCATAACCTCGATCGTCCTCACGTCCCACAAACCACTATACCATCCGCGCGAATCAGGAGTGCACCTGCGATTTGGCGCGCGGATGATTATCGGATTCCACACCACAGAATTCCCGTGAAAGAACCTCAGCCAGCAATAAACTTCATCGCAACACCATTCATGCAGTAACGTTTGCCAGTAGGTGCAGGGCCGTCATCAAATACATGACCCAAATGCCCGCCGCAGCGACGGCAATGCACCTCAATTCTAGTCCCAAACAGCGAATTATCGATCGATGTGGCGATCGCCCCTTTGATCGGATCGTAAAAACTTGGCCAACCAGTACCGCTATCAAATTTAGTTTGCGACGCAAAAACTGGCAAATTACACCCAGCACACGCATAAATTCCCTTACCGTATTGCTTGTCGAGAATGCTAGTATGAGAGCGTTCAGTAGCGTGTTTTCGCAACACATTAAACTGTGCCGGAGTCAAAAGTTTGCGCCACTCTTCCTCAGTTTTAGTAACTTCAAAAACACCATTACTAGCAGCCATAACATCTGACTTTCCAGGCAAACAGGACGATAACCATGCCATGCTGACTGTTGCTACACCAGCTTTCAAAAATAATCGTTTCTTCATAATCCATCCAGTTGCTAATTAATCTAAACTACCAGTCAAATCCAAAACTTTTTGCTTGATTTGTACCTTTTTCAATCGCTTTTTCTTGGACATGATATCATATCACGTCCGACTGATTACCATAACAAAAATCGTTCGTAGTGTGGACTTTAGTCCGCAAAATACTGCGGACTAAAGTCCACACTACGAACCTTACTTATTGCATCATAAATTATTCATCTTTATCTTCTCTCTCTGTGCCCTCTGCGCTCTCTGTGGTTAAAAAAATCCGATATTACTCTACAAGTATGACAGTTAATTAACCCGATCGCACAAAAGTCCTGCGAGGACTTTAGCCCTCACAGAACTCATACCCATTCACACGTTACCCAACCTAGACAACAGCCGGAGCACCAACAACCTCACCCTTCAGCATCCGAGCAGCAGCATCCATCAACTGTTCCTCCAAATAAGGCTTAGTGAAATAGCCCTTCGCGCCCAAACTGTAAGCCATTTGGCGGTGTCTGTCAGCACCGCGAGACGTTAGCATCGCGATCGGCAATTCGCACAAAACCGCATCCTTCTGCATCCGAGAAAGCAGTTCTAAACCATCCATTCTCGGCATCTCAATATCGCAGAACACGATATCGCAAGGCAGGCCAGATTTCATCTTTTCCCAAGCTTCCTTACCGTCGCGAGCTTCTTCAACACGGTAGCCAGCTTTTTCAAAAGTAATCGACAAGAGCGATCGCACTGTAATCGAATCGTCCACAATCAGCACAGTTGGCTCAGTCTTCTCCTCAGCAGCCTCCGCAGCAGCCCGATCGCCACTTTCATCCCAAAGCGTACCGCCAGCTTCCTTCCGCAGCCTGCCAGTAGCCAAATCAATCAATTCCAGAACATCGGCAATCGCCACAATTTTGCCGTCCCCGAGTACCGTAGCACCCGCAATCCCGATCGGCTTCGGCACAGGCCCCTCCAACTGCTTGATCACGATTTCCTGTTCCGTCGAAACCTGATCCACCTGCACCGCCAAGAAATTCCCAGCAGAGCGCAGCACGATCACCGAAATCATGTCATCGTCAGTATTAAACCCGTAAACACTGCCCCGGCCCAAATGGCGGTTGTAACCCAGCAAATCCCGCAGCGGGCGGAACGGCAAAATCGAACCCCGCCACTCAATGCAAGGCAAACCGTCTGCCCCAGTCGTCACCTGATCGCGAGGTACATCGATCATGTCCTCCACCCCGTCCATCGGGAAAGCAATCCGAGCTCGATCGCTAATGCAAGTCAGAGCCTTAGAAATACTCAACACCAGAGGTAAACGGATGGTAAATACAGTGCCTTTGCCGATCGTCGAATCAATCCCCACAGTCCCCCGAATTTCGTGCAAGGAGGTCTCCACGACGTTCATACCGACCCCCCGGCCGGCGTACTCCGTCGCCTGTTCCTGAGTGCTGAAACCGGGCATAAACAGCAAATTGTAAACTTCCGAGCGAGACATCCTCTGAGCCTGAGCCGCCGTCAACAAATTCTGCTTGATCGCCTTCGCCTTCACCTTTTGCGGGTCAATTCCCGCCCCATCGTCAGAAACCGAAACCACCGTTTGATTCCCTTGGTGGAAAGCCCGAATCGTAATCCTGCCCATCGCAGGCTTCCCGGCTGCCAAACGCACCTCCGGCGCTTCGATCCCGTGGGTAATCGCATTGTTCACCAAGTGAGTCATCGGGTCATAAAGTTGATCCACAATCATCTTGTCGATCAAAATATCCTTACCCTCAACCTGCAACTGAGCCTGCTTCCCGCACTTAATCCCAATTTCCCGCACCGCCCGGAACAGCCTGTCCGTCGTCTCCGCAAACGGCTTCATCCGGGCGCGAGTCAAACCTTCTTGCAGTTGAGTCGTGACTTGGCGCAATTGGCGAGTCACCTGATCCGCCTCATCCACCAAAAACTCAATGTCCGCCGCCGACTCCCGCACCCGCACGATCAGCTCGATAATCTCCTGAGCCAAACTGTGGAAAGGAGTAAACCTGTCCATTTCCTCTGGTCTCCAAGCGCTTTCGCGTTGGTGGGACGACTCTTCGGTGCGCCATGCCGATCGATGTCCCTGGCGGTTTGCCAGCAAAGCAATCTCCAAAAGACTCCGCTCGTAGAAATCCTGAGTCCGTTGGCTGACATCGCTCAGCAGCGTCACTTGGTGCAGCAAATTGTCCAAAAACTGCCGCATCCGTTCTTGGTCTTGCTCCAAACTGTTGCGGTTGACTACCAGTTCCCCCATCAAGTTGCTGAGGTTGTCCAGTTGCTTGACCGGTACGCGCATGGTTTGGTCGCCGAACCCGCCCGCGCGGGCATTCCGCCTGGGTCTGTTATTGACCGACGACTGTCCGATATTGGTTTCGCTTTGACGGCCGCTGTCCTTTGGATCTTCCAGCAGTTTTTCTAAGTCGCCAAATTCGTCGTCGCTCTCCGCAGCAGGAGCGGGTGGTGCTTTGCGGGCAGTTTTCGCCGGTGCTGGAATTTCCGGCATAGTTGCGCTCTCGCTCAGCAGATCTTCAAGATCGGAGAAAACTTCCGTCGTTACCGGACTCGGATTTGCACCCCCAGAGGCTGCCATTGCGACCCCAGCACCGCCTGCGATTAACAGCGCTTCTAAATCGTCAAAATTGCCTTCGGAATCCTCAGTACCTGATTGAATGTCGCTAAAAAAGTCCGCCAGCGACTCATCTTCCAACTGTGCTGCATCGGCTTCGCTCAATTCTTCTTCTTCGTCGCCAAAGCCCGTCAGTTCCGAAGTCACCAGAGGCCCAGCATCTAGCGAATCCAACAAATCATCAAAAGCATCCAACTCTTCGGTGTTGAGAGTCGCCCCGGTTTCCAGAGCTGCTAGCAAATCAGCATCGCCCTCAAACATATCATCGAGAGATTCTGACGACATCACCTCTAAATCGCCAGCCGCAAAATCCGTTTCCAGCGCGCCAAACAAATCATCTTCCTCCTCGTCGGATTCACTAGCCGCATCTGTTTGGGCTCGATCGAACAAACTCTCAGGAACTTCGGCCGACAACTCCTGCAAATCAAAACCAGCTTCGGCATCCACCGACGGTGGAGGCGCTTCGCCAAACATATCCTCCAACAAATCGAAAGTGCCCTCATCAGACTCGACACTGGCAATTTCCGCATCAGGACGATCGGACAATAGCCCCAATTCAGCCGCTGCCAAATCTGTCAAGCCTGCCTCCGAAACAGTAGCCTCGGAGTCCGAGAACAAACTCGCCAAGTCCCCCTCATCCGCTGCCGTACCAGCACTGGGCAATTGAGAATCTCCATTTAAATTCAACCAATCCCCATCGACTTCTGGCGAAGCTTCCCCGTCATACTCAGTACCCGTAGGTACAGAACCGAACAGATCTGCCAAATTCGCCGCTTCTTGGGAATGAACCGCCTGCCGATCGCGCCCAGTCTCCTCATCCTCAGAAATCGAGTCCGACGTAATCTCCCCAAACAGCGCATCTAAATCGGTATCCTCCAGATCCAGGTTGGTCGATTGCACAGACTCGTCTTCCAGGCCAAAAGCATCTTCTAGCCAATCTCCATCCGCAGAAATATCTAAATCAGAATCAGAATCAGAATTTGATGTCATATTAAAAACGCTGCCACTTTCCTCATTTGGTGTGCTGCCAGTAGCTAAAGATCGATCGCCCCTGCTCTCCCCAGCTTCACCTTCAGAAGAAAGGAAATCAGAAGTAATGCTCAACAGCTCGCTGAAATCCGAGTCTTCCTCCACCCCAGAGAGCAACTCGAAATCATCTATTTCGGCTACAGTCGGTTTTTCTGCATCCCCTGAATCATTGCCACCACCTGCTAGTAGATCCGAAAATTCTGCGTCGAAAGCATCCGGGTTGAGAGCATACTCCTCGGAAACTGTCGGCACAGTCGCTTCCTCAGATGAGCCTAAATCGCCGAACAAGTTATCCAAATCAGCATCTGCCGTCACAACAGAAGTTTGGGCCGCCACTTCGTCCAAAAGCGTACCGAGAGCATCTTCATCAGCTTGCCTCCTGGTAATGCCGACCCTGCCCTCTCCCCGATCCAAACCCTGCCTGTTTGTTTCAAGCTGTTTGCGAGTTGGCGGCTGCTTTAAACCCGCATTTTCGCGATCGGCTGCCACCGCCGAACCATCAGCCTCACCTCCAAACAGCAAATCGTCCCCAAACAAACTCGTGAGATCCTCTAAAGGAGTCCTCGCATTCGTTTCCGAATTTTCCTCACCGTATTCGTCAAACAACAAATCAGTAAAATCGCCGGAATTGTCATCATCATCTAATTCCATGATTCCCCCCGTCGGCATCCTAGAAGCAGATTGTACGTAGTCCAGATCATCTTCTTCTTCCCAAGCGCCGTCGAGATCTGGAGATTCGCCTTCAAACAAGTCTGCTAAAGTGTTGAGTTCGGCCGCCCCCACTTCCGGGCCCGTGCGCGTCGAGATTCTAAAAGAACCTGTCTCTACATCTGATTCTCCGAACCCTGGGGAATTGTCCAACGGCGATAGACCTCCGGCGTAATCGTCACTTTCGTCGCCGTCGAGTTGCTCGAACAGCTCGTCTATGCTCAGCCCAGAAATTGTTGGCAGCAACTTGTTCGATCCATCCGGGGAATCGCCGCCCAAAGCCAGATCCCAGGCCGCATCTTCAACAGAGACCGCATTTGAACCCAACGTACCCGGTTGAGCGAATGCCAGCAAGTCTTCAAAATCTGTTTCCGGAACCACAACCGTCGGCACCAGCGCCAGAAGTTTGGCGCTGGGTGCGATCGACCCAGATTGACCCAAAAGTACCTGTTCTTGGGCTTGTTTGATGTCTTTGATGACCGTTGGGGCTAAGGTGCGGTAGGTATTTTCTGAGTTGGCGATCGCCTTTTCTACCACAGCGATCAATTCTATCCACTCGGGCAGTTCAAATTCCTCCCCCGCCATTTTCAAGTTCCGACAAATATTCCTAAGTTGTCGCCTGCTGTCAGAACCCTCAGGCTGTTTGAACTCTTGCAGCATTTCCCGCATCCTCGCCGGCACATCCGAGTCAAATACCAGATGCAGCGCGGTTTCTTCCGTTTCTGTGAGATCGGATGCGTAAGCTGAATCCGAGTCCGCAAAACTCATCGATGAGTTAAACGTCCCGGCTCCCATTCGGGCCATAACTGTTTGTGGTATTGGCAGCGGGCTGCTTTCGTCTGAATCGTTAGCGCAGTGTCCGACGAGTCCCCCCAAGTGCCCGTTGAGTTCTTCAAATACAGGTTCTAATTCTCGAACCATCTGCTCTCCCAATTCCTCTGTCAGCCCAAAAGGCCCCGACAGTTGCTCTAACAGCCCTTGTAACGTGTCAAAAATTCGCAAAAACAGCGACTCTAGCTGTTGGTCTACTTTAACGCTGCACTCTTTTAAAATTTTAAAACTATCTTCTAGTCGGTGAGATGTTTGCTGAATGCTAGTCAGGCCAAGCATTGCGGCTCCTCCTTTGACAGAGTGAGCAGCCCTAAATACTTCGTTAACCAGTTCTGGGTCTTCGATCGTCGCTTGTAGGTTGAGCAAGCCTTGTTCGATCGTATTGAGGTGGTCTTTTGCCTCCTCAATAAAGTAGCCCATGATCCTCTGTTGTTGCTCCGGCAGCATAGTTTTATTCCTGATTTTAAGCGTTATTGTATTTTGTCTATTTTAGGAGTCTTAGAGAATGTCTTTGTAAATCTGTCCCCTTGACAAGAGAATAATCTGACTGCGAGATATGGCAAATGTCCTGGCTATTTCTCTTTTCGATATCCCCTCACCTAAAAGATAGCGAATCTGCTGCACCTGTTCGGGTTTTAGCTTGCGGTTAGGATTTATATTGCCGGGAACGAAAGGAAAGCGGTTTTTTTCTATAGAATCGCGGGAGTTATCGGCGGGAGTTCCTTCCCACAAATGATCGGGGTTGACACAACCGCGATCGTCGCAACTGTGACAGGCAAAATAACCCGGTTTGATCGATCGTCCCAGTTTGTTTTCCAGTACCAGTCTGTGAGCGTAGAAACTTTTAGTTTTGCCATTAATTTTAGTACCCTTAATGGCGTAACCATCACTTCTTTTAGCCAGGATACAAATCATGCAGCCATTTGGCTGTATTTCGGCCCGAATGCCGGGAATTACTTCTATGCCTCGCGGTACTTTTTGAGGTTTAGGAGCAGATGTGCTTCCTACATCTTTAACCCGTCCTTTTCTAAACCTATCTTGAGAATTTTCCAGCCTAGAACCTTCCCATAAATGGTTGGGATTAATGCAGTTACGGACATCGCAAGTATGACAAGAAAAGTATTCTGATCTAATCGGACGACCTAAGATATTTTCTAATACTAAACGGTGAACTGTAAACGTTTTCCATTCACCGTCAATCTTAAGTCTTTTGTTGGCATAGCCCCTGCTAGACTTGGTTAAAGTAGAGATAATACAGCCATTCGGCTGAATTTCACCAAAAATACCAGGAATTACCTCTACTATGTTATCGTTCATCTGTACAACTCCTAGTTTATTTAGGTGCTGGATTGGCATCCCCGCAATCGTTTCAAGACTGCGAGGTTGCTTTTTGTTTGCCATCATTGCCACACTAAGGTGCTTGTAAATCAGGAAGTAAAAAAAGCATTAAACAATCAATTATTGTCTTTCTGCTGTTTCTACTCGGAACCTTTCCACCGATGTCAAAAGGTCGCGAGCAACGCCTACCAAATTTTGCAAAGCACCGGAAACTCGCTGCGCTTCTTGGGACGTTTCCTGAGCAGTTAACTCGACAGCTTGCATCACAGCGGCCACCGAACGAGCTGTTTCGTTCTGCTCCACAGTGTCCGCCGTAATCGATCGCACTAACACGTCAATGCGATTGGTAACTTGAATGATATCTTCAAGCGATCGCTTCGCCTGTTCTGCCAATCTTGTCCCCTCAATCACCTGCTGCGTCCCTTCTTCCATCGCCGTCATTACCGCGCCGGTTTCACTTTGAATTTGCATCACGATCTGCTCAATTTCTTTCAAAGACTTCGCCGATCGATCTGCCAACTGCCGCACCTCATCCGCCACGATCGCAAAACCCCTACCCGATTCCCCAGCTCTCGCCGCCTCAATACTAGCGTTGAGAGCCAACAAATTCGTCCGAGAGGCGATCGCCGCAATCAAACCCACAATCTTAGAAATTTCTTGAGAAGCTTCCGCCAACCGCTTGACTTTTCTCGTGGTTTCTGCTACCGTTTCTCGAATTTCCAAAATCCCGGCCACCGTCCGCTCCACAGCCTCGCCCCCTTTCAGAGCCGTTGCCGCCGCGCCCCGGGCCACTTCTTCCGCCTCTCTAGCACTCTCTGCGACCCGCTGAATCGCATCGGTGAGGACTTGCACCGAATTCAGCGTCGCCGCCAGTTCCTCAGCCTGCCGCAGCGCATCAGAAGACAAATCGCCCGCAAACTTGGCACTATCCGTAGCGCCTTTGCTAACCTCCCGAGCCGCCTGCTTCACCTGATGGACGATTTCGCGGAGGTTTTGAATTGTCAAGTTAAACGAGTCAGCAACAGCGCCCAAAACGTCTGCCGTCACTTCCGCCGTCACCGTCAAGTCACCCCGAGCCGCTCCTTCCACGTCATCTAGCAAGCGAATCACTTGGCGCTGCAAGTCTTCTTTTGCCTGTTCCTGTTCGTCAGACTTGCGTCTGGTATCGCTAATCGTAGTTTGGATCACCTTCGCCATGTGGTTGAATTTAGCAGCCATTTTGCCAAATTCATCTTCCGAGTAAATCGTTGCCCGAGCGTCCAAAGTTCCTTGAGATACCGCATCGAACTGAGCTTGCAAATTGTCCGAGGACTTGCGTACCTGCTTGGCGATCAACTGGCCGATACCCCAAGAAGTCAAAAAGCTCGTAAAGCCTGCGGCAGCCGTCATTACCCAGCCTGTTTGGCGCAGGTAAACGATCGCCTCCGGCTTGTCTTGCTTCAGAGCTTGATAGGAGGCAATGTTAGTCACGAAAGCCACAGCTACCAGAGAAACCAATCCAGCCCCGATTGCCGTGTACAACTGTTTGGTAAACAGAGGGGCATTTTCCAAGAAAGCCAGTCCGCCCTGTTCTACAGTCACCGAACTATCGATCGCCTCACTTTCTGTCGGAGCAAAAGTCGGCACCGACGCATCAGCAGGGCCGGAAATGCTAAAAATCTCGTCGTCTCGAATTGCCGAGCCGTCGCTGTTGTCAAAGTCCAGACCGCTGCCGCTCGTACCCATCATGCCGCTGGTCGAGTTGCCGAAATTGGTGTTACCTCTAGTCAGGATCGAACTGTTGGCATCTTCTGAGATATCAAAATCCGGCAAATTGCCCAAATCGTCAAAATCGTCAAATTCGTCTAAAAAGCCGCTGTGTTCTTGAGCGTTCCCAGTTCTTGACGACCAGTCGCTGCTGTTCTTGGTGGCAGCCCCGAAAGCAGTCGCTTGCTCGTTTTCGTCTAGAGAGAAAGAATCGCTGAAAGCGTCGTCATCAAAAGCATCTAGCTCAAAGCTGTCCATGGAGCCAAATGCCTGTGGTTCCGAGTCGCCGTAACCATTGCTGTTAGAGTTTGAGCGATCGGCAGAATTAAATTGTCCCCGGCTCGACCTTTGACTCTGAGAATTGGGGACAGCACCTCCCATCAACAGCGTTTCGTCTTCCGCCAGCGAATAATTTGACGAGTATTCCGAGTCAATATTCGGCTGCTTGCTTTGCGATCGAGAAGACCCAAAACCCGAGGACATCGGCTGAGCAAAAGGGTCTGCCTCTTCTGGCAGGGGTGGCTTCTGACCTTGATTTTGCCCGGTCACGGGCGGGGATTGATAGTCGTAATCGTCATCATTCAAGTCGAGTTCGTCTGGCAAATCGAGCGGCGCAAAAGGTTCGCCAAAATTGTCAGACGGCCCGGTGGGGGAGTCTAATTGCTCCGAATCGAAGGAATTCCCGCTTTGGGAACCAGCAAAACTTTGACCGTTGAGTACCTGAGTTGGAGCTTCTGAAAACAACTCTCCTGAATAAGGCGCCCTCGAACCAGAAACTTTGCTATCAGACAAGTCACCAGCATCAAACCCTGGGTCATCTAGGCCAAAAGGATCTCCCAAGTCCGAGCCAAATTCGTCCATGTCTAGCGGCTCGGACGCATCAGCATAAGCTGCCATTGCGCCGCTGTCGCCAGCAAAGGGGTTAGTTAAATCTTCGAGAGAGGTTGCAGCACTGCTACTGCTGTCTTGTGGTTCCCACTCCAACCCGCTCATGCCCAAATCTGCCAAGTCCTCGTTTTGCATATCCTGTGGCGATTGACTCCCATAGGACATGGATGGAGAATTCCCTTGGAAAAGTGCTAAATCCGGGTCTTCCAACCCTTCCTCCAGAGACAAGTCTGGGTAGAATTCCAATTCAGTTTCCGCAGACAAAGCCTCGAAACTTTCCGTGTGCAGTTCTCCGGATAAAAATTGGTCTGTGTGGCTAATACCGCTGTGAGCGTGTTCGACCAAACTCGGGTCGTCACTCAGGCTCAGCACCACCATGTACTGTTCCCGTGCTACTTCATACTGTTGCAGTCCGTAGCAGTATATGTGCCCGCACAGCAGCCGAGCGCTGGGGTCTTCGGGAAAATCTTCTACTAATTGATAAACTAGGGCTGCGGCTTCTGAATAGTTGCCATCCATGTAGGCCGCTTCTGCCCGTTGGTAGTCCTGCTGAAAGTTGGTACTTGTTGCCATTTGCCGCCCTCTTTTGATTTTAGATTTTAGATTTGAGATTTTAGATTTTTATCTTGCTTGAATGTTTAGATGCGTGCCTCAAGTCCTGTGACTGTTGATAGTTAGACCCCAATCGAAAATCGCAAATCGCAAATCTAAAATCGATTTCACGCTGCCCACCGCGCAGAGCGCAGAATTTTCACTTGATCTAGCAGTCGGAGCACTTTAGTCGCTGGTGCACCTAACATCCATTCTCCCCTCAGAAATGGAATCATGCCGTCTGGTGCATTGTTCTGAGAGTGCAGTTGGTCTACGTCGAGCCAGTCCATCCCCACAATTCGATCGACTGCCAGCCCCAAAATCGTATCTTGGTCTTCCACAGCCACGATCGGGATTTCGGGTCGATCGGTGTTCAGAGGTGTTTGGTCTCCCAGAAATTGGCCCAGATCTGCCACCCAAATCACTCGTCCTCTCATGTTTAGCGTACCTAAAAGCAAGGAGGAAACGTTAGGAATGGGTGTCATTCGGTCTGGGGAGGGGGATAGCACCTCTCTAATCCCTGTTGCCGGCAGTGCGAACTCGTTCCCCGAAGGAACGTAGAACCGCAGGTGCAGCTCGCCTTCGGGAGTTTCTAGTTCCTGGAATTCCGGAGCCTGATCTATGCCTTGTCCTGGTAATATAAAGTCTGGGCTGCCACTAATCATAATTCTTCTCTCTGGGAAACCCACATCGTACCCCTACTCAAGTCGGTGTTGGGAGGAAAATGGGAGCTCGGTCTATGAAACATAACTATAACCGTCCTTTTTGTAAATGTGTTGGCAGTATTTATGACTAATTCCTTGCACCAATCCTGCTGGGGTTGAGACCTTAAAACTTCCACTGGTGCAGGTTGCCTTTTTTCTACATAATTCCCTATTTTGTTGCTGCTATTAACTATCTGATACTTTTACCCTGAAGATTGGGATAATTTTAGACTTCCTGCTAGATGCTAAGTACAACACGAGCGAGCTCGGACATTAGCGATCGATATTTTATCCCACAAAGCTTTCCCCAAAATCTTTACAACCGGGGAATCTCTAGAAATTTCATACCCACAGTCAGGAAACTTACAATTTGGGCAACCACCCAATTTTAAGTATAATTTTTCCCACGGCACGAATGTTTTAGAGGTGGGTTCGTCTTTGCTCCCAACTAACTTGGAACCGTCAAGGCAACACAAGTTTTGTAAGGTTTTCCTGGATTTTTGCCAGCCAAATTCATCATTGATGTCGCCGTTTTACTCCTTAAAATGCGATTTTTTTGAATTACTCTTTTATACATCTCAAATGTCGGAAAAAATATAAAATCGTAAGTTGTGGCAAAAGCAGAAGCAATTTGTTTGTCACATTCCCAACCTAAATCATGAATCCTGGTTTTGAATGCTGCCAATGTTCGATCGATGCACCATTTAGGAATTAAACCTGATGTTTTTAGCACCATTTTCAAACCTCGCTTTCCTCGACCCTTGCCGATTTTGATAAAACCTTGATGTTCGTCTAGGTAAGCAATTAAAATGTTGTAAACTTTGCGAACAGCGCTCACCCACTTTTTCCGGATTACCCCTAATTTCTGGCACGGGTAAACTTGGTAACTAACGGTCTCGGCATACTTGCTATTGGTATTTTCTGAGTATCGCGCCCAGGCTGTAACTAAAGATGTGGATGATGGCGAGGACATCTTCAACGATTTCTCAAATCGGGCTAAAGTAGCCAGATTTGAGAACCAATATCTCAGTTTTTGTGGGCAGGTTCGGACATGAGATAAAATTGAATCCAAACCTGCACCAACCAGCTTTGCAGGCAATGACAACCAATCCGACTTCATTTGACAAAACGGATTCCAGTTTGGTTTGAAGGTCTTTTCTTTTGAATTTGAGTCCTGATCCGATGTCGGTTTAGCCATAAAGCCAGCGTTTGCTTTACTTGGGAAATTTAACAGAAGATGTCTTGTCTGTTCAGATAATTCAGTCTGCTTGAGATTTGAAATTCAAGGAATCATTGCTGTGCCCATCGGTTTTGGCGATCGGCAGCAAGTGGAGAACAAATATATTATATTTGCACTTTGAGCGACTTAGGCCCGACAGCGGTCGAGAAATTGAACTGAGTTTTACTGACGCCGGACGGCCAGCTCGCAAATTTATACATTCTAGTTGATGGTGCGATCGCCCGCAGCAAGGAGCTTTCTCTCTGTGACTGCCGGGACTGCCCTGGGTTGCTGGGATACAAAAAACCTCCCGTGCCATCAGTGCGGAATTTATTGGCTTATAATTCGTGTTCTAGCGATCGGCTTAATAATTTTTCCGAGAGATTGGCCGGAGGATAGCCCGGGCCTACATATTTTTCTACCAGCATTAATAACTCGCTTTCGCCAAAAGGTTTGGTGAAGTAGTCAGTCGCCCCCGCCATGCGGGCTTGAACGCGATCGATAAATCCGTCGATCCCTGTCAACATGACAATGGGCGTGTGCCGGAAAGCACTAGAATTTCGCAGCATCGCGCAAATTTCGTAGCCGTCGAGTTCGGGCATGGCGATGTCGCACAAAATTAAATCGGGTTTGAGTTTAAAAACTAAACTCAGGGCTTCGAGGGGATTGCTGATGCCAGTAGCTTCGTAACCCTGTTCGTTTAAAATTGACTCAACTGTTTTGCGAATCACATTGTCATCGTCTATACAGACAACTCTCTTGACCTTGGTTTCTGGAGAAGACCATTCTATTTTGTTGTTGCCAGGGACAACAGAAGGCTGGAAAAATACTTGCACCAATCCCTGCTGCACGAAAGGGTAAATCGCCTTGGCGACAGTCAGCACGTCTCGGTTGAGGTAGCGCGCCATTTGGCGGATCGAAGTGTGACCGTCGGCCCAGCGTCTGAGAGTATTAAAGGTATTGGCAGGGAGCGCGACTCGGAGCTGGGCGGGATCTGAAATCATCGGGCATTGGTTGGGCGACTGAATGTGAGGGTGAAACTGCTTCCACTGCTGCACCTGTTGGACAATCTTCGCCAGCAGCGAGCTAATTTCTAAGCTGGTGAGTTGAGGAGCCAATGCCGATCCCATTTCAAAAGTGAAGGAACCCTGGTGGAGGCTGAGCAAGTCAAACAGGGTTTCGTGGATCATGCTGTGGATGATGTTGCGCCCTTGAGCTGGGGTGAGGGTGTGGTTTTCTAGCAGGGCCCACAGGTAGGCGTATTCTGGGGCATTGGTAGATGCCATATAGGGAACTTGGATTTTGTCAAGGGCGGTGTCTGCTTTGTAGCGGCGCAGGTAGTCGCGCAAGCGAAACAAACTGCCCGCACTCTGGGTAGCGTAAATAATCTGACCGTTGAAGCAGAAGACATACCAGGATTGTCCTGCAGGGGAGCGCTGGGTAGGTAGATTACCCGAGTTGCCGATGAAGCTGTAGGCCTCTACGAACAGTTCTCCGGTGCGCTGACCTAACTCAATCAATTGCAGGATGCTGCGGATGTCAATTTCACTCAAATTTCCCTGCATGCAGCTAAAGTATCCTCCTTAAAACCGTTGGCGTCTGAAATCGGAAAGACTGTGCGATCGCGCTCATATTGACTTTAGTTTCTGTCAATAATTTACCTGTCAACTGTCAACTGTCAACTGTCAACTGAATGAAGGGCTTGATGCCACTGGCACAATTAGGAATTGACGAAAGGGCGATTTTCTCTTGTTGACATACTCCCCAGCTATGGAGGCCTGGGGATTTTGAGCTTCGGGCAGCAATTTCAGGCATCAGCCTGTCTAGAATTAAGTCTTACAAGCCGCTTATAAAAACCTAGGCAAACCTAGGTAAACTCTGCGGTATAAGTTTGAAACATTCTTTCTTAGCGCTTTACGCTTCCTCAGTATCGAGGTTGACCAAGAAACTCCAGTTAGAAACACTGTAATAATCACAACGACGTGATATCATAGCGGAACGTTTGATTTTTTTATTCAGTTTGTTCCACTCGCTCCAAACGTGCTTTTCTGAATTCACTTCAGAATAGGCGGTTAAGGAGCAAGGTATTTTTTCACTTAACTTGCGTGCCCTACGAGCAATTACCAGTGCAGCCGCTTCGTCACTAGCTAAGCCATACATTCTCAGGTATTTCACCAAGCTGATAATGCTTGAATAAGCTGGATTGACCGTTGTCAACTCAATCCCACGATTCGACAAAATAGAACTGAGTTGTTTATAAAACTCACTATACGCCCAACCCGACAACATTCGAGCATACTTTCTACCTTTCTCTCGCAGCGATTGCTTTTTTGTTGAGAAATCAAGTTCTTCACAAACCACAGGACATTCAAATTCTGTGGCTTTTGCAGCTAGTTGCAGACAAGCATCAACAATTTGAGCCTGTTGCTTGCCGGAGGGTAAACCTATCTGCAATGGGATCTGCCCTTTGGCTTTGAGATTCCCTTCAGAATCGACATACACCCACCCAATAGAACCGGGATTTATGTCGATACCAATGCAACCGTACATTCTCTCTCTCGAAACCTGCTTCGCGGGATTTGGGGTAAACTGCACAGCAGCAACCCACTTTCCATTCTTACGGTAGAAATGCCAGGTTTTAGCACCGCATTCTGGCAGTCTGTTGATGTTGCGGCTGAAATCACCAATCTCAGAGGACACAGTTTTTCCAAATCGTGACTCTAAGCATTTGGGGACTCTAAAAGTTATTTTATCCCCATTCCACTGGCAGACTTGATTGCCAAAAGACTCATCCTTAGAGCCGACAACAAAAATATCCCTCATCGGGATGAAGACTTTGACTGGCGAAAGCCTTAAATGTTCTACTCTGTTAATTAACCCAGTCAGTTTACGCTTTTTGTTGTGAATTTGAAAGCGCAAATTCTGCCAGTTTGTGGATTTATATTGAAGTGAGCAGGCTAGGGGGAAATTGCAACCTGTTTTTGATTTCTGCCATTTTTTCTTGGCATAGAACTTACGAGCTAATACCAACTTGCTTTCGGCTTTCTTGACCCACGCACCAATAGATTTAATTTTTCCTTCAAGAGCTTTTAGATGTAAAATCCTGTGTTCTTTAGCACCATCTACACGACCCTTGGCAGAACTGATTACACCATTTGCGTGGCGCTTATTGATGCCGTAGGTTTGCTGTAAATGCTTGTTCCAATCTGATTTCTTGAATTCTGTACCTAAAAGTAAGCGGTCAACTGTTTCAATGCTTGCAGCCCTAAAAATCTGGGCGTAAGCTTCTAAGAACATCTCGAAATCTGTAAATCCTAGTTCGTTGAGTTCGTGTACTGGTGTGGGCAAGCCTTTGCAATAAGTTAGGGTAGCCATTGATTCGACCTCTCAATGTGTTTATCTCTTCGTATGTTAACAGCTTTAAAGCTCTGCTAACTCGCCAATACTCATCAATCTATCCATTGGCTTACCGAGAATCTAACTACTAAATCCTGGGTAAATCTAGGTAAATTGTTAACAGTCATCACCCCGGCATTGGTGCGTGGGGTTTATGACACACACAATTGTCTGGGCTTTTCGATCGTCGTCCAACGCTGGCAGGGACGACTGGTTCAAGTCTTCGACCGCCAAAATTTTGACGTTTACCTTGCGCTGTGCGTCCTTGCGGTTGGGTTCTGTCTTAAAGCATTGACCTTTTTGCTCAAGAGTAGATCTCGATGACAGGCTCGCGTGATTCCACTATTCTAAGGCAGCGCGGTTCAAATCCCTAGTCCGCCTGCGGAGGAGACCCGATGCTGGGTAATTAAAGGACGAGATGGCGATCGACCCGCAGCCAAAGCCTGATACAATCAATGAAAGTTTTTGACTGACTGATCTTTTTCGGCTTTGGGCTATGGCAGTCCCCCCAGTTTTGCTAGTCTTGAATCAAGCGGCATTGATACTGCTCTCCCATTGGTTCAGAAAGCAGGCGGCGGCAGTGCTTTCTAGACGCAGTGCGAGAGAAGCAGTGCTCTCGGCGAGTGCTGAAGACAGTTGTTCAAGGATGCTATTCCCGATCGGGCAAACGACACCAAAGAGAGGACTATTAGTGTGCTGTATCTAGCAGAAGTACAAAAACAGAGAAGCGGCTTTGGTCTCGGTGGCGGTAAGGCTGAACTGAAACTGCTAGCTTGTCAGCGGGGCGAACACAACTGGAGCGCCGTACCGGGCGATGACGCGATCCCAGTTGAGGAAGCTAATAAGTTTAACGACGGCACGCTGGTGCTGGTGGAGTTGAGCGCTAACAAGCAAGTGCAGCGGATTCAGGAGGCTGCCCGCCAGTTGGTGAGCATTCTGCAAAATTTCTCCCGCTTGCAGGACAAGTTTAAGGATAAGGAAGAGGAAATTGAGCAGTGGAAGGCTTCTCTGACGTTTTCGAGTCAGGAACTCAATCGCCGGGAAATGGAAATGCAAGCCCGCGAAGAGCAGTTGGCTCAAATGGAGGAGGAGTTGGAGCGCCTGGAGGCTCAACGCTCGGAAATTGAAAATACTCGAGATGAAGCTAACCGACTGCGAGAAGAGGTCGATCGCAGCCGCGCGGAGATGGAGACGGCTTGGGAACAGTTGCGGGGCGAACAGCAGCAGGTGGCTCACCAGCAGTCTCAGGCTCCTCAGGGGGCAGTTGTTGACGAGCAGCAGGCATTGAGAATTCAGGAGTTGATGAACAAGCTGGGAGGAGCAATTTCTGCGGCCCAAGGAGTTCGGGAACAACTGAATCAGTCTTTTGGTGTTGTGGGCGCTCAGCAGGCAATTCTGGATTTGCACTGGCAGCAGTTGGAGCAAAAACGCACAAACGCTCAGCAACAGCAGGAAGAGGTCGATCGACAAAATCAGAGCCTCCAAAGCCGCTGGCAGGAATGGTATCAATCCCAAGATGCTTTGGCGCAAGCTCGGGCCCAACTGAAAGGGCAGCAATGTACCCTCGGCGCTAAGCAGGAGCAGGCTCAGTCTATGTCTGTCCAGGTGAAGGCTGTTGAGACTATGTACCAGCAAATCTCCGGGCTGGCGTCTGGTTCGGGTGCTGGGGCTGTGGAGCAGGTAGTAGATGTGTCTGCTCTGGAGCGGATGCCGGTTGAGGAATTACAGGGGCTGGTGCAACACCTGCAAGAGGATTTGGAAAAGGTGTTCCGGTTTGTTAACGATCAAGAGGAGGAGTTGACTCTCCAGCGGGAAACAATCGAGGAGTTGCAAGCCAAAATTCAAGCGGCTTCCGAGTACGATCGCATGGCTTTGGAAAATGAAATGGCCGATGAACTCGAAAGTTATCAGATGTTGAATGAAACTTTGGTGGGACAGCGCCTCCGCTTGCAGGAACGGGAAAATGTTTTGAAGCAGCATCAGGCGGTGCTGTGGCGTCGCTTGGGTACTGCTAATCCTCAAAAAACAGAACCTGGACAGATTGATTTGGGGCCGATCGTCACACAGCTCAATACTCAACGCCAGCAGCAAAGCCAAGAATTGCAACGGCTGGAAACCGAAATTCAGCAGGTGCGGGAGTCAATATCTCAAATTGAGGGAAATGTCAACCGTCAAAATGGGGAAAGTGAAGCGAAACGCAATGAACTTAAGCAGTTAGAGCAGACTTTGTTCAGCCAGAAAGGTGCTGTGGCGGAACTCTGGGGCCGGGTGAATGTTTATCAAGAAATGTTGCAACCGGTGCAGGACAATTTGAGCGGGCTGCGCCAAAAGCTGGAAGCGGTGGGGGGAGAACTCGATCGCGTACAGCAAACTGGAGAGCAGCAAGATCGGGTTGTTTCGGATCTGCGGCAAGCTCTTTCGAGTTTTCTGCCAAGCGCCTAAAATTAAATATCGATCGCGATCCAAGGGTTTTCAACTCGGGCGATCGCTCCTCCAGGAAATGGATCGGTTTGCGATCGGTTGGGCGCTGCGATTAAGCTGGTGAGTTTTTCTACGCTGTCAAAACTGGGTGCACAGGGCAATATTTGTAGCAATACCTGTCGCATTGCTCGCCGTTGCAATGACAGGGGTGCTTCTCGTAAAATTGGGCGATTTAACTTGACGGGGAGTTGAATTTGCAACTGCGGGTTGTCTGTAGTTGGAGAGATGGCTCGCTGTAGTAATTCACTGGCTGCAATTTCGAGATATTCGACATCGGCGCGGAGGAGTTCGGCTGTTTGGGCGAGGGCTTGTTGGGTTTTTGGGTTGAAATGAGTTTCTAAATAAGGCAATAATTGCGATCGAATTCGGTTGCGCGCATATTGCAAATCTTGATTAGTGGAATCTTCCCAAATTGGTAGTTTTTGCTCTTGACAAAATTGACCTGTTTGCGATCGGGTGATTTCCAGCAACGGACGAACCAAGTAGATTTTAGGTTTGGGATTTGGGATTTTTGATTGGGGAGTTTGATCTAAATTGTGCGATCGCAAATCGGCAGATATTTGGAAATTGGGATTGTCGCCAGAATCTCCCAATCTAAAATCTAAAATCGGCAATCGCAAATCGGCAAGGGGGCGCGTCCAAGTCAGGGCGGAAAGTCCGTCGGCGCCACTACCGCGAATTAGGTTGTAGAGGAGTGTTTCCGCGCGATCGCTGGCTGTGTGGCCTGTGACAATGTAGGGGTAGTTGTGGGCGATCGCAACTTCGGTTAAAGCTTGATACCGCCACTTTCTGGCCGCTGCTTCGGTTTTGGGGATGTCCGAGGCTGTTTGCAAATAATAGGATATTCCGAAATTTTTAGCTAAATTTTCTACATGATTTGCATTAGATTGGGAATCAGAACGCCAGCAGTGATCGCAATGAGCAATGGCTAGATTCCACCCCCATTTGGGCTGCAAATCCAGCAGTAATTTGAGCGTACACAGAGAATCTTGCCCGCCGGATACTGCTACTAACAATCGCTGATTTGAGGGCAAGATTTGTCGTTGCAGCAGTGTCCGGTGCAGTTGAGCGTGGAGGCGCGTCCAATTGGAAGATTCAGGCATTACAGTTGATAGTTAGCAGTTGTCAGTTGTCAGCTTGTCAGTAGTCGTAGGGTGTGTCGCCATCGATACTACCCAACAAAAGACAGAAAATCGATCGAGCGACGCACCACCGACAATATTTGACTACACAAACTCAACTAAGGATCGCGAATTAAATAACTTATAATTTTAACTACTTATTGTGGGATGGGCGTCCCGCCCGTCCAAAAAGGGCCAGCGGGCGGGACACCCCACAAACTTGTGTAAGTTATTAAATTTTCGTTCCTAAGAGCGTTGTAGCAAGGATTTTTTAATTGGTATCAGTTGTTAGTTGTCAGTTGTATGAAGGATGCAATTAGAAGCTCCTCAACTCAAAACTCTCAACTTAAAATTTAAAAATCTTCCTGCTTTCCCTCCCTGTAAGTAGCAGCTTAGCTCCACATTCCTCGACTGTGGGGGTTGCTGTCTGGATACCTAGAAATAGGAAAATCATTACTTATTTCTGTTGAGTCCGTGACATCTAATGGCTCATTTGTATCAATTTGCTCTGAGTCGGAGCTATCTTCGGCGTTGTTTTGGGCGGTGTCTGATTCTTCCGGTGCGGCGGGAAGAGCTTTTTGTTCTTTCACCTCAGGTTCGATGGGAATGAACTCCAGGCGCAATCTAACTTTTCCTTGTGTCCAGCCTTTTCCTGAACTTAACAGCTCGCAATCCATGCCATCTGACAATAATCTTTCTTCTAGCAATCTTGAATTCAGAATGGTCATATATTCGTTGACTTTGAACGTACATTGATACATCAAAGCGCTGGTAGGAGCCGACAAAACATCGTCTTCTTTGAGAAATATTTGTGAATCGTCCATATCAATTGTCATTTTAATGAAGGAAGAAGGAAGAAGGAAGAAGGAAGAAGGAAGAAGGAAGAAGGAAGAAGGAAGAGGGAGTAAAATTTTACAGTCTCAGTAGTTTAGCAAAGTGGGCATTGCCTTTGTGTCAACTTAATATCAAACGTAGTAATGGTCTAAGGTACGTAGTTGGGCTTTAGCCCTCTTTATGCGTATAAAGAAAGAGGGCTAAAGCCCAACTACGTACCTATCTGTAACCTTGCCTAGCCCTTAAGAAGGGAGGACAGGAATAGATACAAAGGATTTTAGGCTTAAATTGACACACTTTGCTGGAAATAGCTGCCTACAACTGGAGATTATATTAATCCCTATTCGGTGATTTATTCTGTTTCTCTGGGACTGATTTGTGGTTCAGAAATTAGAAAAACCAACCGTAGGAATGCAAACCTTTGCCTAACAGATTGACGCCTAGATAGCAAATCCAAACTACTACAAAACCTGTGGCGGCTAAAATTGCTGGGCGTCTTCCCTGCCAGCCGCGAGTGATGCGGGCGTGCAGGTAGGCTGCAAATACTAACCAAGTAATCAGCGCCCAAGTTTCTTTCGGATCCCAACTCCAGTAAGATCCCCAAGCTTCGTTAGCCCAAACGGCACCGGCAATAATCCCAATTGTTAGTAAGGGAAATCCTAAACCGATGATGCGATAGCTAATGTTATCAAGAGTTTCTGCTAGATTCAAGCGCTGGGGCGAGAGAAGTTCTGAGGTTTGAGTTGCCGCGGTTGATGCGGTTTGAATTGTTGCTGATTCTAGGACTGCGGTGGCGCCAAAACCGTTATTGTTGGAGTTGAAAGACGGTTCGCTGAAAGCTAACGCGCTGTCGCCTACTGTTTCGAGGGTTTGAGGTTCGGGATTTTGTGGGCGTTGCAGGCGGTAGTTGCCGTTGCGGTTGCCGTTGGTGCCGAAGGAACTACCTGTGAGTTCGATTTTTTGGCCGCGGGTGACGATTAAAAATGCGATCGCCAGCAATGCTCCTACCATTAAAGTTGAGTAACTGAGCATCATGACGCTAACGTGCATCATCAGCCAGTTGGATTTGAGGGCTGGTACTAGGGGCTCTGCCGATTGCATGGTGTCGGGCAGAGTCAGGGCTGCAAAGGCGGATATTGCCATTGCTACGGGGGATGTGGCTGCTCCGACTAAGCGGGAACGGCTCATGTTTTCCGCGACTAGGTGGATGGTGGTGATTCCCCAAACTAAGAAAAATAGGGATTCGTAAAGGTTGCTGAGTGGGAAGTAGCCGGCTTCTATCCACCTAGAACCGAGTAAAGCGGCGATGGAGAGGTTGGCGACAGCCATCCCTGCGGTTCCCAAGGCCCACAGGTAGGGAATGCCGGGGAATGCTGTACCCACCCAGTAAATGAGCATTGTTGCGAACAAGATGGCAAAGGAGATGTTGTCCAGCCAGTTCTGGAGTACGACCAGATCCATATAATTTACTCCGGTAGTGTTTTTACTTATTTTTTGCTAACTAGATCGATCGTACTGGGGTTGGGCAGTTTTGGGTTTGAGATTTTGAATTTTTGTGGCAATTCTGAGTTTTTGGCGGTGGTTGAGGTAGGGGGCCCCGGCGCGGCGGGCGATCGCCCGGGCCCATCAACCCACATTCTGCACCCGCAACTAACACAAGGGAACTGATAATTTCTCCAGAGCAAGCTTGGGGCTTTCAACCAATTCTTTCTGGTAAAAATCAGCAATTAGCAGTAAGTAAGCCACCTATGACTCCACAATATTTAACAATTTCGACGCCAGCTAATATCTCAACTCACAGCAAATTAAGCAACACTTAAAATTATAAACAGAGATGAGATTACTAACCTTGTAAGATTACGATTGATAAATTTGCCGAATTTCGTCCAGGTTGTTGGCTGCGAGCATATCAGAGGCGATCGCCTGCAAAACACCCACATCAGAAATTGCCAAAATTTCCTCAAGCAGCAGCAATCCTTCATCTCCGAATTTTAGTCTTAAACCGAGTTCGATCGTCTGGATAAATGCTTGTTTAGTGCGCGCCCGTTCCTCCAATAACTGAGCATCTTTTTGAGATAACTGAGCATCTTTTTGAGATAACTGAGCATCTTTTTGAGATAACTGAGTATTTTTTTGTACCGCCAGTTCGTCGCCTGTAGGAATGGAAGCGCCACCAGCAGAGCACCAGCGCAACCAAGTACCAGTAACATTTTCAAATTCACCTTGCCACAGAGTTAGTCCCAAACCGACTTCGGGAAACCAAGCATCAGTTTTAGGCACGTAAGATTGATTGTGCAATTCAAAGATTCGCAGCGTACTGCCTCTCAACTCGCGTAGCGGATCGTACACAACATAATACGGGATTCGCATTCGAGCGTAATCTATTAATTTGCTGCCCAATTCGTTACTTGGAGTTGGAGAAACAATTTCGATCGCAATTTCGGGAGGTTTGCCAAATTCCCAAAATAAATACGATCGCACTTGTCTTTCCCACCAATCCTCAGCACCAGTAATATTGATACTCAGAAAAACATCCGGGGCGACTCCCGGCTGACGCACGCTGCTGAACAAACCGACATTTGCCGCCGCAATAAAGGGAACGGTAATCCCCGTATCGCCACCGCTATATAAAACCGTTGTCAGCAATCGCTGCTGTTTTTCGTTGATGAAGCTGTCCAAAGGAGTATCGTCTTCTAGAACTAAGTTGCTAATATCTGGCAACTGACTCGGATCGAGGGTTAATGGCTCAGACATAGGTAGTCGAGGTGAGAACTATCTGCCACAACAACTATAACAGAAGGGGCATGGGGCATGGGGCATGGGGCATGGGGCATGGGGCATCTTCGCCTTTATAAAATTGGGAATTGGGAAAAAGGAAGAAGGAAGATTTTCTTTCTTCTTCCTTTGCCAACGGACTTGATATTACTCGCAGCTAGAATAAAAAAATATTTCCCAAAACACTTGACAAACTGGCGAGCATACCCGATAGTAGTAATTCGTGACCAATGCGGAACTGGCGGAATTGGTAGACGCGCATGATTCAGGTTCATGTGGTGCAAGCCTTCCGGGTTCAAGTCCCGGGTTCCGCATTCCCAAGGCAGAAAAAAGTTTGGGGTTGACCCGATACAGGTAATAACCCCATTCGCTCTGCTGAATTAAGAAAATGCTCACAAGTATTCAAAACCCCTTAGTAAAAGAAATCCGCAAACTCCACAGCTCTAAGGGACGCAGGGAACAACAATTATTTTTACTCGAAGGTACGCATTTGCTCGAAGAAGCTTGCGCGGCCAAATACCCGTTAGCAACGGTTTGCTGCACTCCCGAATGGCTGGATCAGCATGGGAAATTGTGGGAACAAATTGTTGGTTTAGCCGATCGCACAGAATTAGTCAGTGCCAAAGTCTTAGAGTCGATCGCCACTACAGTCCAACCCGACGGCATTATCGCCACCGCACCCCGTATCGCCACACAACCCGCAGAAATCTCAACTTTAGGTATAGCTTTAGAAACCATCCAAGATCCCGGCAACTTGGGGGCGATCGTCCGCACCGCCGCTGCTGCTAATGCCGACGGCTTGCTGCTGAGTTCAGACAGCGCTGATTTAGACCATCCCAAGGTGCTGCGCGCCTCAGCAGGAGCTTGGTTTAAGCTGCCAGTAGCAGTCACTCCAGATTTAACCGCCGAAGTCTCCGGGTATAAAAATCGCGGGATGCAAATTTTAGCAACCGTTGCCGGCGCCAGTTTAACTTATTGGGAAGTTGATTTGCGAGTGCCGACTCTGATCGTTTTGGGCAACGAAGGTTCTGGATTGTCGTCAGAATTGAGAAGTTTAGCCGATCGACAAATCCAAATCCCCCTCGGCCGCGGCGTAGAATCTCTCAATGTGTCGATCGCCGGAGCCCTCATCTTGTACGAAGCTCAACGGCAAAGAAGTCATTAGTCATCAGTCATTAGTCATTAGTCATTAGTCATTATCTGTTGGGGCGGTATTGAAAAGCTGCTGGGCATTTAAAGTGTATTTTTTAATTGCGTTGTCCGAAAGCATCTCCCCATCTCCCCATCTCCCCCTCTCCCCCTCTCCCCCTCTTCCCTCTACCCCCCATCTCCCCATCTCCCCATCTCCCCCTCTACCCCTCTACCCCTCTGAGATTTAGCGCATTTTGTTTAACATGATGCAACTGCAAAGCTTGTTTGCGGGTACTCTCGTACCAACATTGCAGGCTTCCATGAAATAAATGTAAAGAAGTGTAGCCAACTGCTCTCACAAATGTTAAGATTCTTAACATAAGTAGCATTGTGCACCCCCAACCAAAACCTAACCTGAGAGGGTTCTGACTGGGAGTAACAGCTAGCTACCATAAAATTAAGCCTCTTTAAATGGAAGGAAAGCGCAAGTCCCCGCCCGCTTTCCTTCCCAGCTAAAGCTAGAGGTTTGCTATCCGACAAACCTTTAGAGGCACAGATCCTCAGCGGGAAAAGCTCATGAAAACTCTTAAGTCCTCAGATACAGATTCTGTTCGCGCTTACTTGCGGGAAATCGGTCGCGTTCCGCTGTTGACCCATGAGCAAGAAATACTCTTCGGGAAACAGGTACAGCGCTCAGCCGCACTGCATCAGGAAAAAAATATTTTAGCCGAAGAGTTAGGCCGCGACCCGACGGCGGCTGAATGGGCACAGACAGTCGGGCTGTCTGAGGCACAGTTGCAGCGGACGATCGACAATGGCGAAAGGGCAAAGCGCCACATGGTGGAAGCTAACCTGCGCCTGGTTGTGTCTGTTGCAAAAAAATATATCAAGCGCAATGTAGATTTACTCGACCTAATTCAGGAAGGTACGATCGGGATGCAGCGGGGAGTAGAAAAATTTGACCCGACTAAGGGCTACAGATTTTCAACTTATGCTTATTGGTGGATTCGTCAGGCAATTACCCGGGCGATCGCCGAAAAAGGTCGCACCATCCGCTTGCCGATCCACATTACCGAAAAACTCAACAAAATTAAAAAGGCTCAGCGCCTGCTAGCTCAACAGCTCGGCCGCGCGGCTACTGCTGCTGAATTGGCGTCAGAGTTAGATTTGACTCCCAAGCAAATTCGCGAATATCTCGATCGCGCGCGCCTGCCACTTTCACTGGACTTGCGCGTGGGAGACAATCAAGATACTGAGTTGGGCGATTTGTTGGAAGATACGGGTACTACTCCAGAAGATTTTGCCCTGCAAGCTTCCCTGCGGACTGACTTAGACCACCTAATGGCGGAACTGACTCAGCAACAGCGAGAAGTCCTTGCTTTGCGGTTCGGTTTAGAAGACGGGCAAACTTTAACTTTGGCAAAAATAGGCGATCGTCTGAACATCAGTCGGGAACGGGTGCGTCAAATTGAACGGGAAGCTTTAACCAAACTCCGCAAGCGCAAGCAAGATATCAACGATTATCTCGCTAGCTAGCTAGATGGGAATGGCGATCGGGACACAGGCGATCGCCATTTTCCAATCTAAAATCGTAAAAACCGCCGCCTTTAATTCGGTTGTACCCACTTGGTTGCTGCGACTGTCCTGCTACATTAGTAATTACTTGGTAATAAATAGCAGCAGCGATCGGATAAGGGTTATTTAATTTAACCGCCCGCGTCTAAAATAACAAGCTGTCTCTGAAACGGAGGTACTCGTGAGCAACTCATCTAATAAATCCCCTGAATTCTTTGAAGAAGACGGAGAAAATGCTAATTTATTATGGCAATACGTGCAGTCAATGGCTCCCGACACTGTTTCTCAGTTGTCTAAGCCGACTTCTCACGAAGTGTTTCAAGTAATGGAGCGAAATATTGTCGGGCTTTTGGGGAATTTACCTTCGGAACACTTCGGGGTGACAGTGACTACCAGTCGCGAACATTTGGGTAGATTGCTCGCCTCGGCTATGATTAGCGGCTATTTTCTCAAAAATGCCGAACAGCGAATGACTTTTGAAAAGTCCATCCAAGCTAGTGAGAGACACGGCTCGGATGATTAGTTGATTATTAACATTTAAATCGTACAAGTGTCAAGCCCCCTTCGGAAGATGGGGGCTTAAATTTTTAGATTTTAGATTTTAGATTTTAGATTTTAGATTTTGGATGGGTAGATTGCTGAATTGAAACCCAACACGAAAGTTTGCAGCCAGACTTTTATGAGACGGTATTAGTTGTCACTTGTGATTTGTTAATAAAATTGATAATATGATTAAATTATTAATTTTTAATTACAATAGATCGCACGGGTTGCCATCTAGCTGGTTGTTTCACCGTAATACTTCGTTACAGCCCACAGTTGCGGTTAAAAAAACGGTAAGTACGAAACTAGCAGTGCGTCAAAATTACCAATCACCAATTCCCAATTCCCAATTCCCAATTCCCAATTAATATGTCTCTTTCTCCTGTGGCCCACAAAGTTATCGGCGTTGCTGCGATCTGGAACGATCGCCAAGAAATTTTGATTGACAAGCGCCGACAACACGGACTGCACGGCGGTTTCTGGGAGTTTCCGGGCGGTAAAATAGAGCCGGGAGAAACGATCGAAGCTTGCATACAAAGGGAAATTATGGAGGAGTTGGGGATTGTGGTAGAAGTTGGCGATCGCCTGATTACAATTGACCACGACTACACTAAATTTACAGTTAGGCTTTACGTGCACCACTGCCGCTACATCAGCGGGGAACCGCAAACGATCGAATGCGATGAAATTCGCTGGGTGACACTCGACGAAATTGACCAGTTTACTTTTCCCAAGGCAAACGAACAGATTATTGCTGCCCTACGTTCAAATTGAACTGTGATGTCAAATTCGGTTGCAACTATTAACCATCAACTGCCAAACGATTTGGGATTTTGAATTTTGGATTTTGGCTTCCTTCTTCCTTCTTCCTTCTTCCTTCTTCCTTCTTCCTTCTTCCTTCTTCCTTCTTCCTTCTTCCTTCTTCCTTCTTCCTTCTTCCTTCTTCCTTCGGGACAACTGTCAACTATTTTTGAATGGGCAAGGTAAAGTGAAAACAACTGCCTCGATCGGGTACGGAGTCTACCCAAATTTGACCGTAGTGGGCGCGGATGATGCCTTGGCACAAAGACAGCCCAATGCCGTAACCGTCTGTTGATTTATCTCGCTGCAAGCGATAGCTGTCTTCAAAAATGCTCGCACAATCTTCTTCGGGAATTCCTGGGCCGCTGTTACCAATGCTGACTTGAACTTTGTAAGCAGTGCGGTGCAGTATGGAAATACTTACAGTTCCTTGCTCTGGCGTGTACTTGCTGGCGTTGTCAAGCAGGTTGACTATGACTTGTTTGATGCGATCGGGATCGGCATAAACCAAGGGCAAATCTGCGGGAATGTCTGTTTCTAAGTTCAGACTTTTAGCCTGAAATTTGTCTTGAAATTGCAGGATTACATCTTGACAAATCGCCCTCAGTTCGATTTTTTTGGGTTCCATGTGGAGTTGAGCGTTAGTACCCCGGGCTGCTTCCAGGATATCTGTAATCATGCGATCGACAATTCGGATTTGGCGGCGGGCTTGTTTCATCAAATGAGCCGCCAGAGTCGGTGTCAAACGGGACTTTTGCCCCTCCTTTACCTTCTGATTTGACTCCAAAGTCTCCAAAGCCAAAGATGCGGCCGTTAAGGGATTTCGCAAGTCGTGAGCCAGCATCGCAATAATCCTGTCTTTCAACTGCAACTGCTCTTGCAGGTGTTCTTTTTCCTGTTTGAGCCGAAAAACTTCATCCGCAAGCTGCACGAGTTCGGTGGCGCAAGCAACCGAATAGATGGGTTTTGGGTCGGCCAGATTGGCAGCCAGAGCCGAGGTAGACTGCTGCTGAGCTGCGTATTCTTCTACAGAACGCTTCCAGCGGGGCCACCAATGTTCGAGTTGGGCGATCAAATTGCTGCCGGCGAGAGTTTGTCGGGGATCGGGATGAATTTTGAGCAGCGAGGGAGTGGCTACAAGTTTAAAGTGTTCGGCTAAATCCGGCTGTTCTCCTACGTCGATGACTTGAAGCTCAAAGTCGCACTCTGCCTTCAAAGCCTGTAGGGACTTGCGGATGTGTCTGGTCTGTTCCCTGGAAGAGGGACGCTTGTCTACGAACAGCAAAAGCTGTAAAAGCGGTGCAGGATTGGTCGGCTGTTCGGGAGAACAGTCGGTGTCGTCGTTGCCGGATGTTGGATTGACGCTGTTGACTTTTTCGATCGGGTGAAAATAATTGACCATTGCCGAGCCGAGTTATTTCACTTCTACTTTAATTTAATACTTACTTTAGATTTATGCTATTGTCCGATGATTTCATTACGGCGGGCCAATGACATTTTTGAGATGGAAGAAAAATGAGTCGCTGCGGGTAGTGGTTCAAGTGGCGGCGGCCTTTTTTGTGCTGTGCCTGCTGCTGACGCTGCACCGCTACTACAGCTTTTACGCTACATACGACCAAGGCATTTTCAATCAACTTTTTTGGAACGGCACTCGGGGTCACTTGTTTGAGAGTTCCCTGTCTTCGGCTTTGTCCACTAACGTGGTTCACCAAAATCAGCTCCCGTCTGTATCTTACTATCGGTTGGGGCAGCATTTCACCCCAGCGCTGATGCTGTGGCTGCCAATTTACTCGCTGTTCCCCTCTCCTGTTACTTTGACGGTGTTGCAGGTGACTTTAATTACGGCGGCTGGTTTAGTCCTGTACGCTCTCGCCAGACACCATCTAGAACCGCGACTGTCGGCGACAATTGTCGTGAGCTATTACGCAGCTAACGCCGTTATCGGCCCGACTTTGGGTAATTTTCATGATTCTTGCCAAACTCCGCTTTATGTTTTTGGCTTGTTGCTGGCGATGGAGAAGCGCTGGTGGCCGCTGTTTGGGATTCTGGCAACTTTAATGTTAGCCGTGCGAGAAGATGGGGGAGTTGTGTTGTTTGGGGTGGGGGCTTACATGATTTTGAGTCGGCGCTATCCTCTGACTGGCTTGGCTGTGTGCATTCTCAGTTTTGGTTACATGATTGCTTTGACAAATCTGATTATGCCTTTGTTTTCTGCTGATATTTCCGAGCGGTTTATGATGGAACGCTTCGGTCAATATGCTGATGGTGATGAAGCTTCGACTCTTGAAATTATTTGGGGAATGGTTAGCAATCCCGGGCGGTTGGTGACTGAGCTATTTACG
Organism: Oscillatoriales cyanobacterium; assembly: GCA_004292955.1. Lineage (GTDB taxonomy): Bacteria > Cyanobacteriota > Cyanobacteriia > Cyanobacteriales > Microcoleaceae > Microcoleus. The sequence continues at coordinate 23,867 of RDXX01000037.1, read as the reverse complement.
CCCTTTTTTGGTAAGATTAGATACCTACTTGGTCAGTGGTTGCCGTTAGCTTTGGTTCCTGCCGTAGCGCCCGCATCTTGGACGATCGCAGGTTTCCCGCTGCTAAAGCTATTTTTAGCTAAAGGAGAATCTGTGCTGGCAATTAATATTCGCTATGCGATGACTGTGGTTCCGGGGCTGTTTTATGGGGCAATCCTGTGGTGGGCTGGCCGTCAAAAGGAAGAAGATAGAATTAGGAGGGGAGAACAAACAATCTTGCGTTTTCCGAATGCGGTGTTGCCTTTCCCTTCGTCTTCACAGTTTCGCCGCTTTTGGGGGTTTTGCATCTGCTTGTCGCTATTTTTTACCTTCACGTCTAACCCCAATCGGACTTTTTCGTTTATTTTGCCCGATGCGATCGATCCTTGGGTGCAGGTTCCTCTCATCAGACAGTGGCAGCACGTGTCTCAAGTGCGCCCGCTGTTAGCTCAAATTCCTGATAATGCTAGCGTGGCTGCAACGAATACTATTGTGCCGATTTTGTCAAGCCGCCGGGAAATTCTCCGGTTTCCGATGTTTGAACTGCGGAATGATGCGGGAGAGGCAGTGAAGATGGAATATGTAATTGCCGATATGTGGCAGTTGCAGCAGTATCAACCTGCGTTTCGCCGGGAACGCGGACAGTTGCAGCAAATCGTGCCAGCGATCGATCGAATGTCCAAATCTGGAGACTACGGAATTGTTGGCTTTGAAGACGGTGCGATTTTAATGCGTCAGGGCGCTGCTTCTAATTCTGCATCGGTGGCTGCTTGGGATCGTTTTCGCCGCGAGTTGGAACCGATTTTGAAGCAATCTTGAGGGTGCGGGCGATCGCCCGAAACTGTCGGTTTAGGCCAAATATTCCAGAAACCGGGCCAGAGAGCAATTGCTGCAAACACCCGGTTTCTGCATAATTTTCCGTCCTTGTTGCTGCCAAAAGTCAGCCCTCGGGCATAGATTTGCGATCGATCAACATTTTAGGCTGTGGATCATACAATAAAGTAGTCAACAATAAACATTAAGATATATAAATTCTTAGGAGGGGAGAAAGATGAAAATTTTGGTATTGGCATGGGAGTTTCCTCCCAGAATAGTCGGCGGTATCGCCCGCCACGTATCGGAACTGTATCCAGAATTGGTGAAGCTAGGGCACTCGATTCACTTAATTACAGTAGAGTTCGGTCACGCGCCGATGTACGAAGTGGTTGAAGGAATAGAGGTGCATCGTGTAGTAGTCGGGCACGCCAAGGACTTTTTTCACTGGGTGGCGAACCTCAACCAAAGCATGGGGCACCAAGGCGGCAAACTAATGCTAGAAGAAGGCCCCTTTGATTTGATCCACGCTCACGATTGGCTGGTGGGAGATGCGGCGATCGCCCTCAAGCATACCTTTAAAGTACCGCTAATTGCCACCATCCACGCCACCGAATACGGGCGCTTCAGCGGCCTCCACAATGACGGGCAGCGCTACATTAACGCCAAGGAAAACGACCTCGCTTATAACGCTTGGCGCGTCATTGTTTGCAGCGACTATATGCGGCGGGAAGCCGAACTTGTACTATCGACTCCGTGGAACAAAATAGAGGTAATTTACAACGGAATTAGATCGGAAAAAAAGCCGCGCAGGGACGAATTTGACGCGATGGATTTCCGCCGCAAGTTTGCAGCAGACGACGAAAAAATAGTTTATTATGTAGGCAGAATTAGCTACGAAAAAGGCATTGCTGTATTTCTCAATGCAGCACCTCAAGTAATTAGGGAAATGGGGGGTAACGCAAAAATTGTTATTGTTGGTGGTGGCAATACAGACCATCTCAAAGTTATGGCTTGGAATTTAGGAATTTGGAATAAGTGTTATTTTACGGGTTTCATGTTTGAGGAACATCTCGACAAATTCCAGACGGTGGCTGACTGCGCGGTTTTCCCCAGTCTTTACGAACCTTTTGGGATTGTAGCATTAGAAAGCTTTGCTGCAAGAGTACCTGTGGTGGTGTCGAATGCGGGTGGACTTCCAGAGGTGGTGCAGCATACAAAAACTGGTGTTGTTACTGAGGCTAACAATCGCGATTCTTTGGCCTGGGGGATTTTGGAGGTACTGAGAAATCCTGGTTATGGGCGATGGTTGGTTGACAATGCTTATGAGGATTTGGAACGTCGATTTAGTTGGCCGAAGTTGGCAATGGAAACCGAATGGGTTTATCAGCGGGTAGTGGAGGAAAGGGCCGAGGTTGATTGGTAAAACAGACAGTTGACAGTTGACAGTTGACAGTTGACAGTTGACAGTTTGCAGTTGATAGTTGACAGCTTGCGCTGAGTTTGTCGAAGGGTTGACAGTTTACAGAAACAAATGTGGCAATTCTCAAGTTACTGAATTGGTAATTGGTAATTGGTAATTGGTAATTGGTAATTGGTAATTGGTAATGGGAATTGGCAATTGCTAATTGGTAATCAGAAAATTTACAGGGAATTTGCATCTTGAATATTTTTAGGGACATCGAACCCCAACCCAAACGCAGCTTGGTAACTTTATTCACCGCAGGCTTGCTATTCTGGTGTAGTTTGGCTTCGCTGCTGCCAACTTTGCCGCTGTACGTTCAATCTGTGGGCGGTAGCAAGCAGCAAATTGGTTTTGTGATGGGTGCATTTGCGATCGGGCTTTTGCTATCGAGGCCGCAGTTGGGTAAAATAGCCGACAGCCGGGGGCGCAAACAAGTTTTGCTGCTAGGCGTGTCTGTCGCTGCACTTGCCCCTATCGGCTACCTGTTAGCTCAATCTGTCCCATTACTGTTGTTTCTCCGGGCTTTTCACGGCATTAGTATCGCCGCTTTTACTACAGCTTACAGCGCTTTGGTGACAGATTTGTCGCCGCCTGGAAAGCGGGGCGAATTAATCGGTTATATGAGTTTGGCGGCCCCTATCGGTTTGGCATTTGGCCCTGCGATGGGCGGATTTATTCAAGCTGGGATTGGTTATCCTGCTTTGTTTGCGATGTCGGCGGCTTTCGCCACAACAGCTTTATTTATTACCACCAAAGTTGTGGAACCGAATTTCGCTGAGTTAACAAAGTCTGACTCGCTATCTGAGGACAAAAACAGCCAAAAATACTGGCAAATGCTGTGGAATCCCCGGGTGCGGATTCCGGCTTTGGTGCTATTGCTGGTTGGTTTGGTATTCGGAACTTTGAGCACTTTTATGCCTTTGTTTATCCAAGAAACTAAGGTTAATTTGAATCCGGGATTATTTTATTCTACGGCGGCTATCGCCAGTTTCAGTTTGCGGTTGGTGACGGGGCGGGCTTCGGACAAATACGGCCGCGGCTTGTTTATTTCTGGCGGCTTAATCTGTTACGCCGTGTCTATGTTATTGTTGTATTTTGCTAACAGCAGCGGTGCTTTTTTAATCGCGGCTTTGGTTGAAGGTACGGCTGGCGGTACTGTTATGCCAATGATGGTGACGCTGATGTCGGATAGGTGCGAACCTCAAGAAAGAGGTCGTTTGTTTTCGATTTGTATTGGTGGGTTTGATTTGGGGATTGCGCTTGCTGGCCCGACTTTGGGTTTTGTTGCTGAACAAGTTGGCTACAGGAATATGTTTGGTTTGGCGGCTGTTCTGGCTGCTTTGGCTTTGCTGATTTTTGTTACTTTGTGTAGCAAGAATTTGTCTCATTCGCTTAAATTTGCGATCGGGCGTGGCAAAGATGTTTATGCTTTGAATAGGTGACAGGATGGGGACGGGCTCTCCGGCCCATCCCACAAGAAAAAAGTTTTGTGGAATGGGCCGGAGAGCCCGTCTTAGCTATTTTTGCAATCTTGTTTATTGTCCGATACAGTTTAGATAAGATCTCAAGATAGTAAAAGCGATGTGAAAAATAGACTCTGCGATTGCTTCGTTCCTCTCTTCGTCTCGGGACGGGCTCTCCGGCCCATCCCACAAGAAAAAAGTTTTGTGGAATGGGCCGGAGAGCCCGTCTTAGCTATTTTTGGAATCTTGTCTGTTGTCGATCGCACTTGGCAACTTTAAACAACAAACGCACCCTACAAAATACTGTAAGATGCGTCGCTTTTGATAATGGGCTTGGAGGGATTCGAACCCCCGACCTCATGGTTCGTAGCCATGCACTCTATCCAACTAAGCTACAAGCCCCTGTCGAGTTCAGACTTAATCTAAAATTGATTAAGTTCTTTTCTCACAGAATCTAACAGTAACACCTTTACTAAAATAATGCAAGACCTTTCCGAAACTTTTTCTAAATTGCCCGATCGCGCGCAGCTAACTCACCTCGACAACAGCGGGGAAGCCCAAATGGTGGATGTTTCGGCGAAAGTGGCAACTGTGCGCCAAGCTGTGGCTGCGGCGCGGGTGCGGATGCTGCCGGAGACGTTTGCGGCGATCGAAGCGGGGAATGCGCCGAAAGGCGATGTATTGGGCACTGCAAGGCTGGCTGGAATTATGGCGGCTAAGCAGACGGCGAATCTGATTCCTCTGTGTCACCCTCTGCCCATTAGCAGCGTGGAAGTGCAGGTGATACCGGATGCTGGGTTGCCGGGGTATCAAATTCGGGCGACGGTGAAAATTAAGGGCGAAACTGGTGTGGAAATGGAGGCGATGACGGCGGTTTCGATTGCAGCGCTGACTCTGTACGATATGGCTAAGGGGTTGTCCAAGTCGATCGCCATTGAATCGATTCGACTGGTAAGCAAAAGCGGCGGCAAATCGGGAGACTATCAAAATTTAGAGGGATAAAGTTCCGGCCTTGGGGGGAGGCAGAATTCAAAAAGTAGCACTTATGCTTAAAATAGGCACAGAACTACTAACATCAAGTGAAAAACTATGCCTCCTCGTTGGCCCCGCAAACCCGATCGCAAAGACCCTGAGTACCGTCAATTAGACGATCGCATGAATTTTGCGATCCACGTCGGTCTTTTTTCTGCTTCCAATTCAGGTTTGTGGTTTGTTCAAAATTTGCAAAAGGCTGATTGGCCTTGGGCAGTTACAGTGACGGGTGTATGGGCTCTAGTAGTTTTGGCCCACGCGATTTTCATTTTTGCGATCGCCGATTATTCGCCTTTAACCAAAGATTCTGGTTGAAGGGAGTTGTCGGCGATTTGTTAACTGTTTTAATCCAGCACAAATAATTTGCTTTTTTAGATATGGCTAATACTACAGTTGCGATCGAATCCTTAGCCGCCCAAATCGGCGAAAATGTCTACATTGACATTGCCAAGTGGCATTTATATCTCCGTGATGCCCACCTGCATACCGTTGTTGCCCAACAACTTTACCCGATGCTGGAAGATGGCAGTTTAAATGATGACAAAGTTGCACGAGTTTTGCAAGGTATTTCAGTTAAGCTCGGTGGCGGTAAGCGGGAAGTGCCGCTGGCAGATTTGATTCCGATGCAGTGTCAAGTGCAATTGATGGATGTTCTTGAGGAATTTCAACGGGATATGTGATCTCAATTATTGATTGGGATTTAAGTGCGATCGCCCTTAATTTGACTTAAGGGCGATCGCACTTTTCATTATTTGCCTAAATCAACCAGAAATTAGCAGGGGTAATCGCATTCGCACTTACTCCAACCATCACACCTAACTGCTCCCCTGTCAAGAGGTTTTCGATCGGAGTTCCCTGAGTATTTTGAGTTATTCCCAACTGGCTAACACTCAAACCATCGGTTAGTGCGATCGAATCTCGATTGACGGTAAAATCAGCGATCGTATCAAATCCTCCATCGGCTTCTAAGACAAATAGATTGTTACCGCTACCGCAAATTAAACTATCATTTTGCAACTTCTATCTCGTAGCTGATGGCACCCTAGGCTTTTAATTACTAGGAAATTAGCAAAGTGCGATCGCACTGTCTGTGATTGAGTTCGCTTATTTACAATTATTTATATTTTTCTGATTATTGATCGCGGTGAATTTAGGGAATGGTGGGGCGGTGGCGCGATCGTAAATATTAAACAAAATGGGACTAAGTAAGTAGGCGCCAATAAATCGGTGCGGTGTAACAGAATGTGTATGGGTGTCAGGGAGCAATTGCTTGACTTCACTTCACTTCGTCTCGATCGCTATTTGAATACTTGTATATTTTCATACTCATTTACTTAATTGACAGCTAAAAAAGAGTGAAGCAAGATCCTCTTTTGTCCCTCTTTTTAAGGGGGATGCAAGGCGGATCTAAATTTGAAGGAGAAGTTTAAAAATACACCTTATAGCCCCGGACACCAGAGATTTAATTGTCACATCCAGCGTAATTTTTGCAATCAAAAATGCTATGGGGAGGCTTGTCGGGAATGCCACCCAATATTTTTACATTTTTTTAAGATAGCGGTTTGCCAGAATTTGCTCGCGCAATTATAGAGGTTTGCGATCGCCTGAAATCCTTTAAAAACAAGGCATTGACTTGTCTCCACTGAATATCTTTACGGCACTACACTGAAACCGCTCTGATAACATTTCTTAAAACAAAGCAACACATAAGTTCAGATCGTATCAAGAGCAGATATCGCGAAATAACCAGCCGTAAATACATTCAAGACAGTCGAATTCAAGCATGGACTCGATCGAGAGCAACAATAATTAAAAAATCTGTTTTACTTGACAACGTAAAACAATCAGGTTAGAACAATGCAAGTGACAAATATAGGACTTACGCAAGAAAACGCATATCTGTCATTCTTTGCTGTGCATCGCAATCTCAACTCTATGTTTTTTGTGGTTCATGCGTAAGTCTTGAGACCTAAAAGTTTGTTTGCTAAAGTATTGGCAAACTCTAAAACTTTTATATCTCTTTTTTTTGCAAACAAAGACAGCTTACAATCACAAAAAGATCACAGGTGCAAGCTACAATAACAAATTTTGTACAAAACTACCGCAAACTATGAACACAACAACAAGCGTGATTCAGAAATCGGAAAGCTTCGGGTACAAGCTTGCCAATTATTTCGTCAAAAACTATCAATGTCTGATTCAAAACCCTCGACTATTTTTGATGCGTAAATTTGCTCGTTTCGAGATTGTACGCGACTGGGCAACGATGTTATTGAAGCGTCCAGCTAAATCTCATGTTATCAGTCAAGAAAATGCTTCAGTTCTGGGAAAGTTGGATGTAGATGCGATCGCTGCTACGATCGAAACCGATAGTTGTTATCAAAATCTTCAGCTACCCGAAGATACAGTTCAAGAACTTTTGAAATTTGCCAGTTCTACAGTTGGCTACATTAACAGAGATGCCAACCGTCCCTACCACTACAAAGGAACAGAAAAAGTAGGTGCGGACTTACCCAAAAATGCCCGCGTTTGCAGCTATATGAGTAACGGAAACCAGTCTTCAACCCTGAAAGAACTGGAAAAAGACCCCGGCATACTGGCTATTGCAGCTAAATTTCTGGGTGCCGAACCAGTACACATGGGCAGCGAAATATCGTGGAGTTTCCCAGTTCCAGCAGAAAACCACATCCAGCAACGCAAGGCAGCCCAAGTATTTCACTACGATTTAGACGACTATCGGTTCATTAAGTTTTTTTTCTACCTTACCGATGTCGATATGTTCAGCGGGCCGCACACTTATGTTTCTGGAACTCACAAAGGCAAAAAGTTGATGCACCAGCTTATAAGTACGCGCTGTGCAGACATCGATGACGAAAAGATTGTTGAATATTACGGCGCTGAAAATGTGGTGAATGTCTGTGGCAAAGCTGGTTTTGGGTTTGTAGAAAATCCCCTTTGCTTTCACAGAGGAACGCAGCCAACTGAGAAACCGCGCTTGATGCTGCAAATAGAGTATACCATTAACGACTACGGCAACATTCACGAGGCTTTGGGTTGCTAGCAAGTCAACCTCGTCAATCAGGAAGTCTTGTCTGTCTGTCGAGACTTTTTAGATTATTCTCTGGGGCAGTGGGACGCTCCTAAAACATGATTCAGATGCCAACAGAAACTATATTATCTACCAAAACGGCCGCGAATGCGATCGACAAACATCTCAACTTCCGGCAACTTCATCTGATGCACAAAAATGGCAAAAACTCCCAACCCTGCCAAACTCGCCACACTCAACTGCACTAATTGAATTACCAAACCTTCAGTACCCAAAACTCTTTGACAGCCTTGCAGAGTAGCCAAGGACACGAAAGCAGTTAGAGAACTACCACAAGCTAACCCCAAAAAAGGCAAACTCCACTCCCCCCAAGGCAAGCCACCCAGCTTTTTATCTAATAAGTACAAAAACATAATCATCGAAACTAGATTCACTCCCACCGTCGCCAAAACTAATCCGGGCGCGCCGAAAGCTCCTACTAACAAATAATCCAGCAGCCCATTTAAAAAGATATTGATAATACTGACACGAAAAGGGGTTTCCCCGTCTCCCAAGGCATAAAATACCCGTACCAAAACGTCGCGGCCCAAATACACAAACATTCCAATACCGTAAGCCATCAATATCGGTATGACAAACTGCGAGGCTGACAGATTAAAAGCACCGCGTTCGTAAACAATGCGGACGATGGGTGTAGCCAGTGTCACCATTAAAGCGCTTAAGGGCATCATTGTCAGCGCAGTCAAAATTAAAGCTTGACGAATTTTATCTTTTAATTCCGGCCAGTCTTTGGGTTCGGCAAGGCGAGAAAATATTGGCAAAAATGGTACTAAAATTACATTAGAAATAATGCCTAAAGGAGTCATAACCAACAAGCCGCTGTAGCCCATGGCAGATGCAGCTTGAGGGATGTAGGATGCGAAAAACAAGTCAGTATAAACGTTAATTTGCAGCATTCCCGAGGATAAGGTAGCAGGAACCATCACCTTAACTACTTCTTGCACTCCGGGGCGTTTAAAATTAAACCGCAAACGCAATTTTCCCAATCCCGCGCGCCACTGCGCCGCCAGTTGCACTAACCACTGCAAAACTGCTCCTGCTAAAGTTCCCCAAGCTAATACTAAGCCACCGATTAGTGCGTATTGTGGCTGAGTAATTTTTTCTCCGAGTTGTAGCGCGAGAATTCCTAAACCGCCGACAAGTGCAACGCTGGAAAATAAAGGGCTGATCGAAGGAAGCCAGTACATATCGGCGGCGTTGAGTGTGCCGAAACCAATGCCGATTAAGCCTGAAAGCAATGCCATCGGCGCCATAATCCGAAATTGTTGGACGGCTATTGCTTTGATTTCTAAACCTTCTGCTGTTCTATTTAACCCGGGTGCTACTAAATCGATCGCCTGATCTGCAAAAATAATTAAAGCGATTGTTACCAACAGCAATATGCCGCCAACTAATGTGGTGATTGTCTCGACTAAGGGTGCAGCTTCTTTTTTGTCGCGGCGGGCTAAAACGCTGACGATCGCGCTGTGAAATGGCCCGTTAATGCCTCCCAGTAAAATAAATAGGAAACCGGGGATGACGTAGGCGTAGTTGTAGGCATCGACGGCGACACCGACTCCAAAGGCTGCTGCGATCGCAATTTGGCGCACCAATCCGAAGACTTTGCTAATCAGAGTGGCGACTGCGACAATACCGGCAATCCCTGCTAGGGAACGAGAGGGCTTCTGGGTTTCAGACACAAATGGTTACAAACGCTAGTGCTAAAAGGCTTTGCTAAGTTTAATAGCAAATCTGGACGATCGTAACATGAATTGTAATTGCTCAACTACCCTCCCTCCCCTGAAACTGCCTCAAGCGAGACAGTTTCAGATTGTGAATTTTAAGCAAAAAGCTTCTTCTTCAATAAAATCAAGGACAGAATGAGGGTTTTAGCGATCGAAACTGAAAAATGAAATAATTGTGTTCAAACTTTGCAATACTTGCCTACAAAGGGTTTCAGAGATTTTATTTTTGTCCGTAGGGGGGGTGAGCAATTACGAAAAAACTTAGTTAATCAACATAATAAATGCACCCTAAAAAAAACGACAGTTAAGGGTACATAAACGCCAGAACTATCAATTGGCTTTGCCTACTTGTAGGTCTTAAGATCTACAAAGCCTCATAGAACTCATTTGAGATATATTGCTATAACTGCAAGCCTTGCGATCTATGGATTTTGGCTGTTTTGCTAGAGTTGGTTACGCAGCTATCGTCAACAGTTTATTGAGTTATACCAAACGGCTTACTTGCAAGCCTTATCGGTCAAGAAAAGATGTCAAATGAGTTCTATATGGTGAAGGTATTAGTCGCAGCGCTTCCTGAACTCTCTCAAAGTAGCAGTCCTACAATCTAGATGGCAACTGCGTTTGAGGTGCGCTTACCCTGACCTAGTATCATGTATTATATGTGGATATACTGCATTGGGTAGATCCACTAAAAAATCAAAGCTTGTGCGATCGAGTGACGGTGAAAAAATAGTTAAAGCTGAGATGTTACGCCATTGTAAGCAATAGGCATCTTGCCTGTTCATAAATAAGTAAAAAACAGTTTGTTGGTAATTAATTGATAAATTAGATATTTGGATTTTTTTAACCGCAGAGGCCACAGAGAGCGCAGAGGAAGAGAAGAGAGATGAGTAATTGTGATAGCGACTCACATCTAGAGGATATTCAAGCTGCGATCGCGCCGAATGAAGCTGGACACGATCGGGAGCTGAACAGTGATAGGATCAAATCGCTACATCCGCTCTTCCTCTGCGCCCTCTGCGCCCTCTGCGGTTAAAAAAATCCAAAACAACCATAAATCTTATAAAATGTTCCCATTAAATAAAGAATCAGCACTCCCAGATGAAGATTTGATGTAGATTTGGCCGATCGCACCCATCACAGGTGACAACTAATATAGTGATTTTGCTATGGTTGTTAAGGCTGGTCGATCGGGAAGAGCAGATTTCACAGTAAAATGTACAGTTCGCTAACCCTTCCGCGCAGGTGAGGTTCGATTTTAACAACTAATTAGCTCACCTCAAAAACCAACATCGTTTACTAAAGGCTTCAACAAGCAATCCCGAAGGAGTAAAAAATCATGGTTCAAACTCAAGAACTTTCTCAAACATTAACTCTGCTCGCATCTGCTGCACCCAACGGAATTTCCGCTACAGAATCACGCCCGTGGGGTTCTTTTACAACACTTGAAGAAGGCCCGGGATACAAAATTAAGCGGATCGAAGTCAAGCCGGGACACCGCCTCAGCCTGCAAATGCACCACCACCGCAGCGAACACTGGATCGTAGTTTCCGGTACTGCAAAAGTTACTTGTGGCGAAACCGAAGAAGTTCTATTTACAAATCAGTCTACCTATGTTCCACAGTGTATTTCTCACCGTCTGGAAAATCCGGGAGTGATTCCCCTGGTTTTAATTGAAGTGCAGAATGGTGAATATCTCGGAGAAGATGATATTGTGCGCTTTCAAGACGATTATGCGCGGACAGAATCTAAGGCTAAATAACCTATAAACTGGTTATTTGTTATTTGTTATTTGTTATTTGTTATTCGCACCAATCAGTAACCAGTAACCAATAACCAGTAACCAATAACCAGTAACCAGTAACCAAATAAAATTAATGATTCATCTAAGCAAAACAGCAGCGACAGAAGTAAAGCGCCTCAAGTCAAAGTATCCGAACCCGAATGCTTTGTTTCGTCTGGGCGTGGAATCGAGCGGCTGTTCCGGTTTGTCTTATACAATGGCATTTGACGATGCACCCGTCCCAGAAGACACTCTCTGCGAGTCCGAGGGAGTTCAAGTTGCGATCGACCCCCAGCACTTAAAATATCTCAACGAGCTCACCTTAGATTATTCAGAAGACTTGATGGGCGGAGGTTTCCGATTCCACAATCCCAATGCAGCCCAAAGCTGTAGCTGCGGCAACTCCTTTTCTGCTAAAGAATAATCAACTGTTCTGGGTAATGGAGATATTTTGACGGTATCAGAACTTTTTCCTGGTTGGGAATTGCCAATTTGTGAACTGTGACCGCCAATTTTTACAGAAGCTGAAACTGAAGGATAATCTCGCATTTTAATATAAGTAGTTTGAACGAACCGCGAAGACGCAAAGGACGCGAAGGAAGAGAGGAGAAGAGAAAAGAAAGATTTAACAATGGCAAATAAATCAGAAAAACCCCAAGATTGGTATAGCGAATATATCGCCACCTACAGTTACGAACAGCGAAAAAATTGGTACAGCCAAATCGCAGGTTTCTACCACAAAACTAGACCGCGCTATCCTCAACAACTAATTAATCGCGTTGTTGAATTAGCCGAACTCCCCTCAAATGCCAACATTCTTGAAATCGGATGTGGCCCCGGAATAGCCACTGTTCCGTTTGCGGAATTAGGTTTTGCAATGCTTTGTCTCGAACCCAGTCAGCCAGCTTGTCAGCTAGCACAACAAAACTGTGCAACTTATCCATCTGTAGAAATTAAAAATCAAACTTTGGAAGAGTGGGAATTAGAAGCTGATAAATTCAATGCTGTACTGGCGGCGACTTCTTTTCATTGGGTGTCACCGGAGATTCGCTATCAAAAAACGGCCGCCGTATTAAAAGATAAAGGTTCATTGATTTTGCTCTGGAATGCCGGAGTTTTGCCAGAAGATGAAGTTTACCGAGTTTTGGATGAAGTTTATCAAAATCAAGCTCCGTCTCTAGCAGTATATCATGCCAAAGAAAGAGCCAATCAAGCAGAAAGTATCAAAGAACTCGGACAAAATATCATCGACTCAGGCCTGTACGAGGATTTAATTTACGAACAGTTAGTATGTGAAATTACCTACAGCATTGAGGATTATCTGAATCTTTTGCAGACTTACTCAGAGTACATCGCGCTAGACGATGGCACGAAAAATTCTTTGTTGGCAAGTTTGCGGGAAGCGTTAGCAAAAAACTGCGAAAATATCATCAAAGCTTCCTATATTTCAGCATTTCATATTGCCAAAAAACTTTAGCACTTTTTCTCTTCTCTTTCTTCGTGTCCTTCGCGTCTTCGCGGTTCGTTAAAAAAACCTTATTTACCAATCTGAGGTGGAATTGGTAACAAAAAGGTTCGTAGTGAGGACTTTAGTCCTCGGAAAGAAGGACTAAAGTCCTCACTACAAACCTATTGTAGTATGGCTGCTGAGAATTGTCCACTGCATTAACTGCTGCCATTCGGGAGATTGAGTTAATAAATCTGCATCCAATTCATTGCCAGTATCCTGCGAAAATTCCGTAAAACACTCCGCCCAATTAATTACTGTTTCCACTGGCAAATAAGGCGTATAATTCCAAGAACGCTGCAAAAATTCTGCCATCTCAACAGGATGACCGGTGCGGTGCAAATACCAAGCAATCCAAACCAACGTACTGTACTTGATTTGCTTTTCCAACAAACGTATTTTATCCGGCACTTCGGGCCGCGCAAAAAAATTGTCCATTACCGCCGCCAAGGATTTAGCCTGCGGTAAACCTTTGTACATGGCACTTTGTTCGTGCTGGCGGTAGCAAACTGTTATTTGTCGCAGCCACTCTGTTTCGCATCCCATTAAGGCTAAACGCAGCGCTAAATCTGTATCTTCGGCTGGTGGAAATCGAGGATCGAAACCGCCCGCTCGCTCTAACCAATGGCGGCGAAACATCATCGCGCTGGGCAATACTGGTTTCCACCGCAGCCACATTTCTAAGTCTAATTTAGGGACGTTTTCCCAGGGTTTGACATCTTTGATAGGTTCGCCTATGCTGTTGACTTGACGCCAGCCGCTGTGGACTATTCCTAGATTTGGTTGCGCTCTAAATACAGCAATTTGTGCTGCTAATTTCTCGGGTAAAAAGTAGTCATCTGCATCGAGAAAGGCGATGAATTCTCCTTGCGCTAGTTCGATGCCGCGATTTCGGGCAATGGAAACTCCTTGATTTTGTTGGTAAATGTAGCGAATGCGATCGCCATATTGCTCTAAAACTAATTTGGTGTCGTCTCGGGAACCGTCGTCTACTACAATAATTTCCCAGTCAGTATAGGTTTGGTGCAGCACGCTATCTACGGCTTGGCCGACGTAAGCAGCACAGTTGTAAGCCGGAATCACCACGCTTACCTGCGGAGTTCGATCGCTCATCATGAATATCAAGTCCGAAGCATTAGAATCTATACAGGCTGGGCGGATTTACTAAAATCCCTGGCTGTGAAATCCAGAAAAATTATACACTCGCGCCTCAAAGATTTATTTATCAAATCTAGTTGCGTCTTTATTATAATACGTCTAAGGTGCGCCAGAGACTGACGCACCGGATAAGCGATGCTTTTTGAGCATAAATTTGGTTCAAGAATTTGCCAAAGTAAGTTGGCGCGAATTCAGTAAATCGTGGGGGCGAATTCCTAAAGGGTTGCGATCGCCTTTTACCTTTAAATACTTCTGAGCTATTTGCAAAACCTGTTCCGGATTGGGCGGCTTGCTCAAAAAATCGGAAGCACCTGTAAGTTTGGCTCGCGTGCGATCGATTATACTGTCTTTACCAGTCAAAAACACGATCGGAGTTTCCCGAAAACTCGGTGTTTGTCGCAAAAAATTACACAAAGCAAAGCCGTTTGTCTTCGGCATTACCACGTCCATAAAAATTAAAGCAGGCTTTTGTTTGGCAATGATGCCCACTCCATCCATCGGATCTTGAATTTTTAGAACTCGATACCCCGCCGGCAATAAAATTTGCTGTAAAAATTCGCATACTGTCGGACTGTCATCGATACAGGCAATCAAAGGGCGAACCTGCCCAGCCATCGACGCAGCAAGGCGCCACTGTTCTATAGGCGACGGTAAGTCTGGTACTGTGCGGAAATTTACTAAACCCTGCTTCATGTAATTAACTAAAGCGCGAGTTGCGACTGTCACGCACTGCTTTTTCTTCAATGCAATATCCCAAAGAGTATTCTCGCCGTTAAATACGTTAGCCAAAGCTATCAAAGAGTTAGAACTAAATCGATTTTCCTGCAACTGGGCAGACGCTTTTAAAAGGGGTGCTTGTTCTGGTTCTACCAGCCACAAACCCATGCCTTTCCACTTCTGCCAAATTAGTTCTGTAGAGTACATAATTTGTTCTACTTCCGTTACAGACAGCAGCAAAGAAGAGATTACTTTAGAAAAATATTTTTCCGACGGACGCCACTCCCGACGCAAACCCGATTGACCGATCAGAGCAAAGAATACTTCGGAAACGCTGCTGTGGACGATCGCCTTAGCTTGTTGCAAACTCATTTCGCTGGCCGCTAGCCCTTGCTGAATCAGTTGATATTCCCACAGTTCCCGAGCTTCGAGATCTCTAAGATCCACTTGAAAGTTGCGACAGTGTTGTCCAATAGCCCTGTACCAGCGCCTCGCTCTGTGCGCTCCTCCTGTGGCATAAACCAAACTACCCTGAAAAAAGTATAGTTGCCACTGTTGCTCACCTTGCTCTAATAGCAGTTTTCCCGTTGCTTGTTTCTGGCTGAGGACTGCCAAAGTATGAGACAGCATTTTGTACCCGATTGCGGTAGCAGACATATCAACTCGCATCCCCTGTACTCCTGTTTTCCCTATTATATCGCTGCTGAGTTTGGGAAAAAAACAGTAATATTACTGAATTGTGTTCAAAAAAACACACTACCTGATGCGAGTTTAACCCGATCGGGTATTCATACAATTTCTCCAAAATAATGCAACTATAAGTGCGATCGAAATCCTTAATTGATCCGGTATTCCGAAATCTTAAATCTCAAATCTCAAAAAGGTATGATTCCCCTCGGGAGTTTTAGCTATAAGGATGCGTTGACAGTTGACTAATAACTAATGACGTTGGACGTTCGCTCGGGGGAGACGCTGGCAAAACATGACGTTGGACGTTGGACGTTCGCTCGGCGGGGACAGCAAAACATGACTAATGACTAATGACTAATGACTAATGACTATCTTTGGGAGGTACGGGATCGTAACCCCCTGGATGAAAAGGATGACAGCGCAAAATGCGCTTAACTGCGATCGCTCCGCCGCGGGCCGCCCCAAATCTTTCTATGGCTTCGATCGCGTATTGGGAACAAGTGGGCTGAAATCTACAGGCGTTAGGCAAATAAGGAGAAATCCCCATTTTGTAGCCTCGAATTAATCCGATCAGCAATACTTTCACAATCTTGACCTCAGCGTTTGATTAAATTAATTGCAAAATGTTGTCCTGTCTACCTATTTTTATTTCCCCCTCTTGGATCGCTAAAAGACAATTTGAGGAGACAATATGGTATTTGTTTCGGAGTTTGCTACTTGACCGATACCTAAAAAATTACCATCTCGATCGTAAACTTGCAAGTGATAGGGAGATTCGGAGCTTAAGTTTTCAGAGGGATGTTTGCTACTGTCCTCCGCTTCTACGGGCGTTTCGGGAATGGGGAGGCGCTGTCCTTGAAACCAGCGTTTGGTATATTCAGGAGAAAGGACGATCGCACCTAAGTGTCTCAAAACCGCCGATGGCAAAATCGGGCTGAATGTATTCTCCTGCAATTGCACTTCTAATTCTTCAAACGTGAGACTTTGGTCGATCGAGAAACCGCTGCTTTCGGTGCGAGTCAAACCAGCCAAAGTACCGCCGGCATTCAAGAGTGCGCCCAAGTCCCGGGCGATCGCCCGAATGTAAGTACCCGCCCCGCAGGCGATCGACAAATCCAATTCTGGAAAATCGCCGGGCCGCCAATCCAAGATATCCAGCCGAAACACCTCAACATTCCTAGCCGCAACTTCCACAGTTTCGCCTTTTCTAGCTAACTCATAAAGCCGTTTTCCTCCCACCTGAACCGCACTAAAACTCGGCGGAAATTGTTCTATTTTGCCGATAAAATTCGGCAGTGCAGCTTGCACTTGTTCTAAACTCAACTCCGGGACAGGTTTAGAATTCAGGATTTCTCCTTCTAAATCGTCCGTAGCGGTAGTTAAGCCAAACCGAATCGTACCTAGGTAAGCTTTGTGGTGTTGGAGGAATTGCAGCAGTCTGGTTGCTCTTCCCAGGGCGATCGGCAAAACGCCAGTCACAGCCGGATCGAGGGTTCCTCCGTGTCCCACTCGTTTGAGTTTCAATATTCGGCGCACTCGCCCCACGCAGTCGTGAGATGTCATGCCCGCAGGTTTGTTGAGATTGAGAAAACCGTCAATAGTCATTAGTAAGAAGGAAGAAGGAAGTTCGGCAAGGGATTGTATAACGGATGTAACTCACATCTTGTACCATTCTCAAGAACAGGCAAGATGCCTGTTCCACAAAAGATGATTTTTCTGGTGGAACAGGCATCTTGCCTGTTCCTCAAGGGCTTATCGACATTGGTGCAAGATCTCAGATGTAACGGATTTAATGAAAATCGATTCGAGGGAAAATGGAACAAGGAACAAGAAAGAAGGAAAAAGAAAAGTTTTGAGATTACTTTGTTGGTCGCAACGCTTCCCGGTTTTGAGTTAAAAAGTTAAATATTGAAACTTAAAACTCAAAAGAACCTGCAAGCCCAATTACCAATTACCAATTACCAATTACCAATTACCAATCCCCATTCCCAATTAAAAAATAAAGTCCGTCCGAGAGATAGTAACTCCCAATACAGTAGCCAGAGTTTCCTTGGTACTTGTAAACTGAACAATTGTACTCGGCACGGTTCCGGGCCCAGCAGAAATGGTGAGTTCGGCAAAAGTGAGGTCGGCTCTCAAGCGAATTTTATCCGTACCAACAGTAAAATCGGTAATCACATCGCCATCTGCCGATCGCCCGATCGAAAAAGTATCATTCCCTGCGCCACCAGTTAAAGTATCTCTGCCGCGATCGCCCGACAAACAATCATCGCCCAGGCCACCAAACAGCGAGTCATCGCCTGCACCGCCAAAAAACGTATCATTGCCCGCGCCGCCCAACAAAGTATCGTTGTCTTGGTTGCCAAACAGCAAATCATTGCCATCATCCCCGCTTACCGAGTCAGCACCTTTCCCCCCGTAGAAAGTATCGTCGCCCGCGCCGCCCAAAACGCTGTCGCGGGCTGCACCGCCGAACAGCAAATCATTACCAGCGTCGCCCTGTATTGAGTCGTCCCCGTCACCGCCGTAGAGGCTATCGTCTCCCCCCAAACCTAAAATGCTGTCAGCGCCTCCCAAACCGAAGATCAAGTCAGCGCCGGCAGTACCGCTGAGGGAGTCAGGGCCGCTGGTGCCATTGCGAGCGGTAGCAGAGCCTCCGGGTCTGGTACCCGGGCTGGTTGGGGTTGGGGTTGTGATTACGATCTTAACTGGTACTGCTGATGGCATAGTTTTGAATACTGGTAGAAATTTGCCATTCTAACTTAGCCTAAAAGCGTAAGTTACAGAAAGTACCACGAACACCAGGTGTCTTCAGGCGGGGAAGTGTTCAACAGTTGACAGTTGACAGTTGACAGTTGACAGTTTGAGAGCGACTTCTACCCTTAAGTCCGAGGATTGGAGTAATGAATAGTCTGATTTTAATTTCTCCCTCACTCGTGAGAGGCTTTCAACCAATTATTTCTGGTAAAAAATCTGTTAGCAGCGTTGCTTGTTTGAGGATAAATTCAAGTAGCGTTGGCTGGCAAACAATTCTGCATTTAAATTGCATATTTGGAGCGGCGTCTGACCAACGGCTCACTCCTGGTTTGATTATTTCTTGATGTCCAATTTCAGTGCTGAGCGAGCCGATCGCCTTTGACGAAATAAATCTGCCCATCAATAGTTACGATCGTATAGTTTGGCAGTTGGTTCAATAGATAAAATTTAGGTAGAACGGTAAAATTATTCTTAAAAATTACAGTCATAGTAAAATTAAATATATGCTACAAGTAGGCTATATTTAAGAGATAAATGAGAAGCACCAAAGAATTATTCCTCACCAGCTTAACCGCTATTACGATGAGTTGGGGATCTGTCACCGTCATTCAGGGGATACCGGGGGCGATCGCCCAGACAAAGGTTCCGATGAGACTGCAACACGGGGAAGGAACCTATACCCTTACGGTGTCAGAGACGGACACCACAAAATCTGCCTGTGGGGGTCAGTTGCGCCTCTATGACGTGCATATTGCTAAGATGTTTGAGGTGACCTATGCTGATTGCCAGGAGATACCTAGGGCTGGCTTTAGAGATTGGGAGTACAGGGCCGGAAATGGCAGAATTAGCATGGGGACATTCAGAATCACCTGTCAGTTGGCTGGAGATATTGCGAATACTTACGGTTTAGGCAAACCAGAGCGTAGTGCGATTTCATATTCTCAGGAGGAGGCTGGGCCGCCAATATTGAGAACTCGTTCTATCCGAATTTTAGACATTACTGGCAATAAAGTCGATCGCTGGCTGAATTTTGTGCAGAGTTTTCGACCAATATAAAAATAACTTCTAGGAGGCTATAAAAATGACAACTCTATCCAACGAACAAACAGCGATTATCCGTACAGAAAGAGGACTGTCCATCGCAGGTACGCGCATCACGATCTACGACATCATGGACTATGTGACGGCTCAATATCCACCTAAATTTATCAGAGGATTGTTCGATCTGACAGAGGAACAAATTAATGCGGCTTTAACTTATATTGAGGCAAATCGCGCTGATGTTGAAGCTGAGTATCAAATGGTGCTTAAGGAAGCTGAAGAACTGCGGCTGTACTACGAAGAAAAAAACCGCGATCTGATTGCCCGAATAGCCGCCCAGCCACCAAGGCCAGGAACCGAAGCTGCTTGGGAAAAACTTCGAGCTGCCAAAGCAAAACTTGATGCTAAAGCATGATTTTTTGAGCGATCGTAATCTCAATGGAAACGGCGTAATTTTCTTTCGTTGTATTGCTAATAAGGAAAGTGCTTTAATATGTTAACTAACTACATCCAAGCTGCCATGAAGCAAGCTAAGTATGAAATTTTCCCTAATGATGGGACTTTCTATGGAGAAATTCCCATCTGTGAGGGAGTCTATGCAAATGCTGTAAGTCTCGAAGCTTGTCGAGAAGAATTGCAAGAGGTATTAGAAGACTGGATTTTACTTAGTCTCACCCTGAATCTTCCTTTACCCGTCCTCGATAATATCGACCTTACAATTACCAAAGATGTTGCCTGATGCCCCCTTTAAAACCAATCAAACGTCGAGACTTAATTTATTATCTGAAACAACTGGGATTTGACGGGCCATATTCGGGAAAAAGGCATCAGTTTATGTTGAAAGATAGCCTGCGTCTGACCATCCCGAATCCTCATCAAGGCGATATCAGTGCGAACTTTTTAGCTAAAATTTTGGGACAGGCTAAAGTTGATATTAGTGATTGGGAAAACCTCTAAAGTTGAGAGGATTTTGTCAATTATATTCAATAAAAGGATCGCGCTTTTTTTGTGACTGGGGATGGTACGGGAAGGCGATCGCCCTTCTTCTGCTACCGAGGATGGTATGGGAAGGGCGATCGCAATTGGATTATTAACAGATGTAGGGTGCGTCACCTGCGACAATGGATAAGTTTTGGCAAAAAATGCTAAGGTGACGCACCTTACTACTACAGCAGACTACACGAATGGGAATGGGAATTTAAAAACATAAATTGTGTTTATTATCTCAAATTATGATTTATAATCATGTTACAAATTTACTGAATTTTTAAGGAAACAATGAGAGGCATAAAAGAATTATTGCTAATAAGTTTGGGTACTATTACTTTTGGTTGGATAGCTGTCACCCAAATTCAAGGAATACCGGGGGCGATCGCTCAAACAGAAGTTCCTATGAGATTGCAACACGCGGAAGGAACCTATACCCTTACGGTGTCAGAAACCAACACCACAAAATCTGCTTACGGGGGTCAGTTGCGCCTCTATGACGTGCATATTGCCAAGATGTTTGAGGTGACATATTCTGATTGTCAGGAGATACCCAACGCTGGCGGTAGGACTTGGTATTACCGCGCCGAAAATGGCAAAATTGACATGGGGCAATTCAGAATCAACTGTCAATTGGCTAGCGATATTGCTAATGCTTATGGTTTAGGGAAACCAGAGCGTACTGCGATCGAATATTCTCAGGAGGAGGCTGGGCGGCCAATATCAAGGACTCGTTCTATTCCTATTTTAGATATTACTGGTAATAAAATTCAGCGCTGGACGAATTTTGTGCAAAGGTTTCGCCCTCAGTCTGCTAATTCTGAAGGTGGTAATTCGCGATCGAGTATTTCTTTTCCAGTTAGTGAAATTCTTTCGCACATGGAAGGTAAGACGAGAGTCCCAATTTTTCTCCCCAGTCAGCTTCCATTCCCAAAACAAATTTACTTGGAAAGCCGAGTCGAAACACAGGGCTATAGCGTTGTAATGAGCTCCATACCTAATTGCAGCGGTACGCCGTGCTACATCGGGAGTATCTCAGCAGAAAAAGGTGGAGAACCAGCAACACCAGCGCCTAGAGGATTTAGGGGTGAATTTAAAACTATTCAATTAGCTGGCAGAACACAAGGAGTTTTTTACAATGGTTGTGGTGCTTACTGCACGGCCTTAGTTGAGTGGCAGTATCAAGGCGTTTTGTACCGAGTAACGATGAAGAATGGATCAGAAAAAGTTCTCGTTCAGATAGCCAATTCTGCAATTGAAGCTGGGCCTCGCTAGCTAAAGGTGGAGAGAAAATTAGGGAAACTATACTTTAAAAAGTAGCGCGATCGATCGCGCCGTTTCCCTGTTTTGATGTTAAACTAGCAAATATTCTATCTGTATCAATATCTGTCAAAATTACTGTAGGATAAAGTTTACGATGTTACCTCAAATTACAATCGCTAACAAGTTGATTAGCAAGTTTTTAATTGTCGCCTTTTTCTGTTTGGGAATCCTTCTCATGTACTCGGAGCAAGTCAGGGCAGAAGGAAGTCAACCTAATGTCAACAAAAAAACTGATTGCTTTTTAGTCTTAGGAGGAAGTTGTGGAAGTAAAGACTCTACAAGCAATGCAGTCGCCACTGAAACTGAAATTAAACCAGGCGCTAACCTCAGTGGGAAGAATCTACAAGGTGTTAACCTGCATAATGCTGATTTGAGAAGATCCGATTTGAGTGGTGCAAATTTGACTGGCGTAGACTTAACAGGTGCTGACTTGAGTGAAGTCAAAATCAGCAAAGTTAAAAACCCTGGCAACTTAGATTTTCAGGGATTTGACTGGAGTAAAATTAGATTGAGTAAGGAAGATGCCCTCAAGATATTGACAGTTAACTTGAGTAAGCAAGATTTAGTCAATTTCATCAAGGCTGACCCTAATAACTTAGATTTTAGCGGTTTGGACTGGAGTAAAGTTAAATTAAGCCAGCAAGATGTACAGAAGCTAGTCAACTCTAAGCTGAATCAGCAGGATTTGATTAACTTAATCAAAAGCGATCCTAATAAGATGAATCTTAGTAAGGAAGAATTACTAGGGTTAATTCAGTTAAATCTAACTAACAGCAATTTATGGCGAAGTTCCACGCTAAATAGTCAAGACTTACTAAATTTACTAGCAAACAAGTTGAGTGCAGTAGACTTAAGTGGGGTTGACTTACAGAAAGCAAACTTTATCGGTAGCAACCTACAGCAAGCTAACCTGAGTGGTGCAGACTTGAGACAAGCAAATCTTAATGGGGCAAAAATGCCTGATGGCACTCTCTATCGACGTTAGTTTTACTGGGTAGAGTGTCTCACCTGCTCAAATCTATCTGTTCGATCGAAAATTCCTCTAAAGGTGATGTACTCTACTAATACTGGTTATTCTTTACAATCTGCCGATCATCGCGAATTATCCCGATCGCAATTGTGGCAAGCCATACAATCTTTAGCGCGGCGTGGCTTAGTGCAAAAAATGTTAGTAGGAGGGCGATCGCAATTTCAGATTAATCCTGTATTTAAAGAATATATTCAATCCAAGTAACATTCCACCCATTTATTTCTTAGTCTGCGGAGGCAGACTTTGTTTTTGTAGACGCGGTTTCAACCGCCGGGTTTGTTAAATCATCGATCGCACAAAAGCATTCACCGCATCATATTGATCCGCCATCCGCGAATAAAACTCGATCGATCGCAAATCCAACTCCGGCAAAAGTTCACTCTTACTAACCAACTCATACCCCGTAGAGCGCAAACAATAAACCGAAATTACCCCATCCTCCCAGAACCAAACCTCCTGCACACCCACCCGACGATAGATTTCCAGCGTATCAATTCCACCACTTGTCACTGTCACCTCGATCGCCAAATCTGGAACCGACTTGCGCGTACCCAAACAATAAGACTCATCTGGTTCTTTCCGTGCACCCAACTCCTTCATCCCGATAGTTGTACTACCGCGCCCATAGAAACGAATGTCTTTCGTCCGCATATACATTTCTAAAACCTGACCTAAAGTATTTTTAGGTTCTTCATGAGCATCAGATAAAGGAGCCATAATTTCTAAACACCCATCCAAATAAGTTAAACGCGCCCCTGTTTCCGCCAAATCTGCATCCAACTTTTCCAGAGTCTCCCATGTCACGTTTGACAGGAAAGCCGCACCTGTACCCAATCCTGCTTTAGAAATTGCGACAACCATTTGACTTACCTTTTACGATCGCTCTTCCATAATATACGACTTCCAAAACTTGGAGTCTATCTTAATATTCTATTCTTTAGTCTGCGGAGGCAGACTTTGTTTGTGTAGACGCGGTTTCAACCGCCGAGTCTAATATTCTATTCTTTAGTCTGCGGAGGCAGACTTTGTTTATGCAGACGCGGTTTCAACCGCCGAGTCTAATATTCTATTCTTTAGTCTGCGGAGGCAGACTTTGTTTGTGTAGACGCGGTTTCAACCGCCGAGTCTGATCGTTCCCAAAATTATTTTTCCCCAAACAAAAAGCGCCCCTATTTCTAGGAGCGCTTTTTGTCAATCAAGAGTTAAAAATTAACCGTTGATGGAAGGAGCAACCAAAGCCACGGGAGTTG
>RDXX01000036.1 GCA_004292955.1 Oscillatoriales cyanobacterium | reverse complement strand
ACAGCAGCAGGGCTTAGCTCAACTGTTTGGCTGTGTGCGGGTGGTTTGGAATGATGCTCTTGCACTTTGCAAACAGTCAGATAAAAAGCCTAGTTCAGCGAATTTGCAAAAAATCATCATTACCCAAGCCAAGAATACTGAAGAAAGAGCTTGGTTAGGAGATGTGTCATGCGTTCCACTGCAACAATCTGTTGCCGATTTAGATGTTGCTTTCAAGAACTTTTTCAACTCCTGCAAAGGTAAGAGAAAGGGGCGTAAAGTTGGATATCCTAAATTCAAGAAAAGGACTAACAGCCAATCGGCACGTTTTAGAGTTGGAGGATTTTCTCTCAAAGGTGATGGTGTCTATTTGGCTAAAATTGGAATTGTTAATCCAATATGGTCTAAAAGTCTTCCGTCTGAGCCTAGTTCTGTGACGGTAATCAAGGACTGTGGAAACCGCTATTTCCTGAGTTTTGTTGTAGAGATTCAACCAATTCAGGTTGAAGCTAAGAATCCAAGTATCGGAATTGATTTAGGCATTAAAACTTTTGCAGTAATGAGTAATGGCGAGAAAGCCGAAAGTCCTGCCTATAAAAAGCCTTACCGAAAAGTACGCAAGCTACAACGCAAATTAGCTCGTCAACCAAAAGATTCTAAAAGAAGGAATGTAACTCGCATTAAAATTGCCAAGTTACACAATCGAATTGCCGATACCCGCCAAGACTTCCTACACAAATTATCAACCAAAATAGTTAACGAAAACCAAGTAATTATTTTGGAAGATTTGAACGTGTCAGGCATGGTCAAGAATCGTAAACTTGCCAGGGCAATTAGTCTGCAAGGATGGAGAGAATTCAGGACTCTTTGCGAAGCTAAATCGGAGAAATTTGGCAGGAAATTCAAGGTAATTAGTAGGTGGGAGCCGACTAGCCAAATCTGTGCAGATTGTGGATTCAAATGGGGGAAGATTAATTTATCTATTCGTTCAGTGCTTTGCATCAGTTGCGGTATGGAGCAAGATAGAGATGAAAACGCTGCTAGGAATATAGAAATGGTCGGCATGGGGCATCGGCACGACCTTAAATGTACGCTGAGACAGAGTAAGACTATGAAAGGTAGCATCAGTCGATGAAGCGTAAAGAATCCCCGCGCGTTTACGCCGGGGAGTATGTCAAATATGAAAATCGCAAATCAGGTGGGTATCACTAAGCCAATGCGTTTGTCAAGTATTTTTAGAACAACTCTTAGCCCGATCGCCCTTTTGATTATTTTACTCTGTACCAGTAAGGTTTCTGCATCCCAAGCGAAGGCTGGGGGACTGTTAATTCAGCAGGAATTGCCCCAGCAGCAACTCAAAGACGAAATTCGCGATCGAGTTCAAGAAGAAGTGGACATTGCTTTTGGGCGCACGGGCCTGCTGCTAAATGGGTTGGTAATTGCCTTAACTTTGTTTCCGACAGCAGCCGGAGTCATTGTTTGGTTTTTGTTGGGCAAATTGTCCAAGCAGACAACAATTGCTCGCCAAGAAATCGAAAGTCTCCACTACGATACCATCTCTCAATTAAAACTATTAATTTCCGATGCTGAAAGTATCTTAGGTGAAATTCAATACCAAAATCACCCAGCAGATGTAGAAACAGATTTGTTATTACCGGATGCCCAAATTCAAGAATTTGCTCCGGTTAACTACGGCAATTATCAACAGTTATTGACGGCGGCCGACTATGCCAAACAGGGAGATGCTTGTTTCTTTGAAAATCGCTATGAAGATGCGATCGCAGCTTACAATCAAGCACTGCAAATTCAGCCGGATTTAGCCGATACTTGGAACAATCGGGGAGTTGTGCTGACTCGAATGCAGCGGTATCCCGAGGCGATCGCATCCTACGAACAAGCTACCACAATTCGCCCGACCTATCCCGACGCTTGGAACAACCGAGGCGTGGTATTGTTGGAGTTGCAGAAGTACCCGGAGGCGATCGGCTGTTACGAACAAGCCATCCAAGCCAAACCCGATTACGCCGACGCTTGGAACAACCGAGGCGTTGCCTTTTCCAAAATGCAGGAATACGAACAAGCAGTAATTTCGTACAATCAAGCCCTACAAGTCAAAAAAGATTATACTGACGCTTGGAACAATCGAGGCGTGGCACTGTCCAAATTGCAAAAGTACGAAGCGGCGATCGAGTCCTACGACAATGCTGCTAAAATTCGACCTGATTTTTACAGAATATGGTACAATAAAGCCCGATGTTATGCGCTCCAAGGTAAAATTGATTTAGCAATTGAAAATTTAAAGCGCGCCCTGAATCTCAATCCGAATTTGTGCAAAGAGTTGGCAAAAACTGAAGTTGATTTAGAAAAACTTCGCGAACATGATGCGTTTAAACAGTTGATCGGTTAATTGGGCATTGGGCATTGGGCATTGGGCATTGGGCATTGGGCATTGGGCATTGGGCATTGCCCCGCGCAGGGAATTGGGCATTGGGCATTGGGCATTGGGAAGAAGGCCTTCCCAGGGCCGAAAAGCATTGGCCTTCCCAGGGCATCGGCCTTCCCAGGGGATTGGGCATTAGGAATTTAGAAATTGGTAATTGTTAGCAATTAACTAATAACTAATAACCGATGCCCGATGCCCGATGCCCGATGCCCGATGCCCGATGCCCCATGCCCGATGCCCTATTCCCTATCCCCTACAAATATTTCTGCAATAGCAAACCCATTTTCTCCTTAGTTGCGGGAGGTACTTTGTCCAGTGGAGTCAGAATTGCATATTTCAAAGCGGAATGTGCCTCAGAAACAGGGGGATTTTCGGTTAGCCTCCGCACAGTTTCTTGAATTACTTTTTGGGCATTTTCCGCATTGCGGTGCAAGTTGGCGATTACCATTTCTACTGTTACGCTGTCATGTTCTTCATGCCAGCAGTCGTAATCGGTAACTAATGCTAAAGTTGCGTAGGCAATCTCTGCTTCTCTGGCTAATTTTGCTTCGGGTAAATTTGTCATCCCGATGACTGTCGCATCCCAACTGCGGTAAAGATTTGATTCTGCTTTGGTGGAAAATGCGGGGCCTTCCATGCAGACGTAGGTGCCGCCGCGATGCAGGGAAACGTCGGCGAGGTTCAAGGATTCGATCGCGCTTACCAACACTTTAGCCAATTCGCCGCAAATCGGATCGCCGAAGGTGATGTGACCGACTATTCCTTCTCCGAAAAATGTAGAAGCTCGATTTTTTGTGCGATCGATAAACTGATCTGGCACTACCATATCTAAAGGTTTGGCCTCTGTTTTTAGGGAACCAACCGCCGACGCTGAGATTAAATACTCAACTCCTAGACTCTTCATGGCATAGATATTTGCCCGATAGGGGACTTCCGAGGGCAAATAAGTGTGATTGCGGCCGTGTCTGGCCAAAAATGCAACGGGCGTACCGTCTAAGGTTCCCACAATGGCTGCATCAGATGGCGCGCCAAAAGGTGTATCGATTTTTACCTCTTCAACATCCTTGAGGGCTTCCATTTTATACAAACCGCTGCCGCCGATAATGCCGATTTTTGCCTGTGCCATTTTACCCTCTGCCTCAGTTTTACAACATTGATTCTATCGAGCTATTGTTAAGTTTGCGTTAAAATAATTTAATTTTTATAGCGATTGCGATCGTTTATACACTGTTTTGTCACAAGATATGTATGATCTTAATCACAATGTATCTTTACAAAATCTTTAAAAATAAAGGTACAGGGTTCTGTTATCTATTTTCAGGGTGTTAAAAAAATGACAGTCAGTTCTGCTAGCGTACCTAAGATCGCGATCGAGGCGATCGTCCAACGAATCTTTGCTTTCCGCCAAATTACGCCTCTCGACAGGCGGCTGCTGAAGTCTGCAATGCTTTCGACAAACCGTCTCAACGAAAAGGATCGGTGTCAGATTAACCGAGTGCATCAGGGCATCCAAGATGGATTGATTCTGGTTGTGGAATAGATAGACTTTTAAAAAGGGTGCTTCAGTCTGTATCTGCTGGCAGTTATTTTCGGGAGATCATCTGATTTTGGCGATCGAATTTTGAAATAAAAAATAAGATAATCTCGGATAGTTTCATTTGTCCGCAGCTAGAAAGGGCGATCGTTTTGTTAAAGTTTTACTGGCTGCGGATGTCCAGGATTCGGCATTAACTATTGCGAGTTAAAATTTAGCAGCCAAAAGTGTTTGTAGGGTGTGTCGCTATGAATAATCCCTAAAAAAGATTCAAAATCTCGTAGCGACGCACCGACAAGATTTGAGGAAACAACCTCTGTTTTGCTCGGCACCACAAAATTTGGTGCTTAGCAAATTTTTTTCATGCTTGTAAGCTGTACCGCATTTAATACGATTTTTGGAAAAAGATTGCTACACAATAAATGTTTGGTTTGTTTATCAAAAATTTATTGTCAATATAAAAAGGTACGTTGTTGCGCTTCAGCGCTCTTTATCTATATATCTAAAGAGGGCTGAAGCCCAACAACGTACCTTAAAGATTTAGGATTGGTATTATTAATTAAAATTTAGCAGCCAAAACCCTGTATAAGTCATGCCGCTATCATCGGGCTGGACTAAGAGGAAATGCAATCCTTTACTCGATTGTTTGCGCTGTTGGTAAGTTTCGGCGGCGGCTTTTACTTCGCTATCTTCAAAGGTGGCGACAACCCATCGATCGGCTAATCCAGCTTCCAATATCAATCCGTCGGGAGCTCCGGCGATATAGTTCAAGGCGAAGGGTTTGGCTTCCTGAAGCCATCTAGCTAGGCGCATTGACTGTCGCCCGCCGTCAATTACTACTCCGGGTACGGGTACTGTTGAGGCTAAACCCAAGTTCAGGGGTAATAGCAATTCGGGCATTTCTAAGATTGGGATGGGACGCCCTTGGATGGCTTCTAGGATGTCGCCGGCGGGTAGGGATGCAAAACGCCAGGTATCGCCCCAGAGATTTTCGGGTAGGGGGATGGGTGGTGGTGTCTCAAGGTCGATCGCCCGATAAGCTTCATTAGTATAATTAGGCAGACTGGAATATTCTCGATCGCGTTGTTGCAGCAGGGTTTTGAGGGCGGCGGTGCGCCGAGTTGCTTCTACTTTGACGCCCAAAACTTTGCCCGCTGCTTCGATTAAACTGAGAGATTGAGGTCTAAATACTTGGATTGTGTCGGGCAATTTCTGGGTTTGAACTTGCTGGAATTGGGCGGCTAGCCAATGGGAGTTGGCTTCCGACTGGCGGCAAAGGGCGCTAAATTGAAATGTTTGTGCGGAGTCGCAGATGAGGAGTTCCCACAATGGTTTGCCGGTTTCGTCTCGGAGAGGGCGGCGGTAGAAATCGGCTTGCCAAATACGCATGGGAATTAAAAAATAAAGTCAACTTGACTCGATTATTTTAATCTGGTTTGGATTCGCGATCGGGATTTTGCGGTTTTCTCGCGGGGGCTTACGTTTTACCGCCGTTTCAAGCCCTAGACAGGGAAATATGGGTTTTCCGGCACTGGCGGTATTTTCGCCTGAATCTTACAAGGATCGTTTCAATCCCTGATAGGGATTTATGGGTTTTCCGGCTCAGAAGTCGCGGCCCCGGAATTCCTAGAAAGTGGCTACGTTTCAATCCCTGATAGGGATTTATGGGTTTTCCGGCTTGGAGTGCCTTTAATTTGTAAGAAGACTTATTATTCCAGTTTCAATCCCTGATAGGGATTTATGGGTTTTCCGGCTCGCGGCCCCGGAATTCCTAGAAAGTGGCTACGTTTCAATCCCTGATAGGGATTTATGGGTTTTCCGGCATGAATTCATTCTGCTTAATCGATCAGGCATTTATCAGTTTCAATCCCTGATAGGGATTTATGGGTTTTCCGGCGCCACTCCAATCAAATTCTTTGAGTGAATGAGTACGGTTTCAATCCCTGATAGGGATTTATGGGTTTTCCGGCATTAAAGCCTTTACAATTATTCTTTACAAGAAGCGCGTTTCAATCCCTGATAGGGATTTATGGGTTTTCCGGCTCACTAATTCTCTGGTTCGAGCATTGGTAGCCCGCAAAGAAGGTTTCAATCCCTGATAGGGATTTATGGGTTTTCCGGCGAAACAGATTTTTGAGATTTGGAAAAGGCTGCATGATGTTTCAATCCCTGATAGGGATTTATGGGTTTTCCGGCGGCAAAGGGTGTTTTTTATTGCCATCTTGTCTCCCGGTTTCAATCCCTGATAGGGATTTATGGGTTTTCCGGCGCGCTTTCACTCAAAATCCGCACCACGTCTGTCCACTCCGTTTCAATCCCTGATAGGGATTTATGGGTTTTCCGGCCTGCTGCCATTGCAGTAGTAGTTAAAGAAGAGTAGTTTCAATCCCTGATAGGGATTTATGGGTTTTCCGGCGCCCCAAAAAGGTGGCTAACTGGCGGCAGGTGTACCCAGTTTCAATCCCTGATAGGGATTTATGGGTTTTCCGGCTTTTAAATAGCGTCAAAGAAGAGATGAAAGAAATAGTTAGTTTCAATCCCTGATAGGGATTTATGGGTTTTCCGGCCAATTTGCTGGTTGAGGGCGTTTGAATTTGACGCTGTTTCAATCCCTGATAGGGATTTATGGGTTTTCCGGCAGAAATGCAAAATTTAGTAGGCATTGAAGGCGACTGTTTCAATCCCTGATAGGGATTTATGGGTTTTCCGGCGATTCGTCAAAGTGGTTGCAAAACTTGATTATTTTGTTTCAATCCCTGATAGGGATTTATGGGTTTTCCGGCTCGATATCGAGATAGCACTCGATCCGAGTTTGGAATTTGTTTCAATCCCTGATAGGGATTTATGGGTTTTCCGGCCAAAAAGCTGATACAAGTGTGAGTGGCGATCGCATGAGTTTCAATCCCTGATAGGGATTTATGGGTTTTCCGGCGCTGCCTTGCGGTTGGCGCTTGTGTCCGGCAGACCGTTTCAATCCCTGATAGGGATTTATGGGTTTTCCGGCCCATAATGATGAAAAAAGTTAAAGCCAAGGATAAGTTTCAATCCCTGATAGGGATTTATGGGTTTTCCGGCTTTTCAAGGAATCCCCCCGATTGAGCAAGAGGGCAATGTTTCAATCCCTGATAGGGATTTATGGGTTTTCCGGCGAGGCAATATTGATTCTTCCGAGGTTGCCCTGATTGTCAGTTTCAATCCCTGATAGGGATTTATGGGTTTTCCGGCGACAGTTGATACTGCATTCTAGAAGTAATTCGGAGTTTCAATCCCTGATAGGGATTTATGGGTTTTCCGGCCCTCGTGAATGAAATCGAGCTTCTTGTCGATTTGGTTTCAATCCCTGATAGGGATTTATGGGTTTTCCGGCGGAGAGTATCAAGTCATGAGTCCAGTCAGCCATACCAAGTTTCAATCCCTGATAGGGATTTATGGGTTTTCCGGCTTGCTCGGCAAGAGATTTGTAGTAGGGGTGAGGTCTAAGTTTCAATCCCTGATAGGGATTTATGGGTTTTCCGGCCCGGTGCTGCCGAAGAGAAATCCTCTCGTTTTTGTAGTTTCAATCCCTGATAGGGATTTATGGGTTTTCCGGCGCGGACAATTCCAAAATCATCATGTACGTAAAAGTTTCAATCCCTGATAGGGATTTATGGGTTTTCCGGCCAAAGAGCCAAAATCGGATTGTGGAAATTACCCGTTTCAATCCCTGATAGGGATTTATGGGTTTTCCGGCTAAGTTTGTGCCTTTGTGAGAGCTATAGCAGTATTGATGTTTCAATCCCTGATAGGGATTTATGGGTTTTCCGGCTTTACCCGCGAATTACCTATCTCAAATTCGTATTCGTTTCAATCCCTGATAGGGATTTATGGGTTTTCCGGCTCGGCAGAATACCGCTCTTGATAAGTGGTTTTCGCCGTGTTTCAATCCCTGATAGGGATTTATGGGTTTTCCGGCCCGCTTTAAGTAGCCAACAGCATTAGAGATTTTGTTTCAATCCCTGATAGGGATTTATGGGTTTTCCGGCTAAACCCTCATTCAGAGGGCAGTCTTTCTTTGGTAGATTAGTTTCAATCCCTGATAGGGATTTATGGGTTTTCCGGCTTCGCCGACTGCCCCGGCAGTATTGCAGCAAGTTTTGTTTCAATCCCTGATAGGGATTTATGGGTTTTCCGGCTTTACGTGCTTTTGAGCGCACAATGAAAGACTTAGGAAAGTTTCAATCCCTGATAGGGATTTATGGGTTTTCCGGCCAGAAACGGTATATTTTGATATTCTTGGAAAATATGGCGTTTCAATCCCTGATAGGGATTTATGGGTTTTCCGGCACTGGCCGTTCCTTGGTACATTAGCTCCTAGCAAACAGTTTCAATCCCTGATAGGGATTTATGGGTTTTCCGGCGTAATTGATTTCAGTTGTTGTATTGCTATTGCTCATTTGTTTGTTTCAATCCCTGATAGGGATTTATGGGTTTTCCGGCTTTCCGGCGAAAGCGATATGGCAGAGAAAAATACGTTTGCCGTTTCAATCCCTGATAGGGATTTATGGGTTTTCCGGCAAAGATAACGTGCCACTCGAATTTTCTGCACCAATTCAATTCGTTTCAATCCCTGATAGGGATTTATGGGTTTTCCGGCTTTGCCATTGGGGAAATGAAAGCTTGAGTAGCTGAAAGTTTCAATCCCTGATAGGGATTTATGGGTTTTCCGGCTGCCATTGGGGAAATGAAAGCTTGAGTAGCTGAAAGTTTCAATCCCTGATAGGGATTTATGGGTTTTCCGGCGCAATTGAATTGTTTCTGAATTTTGTCCATTCCGTCCGAGTTTCAATCCCTGATAGGGATTTATGGGTTTTCCGGCCCAAGCCGCGGGGGCGAAACGGAGGGAGGCGATCGTTTCAATCCCTGATAGGGATTTATGGGTTTTCCGGCGCAGACATTTCCCAGTCGCAGTCGAATTTACAAAGTTTCAATCCCTGATAGGGATTTATGGGTTTTCCGGCTTTCCGGCATTGCCAAGCGCATAATTTCAGAAAATAGCAAACGTTTCAATCCCTGATAGGGATTTATGGGTTTTCCGGCCGCCCGCTCCAGAAGCTTTGCTGTATTTGGTTTTCAAGGTGCAGTTCCGTGAATCTAAAACTAAAGTACCATTCTAGCCTTCGGCTTGTCAATCCCCAATTTTTCATACTCACTCCAAAACGTTATCCTGTAAAGCTTCCAGACTTTCCGTGAATCGTTTTTTCAGAAGAGGGGCATCAAATCCTTGCGGAACATGAGTTTGAGCAAAAAAATTTCATACCTCTATTTTAACACCTACCGGTTCACGGAAACTAAGCAAAAAATATTGTTCGATCGCCCGATCAAACCAAACCACGCCCTCAATCCTACGCAAAACCCATCAAAAACAGATGCTGCGTTGGCGAAGCCTGCCCGTTGGCGAAGCCGCCCTGAAAGGGCTAGGGCTTATGCTTCGTTCCTCGCAATGACATAATACGCGATCGATACGTAAGTCTTGACCCGATCGCACAAAAGCTATCATAAATAAACTATCAACCTCTATCATCGTCGCCGCATCATGAACCCTGCCCTCACTCAATTTGGCACTCAAATGTCCCAACTCACAGGAGTTCGGGCAATTATGAAAGATATTATAGAAACACTCAGAGCCGGCCACGGGCAGGAATTTATCAATTTGAGCGCCGGAAATCCGGTGATTTTGCCGGAAGTCGAGCAATTGTGGCGCGATTGCACTGCGGAACTTTTATCGAGTCCCGAATACGGCGAAGTCGTTTGTCGCTACGGTTCCAGCCAAGGTTATCAGCCGTTTATCGATGCAGTATTGGCCGATTTTAACCAGCGTTACAACCTCAATTTGACCGATCGCAACATCCTAATTACTCCCGGAAGTCAATCAATCTACTTCTACGCAGCCAACGCTTTCGGAGGCTACACCACACCAGTCGCCGACACTTCCGATCCGAAATCTCAAATCCGCAACCTAAAGTCGATCGTCCTTCCGTTAAGCCCAGACTACACCGGTTACGGCGGCGTCAGCCTAATTCCCGAAGCAGTCATCGCCTGCAAACCCACGCTAGATATTGATGCAGCCGCCCACCGATTCAAATATCGCCCGGATTTCAGCCAACTTTCCATTGATGAAACCAGCGGTTGCGTCATCTTTTCCCGTCCCTGCAACCCCACCGGCAACGTCCTCACCGACGACGAAGTGCAGAAAATAGCCAATTTAGCAGCCGCTTTCGACGTGCCGGTGTTAGTCGATTCCGCCTACGGGCCTCCCTTCCCCGCCTTGAACTTTACCGAAATGAAGCCGATTTTCGGCGGCAATATCGTCCACTGCATGAGTTTGTCGAAGGCCGGATTACCGGGTGAAAGAATCGGAATTGCGATCGGCGATGAAGGAATTATTCAAATATTAGAATCTTTTCAGACCAATATGTGCATTCACTCGCCGAGATACGGACAGGCGATCGCAGCTAGGGCCATTAAGTCCGGCGCCCTAGCCGACATTTCCCTCAACGTAATTCGCCCGTACTATCAAAGCAAATTTGCAGTAGTTGAAAGCACGCTAGAACACGCAATGCCGAAGGATTTGCCATGGTTCTTGCACCGAGGCGAAGGAGCAATCTTTGCCTGGTTGTGGCTCAAAGATTTGCCAATGACTGATTGGGAAATGTATCAAGAATTGAAAAAAGTCGGCGTGATTGTGGTACCGGGAAGTTCTTTCTTCCCCGGTTTGCGGGAAGATTGGCAGCACAAGCACGAGTGTTTGCGAATTAGTTTGACTGCGACAAATGATGAGATTGAAACTGCGATGAAACGTTTGGCTCAACTGGTAGAAAAAGTTTATCAATAGCAGTTGTCAGACAGATGAGGTACGTTGTTGGGCTTCAGCCCTCTTAGTTTAAGCGGTTATGTAAGCTGTCAGTCATATAGCGGTTCTCAGACAGATGAGGTACGTTGTTGGGCTTCAGCCCTCTTGGTTTCAGTGGTTATATAAGCTGTCAGTCATACCTCATCTTTTTGAGAAAGGCTATATCTTAATTTGTTATTAGATGACACGGCGGTTTTTACCGCCCGTCTTCTTTGTACTCGTTACTAGAACGAACCAGTTATAGCATTTATCAGAAAGATGATGAATGTAAATGGAGTTTTTGATGCCACCTCGCTTAGTATATAATCACTACTCTCAGAGGGCCCAAGCCCAACAACGTACCTTACTTTTTTGAGAACCGCTATATATCGTTTATGGTTGCATCGGAATGATTTAACCTTACTAGGGCGCAGAGGACACAGAGAGAGAATAGAGAGATTAATACAGGAGGATGAAGAGTGGATTTGATATTAAACCAGAAGCGCCTTCTTCCTTCTTCCTTCTTCCTTCCTTCTTCCTTCGATCGACTACAATTTAATAAATATAATTAGAGGCACGGTAGTTATGGCAGTGCAATTAATCAAAAGATTGCTCACCGTAGAAGAATATCATTTAATGGGTAAAGCTGGTATTTTTCCCCAGGGCGATCGCGTAGAATTGATCGAAGGAGAACTTGTACAAATGGCCGCCATTGGAACTCGCCACGCCGGATGTGTCAACCGCCTCAACAGACTCTCGGCTGCAATTCCCGAAACAAGAGCGATTATTGCTGTCCAAAATCCTGTTCAGTTGACCGATCGCACTGAACCTCAACCTGATGTAGTATTCCTACAACCCCGTGCTGATTACTATTCAACGGCACATCCTACACCATCAGAAGTTTTGCTGTTGATAGAAGTATCTGATAGTACGGTGGATTACGATCGAGATGTGAAAGTTCCCATTTACGCGCGATCGCAAATTGCAGAGGTTTGGCTAGTAGATTTAGAAGCACAATGCTTAGAAGTATACCGCCAGCCAACACCCAACGGTTACAGTTTAATCCAAAAGTTTTGGCGCGGTCAACAAGTTTCGCCTCTAGCATTTCCTGATTGGGAAGTGAATATCGACTTCGTACTCGGATAGTTGCAATTCTTTCATGAGTCGTAAAGTTTTTTACCCCACCCCAACCCTCCCCTTATTAAGGGGAGGGAGTAAGAAATTTACAAATGATATCCAATCCGGTAGTATCGGAATTATATAGTGCGAGCGTCCCCGCTCGCGTATTGTACAATACGCGAGCGGGGACGCTCGCACTCAAAGAAAAAAGGCTTTTCCAAAAATGAGATGCTCCCTGATTTAGGATTGCTATAGTTGCAGAAAACATCCCCAATTCCCAAAATTAAACTACCCGATAAACAAAACTCAAAGTCGCCCAAACATTCACATCCAAAGCCAAATCATCCGTCGATATCCCCAGTTTCTGCACGCCCGGAATACTAGCCGCGTGCAAATCTTCCAACACAGCCCGCGCCACATTTAAAGGATTCAACAACATCACCGGCAAAGTATCCCTTGTTTGCTGCATTTCCGCTGCTATTGCTGCCAAAGTGCGATCGAACGGACTCTCACTAACTATAATCAAAGTTTCCGCCAAACCCAAAGCCCCAGACACCGCCAAGCCCAAAGCCCCAGCCGCTGGCACGCTTAAATTATCCCCAGGGGCGATCGCCCGCGACATCGCACCAACATCACTTTCAGCCTGATAATTCATCGCCAACAACCGTCCGGCAGTATCCGAGGAGAACACCGCAGCATAAACCTGGCGATCGCTCTCGTTATATAATCTATATTGAATTCGGCTGCCGATCGGCAAACTTAGTATACCCAAGTTACTCAATTTCTCGGTTTCCGCGCTCAGGGGTTCCAACCGGTAATCACCACTCGCCCGCACCGACTCCCGCTGCACCATCACCCGGGCTTGCGGCGCTAGAGTTGCCAAAACCGCCCGCACCTTCAGCCGCGAAGATGTCTCATTGACAGTCAGCCGCAGCAACTTCCCCGCCTGTAAAGCTTTCAACTGCGGAATCAACCGCTGTACCGCCACCTTAACGGCTTCTCCCCCGTCGCCCTGAGTGTCGGGAATCGGCATTTGGCCGACAGAAAACAAACCGTAGCGGCCTTGATACAAAGCAGGCTCGTAAGCCGCAGGAGTCTGAGCGACAATGGTTTCCGGGACTCTCCCGAACCGAAAGTCAGCAGGTTGCTCGCTCCCTACGGCTGAAACTTGCGGCACTGTCGCGAAAGCACTGGTAGCATCCACCCGCTCGATTCGTTCCAAACCAGAGTCTAAAGCTACTGTTAAACCGATGTTTCGCGGCAATACCCGAATTTCTTCCCTCACCAAATCGCCGGCTGTTAATTGCCCTTTTGTACGATCGAGCTTATCTAAAATTTGAGCTTTTGCAGACAAACCGGTGCGCGATCGCAGCAATAGTCGTGAAGTATAGCTGCTATCCTCTAGAGAATCGCTGTCGATCGATTTAACCGACGAATCCACCGCAAACACCGAACCCTCGCAGCACTCCAAAACCCCAGCCGACAACCCGCCCAGCCACAACTGCACAGTTTTGCCGCCATCTTCCACCGCCGTCACAGCCCCGTCAGCAGCAGCGGAATTTAACATTAAACTTGTGGCAAAATTCAGCGCCGGCGCGGTTGTTAAATTGTCACGGCGAATTTGCGGTTGCTGCGATAATCCCGCCATTTGCTCGACTGTGCCCGCCGCCCGACTAAAACTGACGCTGAAACTGCTAGCCGGAGTCGCTAACCACAGACTTTGGGTGAGGGCGTAGGTAAACAAACCCGCAGTAAATCCGTTCCACTCTTGTTCCCCGGCGATTTGGGAATTAGCGGCCGCGGCAAGTACGGCGATCACAGAACCATTGTTTTTGCCTGACTGGAGACCTTCGGCAAACGTTAATTCTGCGAGGCTTGGCTGCCCGATGGTGGGGCGCGGACGGGAACGGATGCGAAAGTTGCCGTTTTTGAGGAAACCTGGATAGCTGTAGCTAGTGTCGAGGATGGCGATCGCATTTTCTGTGGCGAGCGATCGTACCAACTGCAACACCGTTTCCTCTAAAATATCGTTGACCGATCGATTTTCTAGCAGCGGTACCACATCATTCGCCGGCACCAAACTATTTTGCATTTTTGCCGGAGAGTCCCCAAAACTAACTCGACTACCGCAGCCGCTAAAGTGAAAAACCACCACATCACCCGGTTTTGCTTGTTCCCTCAAATGAGTTACAAAAGCCGTCTCGATATTTTCCCTGGTAGCGCGAGCATCAGTCAAAGTCAGAATATCCGACGGCGCAAACCCAAACCGATATACCAGCAATTCCCGCTGCAATTCCACATCCGTCACACAGCCGTGCAGGGGCGACTCTGAATACTGGTCAACCCCCACCAACAAAGCCAATTTACGCGCTGTTGGCTGGGCTAAAGCTTCCAAGTAGCGCGATCCCAACCGCAACCATCCAGCCTCGCTGATTCCGATGGCGGCCAGCACCCGGCCAGCTTGCTGCAAAAATTCCCGCCGCTTGAGTCCCATTTTTAAAGAGTTTTGAATTTTATGTGTTGAATTTCAAGTTAAATACCCCTCTCTAATTTTAGGGGCTTTCATTAGATTGTGACTTATACCAATTCTGAAAACTTATACAACATTAGTAGGATGCGTCGCAAATCTCAAAACCCTGGAATCCAGTAGATGCTGACTGTTAATTCTTAAGATATAGCGGTTCTCAAAAAAGTGAGGTATGCCCTAATGCCCGGTTTTGCGGGTTTTGCCGGCGCAGGCCTATTCCCTATTCCCAGTCGTACCTCATATGAGATCTCGAAAGGCTATAACTTCGGGAGCATCTCATTTTTGTAAAAAGCATTTTTTTCTTATAGTGCTGTCCCCGCTCGCGTATTATTACGATACGCGAGCGGGGACGCTCGCACTATTAAATGCAAAACTGAGATGATCCCATAACTTCTAAGTTTTAACTTTTGAGTTTCAAGCTTAAACTTTCCAATTTAAAACTCAAAACCCAAAATTCAAAACTATTCAAAATGCCACCAATACCAAAGTTCAAGACTTAAATCTCGTAACTAAAAATATTCATAGCCTTCGCTAATTCGGTGGCAACTTCGGGTCGAGAAAACTGCGGCGGCGGCAATTTTCCAGCGCGCAGCATCTCGCGGACTTTGGTTCCCGACAAATGCACCCGCTGTTCCGGAGTGCTGGGACTTGTTTTGGTTGTAGCCATTTGTTCCGTCACCTTGCAATAGAAAGCGTGCTCGAATTTCATCGGCACAATTCCCAATTCAGAGGGCTCGAATTCGTCAAAAATGTGTTGGGCGTCGAAGGTGCCGTAATAATCGCCAACTCCAGCGTGATCGCGCCCGACAATAAAGTGAGTGCAGCCGTAGTTTTTGCGAATTAAAGCGTGAAAAATTGCTTCTCTGGGCCCGGCGTAGCGCATCGCCGCCGGATTAATTGCCAAAATTACGCGATCTTTTGGATAGTATTTATCTAGCAGAATTTCGTAGCAGCGCATCCGCACGTCAGCAGGGATATCATCATCTTTAGTTGTCCCGACTAACGGGTGCAAAAATAATCCGTCTACTGTTTCTAAGGCGCATTTTTGGATGTATTCGTGGGCCCGGTGGATGGGGTTTCGGGTTTGGAAACCAACTATGGTTTTCCATCCTTTTTCTTTGAACAGTATTCTCGATTTCGCCGGGTCAATTTGGTATTGCGGAAACCGCGCATCTAGTTCGCGTTCCAGCAGCCAAACTTCGCCTGCGAGGTTAACTGGCCCGGATTGGTCTACTACTTGAACGCCCGGGTGTTTGAGGTCGTCGGTACGGTATACGTTGAGGGCTTCTTCTTCTTTGCTGTAGCGGTATTTTTCTGCGAGTTCCAAGATACCGGCAAATTCGCCAGCCGGGGAGTCGAGGCGGACTAAGGCGCCTTCGGTGAGGGTGTCGGCGACTGCTTCGCTGACTGAAAGGGTGATGGGAATCGACCACGGGAGGCCGTTGGAGAGGCGCATTTCTTTGACTACCGATCGATAATCAGCTTCTCCCATGAACCCTTTGAGAGGACTCAAGGCGCCAATTGCGATCATTTGCAGGTCAGAGATCGATCGCTCCGAAAGCTGGACTCGCGGCAGGGACTCTGCTTTGTCGAAAAATTCCTGTCTTTGGTCTAGTGTAGCAATGCGGTTGACCAGGATGCCGCCGTGAGGGGCAATGCGGTCTGAATGCTGGCTCATGTCGATTTGAAGTTGTTGGTTTTAGCTGCCAGAGTACATAGTACCAAGCCCAGGCAGTAAATCTACATTATTTTTTAATTTTTCTGAAGTTTTGCAGAATGCTTATCAAGGCGGGGCTGCGATTCTTTAAACTGCAAACTCGCACTCAAAACTCTCAAATTTCCTGTCCGATCGCGTGCGATCGATTACCATCATAAAAAAAGGTTTGTAGTAAGGTTTGTAGTGCGGACTTCAGTCCGCAAAATACCGCGGACTTCAGTCCGCACTACGAACGGCTGGTTAATCGATCGCACACGATATCAAGTTTGCACTTTAAATTCTTCGGGTGCTATCCCCCAATTTACCCAGCTAATTGCTTCTTTAGCCGTTAGCAATTTTGGCGGCACTCGCAAAGCGTGAATGTGTCCCGTACTCGGACAAGTCATCTTCAACAAAAATATTGGCTCGATGTCAACATCATTCTCAATTTTCAACAAAGTATATTCTTGCCAAGTATCCAATTCTATTGCTTGCAATTCTTGACAAATTTTCGGATAGCCGATCGCCCCAATCAACACTCGCCGCACTTCCGCATTCTTTTCTCTTAGCAGCCATGAAGCCTCCCAAGACTCCGGCGCAACTTGACCGATGCTTTCGGGTAACAGCACGCCACGATAAGAGTATACTCTGAAGTTGTCAGCAAATTCGATGGCGGGCTGACATAAAGCGTGGAGCAAATATTCGCTGTCAAAATTAAGTCGTCGCGGGCGATCGCACACAAAGCACTTTTTCTCAAACGGGTAAATCCAGCCGCAGTTTTCGACTAAGGCTTTAAAGGCTGAGTACAAAGAGCGATCGCACTCCAATTCTAAGACCTCAATACAAAAATCTACCCAACTTCCGTGACAGGCGGAAAGTTCGGATAAGATCCAGTTATTATTATAGGTTATATTGACAAAAAATTGGTGAAATCTGCTGCCCAACTTCTTTGCTAATTTGGCATAAACTTCGTCTTTAATATGAATTTGGAATTGACTTATCAGTTGAGCATATAGCGGGTTATAGAGTTGGCTGTAAATCTGATTTTCCAGTTTCCGGTCGAGTTGACTTCTTAATGTATCGTACAATTCATTATGAATTTTGTCTCGAATTTCGCTACCAGTTTCCAGACCCGAATCGCGTATCCTTAGCCGTTCAAGAGCTTCCAAAGCTATGTAAGGGCTGTCACAGAAAATAATTTCCGGTTCGCCCAAGCCGATGATGTTGTAGGCGGTGTTGATGGCGGCTGTCGCGATCGGGCGATCGAGTGGTGCGATCGACAGTCCAATTTGCCGCCACTTTTCGCGATAAATGGGAGTTAGCGCTGTTTGTTCGGGAGTTAGTGCGATCGTTGGTACTTTCATCTTGTTTTATTTTCGATTGAATAATTAATTTAGTGCGATCGTTAGGACTTGATTCCTCAAAAATAGAGAAGGACTGAAGTCCTCACTACAAACCTATTTTAGGATAGTAATTATAGCGGTTCTCAAAAAAGTGAGGTATGCCTGCGATGCCTATGCCCTATGCCCTATGCCCTATGCCCTATGCCCCATGCCCCATGCCCCATGCCCTATGCGTACCTCATGTTAGTGAGAAAGGCTATAGATTATTTGTATAAATTAACAATTTTTTGCAAAACCCCTAAAATCAGAGGAAGATTATCGAGATAATAAACATCATCATCAATAATTAAATTATTTCCTTTTAATTTAAGAAACCGCCAGACAACCCCCGAAGTTACACAGCCAAATACGGCAGGGATTGAGTTTTTTTGGCGTTCGTTAAATAGCTGAGCCGCCACCATTTGTGCAGCACACTGCGGCAGACAAGATTCTATTTCTCCGCCTTTTGTTTCTCTAAGTGCAAAAAATGGAACTTTAATTTCAAAATTCAACGGTGTCCCAGAAAGTAGAAAGTCGCATTCTCCATGCAATCCCTGAGAAACATCTACATCAAATGCCCAACCGGAAAAAACAGAAAATTGTCTGTGATTTTTTTCTCTAAATTCTAACAAAATAGGAGAAATAATCCGTTCCGAACGTTCTTTTGCTGTTGTTACAGCAGTGTTAGAACTAATTTCGAGAGCTCTCCAAAGCCATTGGGATGGTTCTAAAGGAATAATTTTGGCACTCAAAATTGGACTGAGTGACATCTCCAATCCAAACCGCTCTTTTAATTGTTGGAAAGTGAAGGTTCTGTAGGACATATTTATCAGATAACTCGTTCAACAGTTGACAGTTGACAGTTTGAGAGCGACCTCTAACTAGAAGGAAGAGGATTGGAGTAATGAATATTATGATTTTAATTTCTCTCTCAAAGGGAGAGGTTTTCAACCAATTCTTTATGGTGAAAATAAACATCACTTTGAGATAGAAATCGAGTTGAAAAATGATAAACTAGCTTAAATAGTAAGGGAGCATCTCATTTTTATAAAGAGCATTTTTTTATGTGAGTGATGTCCCCCATCGCACGGGTTAGACAAAGCCCGGGCGATCGGGGACAGCACTATAAAGACAAAACTGAGAGGCTCTCAATAGCAATCCTTAAGGAATTTGTGAACGTCTCTCTTTTTTCTATCTCGCGACGATAAGTAAATCCTGATTTTTTCTTCCTTCTTTTTATCCTGAGCGACTTGTCAGCCAGCGTAGCCGAAGCGAGCCTTCTTCTCTCTGGCATCTTTCCAGGAAGTATCGAGCGCGCAAAGCATTTGTAGTGCTTTTCTCAGCTCGCAAGTCATTGACAGTTGACAGTTGACAGTTGACCGACTGAATGCCTAATGACTAATGCCCTAATGCCCAATCCCTCCGCTTCGCTTCGCCCAATCCCTCCGCTTCGCTTCGCCCAATGCCCAATGATTAATGACAAAAAAGAGATGCTCCCTCTTCTCTCTTCCTTCTAAACATTTAACCACTGAAGGAGTATCTTGGGCGCTGGCAACAAAATAATTAACAAAAGCCCGATCGCCAGCAACCCCAAAAAATCTCGCCTATCGTCCAATTCGCTGACATCATTCAACGCAGGTTCGTCGTTGAGAGGCGTCAAAAACAAAATAATTGCCCACAACAGCAAACCTTGTTCCAAAAAAGAAAGCAGCAGCATACAAATTCTGGCAAATTGCCCGATCGCCATACTAGCCCGCTGGCCAAACATCGCGTGTACAATATGCCCGCCGTCGAGTTGTCCCACAGGCATCAAATTAAATGCAGTCACGATCAAACCCAAATAGCCCGCCACCGCTACCGGATGCAAATTAATCGCAGTTTCCGCATTGAAAGCGCCGCCCAAGGTTAACTTGCTCAACAAAGTCATCAGCAGCGAAAATTTCGGACTAAAAGAGTCAAAATTTAACATTCCCGACTTGTCAGACAGCGGTACAATTGTCGAATGCTCCAAACCCCAAATCAACAACGGCACTGTCGCGACTAAACCCGCCAGCGGGCCGGCAATACTGACATCAAATAAAGCTCGGCGGTTGGGAATTGGACTCCGCATTTGAATGAATGCACCAAAAGTTCCCAAGAAAAAAGGAACCGGAATAAAATAAGGCAAAGTCGTGCGAATTTTGTAGAATCTGGCAGCTAAATAGTGACCGGATTCGTGAATTCCCAAAATTGTAATGAGAGCCAAGGAATAAGGCAAACCCTGAAGCAACACATACGGGTTGGACTGCAAAATTTTTTCAGTGACTCCGGCAATTTGCGAGCCGACAATTGTAGTCGTAAACACCGTAATCAGCACCAAAGCTAATGCAAAAAACGGCCTGGTTACAGATTCAGTTTTGACCGAAGTTTCCCCGGATTGGTGGCTGGGATTGGGAACTATGGCAAAAAAAGGTTGACCGCTCAAGCTATTTTGAAAGATGACTAAAAAGCGATCGCCAAAATGCTTCTGGACATTCTCCCGAATCGCCTGATAAGCCGCCTCCGGGTTCGTACGCAACTGTCCCCGACAAATGACAGCCTGCGCGCGAAATTCTAAATCTTGCAAAAAGTAAATTGACCAAGGAAAACAATCGCGCAAGCTCGCTTCTTCCTCGGAATCGATCGGGCGCAGGGGCGGTTTGGGCTCTGTCGGTTCACTTCCAGAGCCTGCTATCTGCTCAGCCGTGGAGGCGGTAATTTGCTTGCGCCCCAACTGTACCAAAAACCAGTACAAAAAAGGGCAAACCAGAAAAGGTATAATTACCAACTCGGGCGGTACTTTTTTGCTCGCGCCGTTAACTAAAAGCCAACCGCTCCAAATCAGCGCCGGCGCCATCATTACCAGCCACAGCAGCCATACCGGAGTTCGCGTGATGCGGCTGGTGCTGCTCTGCAACAAGTAGTAAGAGATCAACCCCAATACAAGCAACCATAGTAAAAAAAACATAATATTTATTCCATGCCTCTGAATATATCCTTGAAACAACAGACTTCAGTCTCCAAACAGCCCAGGCTCGTGCTGGAAAATATTTTTGCTTTCCCACCTAACCGGGATACGCTGGGTGCGACAGCTTATTTCATTGTAGAAAACGAATCGAACATCCTGGTAGATTGTCCCGCTTGGGATGAGATTAACCTAGCCTTTTTGCGGGAAAACGGCGGCGTGCGGCTGCTGTTTCTCACCCACCGCGGCGCGATCGCCAAGGCGCGGGAGATTCAGGAAGCCACGGGCTGCGATATCCTGATTCAAGAGCAGGAAGCTTATTTGCTCCCAGGATTGCAACTGACGGTTTTTGAGCGAGAATTTGCTGTGAGCGATCGCATAAAAGCATTGTGGACTCCCGGCCACTCTCCTGGTTCATCTTGCCTTTATGATACTGG
The DNA here is from genome assembly GCA_004292955.1 of Oscillatoriales cyanobacterium. GTDB lineage: Bacteria > Cyanobacteriota > Cyanobacteriia > Cyanobacteriales > Microcoleaceae > Microcoleus. The sequence goes on along the minus strand of RDXX01000036.1, from coordinate 20,161 downwards.
CAGCGGTGGAGTGTTGTTTACCGGCAGACACTTGCTCCCCAATCGAGAAGGCGCTCCGGTACCGCAGAGAACGCCAAAAACTTTTCACTGGCCGAGGCAAATTAACAGCGTGCAGTCAATTATCGATCGATTTTCGCCTTCGACTCTTCAATATATCTGCCCCGCTGCGAATACTGGTTTTTTGCGGGGAAAAGGATCGATCGATCGAGCTTTTGAGCAATTAACTAATCTGGATTTAGCTGTTTGTTTGCAGAATCAAGAACACCGGGCGGTTGAAACCGCGTCTATACAAGCAAAACCCGCCTCCGCGGGTTGAAGGAGACGGCGGTTTCAACCGCCGTCTTATCAATCGCGTATTGGGTTGAAATTACCTTATTTTCTTCAGTCCACGGAGGTGGACATTGTTTGTTTAGGCGCGGTTTCAACCGCCGTTTTATGTTATTCCGCCGATTATTACCGCCGATTATTAGGGCCGATTATTACCGCCGATTCTTATGGAAAAAACCGAAAAACAAAAAATGCTCGCCGGCGAATTGTATCTAGCTGCGGATGAACAATTAATTGCCGATCGCCAGCGAGCCCGCCGCCTCGCCAGAATCTACAATTCTACCCGCGAAGACGAACCTGAGAAACGGTTAGAAATCCTTGGCGAATTGTTCGGTGCAATCGGCCCCAAAATTGAAATCGAGCCGCCTTTTTACTGCGACTTCGGCAGCAATATTTATGCGGGAAACGGATTGTACATGAATTTTGGCTGCGTGATTCTCGACTGCAATCGAGTTAACATCGGCGAAAATTTGCTGTGCGGCCCCAACGTGCAAATTTACACTGCTTTTCATCCCACCGATCCGGAAATCCGACTTTCTGGCCGAGATCTCGCCTCTGAAATTAATATTGGTAATAATGTTTGGATTGGCGGCGGAAGTATTATTTGCCCGGGAGTCACTATTGGCGACAATAGCACGATCGGCGCAGGCAGTGTTGTTGTCAAAGATATTCCCGCCAACGTCGTGGCGGCGGGGAATCCTTGCCGAATCATCCGGCAGTTGCCTTGATGTGGTAGGATCGACTAACTGGCGCGATCGGCTTTTTGGAGCTTTAAACAAAAATTTTAGAGACTAGAACCGCCAGTTTGAGATTTTTCAGGTAAAATCCCCCGAAAAAATCTCCGGCAAAAATCTCAAATCGCTTAATTTCTCCCTCCCGGTTTCTCCACTACCAACCTTTTCTTATGACGACTGCAACAGTTTATCCCAGCGCACCCGAACTCGGTACCGACGACTACATAGTAGTGGGTTTAGCCACCTGCTTCATCAAAGAAGAAGGCGAAGTTCATCAAGTAAAAGTAATCGAACCTATCCCCTCAGCAGCTTTGCAAGCAATTGTCAAGGGAATTCCCACATCTTATGAAATGGCTTGGGGGACGACTTTAGGCTCGATACTCGACGGCGAATCACCCAAAAGGCTGCCGGAATTCCCCGCCGAAGCTCAGTTTAGCGAAGAATTTGGCTTTCGGGCGATCGCCGCAGCCCGCACTTACAAAATCCGCCCCGAGGCTCAAGTTCACATTCCCTTAGGAACAGTTCGCAACGACTTTACCTATTCCTTAGAACGCAAAAGAGTGCTGAACACCGAGCGGGTCATTCGCACTGAAGACAATGTGAAACAGCACGAACACACTCACAAGGTTCTATAAATAAATCGCCAAACAGCAGCTATTTAGCACCGCAAAAAGTTTTGAGATTTGAATTAAAGATTTAACAACAAATTTTTCGTTCAACAATAACTCAAAACTTTTAATATTTTATGATTGCGGCAACGCCATACATATCAATGTAGGGTGCAGTCCGCACCTTACCTAATTGCACAAAAGCAATATATTTCAACATTACCAAACCAGTCAATCCACCTAATTAAACATAAAATATGAGTGGCTAACAAAGCTGGCTGTGTATTCCCTCTCTCTTCTTCCTTCTTGTTCCCTCTTCCTTTTTTTGACGCTCGCGAATCCGAATGGCATCTGCCTTCTTGCCTCTCTCTTCTTCCTTCTGACTGATGAAAACTGTCAACTGTCCCAGATTTACTCTTTTTTTCAACATCGGGTGCTTGTGGGCTATCTTGCCCAATTGACATAAATTATTAATAGCAGTTAACAAAACTATGAAAAATTTGAATAATTAAATTGTTGAATAAATATTGTAGTTTCTCAAAAATATGGTAGAATCTGATTCCAGTCAGACAAGGTGAGCGGGCCGGCGGGAAAAAATTCAAAAATCCCCGCAATTATTGCTAGTAGTTTCAGACTGCTGACAGGCGGGCAAGTTCATCGCTGGTGAGCTGAGAATTTCAATCTCACAAATTGGTCAAACCATGGGAAGCTTTGCGAAAGTGAAGTGGTGGAAATTAACTCAACTATTGCCAGCGAGATTTAAGGGCGAATACGATCTGCGCTACAAAATTGCGTTGTTAATTTTGGGCGTAACAATTATGGCAGCTAGCATCGCTGGTTGTATCAGCTATCAAAGGGTTCGCCGCTTGATTGTCAACAATTTAGAGCGAAATGTTTTGTTAGAAGTTAAGGAGCGCGGTAATAAGATCGATCGCTGGATCGGCACGAGAAAGACTGAGCTCGAAACCCTTGCTAACACTCCTCCGGTGCGATCGATGAATTGGTCTATGGCAGGGCCTTATTTAAAATCCGAAGTAAATCGACTCCAAGACTTCAAGCATTTCGCATTAATTGAACCCGATGGTTCTTATTATACCACAAAAGTCGGTAGAGCTTTGATTAACGTTAGCGATCGCCAACACTTCAAAAAGGCAATGGCTGGGCAAGTATATGTTTCAGATCCTACCATTTCTCGCACGGTCAAAAAACAAAGTATTGTTCCCATTTCGGCTCCGGTGTGGTCAAATTCTCAGGAGAATCAACCAAAAAAGGCGATCGGAGTAATGAACGGTGTCATCAGCATCGACAGAATTGCCGAAGTAGCGGGAAAGCTGGAATATGAGGCAGGAAGTTACGCTTTTGTACTCAATTCTCAAGGAGTGCCGATTGTCCATCCCGACACTCGGTTAATGGGAAATATTGACAAAGCTGCTCCCAGTCTTTTAGAGTCCGCAGATCCTAATTTGGCGAATGTAGTCCGGGAGATGGTTTATCAAAAAACGGGCATTGTACTGACTCAAATCAACGACGCCAGAGTTTATGTTGCCTATCTTCCTTTAGAACAAGCTGAATGGTCGATCGCCCTAGTAATTCCCAGCGACAATCTCGAAAAAGAACTGTTCGCCTTAAATAGATTAGCAGCAGCAGCCACCGGACTGTTCGCCGCAGCTATTTTCGCGGTAATTGTGGCACTGAAACTGTTTTCCCAAAAGTGCATCCGCACTCGCGCAGAAGCCCTTCTCCACCGATTGACAGGCCGCATTCGCGCTTCCTTGGAGCTCGATCGCATCCTGCAAACTACAGTAGACGAACTCGGTACTTTGCTAAAGCTCGATCGGGCAATTTTCGGCTGGTACGACCCGCGACAAGATACTGTAGAATTTTGCTGGGAATATTGCCGGGAAGGTTTACCGGGGCGCTTGGGAATCTTCGGCGCCCAAACAGGGCCCTCTGGAGATTTAGCTGCACGGCTGCATCGGTGCGAAACGATACTTCTCAAGAAAACCTCCGCCCCCGATGCCACAGACTCTCAGGAAGCAGTGCATCTCGAACTCACAGACAGCCACTACGCAGCAGTACCCGTACTGACTCAGACTAATCGGCTGGGATATCTGTTCGCTTGTGCGAATCGGCGGTTTGCGACTCCCGACGAAGTGGAAGTTTTGGAGGCAATTGCAGACTCACTGGCGATCGCAATTTCCCAATCCCAACTCCACGGGCAAATTCAAGAAGAACTCAAACTTTTAGAAGAAGTATTAGCACAACTCAGAAGAACCGAAGAGCATTTAGTACAAAGCGAAAAAATGACAATTGTCGGTCAACTCGCCACCGGAATTGCCCAGGAAATTAACAACCCAATTAACTTTATTTACGGCCGTCTGATTCACGTCAACGATTATCTCAATAATTTGCTGAAGATACTTCGCCTCTACCGCGAACAATATCCCACACCTGTGCCGCGAATTGCCCAAGAAATAGAGAGCTTCGACCTAGATTTTATCAGCGAAGACTTGCCACAAATTCTCAACTCTCTGAAAATAGGAACCGATCGCATACGCCAGAGCATCCTGGCTTTGCGGAACATTTCACTTCCAGATGAACCCAACAAAGAACGCGCCAACCTTCACGAAAGCATCGACAATATTCTACTGTTGCTCGCTCACCGACTGGAGAAAAAAATATTAGTAATCAAGGAGTACAGCAACCTACCACCAATTTTGTGTTATCCCGGTCAACTGAGCCAAGTATTCGCTAATATCCTCAGCAAGGCGATTGATGCTGTTAACAGGATTGACAAATTCGATCAAACTATTACAATTAAAACAGATATTGTCGAGCATTCAACAGGCAGATTTATTGCAGTCTCAATCGCCCACAACGGTTCCCGAATTCCGCCGGAAATTCAACAGAGAGTATTTGACCCATTTTACCATACTAAATCATTAAAAAATTTTACAGGATTGGGGCTGTCGGTTTGCTATAAAATTATTGTAGAGTTGCATGGCGGGCGCATGACAGTTCAATCTCCAGTTCAATCTCAAATTCAATCTCCAACTGAAGGCGGTGCTGAGTTTATAATAGAATTGCCGATATTTTGAGCGGGTATTCCGCAGCCTAGGAAACCCGCCACAAATCTTGTCGCTCACCACAAAAAGCTTCATATCGGTTAGTAGTGAGGACTTTAGTCCGCATTCATGAAGGACTGAAGTCCTCACTACAAACCTAATTCTAAATTCTTCACCAAACTTGATATGATAGGATTAGGGGAATAATAAAGGAGCAGCCACAGCAAACAACCAACCTCCCATCACCAAAACTTCTACAACCATTAATACGATATTTCTGTTCATTTTTTCATTAAGAGCGATCGGACTATTATTCTTGTTACCATTTTTTACGGATTGGTTATTGAAAAAAGTCTTCTTCACATTTCTAGTCAGAGCAACTTCTGCTTCAGCTTCTGCACTAATTGGCTGACATTCTTCACTTTCACCACAAAGAAGAAAGAAATAAGAAATAAATAAAATTTTAATCCCCAATCCCCAACTTACCTAGAATTCAGAGTGACAGGTTCCTGATAATTAGAAGTGTAACCTGGTAAAACTTTTATACTCGGTTGGGCGACCCGCAATGTTAAAGAAAGACGAACTTTGCCACTTCTATTATAAATCGAACGATGTACAAGTTGATCGGTAAATAAAATAAACTCACCGGGTTTTAAAACTACCGGAATCGCCTTCTCTTCAACTTCATTGGGAACTCGAAAAAAATGATTCCCACTAAAGAAATCGGTAATTTTGACTTGACATTTTTTGAGGTCACTTTTCGAGATATATTCAAACCCGTTTGTCTCCGTTACTTCTGTTAAACCAATATAAATATTAATTGTTTTTCCCTCCCCAGTCAGTAAATTAGGATAAATATCTCGATGCCAAAAAGGAATTAATTGACGCGAGGGATAATTGACCCATAATTCTGACCGCCATAATTGTAAATTGTCTCCTAAATAAGCTGTCAGTATTTTCAATAAATTATCATCTTGACACAGGTGCAACACCGCAGCCGAATCTAAATGTCTTTCCATATAGAATTGGCCTTTGTAACATTGAACCAGCAGTAACATAATTGAACCAAATTGGCACCTCAAAAGGGCTTTTAATGCCTGAGTCAATAAAACTTTAACGGGCGGTTTTGGTAAAACTTCCTTAAAGATACGATCGCAAATAGTCGCGAGTTCATCCTGATTTAACTTGAGATCGTAAGGCCCCCATATCCCATCAGTAGCATCATAATTATTTCTTTCTTTCTGGACGGATTGAGTGCAGCCAGTCCATAATAAACTTTTTTCCCATAACTGTTGGCATAAATCATTATTTTGTGCTAATACAGGTAATGTTATTTCTTGTCCTGTTCGACCTAAAAATTTACCTGCGATCAACTCAAATTCTGGAGAATTTGCACATAAGAGACTGCTATAAGCTCCCTGTTCGGGACTAATTCCTAAACCGAGATATTTGCTCAAACGATGACCGATGGTAATATTAGATTGGACAAAACCTGGATGAACTGCGTTAACTGTGACATTCGTTAATTTTTGGGCAAGTTGTCTGGTTAAGAGCAACAGGCAAAGTTTTGACTGGTTATATGATTCGATAAAATTTAAGGGTGTTTTTTTGATAAATAAATCCCATTTAATTTGAGTGGGTTTTAATGCTAAATCTGAGGAGACGAAAATCACGCGACTTGAGGCGGAATCTGGTATCTTATCTAATAATAAATAAGTCAGAAGAAAATGACCTAAATAATTAGTCCCCCAAATCAACTCAAATCCTTCTTGAGTCATTCCTCTGGCATCGAATATTCCGGCATTATTGACGAGGATATGTAAGGGCAAATTTCGGTCTTGAAATAGCTTGACACAGTGACGCACTGACTCTAAGGAGGCGAGATTTAAGGGTAAATATTCTATATTGGGATTTCCAGTGGTTTCACGGATGTAGGCGATCGCGTTTGTCGCTTTTTTCTGGGATCGGCAAGCAATAAAGACATGATGTCCTAATTTAGCTAAACCTAAAGATGTCATTAAACCAACACCGGAATTACCACCTGTAACGAGACAAACTTGCATAAATTAATTGATTTTTGATGTTGTTGGGAGTTATTATAGCCTTTGTCAGAAAGATGAGGTACGTTGTTGGGCTTCAGCCCTTCTTAGTTTAGTGGTTTTATAAGCTGTCAGTCATACCTCATTTTTTTGAGAAAGGCTATAGCCTTTCTCAGAAATATAAAGTATAGCTGACTATAAATGGAGTTTTTGATTCGGCATTGCTTACTAGATAATAAATATAAGAGGGCTTAAGCCCAACAACATACCTCATTACCTTTACGATCACTTGTTAAATAGTTTGGTCTGTGGTGATTTTACCAGAAATAATGCACAATCAATGGGTTCTCGATTAAGAGCGATCGACAAAAGAGCGAATTTTCCGCCACCAAACAGCCGGTGAATCCTCCGGGCGGTATTTGCGATCGAACATCGACAAAATTAGGGGCCAACCTCCCACCTTCGCACTCATCAACAAGTGTATTAGCAGACAAAACACCAATACCACCCAACCAGAGAGGTGCAAATAATACCAAACCTGTGTCAAATCCCCAGCCGGCAGCCATTCTTCCTTAACCATACTGCCAGATGCGATCGCAAAAGTGAGCGCTAACAACATCAAAGTATTCACAATCCGGTGCAAACTGTACCACCAAATCGGTGTTCCCAACTGCGCCAGTTTGGCAAAAGAATCTTGCTGCACCAACCGTCTTTGACCTGCATGGAAACTATACAATGCAAAAGCTGGCATCACTCCTAAAATTAACAGCTTGCCAAAAGTGCCGTGAATCCCGATAATGTCTGCAATCCGAGGCACGGGGACTTTCCCGAAGCGCCCGTCATAGGTGTTGTACACTATAAATGCGCTCAAAATTGATAAAAGGGCGATCGCAGCGTTAGCCCCGTGCAGTAATCTCAGCAGCAATGGTTGGTAAGGTCGAGATTGTGGCATTCTGAATTTTGTGACTTGATAAATAGTCTGCCATATAATACAGCTAATCCCGGCATTTTTCAACAGTCAATTGTGAAACAAATGTGACGTAAAAATGAATGGATTATGAAATATTGCTATTTTACTAAAGTTTAGTGTAAACTAAAACAGTCGATTAGAATATTGTAATTATAACATCTCATAGTTAACAAAAATGGATGGCAGAATCTTGTTTTTACACTTAACAGAAGTGCCATTAGTTATGGGTCAGTAATCGGTAGCGCTGTCCCCGGCTCGCGAACGTTATTAGTCATTAGTCAGTAATCGGTAGCGCTGTCCCCGGCTCGCGAACGTTATTAGTCATTAGTCAGTAATCGGTAGCGCTGTCCCCGAAAAGTGAACGTTATTAGTCATTAGTCGTTTTCCCCACCGTAACATCGGGAGCATCTCAGTTTTGCAAGAAGCATTTTTTATGGTAGGTAGTGCGAGCTTAAGAGCTCGCACTGTAAATGCAAAACTGAGATGATCCCGTAACATCAGCATTCTCAGAAGGTTCTAATTTCAAATGGCTAATTCCCAATCAACAACTATCAACTGACAACTATCAACTATCAACTATCAACTGTCAACTGACCAAAAATGCTATAACAACAATATTGCATTACAAGGATAAAAATTCCGTGCTAAAACTTTACGGCCAAGGTCGCAGTAGGGCCTCAATTGTCAAGTGGTATCTCGAAGAAATAGCGGTTCCTTACGAATTCGTCTTGCTGGATATGCAAGCAGCGGAACACTTGCAGCCTGAGTTTCTGGAAATTAACCCGATCGGCAAAGTACCAGCTATTGTGGACGGAGATTTTAAACTTTGGGAGTCCGGGGCAATTTTGCTGTATTTAGCTCAAAAATATGGTAAGATGCCGGACACTGTGGAAAAACAAGCCGAAATCGTGCAGTGGGTCATCTTTGCTAACGCCACTCTCGGCCCGGGAATATTTGTCGAAGCCAGCCGCGATCGCGAAACCCCGAAATTGTTACAACCATTAAATAGCATTTTCGAGAAACAGCAGTTTTTAATGGGCGATGAATTCGGTGTCGCTGACGCAGCAGTCGGATCGATGTTGATTTACATTCCGATGATGCTACAAGTCGATCTCAGTCCTTACCCGGCTGTTTTAGATTACATGAAGCGCATCTCAGAAAGACCGGCATTTAAAATTGCGATGGGCCAGGGCTAAACATAGCATATCAAAATTATTCAGATCTCTGGGCTCTTTCTCTGCGTTCTCTGCGGTTAAATAATTCCAAAATAACCGTAAACGAGATCGGCTCAAAAACTCAACAGCTAAAAGCAGGGGCAATTGGTAAATTGCCCCTGCTTTTTAATGAAATGAAACTTATCTGAACCCGACAGCCGCTTGCCAGACAAAAGCCAGCAGCAAGAAAAACACGGGAATCACTGGCAAAACATTAATCAAAGGATCAAAGATCGCATAAGCTTCGGGGAGTTTAGCCAACAGTAATGCAGCTTCCATGAATCAACCTACCTATCCAACACAATTTTAATAATTGTCGCATATCTTCACCAAAGCCAATCAAGATCGATCGACAGTTGGTGCCAGCCAGTGGGCAAACTCTTCAGTAAATCGATCGGCCAAAATCGCCTCCCGCATCCTCCCAGTAAAGCGAATCAACTCTGTCACGTTGTGCAGCGCCAGCAAAGTATAGCTGAGTGCTTCCTTAGCCCGCGCCAAATGTGCCAAATAAGCCCGGCTGAATTTTTGGCAGGTATAGCAAGGACAAGACTCATCCAGCGGAGCAAAATCCTCCCGAAACCGAGCATTTTTCAAATTCCAGCGTTCCCCACGCACAAAAGCCGTGCCGTGACGGCCCAGCCGAGTCGGAATCACGCAGTCAAACATATCTACGCCACTCGCCACAGCCAAGGCCATTTCGCGATAGGTGCCAATCCCCATCAAATAACGGGGTTTATTTGCCGGTAACAGGGGCGCAGTAACTCTCACAATATCTGCGATCAAATCCCCCGATTCGCCGACGCTAACTCCGCCGATCGCATAACCGGGCAAATCCAAGTCTACCAACTGGTTCGCCGCGCGCGATCGCAAATCTGGGAAAACGCCCCCCTGGACGATACCGAACAAAGCTTGCTCCGGGCGTGAGTGAGCTTGCATACAGCGTTGCAGCCAGCGGTAAGTGCGATCTGTGGCCGCCTCCACCTCGTCCCGTGTAGCGGGGTAAGGCGGACACTCATCGAAGGCCATAATCACGTCAGCGCCCAACTCGTTCTGAATCTCGATCGACTTTTCCGGCGTTAAATTAATGATGCGGCCGTCGCGGGGAGCTCGAAAAGTCACCCCATTCTCAGAAATAGTCCGCATTTGGCTCAAGCTAAACACCTGAAAGCCGCCCGAATCCGTCAGAATCGGGCCAGGCCAAGCCATGAATTTGTGCAATCCGCCCGCGCCGGCGACAATCGCTTCCCCGGGCTGCAAGTGCAAATGATAAGTATTTGCCAAAACCATTTGAGAACCTGCGTCCTCAAGATGTGCCGGTGTCAAGGTTTTGACATTAGCCAGCGTCCCCACCGGCATAAATTTAGGCGTTTCCACAATACCGTGGGGAGTCGCAAAAACCCCTGCACGTGCTTGGGTATGGCTGCAATTAGCCTGACATTTAAAAGAAAATTTTGCCTTGTCTTCAGTCATTAGTCACCGTCGATCGTTAACCGCTACTGGGCAGTCCGTGTTATGTAATCTATTGTTGTTGACATCGCGACAAAAAAAACCATGACCCCGCCCAAAAACAGAGACAAGTTTCCGACAATCGTCGTGGAGAGCAAAAAATTTTAGACCTTAACTCTACCTCCCAGATTCAAAGCTGCGAGGAAATCTAAAATCTAAAATCTAAAATCTAAAATCTAAAATCGACTGACTGACGATTAAAACGGAGAATCATCCTCATCCAATTGCAGATCCCAATTTCCTGAGAGTACCTGATCGACCACCGCATCCAACGCCGCAGCATTTAAATTGCGGGCGACTTGTTCTTGCAAGGGATTGGAGAGAGGAATTAACCGCAACTGCCGTCCATCTTGCATCAGGTCAAAATAAGAACCTTCTTCTGGGGACTGTTTAAGTTCCAGGTAATCAAAACTATATACGTTCAAATAAAGCGCGTGGTTGGCAATCAGGGTAGAACGATCGGGGTTGGCGAAGACTTCGAGCACATAACCTTCCCCTTCGCTGTAAATCTTGCCATCTTGGATGTGAAGGTAGCGGACACGTCCTAAATCAAACAGCAATCTTTTGATATCGCGCTTGTTGACGACAATGCCTGTATCGATGATGCAAGGAGCAACTACCCTGTTATTTAATTGGTCACTCATGGAGCAAAAGCCTCTGTTGTAATATGTTCCCGACTTGGAAATCAGGGAGTTAGCTAGAATTCTGGATACGGGAAACGCGGATCTTAAGTTTAGCCATTTTAGATTGGGATCTTCGGGATCGCTGCCGGCAGAGGTTTTCCGGGGAAAAGAGCTCGGGCAGGAGGAATGCCCGATCCAAAGGACTAGGCTGTTACAATTCCAATTCTGGCACAGGCTAATGGATTAGCAACCGCATACAACATGAAAAATTTTCTACCTTATCAAAAAATTGGGTTAAAAACCCCGTCCTTATAGGACGGCTTTTTGCCATTGTTAAGTAAAATAACAAATCCATCTTCACAAATGAAGATGGTAGAATAAACAGATCAGACAAGATTTAAAAACCTACCCCCTCCCGGTGGGAAAGTCTACGCCTAAAACATTTTTGAGGACATATGATTACGCACTTAAGCGTGCAAACGTAGTCAGCCTGGGAACCCTAGCAATAGGGATATTTTGACAGAAATGTCTTAAGAATCCCCGTACCTTGATAGTCGGGGAGTGTCAAGATGGATGATAAATTGGTTCGCTCTACGATCGACTTTTTCCGGAATCAAGGTGCTGCCATCGCAGCGGCCGTCGCTTTTTATACTTGCTTGCCGGTACCGATGTCTTGGACTTTGGAGTTTCGGGGCATTGCTCGCTTGGCACCGGCGATCGGGCTTTTGATTGGTGGGATGCTGGGACTCGCGGATTTTGGGTTGCAGTTGTTGGGTATGCCTGCTCTGACTCGATCGGCCTTGGTGGTAGTTTTAGGCATCGCGGTGACTGGCGGGCTGCACCTAGACGGGGCGATGGACGCGGCGGACGGGCTGGCAGTCCCCGACCCGGTTCGCAGGCTGGAAGTGATGCGGGACAGCGTTACAGGGGCTTTTGGAGCGATGGCTGCGATCGCGATCGTCCTGCTCAAAACTGCCGCGCTCTCGGACTTGAGTAACTATCGGTGGTTGGCTTTGATGGGTGTGGCGGGTTGGGGGAGGTGGGCCCAACTGGTGGCGATCGCCCGCTATCCGTATCTCCGCCCGGAGGGGAAGGGAGCTTTTCATAAAGAATCGATTTATTCACCTTTTGATTTTATCCCAGGAGTGCTGTTGCTGCTGAGTTTGAGCGTGCTGCAAGTTGTCTTGGAGGGCGATCGCTGGCTGTTGGCGGTGGGGATGGCTTTGGGGGGAAGTGCGATCGGAATTTTTGCCGGAGCCTGGTTTAACCACCGTTTGGGCGGCCACACGGGCGATACTTACGGTGCTGTTGTTGAGTGGACTGAGGCTTTGTTGTTATGTCTGTTGGCGGCATTGCAAGGTTAAATTGTTTCTGAGTTAACAGCACCATTCTGGATCATCCAAACGAAAAAGCTGAGGATTTGCTCGACTGGGGGCAGAGGATAGACGGATAAGTCGATCGTCACAATTTGGTTTTCGAGTTTGATAAATTGCCATTGAATGCCATTACTCACGCTCCCATAGATGATGGGGATGTTTTTTTCTTTGGCTTGATTAAAGCGTTGAGCGGCAACCATTTCGGCAATACATTGACCCAATCCGCTTTTGAGGTCGGTCTTTTTAGCTTCGACAATTACAACGGCGGGGGCTTCAATTTCTAGCACTTCGGACGATCGCGCCAGCAGAAAATCAAACACTCCATTCAGTCCGACAGCTTCGTCGATCGTGAAATCTTCGCCGGAGAAAAGGCTAATTTGGCGATCGAGAATCCGCCTCACTTCCAGCAGCACCGGATAGATAATCCCTTCCGATCGCGCTTTTTCACTTCCCGATGTAGCGACGATGGGGAGGCTATCTTGGAGGGTGCCGCTGAGGATGTCTGAGGGTGCGATCGGGCTTAGCGGAGGTATAAAGCGAGTTCCTTCTTGGACTGTCAGACCGAAAGCTTGTTTCGCTTTGGCGATCGTAGTAAATTGACTGTATGGCATGATTTTTTCTACTTCACCATTATAGGTTTTGTTTCGCTATTAATTACTGTAAATGATATTAATGGGGGTTACAATTCTCCTCGAACGGCACGGTGTTGCAAGGGAAATAAGTCATCGAGTTGAGTGACGGATTATTGGTCTGGTTGTCCAGTTTTGTCGAGTACATTGCGAATCGAAACTCTACCCAACAAAAACTTTACCGCACACCCCACACTACAATTTCCCGAGCGCTGCTCACAAGAGTTTGCCCATCCGAGCTGATGGCAACGGATTTAACCTCGTGTGAATGTCCTTCGAGAGTTCTAATCAATTCCCCGGTGTGCAGGCTCCAAACTTTAATAGTGTTGTCATCACTTCCACTCACAATAGTTTGCCCATCAGGGCTGATGGCGACGGAATTAACTGATCGTGAATGTCCTGCAAAAGTTCTGTTCAATACCCCGGTGTGCAGATTCCAGACTTTAATTGTTTTGTCGTAACCCCCACCCCCGCTGACAAGGGTTTGCCCATCCGGGCTAATGGCTATGGAACTAATTAAATCTGAATGTCCTGCAAAAGTTCCGATCGATTCCCCGGTTTCCATATTCCAAACTTCGAGGGTGTTCTGGCAATCTCCACTAACGAAAGTTTGCCCGTCCGGGCTGATGGCAACGCAATTAACCCCGTGTGAATTTCCTACAAGGGTTTTGCTCAATTCCCCTGTGTGTAGATTCCATACTTTGATGGTGTCCCAACCGCCACTCACCAGAGTTAGCCCATTCGGAGTGATGGCAATAGAATTAACCTGGTGTGAATGTCCTTCAAGAGTTCTGATCAATTCCCCAGTATCCAGATTCCAGATTTTGATGGTTTTGTAACTCCCACTCGCAATAGTTAGCCCATCCGGGCTGATGGCTGCGGAATTAACTGCATCTGAATGTCCTTCAAGAGTTCTGATCGATTCCCCTGTGTCCAGATTCCAGACTTTGATTGTTTTGTCCCTACTCGCACTCACAAGAGTTCCCCCATCTGGGCTGATGGCAACAGAATTAACTACGTCTGAATGTTCTCCAAAGGTTCTGATCAATTCCCTGGCTTGCAGATTCCATACTTTGATGGTTTGGTCGTAACCCCCACTCACAAGAGTTTGCCCATCTGTGCCGATCGTTACGGAATAAATTGAGCTTGAATGTCCTTCGAGAGTTCCGATCAATTCCCCGGTGTGCAGCTTCCAGATTTTGATAGTTTTGTCCCAACTCGCACTCACAAGAGTTTGCCCGTCCGGGCTGATGACGGCGCAATTAACGCTCATTGAATGTCCTGAAAGGGTTCTGGTTAATTCTCCCCTATGCAGATTCCAGACTTTGATAGTACGGTCTCCACTCCCACTCACAAGAGTTTGCCCATCCGGGCTGATGGCAACGGAATAAACTGAGTTTGAAGGTTCTGCAAACGTTCTGATTAATTTCCCGGTGTGCAGATTCCAGACTTTGATTGTTTTGTCCCTACTCGCACTCACCAAAGTTTGTCCATTCGGGCTGATGGCGACGGATGTAACCTCGTCTGAATGTCCTTCGAGAGTTCTGATCGATTCCCCTGTGTGCAGATTCCAGACTGTAATATTGTCCCCACTCCCACTCACAAGAGTTTGCCCATCTGTGCTGATGGCTACGGAATAATTTAAATCTCCTGCAAAAGTTCTGATTAATTCCCCAGTGTCCAGGTTCCAGACTTTAATATTGTCCCAACCCCCACTTACAAGAGTTTGCCCATCCGAGCTGATGGCAACGGAATAAACCGCGTGTGAATGTCCTTCAAGAGTTCTGATCGATTCCCCTGTGTCCAGATTCCAGACTTTAATTGTTGTGTCGTCACTTGCACTAACAATCGTTCGTCCATCAGGGCTGATAGCGACGGAATTAACCGAACTTGAATGCCAATCAAAATTACTTTTATACAAGCGCTCAAAAAGTCGCCAGGGATTGTACTCTTGTAAAATCTGTTTAACTCTCGGCTCTGTCCTTTCCCGCAATAGCCGATATGCAGCTCTTTGTACCTGGTCTGATTCATCCTGCAAAACCCGAATCACCAAATCTAAACCAGCTTCTCCATACTTGGGCGCATCTAAAACGGCAGCAATTCGTTGCTCGACAACTGCACTCGCCAAGCGCATCTTTACACCTTCGATGCCTCCCAAAACAGCGGCGTTAGTTGGCATTGGAGCCTCACTGCCAAGGACAGCATCGTATTCTCTAGCTTCATTAGGATTTTGTGTCATAGCACTTTTACCAGTTGACTATACAAAATTTGATTAAACTTAACTACTGTTTTTGAAGCTTTTAGCGCTCTTTCAACGATAACTTTTAACCAATTTAACAAATCACGGTATGCCGACCTTTTGACAGGCATCATCGTTATTCTAAAAGCTGGACTCGATCGGGAAACTTTGCCGCTAGTTTGCGATCGAACGTAATCACTTGAACTTCCTCCCGAATTGCCACCGCGACAAATAACGCATCATAAAACGAATGATTGGCCCCGACTGCTAGCTCCAAAGCAATCTCTCGAACCTGAGCGCTAGGGACAATCTTATCGATTAATGCCTCTGCATCGTCTAGCACCTCTAGCCCTGTTTCAATTGGCAACTGCCGAAACTGAATCCATTGCCATACCACATTACCCAACTCGGCAAATAGCGAATCGGGCACAATAATCTGCTCTGCTGTCTCTAAGGCTGCGATCGCCTGCTCGTGATGATTCTCCACCCGCAACAGCGCATAAGCGAACACCATTGTATCAATTACCATCAGGGTCGTCCTTGCTCTTTCCAGTCTTGCAGTTGGCTAGCCGTTTGCACCGGCAGAATGTCCCAACGCCGACGGATGCGATCGATCACCGCGCCCCGCTGCACATAACGGCTTTGTAGCAGATCGCGAATTTCCTGCTCCATCGAAACTCCCTTTTGTTCCGCAAGCCGTTTGATGCGATCGACCAATTGATCTGGCACATTGCGAATCGTAATTGTTGCCATATTGCCTCTAGTATCGAAAGGAATATTCATCATTATGCTAGCAAAGTGCTGTCATTGCCTTCCTGTTTCTTGGCAATTGCTGCGTTAAATTATATAAAGCTAACCTCAATTTTTCATAAAGCTATGGAATACTTGATTGCTGCGATCGTCCTCGGAATGCTAATTTGGGCTGGGATCGAGATTGTCCAAACAGTCCGCAACTGGGAACCGAATCAATCTGAGTTTAACAGGAAGATGCAAGCCGAAATGGGCCAGTACGAAGCTAATGGTTTTGTAGCTGACGGCGCGACTCTGGGGCGAAAACAGTCGGACACGCACTCCACGCCAGCCACTGTGCCGCCGAAGCCGCGGGTTGCGAAACTGCTCCAAGTGCGATCGCCCATGCTGCTGAAAGCTTATCGCACCTGCTGCACCATTAAGCAGGGCGATCGGGTAAAAAACATCATAGTCTCTTGGCAGCTTTGGAAGGTTGATTAACAGTTAAAATGAAGTCCACTCCTAGCTGACTAAAGAATAAATGTGAAAATTCCCACTCAACTGCGACAATTTTCATCCCATTTGCTGTTAATTACCGCGCTAGATCAGATCCAGAAAACCTCAACCTTTTAAAAAGCTATGGAATATTTAATTGGTGCGATCGTCCTCGGAATGTTGATTTGGGCCGGTATCGATATTGTGCATACCATCCGCAACTGGGAACTCAATCGCTCCGAAATCAACCAAAAAATTCAAGCTGAAATGGTCAAAGAGACATATTGCTGTCAATTTTGGGATTCTGAATAAGCACATAAAGTATAAAGTATCGTTCTGACGTATAGCGGTTCTCACAAAGATTCGCGGACGTTGTTGGGAAGAGAGCCCTCTTGGTTTAAGCGGTTATATAAGCTGTCAGTTATACCTCATCTTTTTGAGAAAGGCTATACCATTTATTGGCTGGTGCGTCAGCTTCAAAATTGTTAGTTTTTGGCAAAAATAATGCGAACTGACGCACCCTACTGATTCGGGTACTTAATGAATGGAAAATTTAAATTAAAATTTTCCATTCATTTATCATTTTTACCCCTTAGCCTCAACCCAAACCGTCATCCCCTCAACCCTCAAACCTTTGCCGCGAGTGCCGCAATATTGACCGTTAGAACCAACAGGAGTATCACCCACATTTTGAATGTGAGCGGTGTAAAATACATCGTAATTATCAGCTTTCACCCCAGTCAGCCGTGCTGCAAATCCTTCAATGCGCTTGGCTTTACCCCGGAAACCGGCTAATTCCCCTTCCTCAATCCAAGCAGTATCGCCAACTCCTTCAACGTGAGCCATGTACTGCAAATTTAAACCGGGAACCGGAGGCTCTATTTTAATTTGAAAACCTTCGACTCGGCGGCCTTGAGCTTTAGTACCGGCGTATTCTTTATCGCTAAAAGTGCGATCGCCAATTCCTTGAATGTGCGCCAACACTTTTAAACCCACAGGCGTCGCAACTTGAGAACTCGCAGACGGCGCAATCCAAACCTTGATCCCTTCTATTCTCAAACCTTTGCCGCGAGTGCCGCAATATTCGCCGTTGGAGGACACGTTGGTGTCGCCGATATTCTGAATGTGAGCAGTATAGAATACGTCATACTTATCAGCTTGCGGCCCGCTCAACCGCACGGCAAATCCTTCAATTCGTTTCGCTTGACCGCGAAAACCGGCTAATTCCCCTTCGCCAATCCAAGGGGTATCGCCAACACCTTCGACATGAGCCATATACTCGACTGTTAAGCCAGGAATTTGTGGCTCAATATTAATTTGAAATCCTTCAACGCGGAGGCCTTTACCTTTAGTGCCGGCGTATTCTTGAGCGCTAAAAGTGCGATCGCCAATTCCTTGAATGTGCGCCAACACTTTCAATCCCAAACCGCCCTCTACTGGCACTTGTTGAATCTCGCGAGGTGCCCCAAACACAATGTTGCCGAAACCGGTTGCTTGGAGGGATTTAGGTACTTCCACGCTAGGAACGATAATCACCTCGTGCATGGGCGCCGTCGTGGCGGGGGATTCCAAAATTTGGATTTGTGGTGCAACTGTAACTTGTTTCGGCGCCGCATTTCCCGAGGGGATGATAATAACTTCCGGTAGAGGTTCGGTGCTGATTTTTGGTTCGGTTGCTGCTTGAAATACGGGCTCGACTTTCGCAGGTGCTGCTTTTACCATCTGCGAAACGGTTAATTTGCCTCTGGAAATGGCGACGGCTATTTGTTTCCCAAAAGCGGCGCTGACTGTTTCTTCGAGGATCACCCACTGTTCGTCATCTAGTTTGTCTTGCTGCTCCACCAGGGCGAGCACTGCTGCAACTGGGTGTTTGCCGCCCACTAAGGATTCTGCGTCGGAATGCAGTTGAGTTGGGGCGGATTCGGAAATGGCGCGGTGAAGTTCCCGAGCTCTGCCATGAACTGATTGTAAGGGCGCGAAGTCGCTTTGTTCGCGGTGGGCGATCGCCAATACTCGATCGAGCACTTTCAAAGCTGCATCGCGAATTCCTGCTTTACCAGCGGAAGCTGTGGCTGTCTCGACTAAGTTTTGAATGTCTTTGAGGGAAGCAATTTCCCCTGGGGCGAGGGCGGATTTATTGAGTTCGAGTGCTTTTTTTTGGACTTCTGCAAAGTTTCGGCTGTAGGCGCTAATTTCTTGAAGTAAGCTGTCCGAGGGAGGAAAGCCCGAGTCTTGCAGTTGTTTGGCTGCTTGGGAGAGTCGATCGGCTAAATTAGCATAAGTTTCCGATAATCTGGCTATTTGTTGTAACAAATCTTTAAGTGGTGCTTCCATAGGTCTTGCCGTAAATATTTAACTTGCTGATTATAGACGGTGAGAGCCTTCTGAAGGTAGAAGGTAGTAGTCATGAGTCATGAGTCATCAGTCATGAGTCATGAGTCATGAGTCATCAGTCATCAGTCATTAGTCAAAGGGAATAAGAAAAATGCTCCCCCCTCTCCCCCTCTCCCATCTCCCCCTCTCCCCTCTCCCCCGCGTGATCCATGTCACACCCGTGCAAACACTTAGTCACACTTTGCGAGTCCGGCTGTCACGGCCGGCCATTAAAAATGTCACACAAATTGAGCAATAGCCGTCACTGCGGAGTCAGTGAAAACCGTTGATACTGAGGCTATTCAACAAATAAAACTCCCAAGTGTTATGGTACTGATTCGCGATCTCGCCCAACAAGCTCTGAGCCTAGGTTATTTAAGTCTTGAAGCCGAAAATCAACTGCGGCGGATGTTAACCACCACAAAGTATGACCTGGAAGACTTAAATGCTTTTATGAATTTGCAACTAGCAGCCATGTCCGGCTTGGTAAAACAAGAGTCTCGCGAACTCAAACAATTTGAAATATTTGGCGAGACCGCCTCGGAAACTGCTTGTTGGTAATTATTTTGCTTTGGACACCTTGAATTTTAGTAAGGAACATTTCGATCGTGCTGATTCGTGAAGTTGTAAAACAAGCTATTGACGCTGGATATCTGAGTTTGGAAGCGGAAAATGAAATGCAGCATATTTTTTCCTCGTCAAAGTGTGATTTGGAAGATTTGAATGCTTTTATGAGCTTGCAGTTAGCTGCGATGGCGGGTCGCGTGCGGCAAGAGTCTTTGGAATTGATGAATTTGCCCAATATTTATGGAAAAAATTAATCGTGTTTATTCGGTCTTTGGGCTGGACACACATTGATTAGTATGCCTGACAATTAACTAATATTATAAGTTTGTTTTTCCCTAATTATTATAACGCAATACCGTTAACTTAAGGCAGATTACCCCTACTCCCCCGAGCGAAGCAGGACAGTTTAATTGTCGTAAAAATAAACTTTAAACTACCGAAAGCATCGCTCAAAGGTCGGATAGCATCTGGGATGCAACTGTTATATAAATAAAAGGTACGTAGTTGGGCTTTAGCCCTCTTTTTATATAAAAAGAGGGCTAAAGCCCAACTACGTACCTAATTATAACGCAATACGGTTTACTTAAGGTCGAACAAGTGGTACACTAAGTATGATGTATAAAAAAGTAAATCAAGTATAGTGCCGTACAAAAAATTATTATTAGAA